>JANJTM010000032.1 GCA_024711125.1 Rhodothermales bacterium
TAACGTCTGGCGATCTGCGGCAAGCCCCACGCCCGCCCCAGAAAGCTCAGACAACGGTAGCAAGCCGAAGCCGAAAACGCCAGAGCGAGCCCGCAGCATCGTCTGGTTATCGATCGCGGTCTGAAGTCACTTGGCGCGCAAGCGCCCCCGGTCGATCCTCGCCGACGGCGAGGGAGACCCGCGCAGGTCGCTCGTCGATTCGAGCCGCCGCGAGATCAGCGGTCGGAATCAGTGCGAGCGAATCGCCCAGCGAGCACGGACGACACCCTCGTCATCCTTAACAGCCCTTCCCGGATCGAATCGTCACGGCAGCCCGGTCGCCCTGGTGAGGCTTGCTACGCAGACCGATTGGCCGCGGCGTCAGGGCGAGCGATAACGTCTGGCGATCTGCGGCAAGCCCCGCGCCCGCCCCAGAAAGCTCAGACAACGGTAGCAAGCCGAAGCCGAAAACGCCAGCGCGAGCCCGCAGCATCGTCTGGTTATCGATCGCGGACGGAGGTCACCTTGCGCGCCAGCGCCACGGGTCGATCCTCGCGACGGCGAGGGAGACCCGCGCAGGTCGTTCGCCGATTCGAGCCGCCGCAAGTTCGGGTCTCAGAATCAGTGCGAGCGAATCGCCCAGCGAGCACTGACGAGACCCTCGCCAACCTATTCAGCCGATCCCGGCGAGAATCGTCATGGCAGCCCGGTAGCCCTGGTGAGGCTTGCTATGCAGACCGATTGGCCGCGGCGTCAGGGCGAGCGATAACAGTCTTGTGTCCCGCACACCCCGCTAGGCCTGATCTCCATAGCGAGCCGACGCGACAACCATAAGTGTAGGAGGCACAATCCCCTTCCGCAAGCGGGCGATCCCGCTATCGAACGGCTCGTCGCATAGCGTCGGACCCGCATATTCGGCCCTCGGGCGTTACATCTCCCGGGCGTTCTCCCTCCTTTCCACGAAGCGAACGCCATGCACGACCCGAAACCAGAACCCCGTCCCGGCGATCTCCGCCGCAGAATGCACGCCGTGTGCCGGCGGCGCGGATTGTCGCCGCGCACCGAGGAGGCCTACTTCGGGTGGGCGCGGCGACTGGTGCGCTTCCACCACATGCGTCACCCGAGCGATCTCGGCGAAGAGGACATCCGGGCCTTCCTCGAGGACCTGGCCGTCAAGGGCCGCGTCTCGGCCTCAACCCAGAACCAGGCGCTGAACGGGTTGGTCTTCCTCTTCCGTCACGTCCTCGAACGGGAAGTCGACGACATCGGGCTGTTCACGCGGGCACGGGCGCCGAAAAGGCTTCCGACCGTGTTGGCGCGCAACGAGGTGCCGCGGGTGCTTTCCGCGATCAGGGGAGCGTCCGGGCTCGTTGCCCGGCTGCTGTACGGCTGCGGGCTGCGCATCCAGGAGGCGGTGACGCTGCGGGTCATGAACCTGGACTTCGAGCGGGGTGTGATCCAGATCAAGGCCGGAAAGGGGGCGAAGGATCGGGACACGATGATGCCCGAATCGCTGCGCATTCCGCTCAAGGACCAGGTGGAACGGGTCCGACTCATACACAAGAGAGACCTCGCGGATGGGTTAGGCGGGGTACCGCTGCCGTTCGCATTCGAGCGCAAGTCGGCCCATGCAGCGCGGGAATTCCGGTGGCAGTACCTGTTTCCGTCGTCGATCTGCTCGCCGGACCGCGGGACGGGCGAGATCGTCCGGTTTCACCTGTCGCCGGCGACGGTGCAGAAGGACGTGCGCCGGGCGGCGTTGGAGGCGGGAATTGCCAAGCGGGTCACGTGCCACACGTTCCGCCACAGCTTCGCGACGCACCTGCTCGAGGCGGGAACGGACATCCGCACGGTGCAGGACCTGCTCGGGCACGTGAGCCTGAAGACGACGATGATCTACACGCACGTGCTGGGCAAGGGGGTGACGACGAGGAGCCCGTTGGACGGGTTCGCCTAGGCCGCCTTCGAAACGTCCGTATCCAAGCCCGACATTGCACACGAACCCACGAAACCCTCCTCAGTCTACCGTTTCTCCTCCGCCCGAATGACCACCGGCCCCATCAACCCCGACCGCTGCACCCGGAATTCCTCGTCGCCGAGCCCGGGCGTCGACCGGGTGATGGGCGGGCGGTTGGTCCTGGTGAACTTCTGCTCCGGAGGAAGCTGCATGTCACCGGTGAGCCGGTTGACCCACTGGTTCGTGATCTCGACCGCCAGTTCGTTTTCGCCCTCGCTCACGTACCCGGAGATGTCCACCGCATAGGGGAACGTCCAGAGCACGCCGGCCGAGCGGCCGTTGACGAAGACCTCCGCAACGTCCTTGACCTCGCCGAGGTCGAGGGTGACGGCGCCCTCGCCGCGGACCGCCCCCTGCGCCAGGCTGAACCGGGTCGAATACGTCGCCGTGCCCGAGAAGTACCGGACGCCCTCGTCGGCGTGTTCGGTCCACGAGATGAGCGAGTCCACGGTCACGGACGCGGGCGCCCCCCAGCCCTCGGGGAAGGACAGGGTCCAGGGGCCCCCGATCTCCGCGACCACGCTCCCCGACGGTTCCCCGTAGGCCGGCAGTTCGCGGCGTTCGCCCGCGAACACCACGTAGCCCGATCCATGGGCCGGCAGTGCGAGGTCGACCGTGGTGTACTCACCCTCGCGGGCAGCGTCGGGAATCGCGTACTGGGCAGCCGTGACCGGATCCCAGTATTCGACGTTCCGACCCGTCGCCCGGAATTGCACGGTCTCGGTCACCGGCTGGTCGGTCCGATTCCGAACGAAATATGCTTCTACCCCGCCGATGCGCCGGTGGATGAAAGACAGCTTTTCGGTGTCGCCCACGAAGTCGGGCACCACGCCCAGGCCGGCGAGTGCGTCGTCGACGCTCATGTTCCGCAGCGCATTCCCCTTGAACGCCATCGCGATGCGGGGATTCTGGATCAGCACGTTCGCCCCGGCGGCGGCGAGTTCCTCGGCCCGGGCGATGACTTCGGCCGGGATGTCCTCGCGGTTCGGAAGGACCAGCAGGCGGTACTCCATGCCGCCGGGCAGCGTCACCTTTCCGCCCGAGACCGCCATGCGGTTCAGGATGACGTCGGTGTTCACGACGTCGAAGTCGTACCCGGGCCCCAGGTCGGCGATGCGCGGGCTGTCCGGATCGCCCTGCCGCTCGGGAAAGAAGTTGGGCGCGCGGTCGCCGTAGTACCACGCGACGTCCGCGACGAAGGTGCCCTGCGAGAGCAGGTACGAATTGCGGGACAGGTAGTCGACGAACGGCTTGGCCTGCTCCCACCACGTGGTCGTCGGGTTGAAATCCACGCCGGCGTGGTAGGCCCGGCCCGGAAATCCGAACTCGGGCCGCGTATTCGCGAAGGTGTGGAAGGTGACCGCGTTGAGGCCCTCGGTGAAGGCCCGGTCGACCCACGGCTTGAGGGCGTGCGGACCGTCCTTCCACCGCCGCCAGGTCGTGAACGACTCGGCATCCACGGTTCCCAGGCCGTAGATGTGGGAGGCGCTGGCGACTTCCTTGACCAGGAAGATGTTGTACTGGTTGCGCACCCAGAATTCGCCGCGCGGAATGCTCACGTTGCCCAGCGCCTTCAAGGCATCCACCGGGCACGAATCCCAGATGGGCGGTCCCGGCCCCCCGGCTTCAGCCACGAGGTCGATGCCGTACCCGGCGAGGAAATCCCGCCCGGTGGTATAGTGGCTGAGGATGAGCTGGTCGCTGACGGTCTTGCGGAAGGCGTACAGGAAGGCGTCGTTCCCTTCCGGCAGTTCCCACCCCGAAAACACCGGCAGAAAACGCCGAACGTCGTATCCGTGATGCGCGGCGAAGAGGCTGTCCATCGCGTCGGTCCACGGCGTCGCCTCGTCCAGTTCCATCGAGTCGAACTCGAGGTAGCCGAGACCGACCTCGTCCGCGTTCTCCTTCGTGATGCCCAGCCGCCCCAGGATGTGCCCCAGGTGCCGCTCGGTGGCCTTCGGATCGAAAAAGTCGATGAACAGCCCGTCGGAATTCGGGCTCGGCACGATCAGCCGCTGCCCGGTGTTCGACACGACGAAGCGGATCACGGTCCAATTGCCGTCCGGCACCTCCCACGACAGGTTCGTCCCATCGTAGTGGTCGTCGAGGATCACGACGTCGGTCGGGTTTTCCAGCCTGCGACCGGGCCGTTCGCGCACGGCAACCACCGATACCTCCTTGTAGAACAGGGGCACGCCGGCGGTGTCCCGGGGAGCGTGCTCCGGAACGGCCGGAAAAGGAAGCGGACCGTCGAAGGGACCGGGGCCCGCCACCTGCAATTCCGAGTGGTAGAGGGCCTTCGCGGCCCAATCGGGCGTCACCCAATCCCCGCCGGCGTTCCACCCGCTCGACGCGATCATGCCGATGCGGATGCCCAGCCGTTTCCCTTCGGCGAGCGCGTGCCGGATCAGCTCCACCGACTCGTCGCTGAGGAAGGCGGGGCCGATTCCGAACGCCCCGTCCGTGTTGTTGCGCGCCTCGACGTCCCAGATCTCGGCCCGGGCCATGCCCTTGGCCTTCATCTCCTCGAGATCCCGCGTGATGGACTCCTTCGTGACGTCGCCGTTGAGCCACGCCCAGAAGGCGCCGGGGCGGGACGAGGCCGGGGGGTCGACGAAGGCTGCCGAGAGGGCCTGGAGATCGACGGCTTCGGACCCGGGACGGCAGGCCGACGCGGCGAAACCGGCTGTTACCGCCAGAACGAGGAAAAAGGGAATCCGCAGCATGGGTGGTTCGTCCGGGGTGGGTACCGTGGGCTACGGAATGTAGGCGGCGGGCGATCTCGAATCGACGGTCGACCGGCTACCTTACCCGAAACCCTGCCGAACGTGCGCCCCACCGTCATCGTCCTCGCCGCCGGCCGCTCGACGCGGTACGGCCGGGCGAACAAGCTGCTCGCCGACCTGGGCGGGCAACCCCTGCTCGCTCGCACTCTTCGCGCCGCCTCCGGCGCCGGACGCGTGCTCGTCGTTTCGGGGCACGACCGGGCCTCCGTCGAGACCCTCGTCGCCGCCGCGGGCTTCGAGACCGTGCATAACCCCAGGTACGCGGAAGGCATGGGCACGAGCATCGCGGCCGGAGCCAAGGCCTCACCGGACAGCCCGGGCTGGCTCATCTGGCCGGGCGACCTTCCGTTCGTGCGGGCGGAATCGGTGGCCGCCATCGTCGGGCACGCGACGGCCGACCGCCCGGTGGTGCCGCTCTGCGACGGGCGGCGCGGTCACCCGGTCTGGTTTCCGCCCTCGTATTCCGAACGCCTGCAGGGACTTGCGGGCGACCGGGGCGCCCGCGAGCTGACCTCGGCCGCGATTTTCGTCGAGACCGGCGACCCGGGCATCCTGCGCGACGTCGACACGCCGGACGACCGGGAAGCGCTCAGCCGGACCGCGGCACGGTGAACCGGCGCCGTGCCGGCTACCAGGCGATTCCCACCACGGGCCCCAGCCACGCCCGCCATGTCCCGGTCCCGTTCGGCCCGGCCAGGCGGGCGCCCGCGAGATCGACCCCGAGGGCCAGGTCGAGCCCCCCGACCCGCGCACGGGTTCGCGCCCCCGCGTGGAATCCCGGGTACACCTGGCTCCAGTCATTGCCCGACACGACGATCGCCGCCGGGGCGAGGCGCCACACGACGCGTCCGGTCGCGACATCGATCGGGACGGCCGCAGAGGCGAGTCGGTTTTCGTCGCCTCCGTCATCACCGAGCGACAACGCAAGCCCGGGCCCCGTGAGCGCGAGGCCGACGGACACCGGGCCGACGACGACGCGGGAAACCCCGATGCCGATCGGCAAAGCAGTCACCACCCATTCGGTGTGCCCCCGGCCGGGTGCCTGGGCCCGGGCGATCGGCGCCGGCACCAGGACCAGCAGCGCAAGAGTGACGGCGGCCCACCGAAGGCCGAATGTGCGTGACGATGCGGAGAACGAAGGCATGGCGATCCGGGTTCGGTCGATCCCTCGTACGAGACCACCCGGCGTCGCGGTTGCGCGTGCACGGAATTCAGCGCGTCGCGACCACGCGCCGCACCCCGTCCATGATCCCGTCCAGCGTCGCGCGGTCGAGATACCTTCCCCTCAGCACCACCGCCTCGATCGAACGCGTCGCCGAGATGTCGAGAAGCGGGTTTTCGCGCAGCAACACGAGGTCGGCAACCCAACCGGTCGCGAGCGTTCCGAGCGAATCTCGCGCGCCGAGGAAGGTCGCCGGGCCGATCGTCGCTGCACGCAGCGCATCCAACGGAGACAGCCCAGCCTCGACCAGCAGCCCCAGTTCGTCGTGCAGAGTGAATCCGGGGTAACTGAACGGAACGCCCGCATCGGACCCCGCGAGCATCGGTACGCCCCGTTCGTGGAAGAACCGGGTCAACTCGACCTCGTCCGCATAATGGCGGCGTTTGCCGGCCAGGTACTCGGGGCCCTGCTCGATCCTGGAGACGCGGCCTGAGAGCCAGTCGTTGCGCAGCGCGGGTACCACGTACGCCAGCCGAGGGTCTTCCGCATACGCCGGGTCGTCGAACCGGGCCTTCGGACGCAGTGCCGCGAGGGTCGGCGTAAGCCACGTCCCCTCTTCGCGGAAGACCCCCGCGAGCCTTTCGCATGCGGCCGGTTCGGCGACGGGGCATACCAGGTCCAGCTCGTCGAGCAGGTGTTCGATACTGCGCTGCCCCGCCCTCGCCGCTTCGTCCGGGGTCACCGAGGCCGGAACGTGGCCCGCCACGGGCAGAGCGGCCGCTTTCGCCGCCCGAACGAGCGCGAAATAGACCTCCCGTTCGAGGAGCGTGTAGACCTTGATGAAGTCGGCACCCGCACGCGCAAGCGAATCCACGGCCGAATAGGCCGTCGCCGAGTCGGCGACCCCCAGGGAGATGCTGGCGTCCACGGGGAGTGCGCCGTCGACGACGAGTCCGGCCGCAACGATGCGGGGCCAGGCGACACGTCCCCCGAGCAGCGAGTCCCGGGCTGCCGCCAGGGAGGCGAGCGTTCCGCCCATGTCCCGGATCCCGGTAATTCCCTGGGCCACATAGAGTGGAAGAAAGGTCGCGAGGGCATCCGCGCTCCAAAGGGAGTGGGTATGCATGTCCCAGAGCCCCGGGAGGGCGAAAAGCCCGGTCGCATCGACGACCCTGGCGCCGGGGCCGATTTCCACCTCGGCCCCCGCGGCCGTGATGCGCGTTCCGTCGATCGCGATGTTCACGCCTTCGACGAGTCTCCCGGTCTCTACGTCGACAACGGTTACACCAGCGAGCACGAGCGGTGTCTTCGCCGGTGTACCGCAGCCCGCAAGCGCGAGACCGAGCCCGAGCCAGACCGGCAATCGGCGCCGCAGGACGGCGAGGACCCTCGTCTTCACGCCGGTTTGGAGTAAAGCACCGGCTTCGCGCTGCGCACGATCTGCCCCTGCGATTCCAGCTCCCGCGCGATCGAGATGGTGTACCACGATACCGATCCGTCGAAATCCGGGAGCCGGGCCGAGACGAGCTCGACGAGCCGGGTGAATTTCATGGGCTCCTCGCCGAGCGATGCGAGGATGGCCGCCGACACGGCGTCGTACTTGTCGGAAGCGATGTTCAGGCCGCGCTTCCAATGGGCGCCCTGGACCTTCGTTTTCCCCGCCTGCGAAGTCATGGAGCCACCTCCCGGGTTTTCATCGGAACCGGACCGATACCCCCGTCCCGACGAAGAGGTCCTCGGCCCCGGTGTTCAGGCCCTTGCCCAGTCGCACGTCGAACTGGAGGTCGTCCGTCGCCGCCAGCGTGAGGCCGCCGTTCAGGTAGTGCTGGTCGGAATCCCCGCCGAAGATTCCGAACCACTCCGCATAGGACCCCACGCGGCCGGACAGCGCGCGGGCCACCGTAACCGATTGCGCCCATTCGTCATACGAGGACGATTCACGCCCTGCCGCGCGATTGACCTGGGTGCTGCCCGCGACCGACCATCGTTCATCGAGGTCCCAGCCATAGAGGAGGTTCGCTCCGGCCAGCGCCCGGTCGGCCGTGAAGGCGGCGCTGCCCGTCGGGACGGTCATCTGCAGGACGAGCGCCGCTTCGGGCAGGGCACCGTGCTGCGCGGCGAGCGCGAATTTGGCGCCCAGGTACAGGTCCTCGGTGCCGGTCATGGTCCTCTCTTCGCGGTGCGCGACGGGCGACACGGCCAGGCGCAGCTCGAGCCAGGTCGCCAGGACACCGTGGCGCAGGAGGGGCTCACCCAGGGAGTGGGCCTCGGCGCCGCCCGATTTCGAGAACGTATACCCGAACTCGACCTGCGTCACGCCGAGGCCCACGGTCGTGGAGGCCTCGGTGAAATCGGGGCGATCGGTCGCCATGGGGCGATCACCGGGGGTCACACCGGTGGGGCCGGACCAGGAAAAGAGCGTTTCGCGAGCGCGTTCGTCATCCTGGGCCGACGACGGCGCGGTCTGAAACGCGAAGGCGGCGAACACGAGCAGCGTACGCACGGGGACCTCCGCGGGATGGGGGTAGCACCCGCAAGGTAGCGTCCGGACCCCGCGGAACCGCACCCCATGGTTCGGAAGTCAGCCGACCGACGGCGCGGCAAAGCGGTTCGACGCCCGCTCATACCCGTGCGCCAACGCCAGCACGCGCGCGTCAGCCAGCCAGGGTCCGACGAAGGACAGGTTGCACGAGGGCATTCCGTCCGCCCCGAGACCCGCGGGCACCGATACTTCCGGCAGGCCGGTCCAGTTGCCGTACCCGAGCGGTGTGCGGATGTCCGGCCAGTCGTCCACGGCCCGCGGCGCCGGGAAGGGCATGGTGGGATAGATCATGGCGTCCAGGCCGGCCGCCGCCATCGCGTCGGCGAGCCGTGCCACGACGACGGCCCTCGCCCGCGCGAACGCCTGCCCGGCCGGCGATTTCTCGTACGGCTCGGCGGCGAGCGCCAGCAGGTCTTCGGAATCGGTCGGAAGCACGTCGTAGAAAGCCTGGTACGGCGCGAGACCCCGCGCGACCATTGCCCTGGCGTCGCCTTCGTGCCTCTCGAAATACCGCAGGAGCGCGTTGGCCGTGGCGGCGGGCGGACGGGCGGACGGCTCCACGTCTCCGGCGGCGGCGGCCGCCTCGGCAAACAGGTCCTGGACGTTGTGCCGGTCCACCGGGGTTTCGAAGGGCACGACGGTGGCCCCGGCAGCCCGCAGATCGGCAACGGCCCGTTCGACCATGGCGAGCGTCTCGGCCGGCATCCGATCGCGCGGAACGTGTGCCTCGACGAGCCCCAGGCGCGCGCCGCGCAGCGCGTCTCCCGGCAATGCGAGCAGCGGCGCGGGGTCGTAGGGGCCGGTAAGAGCCAGCGCGTCGTCGGGATCGGGCCCGGCGATCGCCGCCAGCAGAATCGCTGCGTCGGCGACCGTTCGCGCCAGCGGACCGTGCGTGTCGAGGTACGGCCACGTCGGGATCACGCCGGTGCGTGGAACCAGCCCGAAGGTCGGTTTCATTCCGACCACGCCCGTGAACTGGGCCGGAATGCGGTTCGACCCACCGTCGTCCGTACCCAGACCCGCGAAGGCGATTCCGCAGGCGACCGCCACGGCGGTGCCAGCACTCGAGCCGCCCGGCGTCTTCACGCCCATCGGGTCGTGGGGGTTGAGCACCTGCCCGGTCAACGAACTGGTGCCGTTGCCGCGATAGGCGAAGTCGTCGGCCGCGGTCTTGCCGAGCACCACGGCTCCTGCGGCGCGCATCCGCGCGACCTCGACGGCATCGCGCGGGACCGCCTCCGGAAACAACCGCGCCCACTCGGCGCTCGAGGCGGTGGTCGGCAGCCCGGCGATGTCGTGGATCGACTTGGCGAAGACGGGTACGCCGTCGAGAGGGCCGCGCAGGGAGCCGGCGGCGAGGCGTTCGTCAGAGGCCCGCGCCTCGTCCGGCGCCGTGTCGCACCAGAGGTCGACGGCGCGCAGGGTTGCGAGGGATCGGCCGCGGGCGATCGCGGCCTGCGTCACCTCGAGGCTCGTCCAATCGCCGCGCACCCGCCCGGCCTGGAAGTCGGCGATGGTGCCGGCCAGTGGGTCCAGGGGCTCACGGCCGGGGCGGCACGCCAGGGGCGCGGCCAGCAGCAATCCGATGGCGGGCAAGGCTTCGCGGCGGGTGATCGGCATGGGGTTCACATTCGTTCGGCTCGACAGAGGGTACCAATTCCATCCCAATCCCGCCAGCGCGTACCGGCGTCTTCGCCTCGACGACGATGACGGTCTCTCCGAATTCCACCAACAGGTCGAGCGCAGCCGGCTCTCCCCCCCCGCAACCCGGTGAGCAGTTCCTCGGCTTCCTGCTCCAGGCTAGCAGGACGTGGCCTGACCGGCAGATCGCGATGCGGCATGAACGGAGTCTCCTCCAGGATCTCGCGTTGAGCGTGCGCAGGCCGATTTCAAACATGGTCCAGGCCGGTACCGCGACATGACGCCCCCAGCCAGGACGGTGAAGTGGAAATCGGCGCCGTATTCCACTTCGGAGGCCCCATTTCGGTGATTCTCACGCTACCAGGCGCATGAATAGCTGAAAAGCAACCGATAGTGGGCCGCGGTTGCCACGTTTCGGATCGAGGAGGGCCATGCCGACGGGGGCAGCGCCCTTGATCCCTTCCCCTGCCCGGTTCATATTGGTGGCCATCAACTCTGTCTGCCCCATGCCCCGCCTGCTCGCTCTCGCCGCCGCGCTTCTCGTCGCCGCACCGGCGCTCGCCCAGCCTGTCACCCTGCGCACGGGTCGCACGATCGAGGCATCGATCGCCGTGGAGGGCGAGCGGGACGCCTATGCATTCACCGCCTCCACGGACTGGTTCGTGACCGGCTGGGTCGACCAACGGTCGGTGGACGTGGAAATCGTGATCGCGGGTCCCGACGGCAAGGAGTTGGCGAAGTTCGACGGTCCCGCGCGTGGACGCGAATCGTTCACGCTCACGACGACGGCCGACGGAGTTCATACCGTGAGCGTGCACGCGGCCGGCAACGCGGACCCGAAGACGGGCGCCTACGCCATCACGCTGCAGCGGGCCGAACCCGTCGCCACCGACCCGAAGAAACGGACCGACCAGTTGCTCTCGCCGTGGAACCGGACCGACGCGCCAGGCGCCGCCGTACACGTATTCCAGGGCGGAAGGACGCTCTACGCCACCGCCGTGGGCTTGGCCGACCTCGCGGCCGGCACCCGGTTCACCGTGGACTCCCCCACCAACATCGGCTCGACCTCGAAGCAGTTCACCGCGTTCGCCGTGCTGCTGCTCGCCGAGGAAGGCAAGCTGTCGCTCGACGACGACGTACGCAAGCACGTCCCCGAGCTGCCCGACCTCGGTTCGACCGTCACGATCCGCCACATCCTGAACCACACCAGCGGATACCGCGAGTTCCTCAATCTCCTCCTCATGTCGGGCCGCGACCTGGGCAACGGCGACTGGATCCGCCGCGGCGAGATCATCGACATCATCCGGCGGCAGCCCAAGCTCCAGAACGAGCCCGGTGCCGAGTGGAATTACAACAACTCGGCCTTCTCGCTCGCGGCGACGATCGTCGAGCGCGTAAGTGGGCAACCGTTCGCCGATTTCCTGCGGGATCGGGTCTTCGTTCCGCTCGGCATGACCCACACCCTGGTTCGCCCGACGCCGGAACACGTCGTACCCGGACGCACGGTGGGCTACGTGCCCGCGCCCGACGGCGGCTGGCTGGAAAAGCGCGATATCGGAGCCTCGACCGGCGCCGGCGGCATCTACGCGTCGGTCCTCGACCTCAAGAAGTGGGTCGAGAACTACGAGAATCCGCGGGTCGGAAACGCCCGCATCGTCGAGCAGATGACGACATCGTTCGTGCTGGCCAACGGCGACACGACCGGGTACGGCCTCGGGCTCTTCATCGACAAGCAGAACGGCGTCCGCCGCGTGCAGCACGGTGGCGCCGACATCGCCCACCGCTCGATGCTGGCCTGGTATCCCGACCTCGACGCCGGCATCACGGTGCAGAGCAACGACGGCTCGTTCAATGCGAACCTCGCTTTCACGATTGCCGAGGCCTTCTTTCCGCAACTGAAGAAGCCCGAAACGCCGGCCGCGCCCGCCCCCGGCGCCTTCGACCCTGCCACGTACGATCCGGCAGCGTTCGACGCCTACGTCGGGCGCTATTCGTTGGACGTGGCCCCGGACTTCATCCTGACGTTCTTCCGCGAGGAAGGCACGTTCTACACGCAGGCCACGGGACAACCGCGGGCCGAAATCCGTCCGACGTCCGATTCCACGTTCGCCCTGACGATCGTCGAGGCGTCCGTGACCTTCCACCGGGACAAGGACGGCAAGGTCACCTCGCTCACGCTCCATCAAAACGGAAACAACCGGGCAACGCGCCTTCCGGAAGAGGGCGAGGCCGCGGCGGCGAAACCCGCTCCTCCACGACTGGCCGACTTCGTCGGGCGCTACCTGAGCGACGAACTGGAGACCTTCTTCACCGTGGTCGAGGTCGATTCCGCACTGGTTCTTCAGCAGCGGCGCATGGACGATCTCAAGCTCACGCACACGAAGGACGACACCTTCGCCTCCACGGCCTTCCCGGACGTCACCTTCGAGCGCGACCGCAACGGCCGCGTGATCGCCTTCTACCTGGCCAACGGGCGGACGCGGGACGTACGGTTCCGGAGGCTCGACTGATGGCCGAACACCGGCTCGAGCCGGAGATCACCTGCCCGGAATGCGGCCGCTCGGCCGAGGAGGCCGTGCGGACCGACGCCACGACGACCGATGGGGGGCGGACGGGGAAATTCGGCCCCCGATCGACGTCTTGACCCCGAAGAGCGGGCGCGCAATTGGAATTTCGTGCCCAAATCCCACGTATTGACCCCAAAAAGCGGGTGATTATGTCGACTTTCGGCCTCTTTTCGATGTATTGAGCCCCAGAAGCGGGCAAATACATGGGATTGGGGTCACATTTTCCAATCCTTGGCCCGCCGGGCCGCCGTCAGCCCCGTACCGCTCGCGTGGCGACGCTGACCGGCGACACGCGCGCGAACGCCCACGTGTCGTCCAGCCAGCCGTCCTCGTACAGGCCGGTCAGCACGAAGCCGGCCTCGAGCTGGCCGCCGATCTGGGAGGCCAGCGAATGACCGAACTCGAGCGGCTCGCCCGCCTCGGCCTTTTCGCGCAGGCGGGCGGGCCCGAGGTGCGTCAGGTCGGAATACGGCTGCGCGTGCTTCACCGTCAGGACGCCCGTCCGATCCGCCTCGTCGTTGTCGAAGAGGAACATCGCCGGGTTCATGAAGCCCGCGAGCAGGCATCCGCCGGGCCGCAGGACGCGGAAGCACTCGCGCCAGACAGGCATCGGGTCGGGCACGAACACGTTCGAAACGGGGTGGAATACGAGATCGAACGTGCCGTCGCCGAAGACGGACAGGTCGGCCATGTCGCCCCGTACGCACCGAACGGCAAGTCCGTCACGTTCCGCGACCGACCGGTCACGCCGCAGCTGTTCCTCCGACAGATCGAAACTGGTGACATTCGCGCCCGCGGCGGCCAGGATGGGCGCCTGCTGACCGCCGCCGGACGCCAGGCAGAGCACGTCCCGGCCCGCCAGGTCCCCGAACCACTCCCTTGGCACGGGCTTGACGGGGGTCAGCACCACCTGCCATCGGCCGGCCCGCGCCTCGGCGACCTCGGCCGACGACACGGGCTGCGCCCAGCGGCTCGAGGCCATGACGCCCCGGTCCCAGCTGCGGCGGTTCTGCTCGAGATAGGTCATGCGGTAGCGGCCGAACTGGTGCGAACCGAGGCCGTCAGCGGACCGACGACACGAAACGGTACGTCGCGCCCGCCCGTGCCTCGACGGAGATCACCCCCGGCGCCACGGCTCGGCTGCGCGCACGGCCCCCGTCGACCGTGACCTGGCCCGTAGGCGCCCCGCGGAGGACCAACGTCCCCGCACGCGTGGTGCGCACCACGAGTTCGGTCGCCTTTCCATTCTCCCACGCCAGGTCCACCGTCAGTCCGCCGCGCGCCCGCAGCCCCTCCACGCGGCCTTCCGGCCACGCCGCGGGCAGCGCCGGCAGCACGTCGAGCGTATCCGTGTGCGACTGGAGCAGCATCTCGGCGATGCCGGCCGTGGTTCCGAACGAGCCGTCGACCTGCAGCGCGCGACCGCAGCGGGAGAACATGTTGGTCAGCACGTTATCCGACAGGTAACGCGCGATCTGCTCGTGGGCCTGCTCGGGTTGGGCGAGACGCGCCCGAAGGCCGACTTTCCAGCCGTAGGACCATCCGCACCCGCCCGTCTTGCGCAGGTCGAGCGTGACCGAGGCGGCGGCGGCCTCGACCGGCGTGCCGCGCGGAGTGATCTCGTCGCCCGGCCAGAGTCCGTAGAGGTGCGAGATGTGCCGGTGCTCCGGCTCCAGGTCCTCCCAGTCGTCGAACCACTCCTGCAACTGGCCGTGCCGTCCCACCTGGTTGGGCGGAAGCCTGCGGCCCTTCTCGGCCACTTCCGCGCGCAGCTCCGGATCGACGCCAAGCACTTCGGCCGCGTTCAGATACGCGTCGAAGAGGTCGCGCACGATCTGGTTGTCCATCGTGACGCCGGCCTGCATCATGCGGCCCTTGAGAAATGCGCCGGTGACCTCGTCGAAGAAGCGTCCGTTCCCCGGGTAGAGGGGGAAGTTCTCGGGCGACATGCCCGGCACGATCACGAGGTACCCGGTCTTCGGATGCTCCACGAGGATGTCGGCAAGGAACCGGGCCTGGTCGCGCAGGATCGGGTACCACGCGCGCAGGAAATCCTCGTCCGGATCGAACAGGTAGCGCTCCCAGAGGTGGGTCGACAGCCACGCCCCGCCGACCGGCCAGGAGCCCCACGACGGGCCGTCCATGGGGGCGGCGGCGCGCCACTGGTCGGTGTTCTGGTGCAGGACCCATCCGCGCGCGCCCCAGTGCTCCCGCGCGACCGAGCGCCCGGTCTCGGATACGTCCTTGATCAGGCTGAACAGCGGCTCCGAGAGTTCGGGCAGCCCGCCGGTCTCGGCGGGCCAGTAGTTCATCGGGATGTTGATGTTGATCGTGTACTTCGAGTCCCACCAGGGGTTGGAGTTGTCGTTCCAGATGCCCTGGAGGTTGGCCGCGTTGGTACCCGGCCGCGACGATCCGATGAGCAGGTAGCGGCCGAACTGGTACGCCAGGCCGGCCAGGTGCGGATCGGGCTTCGCGGCGTACCGCTTCAGCTGCACGTCGGTCGGAACGGTGGCGGTGTCCGGTCCCATGACGAGCGAGACGCGGCGGAACCACGACCGGTGCTCCTCGAGATGGTCGGCGAGCATGGCGTCCCACGACCGGTCCTTCACCTTGTCGAGGTAGGCCGCGACCCGCGCCGACGGGTCGGCCGAGATGTCGTCGTACCGCACGAAGTTGGTCGCGGCGGCGAAGAGCAGTACGACCGCGTCGGCGTTCCGAACCTTGAGCGTCTTGTAATCCACCTCGGCGGTTCCTCCCTCGGGGCGGGCGACGAGCCGGCCCTCGTAACGCATGCGGCCCTCGATGCCGAGGAACGTGGAGCTGCGGCCGGTCAGGCGCAGCGTGTCCGGGCCGATTCCGTCCATCCAGAAGTAATCGGTACCGTAGTTGGAGTGCGCCTGGTTGCGGAAGCCGAGCAGCACCGCGTCGAAATTGAGGGCCCCCGGCCGGTCGGCCGAGATGCGCATCGCCACGACCTGGTCGACGGCCGTCGAGAACGTCTCCCGGGTGTAGGTCACGTCCCCGACCTTGTACCGGACGGTCACCATCGCGCGGTCCATGTCCAGCTCGCGCCGGTAGTCCGACCCCGCCTCGTGCCCGGCGAACGTCAACCGCAGGTCGGCGAAGGGCTGGTACTTCATCTGCTCGTACGGAATGCCCATCATCGTGCGGCCGAAGAGGTCGTGGGCCTTCTCGATGTCCCCTTCGAAAATGAGGCGCTGGATTTCGGGCAGCGCCTTGTAGCCGCCGGGGTTCGTGGGGTCGTACGGGCCTCCCGACCACAGTGTCTCCTCGTTCAGCACGATGCGTTCCTCGGCGAGCCCACCCAGCACGGTGGCCCCGAGGCGGCCGTTTCCGACCGGAAGCGAGTTGTCCCAATCGGGGGCGGGGGCGGTGTACCAGAGCTTCTGGTGCTGCCAGGGGTCCGAAGGAGCCTGGGCGGCGGCGGGCGCGACGGCAATGAACAGGGCGGCGACCAGCAGGAGGCGATGCATGGGTTGTCGTCGTGATGGTGTGGCGAGTCCGCAGATACGCATCCCCGCGCAGACGCGCAAGACTCCCGGCCCGGCATTCCGATTCGCCGACCGGTCTGCCGTGCGTGAAAACCGCGCCGGCGCACCGTGCCCGCGGGGGCTCACTCGATCCGAAGAAACGGTTCGACAGCCCGGGCATCGGCCACGTCGGCCACGAAGGCGTCCCGATCGACCGCGGAGGGGAAGAGGTACACCGCGTATCCTCCGAACCCTCCCCCGCAGTACTTGCGCGCCGGCGCCCCGGGTGCCTCGGGCAGCGGGTCCATGCCCTCGGCGAGCTGCATGGCGTACGAGATCTCCACCGCCCGGGCCAATCCGTCGAGGTCGCGGGCCCAGACGGCATCGCGCGCCGCGCGTCCGGCTGCTTCGATGGCGTCGAAATCGCGCGATCGGTCGGCCAGTCCCGGCGTATCGTGCTCCTCCCCGGTCCAGAGGAGCGCCAGACGCCCCCGCAGCATCGACCCGTCGGTCTTGATCTCGAGCGAAGGACGCAGCCCGGAGCGCCAGACGCACAGCCCGGTCTCGCGGATCACCGCCGGGTCCTGCCAGCCCACGCCCAGGTCGAGTTCCGAGGCGACGCCGTCCTGGCCCGTGAGCAATGCCCAGGCGCCGCTTCCGCCCAGCCCCGCCCGGTGGCGGTAGGGCCACTCGCGCAGGCTCACCGTGGGCGAAATCGCGCAGTTGACGATGTAGGCCCCCGCGCGCGCGAACCGCGGCACGTCGAGCCATCCCCCGCCGAAATCGACGCGCAGCGGGGCTTCCAGCGGCGCGCGGATCCACTTCACCAGCCCGGAGGTCGATACCGGCTGGAACTGCGGCGGGGTCTTCGGAAGCCGCACGTACCGGGCACCGACCTCGGCGCACAGCGTGCGCTTGACGTCCTCGTACTTGTCGTCCTCGGTGACGGCGAGGATGTCGGGCCGCAGCCGGCGGAAGTGCGACGCGAAGTCGAGCCCGTCGACCGGGTCCTCCCCGAGCACCACCTCGTCGACGACGTCCAGGCTCTCGAGCAGCGCCCGCTTGTGCTCGTCGGGCAACGAACTGCGCCGGGCCTTGTGGGTCCACAGCACCTCCGAAGACGCGAAGGACACGGTCAGGTGGTCCCCGAGCGCGCGCGCCTCGCGGAAGAACTGGACGTGGCCGGCGTGCAGGATATCGTAGCATCCCGACACGAAGACCCGCGCGCGCGGGGGTCCGTGCTGCGGCTCCCGTTTCACGGCGTCACCTCCCGGACCGGACCGAGCCCCAGCGCCGCGAGCCGGGCGCGCTGCGTGGCCCCGTCGCCGACGACGAGCCAGACCATGTCCGGGGGCCGGAGGAAGCGGTCCGTGATCCCGCGCACCCGGTCGACCGTCATGGCATCGACCGCCGCGAGTTCCGCCTGCACGTAGTCGGCCGGCAACCCGTAGTCCGACATCGTGGCGAGCACGCCGAGCTTGGCCCCCAGCGTCTCGTACCGCGTGGCGCTCGATCGCCGGTAGTAGTTCTTCGTGATCTCGAGGTCTTCCGCGTCGAAATCCGGCCCGTGCCGCTCCAGGATGCCCTTGACGAGGTCCAGCGCCTCGAGCGTGATGTTCGAGCGCACGGAAGACGAGATGCGGAACGGTCCCGGGACGTCCGTCCCGGAGAACCGCGACGAGATGCCGTACGTGTAGCCTTTCTGCTCGCGCAGCACCTGGGTCAGCTCGGACGCGAATCCGCCGCCGCCGAGCCGGAAATTGGTGAACTCGGCCGGCACCCAGTCCGGGTCGGTGCGGGCCACCGCGAGGCGTCCGATCGTGAGCACCGACTGCTTGGCGCCCGGCACGTCCACGAAGTAGAGCCCGGCGCGGGCCGGATCCCATGACGGCGGACCGGGGAAGGCGACCCGCGAGGCCATCAGGCCGTCGGTGACGCGCGCCGCGGCCGCGAGCGCCTCGTCCCGCGTAACGGCCCCCGCGACGTGGAACGCCGCGAGATCGAGGCCCAGGGCCGAACCGTGGTATGCCTTGAGGTCGTCGATCGTGATCGTAGCGACCGTGGCGGGCGTTCCGAACGGGTTTTCGGCCAGCGGATGGTCGCCGAACACGAGGCGGGAGAAGACGTTGCCCGCGATCGTCGTAGGTTCGCCCAGCCCGGCTTCCAGCGACGCCAGCGTGCGTTGCCGCGCGCGCTCGAACGCCTCCGCGTCCCAGCGCGGCGTGTGCAGGATCTCGCGCACCAGGTCGATGGTGGCGGTCCAGTTGCGGGCGAGCGTCGAGCCCTGGATCGTGAACTCGTCGCTCGAGGACGAGACGCGGATCGAGGCCCCGAGCCCGTCGATGGCCAGCTCCAGCTCCTCGGCCGTCCGCGTGGCGGTCCCCTCCAGCAGGGTGCCCGCCAAAAGGCTCGCGACACCGGTCTTGCCCGGCGGTTCGGCCAGGTGGCCGCCCCGGAACCGGAGTTCGAACTGCACGAGCGGAAGCTCCCGATCCTCGACGCCGAACACCGGGAGGCCCGAAGGCAGTAACGCGGTCCAGGCGGGCAGGACCGGAACGGTGGGCGTCGGGCCGAAACCCGGCTCGACGCTGCGGTCGATCGCCGACGGCGTGCGTTCGATGGTGCCGCGGTCGTCCACCATCACCGGGGCTTCGGCACCCTGGACGATGGGCTCCTCGTAGACCTCGGCCGTTTCGGCCCCGTCCAGCCCCAGTTCCGGCCTTCCGACCGGCACGAAGGACGTCGCGACGAACGGGCGACCCTTCACGTAGCGCTCGTACACGCGCATCACATCGTCGGGCGTGACCGCCAGGATGCGCCGCAGTTCTTCGGCCGCGAATCCCGGGTCCCCCGCGAAGATCGAGTACTCGGCGAGACTGAAGGCCTTGCCCAGCACGCTGGACAGGCCGGAATAGAAGGCCGTCTCGGCCCCGGCCTTGACGCGGGCGAGCTGCTCGGCCCGAATGCCCTCGCTTTCGAAGCGGGCGAACGCCCCGTCGACGGCGGCGGCCACCGAATCCAGGTCGATCTCGGCGAAGCCCCGGACCCGGAGTTCGAAGGTCCCGGCCAGCTCGCCCTCGCCGGCGTAGGCCGACACGGCGGGCGCGAGCTGCTTCTCCTTCACGATCACCCGGTAGAACGGCGACGCCTTCCCGTCGGCCAGCAGGTCCGCCAGGATGCCCAATGCGGCGGCGTCCGGATGGTACTGCGGTACCGACGGCCACGCCATCGTCAGTTCCGGAAGACGGGCAAAGCGGTCCTCGTGCTGCATGCGCCGGCTTTCGGCGAGCGAGACCTCGGGCGGAGCCGGGCTTTCCGGCATCGGGCGGGACGGGATCTCGCCGAAATACCTCGCGATCCAGGCCTTGGTCGAATCGACGTCGATGTCGCCGGCCACGACGAGGGTGGCGTTGTTGGGCCCGTACCATGCGGCATGGAACGCCTTCACGTCGGCAAGCGTCGCGGCGTCCAGGTCCTGGAGCGACCCGATCACCTGCCAGCGGTACGGGTGCCCCTCCGGGTACAGGGCCCGGTCCAGCACGTCCCCCGTGTGGCCGTACGGGCGGTTGTCGACCCCCTGCCGCTTCTCGTTCTTGACGACCTGCTTCTCCTTGGCCAGCACGTCCTCGGTGACGGTGTTGATGAAGAAGCCGAGCTTGTCCGATTCCGCCCAGAGCGCCTTCTCGAGGCCGTCGATCGGAACGACCTCGAAGTAATTCGTGCGGTCCGTCGTGGTCGAGCCGTTGGTCGAGGACCCGATCCGGGTCATCAGGCGGTCGAGCCCGCCGGGCCCCAGGTTCTCGGAATCGAGGAAGAACAGGTGCTCGAAGAGGTGCGCGAAGCCCGTACGGCCGGGTACCTCGCGCGCGCTGCCGACGTGGAAGGTCATGGCGACCGCGGCCATCGGGTCGCTTCGGTCGACGTGCAGGATGACGTCGAGGCCGTTGGGCAGTTCGTACCGTTCGTATTCGAGGGAGAGCGTGCCGGCCGGACGGTCGCCCGAACAGGACGAAAGCGTCAGCGCGGCGGCGAGTGCCGTAAGGAGAAGTGCCGTGCGGTTCATCGCGGAAAGGGGAATGGGGTCCCGGGTGCGACGAAACTACGCCTCGACCGCGGGATATCTCGGCGCGTCTGGACGCACGGTGCGTAGTTTCGACCGTGTCCGATCCCTCCTTTGATGCTCCGCCTGCCCGTACTCCTCCCGTTCGTGCTCTTCGCCGGCGCGTGTTCGACCCCCGAGCCGTTCGAACTCACGTTCGCCAGCGACCGGCACGAGTCGCTCGATTTGATGGGCATGGCCCCGGATTCGTCATCGTTCATCCGGTACACCGCGTACGAGGGCACCGAGTACAACCCCGACTGGTCGCCCGACGGGGCCGTGCTGGCCTACACGCGCTGGTCCGGGTCCGACGCCGACGTGTACGTACTGGATCAGGCCACGGGTACCGCACGGGCCCTCATCGAGTCGCCGGCGTACGACGCCGACCCCGACTGGTCACCCGACGGGGGGCATGTCCTGTTCGTGAGCGATCGGGAGGGATCGCGTGCGGTGTACCGGTTCTCCCTCGCCGACGGCTCGGTCGAACGCCTCTCCGGGTCCGGAGTCACCGACATCTCCCCGGAGTACTCGCCCGACGGTCGTTCGATCGCCTTTGCCCGCACGGCGCCGGGCGAAACCTCGAGAAGCGCGGTCATGGTGGCCGCCGCCGACGGGGCCGGCGCGAGGGCGGTCACGCCCGGGACCTCGCAGGACGCGCTTCCGACCTGGTCGCCGGACGGTACGACGATCGCGTTCCATCGGTGCGACGACGGCCGATGCGCCCTGTGGCTCGTGGGCGCCGACGGGACGGGCGAAAGACCGATCCTGCAGGACGAAAACGACAACCGGTGGCCGGCCTGGTCGCCCGACGGTCAGTGGATCGCGTTCACCCGACGGGTCGGCGAAGGCCCGACCGACATCTGGCTCGTCCGGCCGGACGGCTCGGAATCCCGCCGGGTCACGCGTTGGCCGGGGGCGGACGAGGGGGCGACCTGGCGCACGAAACCGATCGAGAGCAACCCATGAAAGCACGTTCCGGTATCGCCCTGGCCTTCCTGCTCCTGGCCGGCTGTTCGAAACCCGGCCTGCGATTCGAAATCACGGTGCCGGACCTCGAATCGCCGCTCACCGGCCGCGTCTTCGTGATCGTCACCGACCGCGATCCCGATGCGCTCCCGATGCACACGACGGGCGGGGACGGCGCACGCGGCGTGCCCATCTGGGGCGTGAACGTGGAGAACCTCGCCCCGGGCGAAGCGGCGGTCGTCGACGGCTCGACGTTCGGCTTCCCCCACGAGTCGCTGGCCGACCTGCCGCCCGGCGAATACCGCGTCCAGGCGGTCGTGGTGCCGTATGCCGAATTCCGCCGGTCCGACGGGCACGTGCTCCGGCTCCACGACGACCGATGGGAGGGCCAGCAGCCGTTCCGGTCCGAGGGCACGTTCTACAGCGAAGTGCAGACCCTGGGCGTGGAGCCCGGCATGTCACGAACGGTCAAGCTCGCCGCGTCCAACGTGGTCGGGCCCGCCGAAGTGCCGGCCGACACGCGCTACGTGAAGCGGGTGAAATTCCGCAGCGAGATGCTCTCGGCCTTCTGGGGCCGCGACATCTTCCTCGGCGCCACCGTGCTGCTGCCCGAGGGCTACGACGAGCATCCCGGCGTCACCTACCCGGTGATCCACCAGCACGGCCACTTCTCGCTTCGCCCTCCCATGGGCTTCGCCGAACCGCCGACGGACGGGTCGGAAGACCGCCGCAGCGAGGCAGCAATAGCCTTCCACGCGTACTGGACGGGCCCCGACGCGCCCCGTTTCATCGGGGTCACGTTCCAGCACCCGACGCCGTGGTACGACGATTCCTACTTCGTCAACTCCCCGAACGTGGGGCCGTACCGGGACGCCCTGATGCAGGAACTCATCCCGTACCTCGAGGCCAACTTCCGCATGAAGCCCGAACCGTGGGCCCGCATCCTGACGGGAGGCTCGACAGGCGGGTGGATCGCGCTCGGCCTGCAGGTCTTCGAGCCCGAGGCCTTCGGCGGGGCGTTGGCGCTGTGTCCCGACCCGGTCGACTTCCGTGACTACGAGCTGATCGACATCTATTCCGACGAAAACGCCTACTGGACCGAGTACGAGGGCATCCGGTCGGAAATCCCGGAGGCGCGCGAGGTGGACGGCACGCCGCGCTACACGGTGCGGCAGACGATGTACTATGAGCAGGCGCTGGGCGACCGGCACCGCTCGGGCCGGCAGTGGGCGATCTGGGAGGCGGCGTACGGCCCGATCGGCGAGGATGGGTACCCGGCCCCGCTCTGGGACTGGCGCACGGGCGAGATCGACCATGCGGTGGCCGAAGCGTGGCGCGCCTTCGACCTGCGCCACGTGCTCGAAACGAACTGGTCCGCGCTGGGGCCGAAGCTCGTGGGCAAGCTGCACGTCTGGACGGGCGAGGACGACACGTATTTCCTCGAGAACGCCACGATCCGCCTCGAGGAGTTCCTGGAGTCGACGACCGAGCCGTATTACGCCGGCAGCTTCACGTACGGCGCCCGGCAGCCCCACTGCTGGGGCCCACGGGGCCGCGAACTCGTCGAAACCGCCGAGGCCCAGGTGCGCCGGATCGCCCCGGCGGGCGCCGACCTGCGTTCGTGGCAGTACTGACCCTCCGACGCACCGCTTCGATCGTATCCCCGCCGCCGCCGTGACCGAAGAAGACCGCTCGGTACCCCTGACCCGCCTGCCGGCCGCCATCTGGATCCTGATGGCGGTCGGAACGGCGCTTCCGGCCGTCGCTTTCGGCCTGATTCGGGGCTGGTCGACGCTCGGCGACCTCGACGCGGTCACGCTCGCCTGGCTCGCGGGACTGACGCTCGTGCACGAGGGCACGCACGCGGCCGCCTGGAAGTGGGCCTCGGGATTGCCCTGGTCGGCTTTTTCGTTCGGGTTCTCGTGGAAGGCGCTCACCCCGTACTGCCATGCGAGGGAAGCCATGCCGGTGCGCGCGTACCGCATGGGATCGCTGGCGCCCCTCGTCCTCACGGGCGTCCTGCCCTGGTTCGCGGCCGTCGCGACCGGCGACGGCTCCCTCGGCGTAGCCTCCTCGGTACTGATCGGCGGCGCGGCGGGCGACGTCTGGGTGTTCTTCCGGATCCGGGACCTGGACGACAGGGCCCTGGTGCGCGACCACCCCGAAAACGCGGGTTGCGTGGTCCTGCGGCCCGATTGAGAGTCCCGCGACGACCGCCACGGGCGGCACCGTCGGCGACGTTTCGTCACGGATCATCATTATCGCGGAACCGATCGCGAATCCGGAATTCTCACTCGTACCCATGGAGACCGGAATCTCAATCCAGCGCCCTGCCATGTCTGCCCTTACTGCCCTGCGGTCCTTCCTTGCGATCCTGCTGATCGCCGGCACTCCTCTCGCCACGTTCGCAAGCGAGTCTCCGCGAGCGCTCCTGACCACCGTCACG
This sequence comes from Rhodothermales bacterium, assembly GCA_024711125.1. Classification (GTDB taxonomy): domain Bacteria; phylum Bacteroidota; class Rhodothermia; order Rhodothermales; family UBA10348; genus JANJTM01. The sequence goes on from JANJTM010000032.1 coordinate 23,700, forward strand.
ATCGACGGATCGGGCAACCTCGTCGTGACCGACGTCGGCGCGAAGGCGGATGCGCTCACCATCGGCTACGCCGCGGGGACGATCACGATCACCGACGGCTCCGATACGATTTCCATCATCGGGGCGTGCGCAGGCTGCGCCGGTGACACGACGCCGGTGGTGACCATCCCGGCGGTCAACGTGACGGGGTCGATCCTGGTCGACCTCGACGCCGGGGCAGACGTCTTCATCGTGACGGGCGCGATGCCGTTCGACGTCGATGTCGAGAACACCGGCTCCCTGGCCGTCTCCGGTGCGGCCATGGGCGCGGGCAACAACTTCACGGCCAACTCCCCCTCGCTCGTCATCACGGCCCCCGTGACCACGTCGGCCGGCGGCACGGTGACCCTGAGGGGCACGACCGTGGACATCCAGAGCCTGGTGGCCTCCGACGGGCTGCTCACCATCGAGCAGCCTGCCGCCGCCTCGCCGATGACCCTGCAGACCACTGCCGGTGCGCCGACGCTGGCGTCGGCGACCGGCATCACGGTCGGCGACGCGTCGAATTCCGGGGACGTGGACATCGACTATTTCACGGCCGGATCGACGGTACCCGTCGTGCTCCAGTCCGGCGGCACGCTGACGACGACGGTCCCCGTGACGACCGCGGGCGCTGCCCCGATCACGGTTCGGGGCTCGACGGTCGATGTGCAGAGCCTGATCGGTGCGGTGGGCCCGCTCACGATCGAGCAGCCCGCGCCTGCGGCGTCCCTCACGCTGGAGTCAACGGGCGGGGCTCCGATGATCACGTCCTCCGCGTCGATCACGATCGGTGACGCCGACAATACGGGCGACGTGGATGTGGACTACTTCACCATGCCTTCCGCGGTGCCCGTGACCCTCCAGTCGGGCGGAACGCTCACGACGACCGTGCCGGTGACTACCCTCGGCATCGTCGGGATCACGGTCCGCGCCGTCACGGTGGACGTCCAGAGCCTGATCGGCGCAGCCGGTCCGCTCGTCATAGAGCAGCCGGCGCCCGGAATTCCGCTGACCCTCGACTCGACGGGCGGCTTGCCGACCCTCGGCTCGGCGACCTCGATCACGATCGGCGACGTGACGAACTCGGGCAACGTGACGATCGACTACTTCACGGTCCCGGCCTCCGTGCCGGTCGTGCTGCAGACGGGCGGTACCCTCACGATGAGCACCCCGGTGACGACCATCGGCGGAGCCACCGTCGACGTCTTCGCCAACGTGCTCGACGTGCAGTCGCTGCTCGCGGCCGACGGCGCCCTGACGATCGAGCCCCCGGCCCCCGCGACCTCGCTCACCATCCAGTCTTCGGCCGGGGTGCCGTCGCTGGGATCCGCGACGTCGGTGACCGTGGGCGACAATGCCAACACGGGCAACCTGATCGTCAACTGGTTCCCGACGTCGTCGCTCGTGCCCGTCACGCTGCAGACTGCCGGTACGCTTTCGATGAACGTTCCGCTGTCGGTCGACGACACCGTCCTGGGCGCCCCGCTGCAGACGCTTACCCTGCGGGGCAATTTCGTCAACGTGTCGGCTCCGCTGTACGCCGAGGGAGATCTCTCGGTGCTGCAGCCGGGCGACAACGTGACCGCGCTGACCTTCAACCTCACCGGCGGCTCGGTCTCGTCGGCGACCGGGCTCGTGTTCGGTTCGGCGGGCGACGCGGGCGACGTGACGCTGCTCGACAACATCACGACGCTCGGCATTCCGGTCACGGTGGCCAGCGGAGGTGACGTCTCGATGCTCGCCCTCTCGACCGGGGTCGGCGCGATTTCGATCCAGGGCGGCGCCGCAGGCGCGGGCAGCACGAACGTGATCGGGGTGCTGACCTCCACGGGCGGCATCACGCTCCAGGGTGGCGGCGGCGACGACGACTTCACGCTGGATCCGCCGAACAACGCGATCGCCTACAACGGCAACGGCGGTAACGACACGCTCAACATCACGGGCACGGGCGGCGCGGTCACGTATCTGCTCGATGCCGGTGGCCTCGAGGTGAACGGCATCGCCGTGGGCGGTCCGCTGTCGTTCTACGCCTACTTCCTGACGGGAACCGTGGGCGCGGACACGTTCGCCATCGACCGCTCGGCGGCCGACCCGGTGCCGGTGGGTGGCGTGACGCTCAACGGGGCCGGCGGCAACGACGCCTTCACCGTGGCCCTCGGTGGCCCGGGCGGCGGCGGCCCGGTCATCATGAACGGCGATGCGGGCGACGACGAGCTCGTGGTGAACTTCGCCGGCGGCACGCCGACGCTCCTCGCCCCGATGACGTTCAACGGCGGCGCGCAGATCGCAACGGGCGACAACATCGAACTGACCAACGGCGGGTCGTATCCCGTCGTGACGCACACCTTCCTCAACGCCAGCGACGGCGCGGTCGTCGCCGGGGCCGGCAGCGTCACGATCAACTACACGGGCCTCGAGCCGGTGCTGGACAACCTCTCGGCGGTCAGCCGCGTCTTCCAGTTCACGGGCGGCGCCGAGACGATCACGCTGTCGGACGATCCGGGTACCCTCCCGGGCCTGTCGTACATCGTCTCGACCCTCGGCGAGTCCGTCACGTTCGCCAACCCGTCCGGTTCGCTGCAGGTCGATGCCGGCAGCGGCGACGACGTGGTCAATTTCAACGGCCTCGACCCCGCGTTCGTCGTTCCGGTCACCCTGTACGGCGGGGCCTCGGCCGATGACGACACGTTCAACGTGGCGCCGTCCGCCAACCATACGATCGCGGTGGACGGCGGTCCCGAGTCGCCCGCCGACGTGCTCGACCTCGTCCTGACGGGCGTTACTTCGCCGGTGTTCACCCCGGGTGCTCCCAACGCCGGGACCTGGACGTTCGGCAACCGCCAGGCCGTGAGCATGGTGTCCATCGAGAACAACGTGGACTTCCTGCCGCTGGTGACGCTGACGGTCAACAACACGTCGATCTCCGAAGCCGGGGGCACGGCCACGTTCACGGCGACCCTGAGCGGCATCAAGGGCGTTCCGGTGACGGTAACCCTCGGCTTCTCGGGCACCGCCGTGTTGAACACCGACTACACGATGTCGACCACGACGATCGTCATCCCGGCCAACACGCTGTCGGCCGCGGCGACGCTCACGGCCACCAACGACATCTTCCAGGAAGGGGACGAGACGGCTACCGTGCGTATCGCCACCGTCGTCGGTGGTCTCGAGGCCGGCGTGCAGGCCCAGACGGTGACGATCGTCGACAACGACAACAACGCCCTGCTGTCGATCACCAAGCAGGCCAACGCGCCGCTGGGCAACCTGCCGGGAGAGGAGGTGCAGTTCACGCTCACCGTGTCGAATACGGGAGCGTTGGCGGCGACCGACATCGCGGTCTCTGATACGCTGGCCGCCGGATTCTCGTGCGTCTGCGGCGAAGTGCTCTCCGAAGGCACGTTCAACCACACGGGCGAGGCCAACGGCGGCATCATCACCTGGGACGACATCAGCCTCGCCCCGGGCGAATCGGCGTCGCTCACGTTCGCGGTTCTTCTGGACGTCGTCCGCCCTGCCTTCCTGACGAATACCGCTTGGATCACGGGCTCGACGCCGGCCGACCCGGTGACCGCCGACGACTTCGCGTCGGCGACGGTCGACGTGCCCATCGAGGCCAACTTCCCGTCCGGCGTGCAGATCAACGACATCGCCTTCTCGGAGGACGGCAACGGCGATCCGATCATCGTGACCGGCACGATCAACTTCGGTGCCTATCGCGGCGTGACGGGCCAGTTCGCGGGTGAGTTCTTCTGGCTGCCCGCGTCCAACGGCTTCGAGATCCCGCAATACGTCACCGACGTGCTCCGCCTCGTGAACGGGGACATCCTGATGGCCACATGGGGTCGTGCCGGGCTGTACCGGTCCGATGCGACGGCCCGCCTGTGGGCGCCCGTCGACGTTACCGACCCGGACATCACGATCGTCAACGCGATCGCACAGTCGCCGATCGACGGCACGATCTATATCTCGGCCGACGGCGGCCAGATCTTCCGCTCCGTGGACGACGGCGTGACGTGGGTCTTCATGGGTCGCCTCCCGGGCGGTGCCGCGGATACGCCGTGGTCGCTGGTCGTCGATCCCGACGATGACACCATCATCTACGCCGGCACCTTCGGAAACGGGGTGATGGTATCCCACAACCGCGGCAAGAACTGGGCTCCCGTGGACGGCAACGCCACGCTCCTGGCCAACAATGCCGGACACGTGTTCGACATGGTGTTCGATCCCGACGCGCACGTGCTGCTCATCGGCACGGGCCGTGGCGTGTGGCGCAGCGCGGACGGGGGCGACACATGGAGCCTCCTGGATCCCGCGTTCCTCTTCGGCATCCCGCCGGACGGCCCGAACCCGCCGGAAGTCCGCAGCCTCGCGTACGACGCGGCCGGCAACCTGTACGTCGCGACCTGGGGTAACGGCGTGCACGTGAATACCGATCCGACCGGCGTCGGCACGTTCGACCCGTACGCCCTGCGCGGCGAGTTCGTGTTCACGGTCGAGATCAACCCGGGCACGGGAGACGTCTTCATGGCTTCCCGCGACGCGGGCATGCAGTTCGTCCTCGCCTCGGCGACCTCGAACGAAACCCAGGTCGAGATCCCGTCGGAATTCGTGCTGGAAGGCAACTATCCGAACCCGTTCAACCCGACGACGAACATCCGCTTCGCGGTGCCGGAGGCCGGTAACGTGCGCCTCTCGGTCTATGACCTGCTGGGTCGCGAGGTCGCCGTTCTCGTCGACGGAATGATCGAGTCGGGCTGGCACGACGTGCGGTTCGACGCGTCGAAGCTCCCGAGCGGTGCGTACCTGTACCGTCTCGAGACCTCGCAGGGCGCCGCGTCGCGCATGCTGACGCTGTTGAAGTAGGTTTACCCACCGCCGCAGGCCGGATTCGACCCGGCGTCTGCCGCCCTTCGGGACGGTGGGCGCCGGGTCGCTTCGTTTCGGCTCCTTTCTGTCCGACCCGAATCAAAGCGGCCAGCCGGACCGTTCCATCCGGCGAACCGATGTACCGAGGCGATGGTCAAGGCGGCGTCCGCACGAACCCTTTTTCTGCTCGTCATCGCGGCATTCTCCCTGCTACCGAGCGGCCGGGCCGGCGCAAGACAGGTCGTGATCAACGAATTCCTGGCCTCCAACGCCGCGTCGATCGCCGAGCCCGATTTCGGAGAACGTGTCGACTGGATCGAATTGTTCAACGCGGGCCCCGCTTCCACCACGCTGGACGGGTGGTCGCTGACCGACGATCTCGACCGGCCGCGTCGTTGGATCTTTCCGCCCGCCACCGTCATCGGGTCGCGGCAGTACGTGCTCATATGGGCTGACTCGCGAGACGTCGGACGTCACGCCTCGTTCGGACTCGATCGCGACGGCGAACGGATCGCGCTCTTCGATGCCGAGGGCGAGCTCCGGGACTCGGTCTCGTTCGGGCCCCAGGCCACCGACGTATCCATGGGCCGCGACCCGGAAGAGCCGTCGACCTGGCGCCTGTTCGGTCAGCCTACGCCCGGCCGCGCCAATACCACACCCGGCATCTCCGGGGTGCTCGAAGCGCCGGTCGCCGACCCGCCGCCGGGCTTCCACGCCGGCGCGCCGGCCGTTTCCTTCGCGTCACCCGACGGGGCGACGGTCCGCTACACGACCGACGGTTCGGAACCGACGGAGACGTCGGCCGAGTTCGCAGGCCCCATCGAGCTCACCGGCACGACCGTCGTCAGGGCGCGGGCTTTTCGCGAGGGGTGGCTCTCAAGCCCGGTCACGACGGGCACCTGGTTCGTCGACGAAGCTCCGACGCTGCCGGTGGTTTCCCTCTCGACCGATCCGGCCCACTTCTTCGACGATCAGATCGGCATCTACGTGGTGGGCACCAACGGCATCCCGGGTTACTGCCGCACGACGCCCCACAACTGGAACCAGGACTGGGAGCGCCCCATCCACGTCGAGTTCTACGAGACCGACGGATCGCTGGCGTTCGCGCAGGACGCGGGCGTGAAGATTTTCGGCGGCTGCACGCGCATCTATCCCCAGAAATCGCTGGCGCTGTACGCCCGTTCGGTCTATGGGCCCGGACGATTCCGGTACAGGGTGTTCGCCGACGTGGACAAGGACTCGTACAACAACCTCGTCCTGCGGACCAGCGCCCAGGACTGGTGGCGCACGATGTTTCGCGACGGACTGATCCAGACGCTCGCCCGTCTTTCCATGTCGGTCGAAACCCAGGCGTACCGGCCGGCCATCGTCTTTCTCAACGGCGAGTACTGGGGAATCCACAACCTGCGGGAGAAGCTCAACGAGCACTATTTCGCAGACCATTTCGACCTGGAGCCCGAAGAACTCGAGATCCTCCAGAACGACAAGGACCCGATCGAAGGCTCGTCGGCCCACTACGACGCGTTCCTCGCGTGGCTTCGCACCGCCGATCTCTCGGACCCGTCGAGCTTCGACCGCGCCGCCGACTGGATCGACATCGACGCGTATCTCGACTACCTGGCCGTGGAAATCTATTCCGGGAACGCCGACTGGCCCGGCAACAACCTGAAACTCTGGAGACCCCTCACCCCCGACGGACGCTGGCGCTGGGTCCTTTACGACCTCGACATGGGGTTCGGCGGTAACGCGTACTCCCTTGTCACGGCGAATTCCATCGTGCACGCGACCACGCCGAACGGTACGCTGTGGTCGAATCCGCCCTGGTCGACCTACGTCCTGCGCACGCTGCTCACGAACCCGCGCTTCCGCAATCGATTCATCCAGCGTTTTTCGGCCCGCATGCGCACCACGTTCGAGCCGGCCCACGTGGAGCGGGTCATCGACAGCCTTCGGGCCAACATCGCCGCCGAGATTCCCCGCCACAAGCAGCGTTGGCCCCAGTCCATTTCGTATTCGCCGACCTGGGACGAGGCCATCCGCATCGTTCGGGAGTTCGCCCGGACCCGGGCCGGCCACCTGCAGGGTTTCATGGCGGCGTATTTCGGGCTCGCCGGTACCACGACGCTCACCGTGTCTTCCGGCGCCGGGGGTGGGGTAGTCGAAGCCGAGGGGGTGACCCTTCCGAACGGCCCGACGGCCTTTTTCCTGGGCGTACCGATTTCGCTGCGCGCCGTTGCCGATCCGGGCTTCCGTTTCGTCGGCTGGCGTCAGGCCTCGCAGTCGACCGACCCGGACCTCGCGCTGACCCTGGCGAGTCCCGCGACGCTCGAAGCGGTCTTCGAGCCCGCGTCCGTCGGCACGGAGCACGGCTCCGTGCGACCCCCGGGCCTCCGCCTCGACGCCTCGTGGCCGAACCCGACCCCGGGCCCGGCGCACCTGTCGTACGAGCTGCCCGCTCCGGGTCGGGTCGTCGTGCGTATCGTGGATGTGCTCGGAAGGGAAATCGCCCGACCTGAAGACGCCCACCGGACTGCCGGACGGCACCATGTGATCATCCAGACCGGTGCCTGGGCGCCGGGCACGTACTGGATCGACCTGCGTTTCGGAGCCGAACGCCGTTCCTCGGCGCTCGTCGTGGCGCGATGACGGGCCGCGGCGAGCGCTTCGCCCTCGTCCTCGCCGGAGGTGCTCCGCGGGAGGGACTCGGTCCGGGCGGCCGGATGTCGAAGGCCCTCGTGGACGTACACGGTACGCCGCTCGTCACCCGCACCGCGGCCTCCCTGGTCGGCGCCGGTTGTTCGCGCATTTTCGTGCTGCATGACGCCGACGATCCCGTGGGCCCGGCCGTCGACGGCATCACGGGGGTCCTCTGCGTGCCGCGGACCGGTCCCGCGCGCGAATACGCAGCCGGCATACGCGCCGGCCTCCGGGCGATCGCCGAGCGGGTTCCGCGGGAGACGTTGCGCACGGCGTGCATCCTGGGCCTCTCGTGCGATCTTGCGCTGGCCGAGGCCGAGGACTTCGCGGCGCTGTTTTCCGCCTTCGAAACGGGCGACCTGGATGTCGCCATGGCCCTCGGGCACGCCGGAAGCGCCGCACGGCATCTCCCCGGCCGAAGGCTCTCGGTAGTACGACTTCGCGGAAGCGACCCCGCGGTCGTGCAGCCGGTCGTCGCCCTGCGCGGGGCCCTCCTGCACCCGGATCCCGCGGGTTTCCGGTTCGCCGACTGGTCCGTTGCCGACATGGACCGGGTCGAGAACCTGCTGCGGTCGGCCAGGGAACGACGAGGCACCCCGTGGCGCATTCCGCTGCTGGTCTACCGGGAAGTGCTCCGGCGCATCGACTCCCCGTTGTCCTTCGTACGCCTCCTTCGGGCGGTGATCCGATTCGCCACGGGTCGCCTCGATACGGCGACCGCCGTCGGGGTGGTCACCGACCTCTCCGGCATCCGGTTCGGCGTACTGCGCAACGAACGATGGCGGCTCTGCTTCGACGTCGATTCGGCGGCAGACCTTCAGTTCGCGGAATCCTCGCTCTCCCGGCGGCCAAATCCGGCCACGGCGACCGTGTAGGCCACCGGGAACACCGCCAGCGTCCACGGCAGGGCCGCGAGAAAAGCCAGACCGTACGTGAACGCGTTGACGAGGAGAAGGGCGGCCGCCTGCACGCGGATCGCGGTATCGAGAGCCCTTCGACGACGGGCGCGACGCGCCGCTCCCGCCCCGACGGATCCACTCGGCGGGCGGGCGAGCAGAGCGGTCGCCAGGCCGAGGACGAGGACTGCCGTCACGAGCTCGTCCGTCACGTTATTCGTGATCCACGCGAACGAACGGCGCTCCACGTAGACCGACGACACGGCAAAGACAGGCCACACGAGGACATCCGGGGCGAATCCGTAGCCCCAGCGAGCCACCAGCGCCACGGTCCCCACCATGGTCGTGATCCAGCCGATCCTCGCCGACGCCGCACGCCGTGCCGGGTCGCCCGTCACGTGTTCTCCGAATAGAGATAACTCGTGACCTTGGACCCGTCGTCCATCGTGGCCTCGACGTGCACGATCCCGAACTTGTGGTTGGCCCGGTAGACGACCGAACGGACGCCGCCCGAGTTCACGTCCATCTTGACCGTCGAGACCTTGATATACATGAACCCGTACGGAAAATCGTCTTCGCCGGTCCTCTCGATGACCTCACGGGTAAGGGTGCGCCCGTTCGACTTCGTGATTTCGTACTTCGTGCCCACCGGGTCGTCGTACTTGACGAGCGTGTGGGCTTCTCCGTCCATGTTGGCGTAGTCCAGGATGCCTTCGTCGGTCGACTTGAACTTCAGTTCGGTCGAGATATTGCCCTGTGCGTCCTTGTACCGGTCGGGAATCGCCGCGTCGGCCACGGCATAACCCGGCAGGGTCTTCAGGTTCTGCACGTCGATCTCGACCCGGGCCGTGATCTCCCCCTTCCGGTTCGATACCACGGTCAGTTCGGCGTCCACGGGAACGGCCGTACTGCCGATGGTCACGGTGCCGGGGGTGATCGTATTGCCCTCGGTGTTGATCGGAATGTCGGTTTTTCCGCTCAGGCTGTTCGGTTTGTCGCTCTTGAAGAGCGAGCAGGACGTGAACAGGAGCGAGGCGGTGATCGCGAGGACTGCCCTCGATACCTGGCGCATGGCGTTCTCCGTTTTGGCGCTGTATAACGAAAACCGCGGTCCCGCGCGATCAGCAAATCGGCGATCCTGTCGTAGGGGAGCTGCCTACGGGCGGCCGAAGCCTGCGGCTTTCCCGGAACCCCCCGGCCGGGCGGCGGTGAGAGCCGGGCACCATCGATCCGCCCGCCCCCATGTCCTTCACGCGCATCGACCGTCCCTTCTCGGCCGTGGTGCTCGCGGCCGTGTCCATCGGACTCGTGGCCGCACGCCCGTTCGCCGAGGGCCCGCCGTCCGGTCACAGCGGAGGATTCGGAGAGCCCACCTGCGCGGCATGCCATTTCGGGGGCGTGGAGAACCCCGTCGACGGCCTGTTCCACGTCGTGGGCCTCCCGGAAGCCGCGCTGCCCGATTCCACCTATCTCCTGGAGATCGTCCTCAAGTTTCCGGCGATGAAGCGGTCGGGATTCCAGTTGACCTCCCGGACCGAGGACGGATTGCAGGCCGGGTCGTTCGCTCCGACCGACGACCGCACCGCCATAGACCGTGACGGCGTGCAGTACCTCGTGCAGACCGAAGCCGGCAGTATGCCGGCGGAGCGTGGTTCCATGCGGTGGACGGTACGGTGGACCGCGCCGGCCGCACCCGGTACGGTGCAGTTCCACGGCGCCGCCAATGCCGCCAACGGTGACGATCTGCCCATCGGCGACACCGTGATGGCCCGCGGCTGGACGGTCGACGTCCGCGCGAGGTAAGCATGGCCACCGGAGCCTGGACCGGGCTGGGCGCCCTCGCGACGAACCCGCTGCGCACGGTGCTTTCCACGCTGGGCGTGGTGATCGGCGTCGCCGCTCTCGTCGCCATCCTCGCACTCGGTGACGGGCTCGAACGGTTCACCCGCGCGCAGATCGAACAGACGACCGATCTGCAGGAAATCGTGGTCGCCCCTCGCACGACCCGGATGATCGACGGCATCTCGGTACGCGTCGAGGACGTTCCCGTCTTCACCGCCGCCGATCGCGACCACCTCGCCGCCGCGCTCGGCGGCGGATTCACCGTCGCGCGTACGCTCACCGGATCCACGCGCGTGGTTCCGCCCGACTCGACGCGCGAGGTCGGGCTGCTCGTCGTCGCTACCGATGCCCCGGATGCTTCCGGGCTGCGCGCCGAAGTGGCGACCGGTTCCTTCCTTGTGCCCGGCGATTCCTCGGCCATACTCCTGTCGGCCGCCGCCTCGGCCGTGCTCTTCCCCCGGTCCGCGCCCGTAGGCGACTCGGTCCGGTTCGAGGGACGGGCCTTCCGCGTCGCGGGTGTGCTCGCCGGAAGCGCCGACGAGCGGCCGCTGCGTACCTGGGTTCCCATCACCGGGACGACGTCCGCGTGGCTTGCGGCCCCGGGGAGGGCCGTGACGCTGGCCGTGCGGGCCGCCCGCATCGAGGACGTGGAACGCGGAACGGCCACGATCGAGGAATGGGTCCGCTCGAGATTTGCGGGGCAGGAGGATGCGCTGAGCGTCCAGAGTTCACGGGCCCGGGTTCGCCAGGCCAGCCAGGCCATGATGGTCTTCAAGCTCGCCCTCGCGTCGATCGCCGCCGTATCGCTCCTCGTGGGCGGAATCGGGATCATGAACGTGCTGCTCGCCTCCGTCAGCGAGAGGACCCGTGAGATCGGCGTGCGCAAGGCCGCCGGCGCGCGAAGCCGGGACATCCACGCGCAGTTCCTGGCCGAGTCGGTCGCCATCGCCGGCATCGGCAGCGTGATCGGCATCCTCCTCGGCATGGGCCTCGCGCTGGCTGCGGCCGCGATCATCCGATCCCTCTCCGAGGCCCCGGTTTCGGCGGCGTTCACGTGGCAGTCCCTCGCGGCGGCGGCGGCGGCCGCGATCGTCATCGGCCTGGTGTTCGGAACCTACCCGGCCCGTCGTGCCGCGCGCCTCTCGCCCATCGACGCGATCCGGCACGAGTAGCGGCCCTCGACTTGCGCCTCCGCAGCGGGCTCTGTACCTATCCGCCGTCCCATCCCGGCATCCATGTCCTTCGAGGCCTACGAATCCCACGACGCGGTCGCCCTGGCCGAACTCGTACGCGGCGGCCAGGTGGCCCCGGTCGAACTGGTCGAGGCGGCCATCCGGCGCATCGAGCAGCGTAATCCGACGCTGAACGCGGTCATTCACCGCCTGTACGACACCGCGAGAGCCGCGGCCGTCGACCCGCCGGAGGGACCGTTCCGGGGCGTTCCGATGCTCGTCAAGGACCTCGGAGCCGAGGTAGCCGGCGCTCCCATGCAGAACGGTTCCCGCATCGGGGTCGGCGTCGTGCCCGACCGGGACAACGAGCTGGTCTCGCGGTACCGTTCGGCGGGCTTTCTGTTCGTCGGAAAGACGAATACGCCCGAACTGGGCATCACGCCGACCACCGAGCCGGCGCTCCACGGCCCGACGCGCAACCCGTGGAACACGGAACGCACCTCGGGCGGCTCCTCGGGAGGCTCGGCGGCGGCCGTCGCGGCCGGCATGGTACCCGTGGCCCACGGCGGGGACGGGGGCGGCTCGATCCGGATTCCGGCCTCCTGTTGCGGCCTGTTCGGCATGAAACCGACCCGCGGTCGGAACCCGATGGGGCCGTTCCGGGGACCTTCGTGGCAGGGCGCCGTGGTCGAACACGTACTCTCGCGATCGGTGCGGGACTCCGCGGCGGTCCTGGACGCCTCGCACGGACCCGACGCGGGGGCCCCTTACCATGCTCCCCCGCCCGAGCGGCCCTGGCTCCAGGAGGTCGGGCGCGATCCGGGGCGCCTCCGGATCGGATGGACGTCCCGCCCGTTCCTCGCCGACGCGGTGCATCCGGAGTGCGCCGCCGCCGTGCAGGATACCGCGCGGTTGCTCGAGGGACTCGGCCACCACGTGGAGGAAACGGCCCCGGACCTGGATCGCGGGGCGTTCTCGCGGGCTTTCGTGACCGTGATCGCCAGCGAGATTGCGGCCGACGTGACCGAGGCCGAATCCCGCCTGGGTCGTCCGGCACGTTGGGAGGAACTCGAAACGACGACCTGGCCGCTCGTGCTGCTGGGCCGTACCCTGCGCGCGGCCGAACTGGCTTCGGCGGCCCGCGCCCTGCACCGCGAATCGCTCAAGGTGGGGACCTTCTTCACCCGCTACGACGTGCTGCTCACCCCCACCCTTGGATCCCCCCCCGTTCCGCTGGGGGCGATCCGCGCGACCGGGGCCGAAGCCGCGATGACGCGGATCGTTCGTTCGCTCCACGCCGGCAGACTGCTCCAGGCCGTCGACGCGGTGGGCCAGATGGCCGCGCGTGCGTTCGATTTCGCCGCATTCACCCCGGTGTTCAACGTCACGGGCCAGCCGGCCATGTCGGTTCCGCTCTACTGGACGTCCGACGGCCTCCCGGTGGGACTCCAGTTCGTCGGGCCTTTCGGGGACGAGGCGCTGCTCTTCCGCCTCGCCGGACAACTCGAAGTCACGCGCCCGTGGTTCGATCGCAGACCGCCCGTCGCCGATGCCTGACGATATCCGGACCCCGGTCCTCCCGTTTCCGCGAACCGTCGCCCACCCGCTCAACGCGGTGTTGCTCGGTGCGCTCCTGGTCGGATCGGCCGCAGCGTACGACACCCTCCCCGACCGTATCCCCGTGCATTTCGGGTTCGACGGGACCCCGGACCGTTGGGCCGACCGCTCGATGTTCTCGTGGATGGTTCTTCCGTTCATCGCGCTTTTCGTGTCGGCCGTCACGTACGGGTCCGCCTGGTTCATCGGACGGCGTCCCGGGTCGATGAACATGCCCGACAGGAAGCGGTACGAGGCGCTCCCGCTGTCGGCCCAACGGCAGGTGGCCGCCGTCGTCCAGCGGTCGGTGTGCTGGCTGACCGTCTTCATCGTCGCCGCCATGACCGCGGCCCAGTGGGGTGCCTGGCACGTGGCGGTCGGTCGCTCGGACGGGCTTCCCCCGTGGTCGCTCGCGCTCGTGATCCTGCTCATCGTCTCGTCTCCGCTGACGACCGTTTATCTCGTGCTGCGTACCGGAAACCTCGTCAACCGCCTGTCGAAACCGCCCGCCTGAATCATGCGTCTTTCTGCGCTTCTCTTCCTGCTCGCCGGCACCGCAGGCGCGCAGCCGGGACCGATTGCTCTTTTCAACGGCCGCGACCTGTCGGGCTGGCAGGTGTACGGAACCGAGGAGTGGTACGTCGAGGACGGAACGCTCGTCTGCGAGAGCGGCCCCGACAAGGGTTACGGATACCTCGGGACGGACGCGGTATTCCGCGACTTCGACCTGTCGGCCGAGTTCTTCCAGGAGTCGAACGGAAACTCGGGGCTGTTTTTCCGCTCGTTCGTCACCGGGACGCGCGTGCGCGGATGGCAGGCCGAGGTCGCGCCCCGCGGCCACGCGACCGGCGGCGTGTACGAGTCGTACGGTCGAGGGTGGATCGCTCGTCCCGACTCGGTCGCCGAATCGGCGGCCTTCCGGGAGGGCGAGTGGAACACGATCCGCGTTCGGGTCGAGGGCGGGCACGTGCAGACCTGGCTCAACGGAGTGCCCATGGTGGACTTCGTCGATGAGACCGTCGGACGCGCCACGGGCCGAATCGCGCTCCAGATCCACGACGGCGGAGGCATCAAGGTGCGGTGGCGCAACCTCGTCCTGTCGACGCTCTGACCGTGCGCCGGGCGCCGAGCCCGACCCCACGAGGCGCCGTCCCGCCGCGGTAGCGCTTCCGTTACCGCATGGGCCCCATGGTTTTATGGAGTCTTTGCGAAGAGCCCCATTTAATGCACATCTAATCGGATCGCGGCAACATTATTTCGTCTCCGGGTAGAAGCCATGCTAGAACCCGGAGGAACCGGCGATCGGCGTCGTGCCGGTCGACGACCCCACCCACCCATCGAAGTCGGGTCTTCGGATCCGCCAACTCGTCAACGAAATGATCCGCAACTTCTCCAAGATGGCCCTCGTCGTGGCCGTCGCCCTGTCGATCGGCGCCTGCGCCAAGCCTCCCGTCGAGGCCCTTGACGCCGCCCGCGCCGCCCTCGACGCCGCCCAGGCCGCCGAGGCCGATCGCTACGTGAACGACCTCTACCTGGCCGCCGCCGACTCGTTCAGCCTCGCGCAGACCGAGATCGAGACGCAGAACGCCAAGTCGGCCTTCACGCGCAACTACGATCGCGCCGCTGCGCTGCTCGCGTTCGTCTCCGAGACCGCCGCGACCGCCCAGACGCAGGTCGCCGAGCGCAAGGAAGCTGTCCGCGTCGCCAACGAGACCCTCTTCACCGACGTCGACGCCGCCATCGTGTCGGCCAACGACCTCATGAAGAAGGCTCCCCGCGGCAAGGACGGCGCCGCCGCCCTGGCCCAGATCCGTTCGGACCTGGATCTCGTCGGCCCCGCTCTCGAGGAGGCCCGCGCCGCCCAGGCCGCCGGTGACTTCATCCGTGCCCGCGACGTCGCCCAGTCGGCGCTCGACCGCGTGAACGGCCTGATCGGCGAGCTGAACACGGCCATCGAGGCCGCCGGCCGGTAAGCCATTGTGAAGCAAGGCGTTTCAGGACCCCGGTTCGTCCGCGTGACGGGCCGGGGTCCGAACGTTCACGGCGAGGGGCGACGCACCCGCCGCATGCGGCCGGTGACCCGCCTCGCCCTGTACCTCGCCCCCGTCGCGATCCTCGTGGCGGGGGTGCTGCTGTTGGGAGAAAAGCCTCCGGCCGACCTGTTCGAGCAGTCGAGAAAACGGCTGGAAGCGGCACGCGCGGCCAGGGCCGGCGACTATGCGCCAAGCCAGTTCGCGACCGCACAGGAGGCGTGGGAAACCGCGCTCCAGTCCTGGCGCGAGGAAAACCGGCGCATCGCGGCATTCCGGTCGTTCGATACGGTCGCCATCCGCCTCGCCGAGGCCGAGGGCGCAGCCGAAGCCGCCCTCGACCGCGCCCGACACGTAGCCGATTCGCTTCGCTCGGCAACCGAGACCCAGGCCGCGGCCGCCCGGGACCTTCGTGGCCCGCTGGAACAGGCCGCTTCCTTCTTCCCCGTCGACTTCGTGGATCGGCGTGCGCTGCTCGACGCGCACACCAGCCTTTCCCTGGCCGAGTCGGCTCTCGAACGCGAAGACCTGTGGAAAGCCGCCGCGTCGGCTGCGCGTTCGCTGGCCACGTACGACTCGCTTACCCGGATCGCGCGCGAACGTATTCTTCCCCTCGTTACGTCGTCGTCCGATTGGCGGGCCCGGCGGGACCGTCTCGTGCGAGGCCGGTCAGGATACGCCATCGTGGTCGACAAGGCCGAACGCGAGCTCACCCTGTACGAGAACGGAAAGGTGGTCGCGACGCACACCGTCGAACTCGGACGCCGGTGGATCGGCGACAAGCGCATGGAGGGAGATCGGGCCACGCCCGAAGGACTGTACCGCGTGACGCGCAAGCTGGGACGCGGTCAGACCATCTACCATCGTGCCCTACTCATCGATTACCCGAACGAAGAGGACCGCCGCCAGTTTGCCCAGGGCAAACGCAACGGGACCATCCCCGCGGGAGCCCGCATCGGCGGCAATATCGAGATCCACGGCGGGGGCGGACGTGATGCCGATTGGACCGACGGCTGCGTCGCCCTTCCCGACCGCACCATGGAAGCCATCTTCAACCGCGTCCCGGTCGGTACGCCGGTACTGATCGCCGGCTCGTTGACCGGGAAGTACCCCCTTGTAGATCCGGAATCCGATGGAACCGATCGCTGAACCCACCCGGGCGGCCCGCCCTGCGCTCGTGCGCACCCTCGTCGCCGCCGCCTTCCTCGCGACCGTCGTCCTGCTCGTCGGCACGGCACACGTGGCCCGCGACGGCGTTGCCCGCCTCCTGGCATCGGTCGAGCGCGATTCGACCGCGGTCGATACGACCTCGCTCGGCACGGATCTCGATCGCCTCGAGCGCCGCATCGAAGCGAAACGCCCCCGCGGTGCGTACCTGGTGGTCAGTTCGACCGACAACCGGTTCCAGCTCATGAAGGGCGCCGATACGCTGCGGGCCGGACTCTGCTCGACCGGCAGCTACGTGCACCTCACCGCAGGCGACGGGCGCAACTGGCTCTTTGCCACGCCGCGTGGCATGTTCCGGATCCAGCAGAAGCGCGTGAACCCGGTCTGGAGCAAACCCGACTGGGCGTTCATCGAGGAAGGGCTGCCGGTTCCCCCGCAGGGTTCCGCGGAGCGATTCGAACGGGGCGTGCTCGGCGAATACGCGCTGTCCATCGGCAACGGATACCTCATCCACGGTACCCCGTACCAGCGCCTGCTCGGCCTGCCCGTATCCCACGGGTGCGTACGGCTCGGCAAGGACGACCTCGAAGAGGTATACCGCACGCTGGCGGTCGGGTCCCAGGTCTTCCTGTATTGACCATGAGTACGAAGCGCCGGGCAATCCTCCCCTGGATCGCGGGTCTGACCGTCCTGCTGATTCTCGTCGTGGTCGCGGCCCTCCCGGCCGCGACGGTCGTCCGGGACGCCGCTCCCCGCGCGGCCCACGCGGACCAGGCACTCGACGGGATGCTGCGAAGGAAGGCCTTCCTCGCGGGTCAGTTCGAAACGACCCGGGATCCGCTGTTGTCCCTGTCGGTCGACCCCGTCGAACGAACCGCGACCATCCTGCTGTCCGGCGTACCGCTGCGTACCGTGCGCGCCGGCAAGGCGTCGGTTTCCTTCGCACTGCGGAACGTGCATCCCGACTCGGTGGTGATCGCGCGGCTCGTGGCGCGCACCGGAATGATCCCGCCGGAGCCGATCCGGCGGGTGGAGGCACCCGCCGACACGGCGGAAGCGAACCAGGCGCCGACCGAGGTACCCGTCGAGACCACGCCGGCCGCTGTCAACCTCCACTTGGACAACGGAATCGTTATCCGGCTCAATCCGAACGACCGCAGCGGCGCCGACGCGTTCGCCATCGTGCGCTATCGTTTGTTCGAGCGCCTGCGGAACAACGTGATCGCCGCGTGGGACGGTGTGCGCATGGCGCCGCCGCGCATCCGCGGCGAGGTGGAACTCGAGGTCAGCGACGCAGACGCGAAGGCGCTCTTCCGCGCGCTGAGCGACGGAAGCCCGGTGGTCCTTCGCACGGTCGGCCGCTGACGACGGCGACGTCAGGCCTCTGACGCGACGGCTCCGACGAAGCGGTATCCCGATCCCCGCACGGTGACGATGCCCTCCCCCGCACCGAGCGCGTTCAGCTTGCGCCGGACGAAGAACACGTAGACGTCGACCATGTTGGTGCCGGTGTCGAAGGCGATGCCCCACACCTTCGCGAGGAGTTCCTCGCGCGTGCAGACCCTCTCGGCATTCTGCATCAGGTAGGCCAGCAGCCCGCTCTCGCGCGGCGTGACCCGCGTTTCGCGCTCCCGATGGCCTACGGTCAGGGTCGACCGGTCGAGACGGACGCCGCCCACCTCGAGTACCGTGTTCGTGTCGCGGGCCTCGCCCAGCTCGTGTCGGACGGACCGCTCGACGACGTGCACCAGCCTTCGGTGCGCCAGGATCAGCGCTTCGAGGTGCGCCGGGTCGAACGGCAGCGTGAGCACGGCGTCGGCGCCGGCCGCCAGGGCCTCCGGGCGCTCCATGCGGTCGCACAGCATGATGCACGGTCCCAACCTTCGCTCCCTGACGGCATGGGTCAACACGTTCAGGTCCGGGGCCGACCCGAAGGTCCACTCGATGAGCACGACCGTATCCTGGCCAACGTCCTCCGCGATGTCCCGTCCGTGTTCCGACAGGCTGCCCGTCGCATCCACGACGCCGTCGGCCGGACGGCACACGACGGTCGTACCTTTCCGAAGACACGAACGGACCCGCCCCTCCATTTCGGGGTCGTCGCTGACGAGGAGCACTTGCACGGTCGTTGCCTCCATTACCCGCGTCGCAGTATACGCGATTCGTCCTCACTGCCCCAAGACGCGTGTCAAACGCAACGCGCCCCGGAGCTGCTGCGGTTCGTCGCACCGGCGTTGGGTCTTCTCGCCGTCCTCGCGGCGGGCTGCGCATCGACCCGCGGAGCGGGGCGGGCCGAATCGATCGGTCTCCGGTGGGTCGAAATACCGGGCGGCTCCTTCCCCATGGGCGACACTTTCGAGGGCACCAATGCCGACGCACTGCCGGTGCACACGGTCCGGATTGCCCCCTTCCGGCTTGCGGCGACCGAGACGACCGTGGGCCAGTTTCGGGCCTTCGTCCGGGCGACGTCGTACCCGTTCGACGACCCCGGTACGGCCGCGGGGGATGAGGACGCCGTCTCCAACGTCGACTGGGATGCCGCGCAGGCGTTCTGCGCCTGGGTCTCCGGCCGCCTCCCGACGGAACAGGAGTGGGAATTCGCCGCGGCCGGCGGCCCGCGCAAACAGCGTTATCCCGGGACGGATTCCGTGGACTCCCTCGCCGCGTACGCGCGCTACCGGGGCAACAGCGTCGCGCGACCCGGGCCGGTAGCGCGGAAACTCCCGAACCGGTTCGGCCTCTTCGACATGGGCGGCAACGTCGCCGAATGGATCGGCGCGTTCTACCAGTTCTACCCGGAGGAAGGCGAGGAGCCCCGCTACGACGATCCGCGGTCGACCGGCATTCGCATCGTGCGTGGCGGCAGCTATTCCATGGAGCCCGACATCACGCGGTCCTACTGGCGGGCGGGCACACTCAGGGAGGTGACGTCGCCGGCCATCGGATTCCGCTGCGCGCGGTGAACGGCCGTTCAGGCGGCGTCGTGCGTCCGCTCGAAGGCCTCGAACAACACCCCATCCTCGGGAAACAGGGCGTCGTTCCGGACTACCGCCCGCCGGATTGCCTCGGGATACCGGCGATGCACGCGGCGCACGGCCCCCAGCAGCGCGGGGCGGAGGTCGAACAGCGACGCCTGCGTGACCGAGGGACGACGCAACGCCTCGAGGCGCAGCACGATACGCTCGATACGATCGCCCGGCGTCGCGATCCCGGAATACAGGCGCAGCGCGAAGCGGGCCAGCACCGCCGGGTCCCGGTGCGGCTCCGGAAGCAGGCGCGAACCGATCCGGGGCTCGGCCCGGCGTACGACGTGGATCTCCACGACCATGCGCTGGCAGCGCAGTTCTCCCAGTTCGGCGGCGGCCTGGCCGGCGAGCAGGCGCAGCACGGCATCGGCCGCACCCGGCTCCATGGCCTCTTCGGCCTCGAACGCGGCCGACCGGCTCGGCGGAAGGACGTAGGCGGGTACCGGCGGATCCGGGGACGGGTGCAGCAGGGCGTGCAGGGAAACGCCGTCCGGCCCGAACTGGGCCTCCAGGTGCCGGCGTGTCAACGATTCCATCGCCCCGAGCGTATCGTATCCGAACCGTCGCAGCCGTTCGGGCAGCACTTCCGGATATCCCATTTCCGGCAACAGGTCCACCGGAAACCGCCGCAGGAACCGCTGCCGCCCACCGCTCGGCAGGGCCAGCACATGCCGGTCGGCCGCCCGCACCGCCGCCAGCCGCGCCGCGGCACGGTCCTCGGCCAGCCCGATGCGCACGCCCGTCGCGTCTGCCAGCACCGCCGGCGCCGGCCCGACCTCGGCCCGGAAACACACGAAGGGCGGGCGGGCGGGCGCGATGAACGGCGTCACCTCGTGCAACCGTTGCAACAGATCCTCCCACGCGGCATCTTCCAGCGAAGCATCCCTCCGGTGTACCCTCGCCTCGGGACAGAGTCGCAGCACCCGGTCGACCCGATCGCCGGCACGCACCTCCCGAAGCGCCGGGACCCTGGACCACGACACGGCACGCCCCGCCGCGAGAACCACGACGGGCCCCGAACCCGGCAGGGCCCGGGCCACGGCCCATGCCGGAAATGCCGGTACATACAGGCAGCCCGACTCCACGGGGTGACTCACCTATGTGCGATGTAATGTTTCACGAAGACGGCAACGCGGCAGGGCATCCGATACGGGGGCTTGCGGCGATTCCGGATTGTCCCCGAAAAGCCGCACAACGCAGGAAAGCCCCATCCCTTTGCCCCTTCGCGACAATATAGAAACCCATCCCGGAGAACATTGGCAGGACATCGATAACATATGAACATATATTCCACATACCTTCCCACCCGGCCGCCGACACCATGACCCTACCCGACATCGCGGGACTCGTCGGCGTGGCCTGCATCGCCGCGGCGTACGCCGCGCTCCAGGCCCGCCGGATCGATCCCGAGAGACCCGCCTTCTCGGCCCTCAACGCCGCCGGGGCCGCGCTCGTGCTCTGGTCGCTGGCGTACGAATTCAACCTCGCCGCGGCGCTGGTGGAGGCCTTCTGGCTCGTGACCAGCCTCTGGGGCCTCGTCAGGGCGATTTCGCGGCCCGGGGAAACGGCCGGCTCGAAGAAAGCGTAACGCGGGTTCCAGCCCGACCCGACCGGCCATGCCCGACCTCACGATCACGACCTGGAACATCAACTCGGTGCGTGCCCGCACGGAACGCCTGCTCTCCTGGCTCGAACGGCACGGACCCGACGTGCTCTGCCTCCAGGAGTTGAAATGCGTCGACGCGCAGTTCCCCACGGCCGAGGTCGAAGCGCTCGGGTACCGCGCCCTCGTACACGGACAGCCCACCTACAACGGGGTCGCCATCCTGACCCGGCTCCCGTTCGAGCCGGCCGCGGTCGGCCTGCCCGGGGACGATACCGACGTACAGGCCCGACTGGTCGCCGCCGACGTGGCCGGCATCCGCGTCGTGAGCGTCTACGTCCCGAACGGCAAGGAAGTCGCCAGTGACAAGTACGCCTACAAGCTCGCCTGGCTGGCGCGGCTCGAGGCCTGGTTGACCTCCCAGCTGGCCGGCGACCGCCCGCTCCTGGTATGCGGAGACTGGAACATCGCGCCCGACGAACGCGACGCGAACTTCCCCGACCAGTGGGCCGGCAGCGTGCTGTGCCACGAGGCTGTACGGGACGCCTGGCAGCGCCTGCTGGGGCTCGGATTGGAGGACCTCGTGCGCCGGCACCACGACGGACCGGGGCCTTTCACGTGGTGGGACTACCGGGCCCTCGGATTCCCGCGGAACGACGGACTGCGCATCGACCATCACCTCGCGTCGGCGGGCGTGGCCGCCCGCTGCACCGCCGCCTCGGTGGACCGGGACGAGCGCAAGGGCGAAAAGCCCTCGGATCACGTTCCGGTGACCGTCACGATCGCGTCCTGACCGCAGTCGCCGGCAGGGAGATCCAACCGGAGCTGCGGGTCCGGCGGATCGTCGCCCGGGACACGCAGTTTCGACACCGAGACTCCGAGCAGGCGTACGGGCAATTCCGGCAGGGCCTGCAGCAGCAGCCGGCGGGCCACGTCGAACAACCCTTCGGCATCGGTCACCGGCTCTTCCAGCGTCACCTGCCGCGTCGTCGTGCGGAAGTCACGTGTACGGACCTTGAGGGTGACCGTATGCGCTCCCGACCAGCGACCGCCGAAATGCCCGGCCACGATCCCCGAAATCGCGCGGATCCGATCCACCATCTCTTCCGGCGACTCCAGGTCGTCGAAGAACGTGCGCTCGGCCCCGATCGACTTCCGCCGGCGCTCCGGGACCACCGGCCGGTGGTCGACGCCGCACGCCGCGCGATGGTAGTACCGGCCCGCGCGGCCGAACGACGCGAGCAGCCGCTCTTCGCCGGCCCGGCGCAGGTCGCCGCCGTTCATCAGACCCGATTCGTGCATCCTGCGCGCCGTGACCGGTCCGACGCCGAAGAATTTCTCGACCGGAAGAACGGCCAGGAACGCGTCGGCGTCCTCGGGTCGGATCACCGTCAGGCCGTCCGGCTTCTGCGCGGCCGAGGCGACCTTCGCCAGGAACTTGTTGTACGACACTCCGGCCGACGCGGTCAGCCCGGTATCGGCGAGGATGCGGCGCTTGATCTCGCGGGCGATGAGCGTGGCCGACGGCGGGCCCTTGCGCGGTTCCGACACGTCGAGGTATGCCTCGTCGAGCGAGAGCGGTTCGACCAGCGGCGTGTACTCGAGGAAGATCGACCGGATGCGGTCAGAAATCTCGCGGTATACCGGGAAACGCGGCCTGACGAACACGAGCCCGGGACAGCGACGCGCCGCCGTCACCGACGGCATGGCCGAATGCACGCCGTAGGCGCGCGCCTCGTAACTGGCCGCCGCGACGACGCCCCGGCGCGACGAACCGCCCACGGCCACCGGGCGGCCGCGCAGCGAGGGGTCGTCCCGCTGCTCGACCGACGCGTAGAACGCGTCCATGTCCACGTGGATGATCTTGCGCTGCAAGGCCCGCGGCGTACGGCCGGGTCTTTCTCCGTTCTATCCCGAAAGTGCCCGGCCGTTTCCGCACGATCATGCCCAAGGCGTCGCGTCGTTCCGTCCTGCTCGTCATCGCGGCCCTCGCGGTCGTGGCCGGAGCGTGCCGCCCGGCGATCTCGCCGTACAGCCACACGGCGTTCGTCCAGGCGACCTCGCTGAAGGCCCGCTCGCTGCGGTTCATGGACCGTGCGACCGCTCCGGTCTCCGAATCGTCCAGGGACCTGGAGACCCTCCGCGGCGACCTCGACGCAGCACTCGAATACGCCCGGGCCAGGCCCCGCAATGCGTATTCCACGGCGCAGTGGGAACGGCTCCTGGATCCCGACGGACACCTGCTCGGGGGCTTCCTCGCCCGGTGGGAGCGCGAGGGGCCGCTCTCCCCGACCTTCATCGTCGAAGCCAAGCGCCTCGTGGCCGACGCGTTCGACACGATTTCGGGCCTGGAGTCGGGCAAGGTCGGCTCTCCTCCTTCCGATTGACACGGAATCCCATGTCCCGAGCGCTCGACCCGACCGACAACGGACCCGAATTCGACGACTTTCTCGAGGCGCTGCGCCGGGCGGTACGCCTTCGCCTCGCCGGAGAATGGAAGGGGGCCCGCGAGGCGCTCTTCCGACTCGGGGACGCGTTCATCGACCGCAGCCGGGAGGATCTCCAGCGCTGGACGGGTCTGCTCGCCGTGGGCGCGCTGACGCGTGCCGATTTCGACTGGCTCGTCCAGGGGCGGCGGGACCTCGGGGAGCTGGAGGCGCTGCGCGCGGCCGGCATCACGACCGCGCAGGCCGACCGCCTGCGCGCCGCGGTCGTGGAGACGGTCGTCTCGACGGCGTTCGCCCATTTCCTGGGCTGGAAGGCCTGACCGAACCGGGTCGCGTCCGGGGCGTTCTCGACAGGCACGACCCAGCAACCGGTGGCCCCGATGTCCGACGCGCGGTTCCTCGTCACGGCCCGCAAGTACCGACCCCAGCGATTCGAGGAGCTGGTGGCGCAGGAGCATGTGACCGGAACGCTCAAGAACGCGGTCCGGCTCGACCGCCTCGCCCACGCGTACCTGTTCACCGGCCCGCGGGGCGTCGGCAAGACCACCGCCGCCCGCATCCTGGCCAAGGCCATCAACTGCACGGCACCCGCCTCGGAGCGCGCAGACGGATCGGAGCCGTGCCGCGCCTGCGAATCGTGCCGCTCGTTCGAGGAAGGGCGCAACCTGAACATCATCGAGATCGACGCGGCCTCGAACAACAAGGTCGACGACGTGCGGGACCTGCGGGAGACCGTGCGCATCCCGCCCCAGGGCAACCGGAAGAAGGTCTATATCGTGGACGAGGTCCACATGCTCACCACGCAGGCCTTCAACGCCCTGCTCAAGACCCTGGAGGAGCCACCCCCGCACGTCCTCTTCATCTTCGCGACGACCGAGCCGCACAAGGTGCTTCCGACCATCCAGTCGCGGTGTCAGCGGTTCGACTTCCGCCGGATCCCGTTGCAGGACATCGTCGAGCAGCTGCGCTCGATCTGCGCGGCCGAATCCATCACGGCCGACGAAGGCTCCCTCGTGCTCATGGCCCGCCGCGGGGACGGCGCCCTGCGGGACGCGCTGTCGGTCTTCGACCAGGCCGTGTCGCTCTGCGGCGAGAACCTGGGTATCGACGAACTGGCGAGGGCCCTCGGAGTCGTCGGGGAGGACCTCTTCTTCGATGCCTCCGACGCGGTCCTGCGGGGGGACGGCCCGGCGATGCTGCACCTGGTCGATCGTATCGCGCGATCGGGTTACGATCTGCTGGAGTTCCTCGACGGCCTGGCCGAACACCTGCGCAACCTGTTCGTGGCGCTCACCATGCCCGACGCCGAGTTGATCGAGGCGTCGCGCGAGACCCGGATGCGGTACGCCGCGCACGCGACGTCCTTCACCGAGGCCCGCCTACTGCGGCTGCTCGCTCTTACCGACCGCGCGCTCGAGGAACTGAGGGTGAGCCGCCAGCCGAGGCTTCGGCTGGAGCTGGCCCTGCTGCAGATGGCTTCGCTGCCTTCCGAGGTCGACCTGCGGGCGGTGCTGGCCCGACTCGAAGGGGCGGAACCTCCGGCGCGACCCGCTCCGGGCCCTTCGTCCAAGCCCTCGTCGGCCGGCCCGGTCCCGTCGGCCACGACCCCGACCCTGCCCGCCGCCGCGCCCGCGGTGCCCGTGCGCGAGGCCAGGCCGCTACCGGCCCCACCGCCCGCCGACCCGGCGCCGGCGCGACCGGCTCCCCCGACGGTCCCGGCAGAACGGTTCTCGTCGGACGACGAGGACGAAGAGCCCGGGTGGGCACCACCCCAGGGCCCGTCCCTGTTCGACGCCCCGCCCGCCGCCGAACCGGCCCGAGGCTCGTCCCCGCCGCCGGTCCGTACCGACGTCACCCCGGCCCTCGGCCAACCGGCCCTCCGTATCGAGCGCCCGCAGCGCCCCGACGACTCCCGGGCGGCGCTCCGCTCGGCTCCGTCAGACGTCGTCGACGTGCTCGATACGGGCGTGCCCGAGTTCTGGGACGACTTCGTGGACCGCGTGCGGCAGGATCGCATCCAGATCTCGGCCCTGTTGAGCCACGCCAGGGCTGCGGTCGGAACCGACGGCACGCTCGTTCTTTCGGTGCCCGACGACTTTCATGTCCGGGCCTTCCGCGACGCGCAGGCCCTGCTCGAACGCCACCTTCTCGAGGCTTCCGGGGGTTCCTTCAGCGCAATCCGTTCCGTGGTCCACGTGGGCGAGACCGACCGGGAGTCGGCCGAGCCGACCGCGATCGATCCGCAGGAGGCCGTGAAGGACCTCGCCGAGCGGTACCCGGCCGTCAAGTCGCTGATGGAACGGTTCGGAGGCGAGATCGTCTGGTGAACCAAGTCTTTCCCTACTGACCGAAACCGATGGACGAACCCTTCAACATGGCCGACATGGTCGGCAAGATGATGGACATGCAGCGCCGCATGGCCGACACCCAGGCCGCCCTCGGCGCGCGCAGCGTTACGGCCGAGGCCGGAGGCGGCATGGTCAAGGTCACCGCCAACGGACTGCAGCGCGTCACGGCCGTGCGGATCGAGCCGGGGGTCATCGACCCGTCCGACCCGGAACTGCTCGAGGACCTGCTCATCGCCGGGGTCAACAAGGCCCTGGACGAGGCGGCTGCGATGGCGAAGGACGAGATGTCGAAGGCGGCCGGCAGTTTCCTTCCGCCCGGGATGGACCTGTCGAAGTTCGGACTCTGAACCCGTGCAGTATTCGTCGGATTCGGTCGAGCACCTCGTCGAGCAGTTTGCCAGGCTGCCCACGATCGGGCGCAAGACCGCGCGGCGGCTGGCCGCGTACGTGCTCAAGATGTCCCGCGACGAGGTCGTGGGGCTCGCCGACGCGCTCGTGGCGGTGAAGGACCGCGTGCGCTCGTGCAAGGTGTGCCACAACGTTACCGACGACGAACTGTGCGGAATCTGCCGGGCGACCCGCAGGGATCGCTCGGTGGTATGCGTCGTCGAGGAAGCGAACGACGTGATGGCGATCGAGCGCACGAACGAGTACGACGGGCTCTACCACGTGCTGGGCGGCGTGATCTCGCCGCTCGACGGGGTGGGACCCGACGACCTGCGCATCCGCGAACTCGTCGAACGCGTCCGCACGAGCCGGGCGGCCCGGGTGGCCGAGCCCGACGCGTCGGGAGACGGAAGCGACCCGACGCCGCCCGTGGCGATCGTCGAGATCATCCTGGCCATGAATCCGAATACGGAGGGCGACACGACGGCCTACTACCTGGCCCAGATCCTGCAGCCGTTCGGCGTCAAGGTCTCCAGGATTGCCCGGGGTCTTCCGATCGGAAGCGATCTGGAGTACGCCGACGAGGCCACCCTGTCGCGCGCGCTCGAGGCGCGCGGTACGCTCTGACATGGAGCGCGCGCCCGGGGTACTGCTCGGCCGCCGGAAGGCGATCGCCCTGGCCGTACCGGTCGCCGTCGTCCTCGCGGCGTGGGTCGCCTGGCCCATGCTTCGACTGCTCGGTGCCGCGCTCGAACCCGGAGTACTGGCGCGCCTGTTCGAGGGGCCGTCTTCGGTCAACCTGCGCGCTTTGGCCAATTCCGTCCGTCTCTCGGTACTGACCGTGCTCGGATCGGCCGCGCTCGGCACGGGGCTCGCGTACGCATTGTTCCGATATGCGCTTCCGCTGCGCCGCGTACTCGCGGCGTTGGCGGCCCTGCCGCTTGCCCTGCCGCCCCTCGTCGGTGTGCTGGCTTTCCTCTTCCTGTACGGGGAAAGCGGAATCCTCCCCCGCGGAATCCAGGCCCTCGCGGGCCTCGAGCGCGTTCCGTTCTCCTTCGACGGCTTCTCGGCCGTGTTGCTGGTACACGTCTACTCCTTCTACGTGTACTTCTTCCTCTTCGCGTCGGCTGCCCTGAAGGGCATGGACCGCTCGCTGCTCGAAGCCTCGGCCGACCTCGGTGCGGGCGAGTGGACCACGTTCCGCCGCGTCGTCCTTCCGCTCCTCGTCCCCTCGCTCGTCGGCGCCTCTCTCCTCGTCTTCATGCTGAGCATGGCGTCGTTCACGGCGCCGCTGCTGTTCGCCTCGACCGAGCCGTTCCTCACGCTGCAGATCTACAACTACAAGATGAACGGCGCGATGGACCTGTCGGCCGGCGCGTCGGTGGTGCTGACCGCGATCTGCCTCGTCTTCCTCGTGGGCATCGAGTGGCGTCGCTCCGCGGAAGCCCGCACGGCCGGAAAAGGGTCCCCCGCGCCCCCGCTGCCCGTCGCTTCAGGGCCTGCTCGCTTCGCGGCGCTGCTCCTGGTGGTCGCCTTCGTGACGTTCCTCGTACTCCCCATCCTGACGATCGTGCTGATCTCGTTCGTCGAGGAGGGCTCGTGGACGTGGCAGATCCTGCCCGAGCGGTATACGCTGGTCAACTACGTCAGCCTGTTCTCGCAGGCCGACGTGTTCGCGCCGGCGTGGAACAGCCTGCGCATGGCGGTGCTTGCCACCGGGCTGAACGTGGTTTTCGGCGTCGCCGCCGGCCTGTTGATCGCGCAGAGCCGGTTGCCCGGGCGCGCCGCGATCCGCGTCTTTTCCGTCCTGCCGTTCGCGGTCCCGGGCACGGTGATCGGAATCAACCTCATCCTCGCATTCGACGAGCCGTCGGTCGCCGGGTTCGGACACGCGCTCGTCGGAACGTTCTGGCTGCTTCCGCTCGCCTATTTCATCCGGCACGTGCCGCTCGTCGTGCGTTCGACCGTTTCGGCGCTCCAGGCGCTGGATCCCCGGCTCGCCGAGGCGTCGTCGGACCTCGGAGCCTCCACGTGGATGACCTTTCGCCGGGTCGTATTGCCGATCATCGCCCCGGGCATCCTCGCGGGTACCCTGCTGACCTTCGTCGCGGCCGTCGGCGAGTTCGTCGCGTCGATCCTGCTCTACACGGTCGACAACCGGCCGATCTCGATCGAGATCCTCGCCCAGCTCCGCCTGTACGACTTCGGGGCCGCCGCGGCCTACTCGGTCCTGCTCATGGCCATCATAGGCGCGGCGACCCTGGTCGTGCAGCGGCTGGGCAGCTCTCCCGACCGTTCGATGTGACCCGGCTGGACGCCTAGATGTCGCTCGTCATGATGAAGGTCGGGCGGCGCGAGAACGACTTGTACTGCGGGCGCAGGCGCTCGGCGTTGTAGTACTTGTGCACGTCCACGACCTTCTTCGTACCGATAACGACGTCGATCGGCACGTTGTCGTACGCGCCGTTGCGCAGGCTGACGAGCCGACCCGAGGTGTTGGAAAGCACGAGGTCGAGCGCGAGGTTGCCGAACGCCATCGGGACGATGGAATCGAGCGCGTCGGGGTTTCCGCTGCGCACGAGGTACCCGAGCCGCTGGTTGATCACGTTGATCTTGCGTCCGTTGTTGTACTTCGCCGACAGGTCCTTGAGGTCGGCGGCGATCTTGTCGCCGATGCCGCCGAGTTTCTTGTGGCCGTACTGGTCGGCCTCGCCGCCCTCGAACGACATGCCCTCGTGCTTGGTCAGGCGGGCGCCCTCGCTCACGATGATGACCGAATACTTCGACGGATGCCGATTCCGATCGAAGGTGGCGAGTTCGGCCAGGTGTTCGATCTCGACCGGGTACTCGGGGATGACGCAGCGGTCCGCCGCGCCGGCCATGGTCGGAAGCAGGGCCGTGAATCCGGCGTATCGGCCGAACACCTCGATCACCAGGAAGCGCTCGTGCGAACCCGCCGACGTGCGCAGCGAATGCGCCATCTCGATCGTGCGCGTGACGCACGTGCCGAATCCGATGCAATAATCGGTTCCCGGCACGTCGTTGTCCATCGTCTTCGGAATCGCGACCACCTTGACGCCTTCCTGGTGCAGCCGGTGTCCGTAGCTCAGCGTATCGTCGCCGCCGATCGGGATCAGGAAGTCGACACCCAGCCAGTCCAGGTTGCGGAGGACATGCGGAGTGACGTCATTCAGTTCGCCCTTGTAGGAGTCCCTGAGGTGAGGAGGAAGGTTCGACGCGGGAAGCGCGCTCGGCCGCGTGCGCGACGAGTGCAGGAAGGTGCCGCCCGTGCGACCCGCGCGGTTCACCACGTCCTCGGTCAGCTCGATGAAGTTCTCCCGGTTGTCGTAGTCCTTCTCCGGCACCATGTCCACGACGCCCGCCCAGCCGCGGCGAAGTCCGATGACACGGTATCCTTCACGGATGGCGCGGATGGTGACCGCGCGGATGGCAGGGTTCAACCCGGGGACGTCGCCGCCTCCGGTGAGGATCGCGATGGTGCCCTTCTTCTGGGACATGGCCGTCGGGCGCAGGTACGCGCGGTGCTATCGTTATCCGGCAGCGTCCGGCGATTTGCCGGGGTGGACCGGAATCGTCGCAACTTAGACCCGTGCGCCGCCCCGGTGCAAGGATCGCACGGGCGGAAGCGCTTCCGTTCACAGCGGGTTCATGCCGTGCGCCCGTATCTTCACGCCCTTCACAATGGGGTCCCGAAACGTGGAATTCGTGATCATCGGAGCCGGGCAGATCGGCTCGGCCGTGGCCCGCGAACTCGTGTCGCAGGACGGCGTGACGGCCGTGCGGGTGCTCGATTCGCACGCACGGGCGCTTTCGGAACTGGGTGACTCCGTCCACGACCCCAAGCTGCAGTCCTTCCAGGTCGACGCGCGGGATGTGCACGCGGTCGCGCCCATCCTGGCCGGGGCCTCGTGCGTGATAGGCGCCGGCTCGCCCGCGCTCAGCCTGACCACGGCGCGCCTCGCCCTCGAGGCCGGCAGCCACTACTGCGACCTCGGCGGTCCCGACTCGGTGCTGGGCGAAGAACTGGCCCTCGAGGACGAGGCGCGGGCCCGGGGACGGTGGATCGTACCCGGCTGCGGCCTCGCCCCGGGCCTGGTCAACATGGTCTGCGTTCACGGCGTCGAACAGTTCGACCGCGTCGAGAGCGCGTGTATCCGCGTCGGCGACATCCCCCACGACCCGGTCCCGCCCTTCCGCTTCCAGGTCGCCTGGTCGGCCGAGAAGCTGGTGGAGGATTATACCCAGCCCGTGCATTCGATCGTGGACGGCGAACTGCACACCGGCGATCCTCTCGACATGGAGGAACGTATCCGGTTCGCCCCGCCGTTCGAGTCCCTGGAGGCCTTCACGACGGCCGGCAGCCTCTCGATGCTTGCCCGGGATCTCGTCGGAAGAGTCCGCTACCTCGACCACAAGACCATCCGCTGGCCCGGCCACCTGGACCAGATGCGTTTCGTCATGGGACTCGGGCTCGGAGAGCCCCGCTCCATCGACGTGCGCACCCACCTGACGTACCGCGACATCCTGATCCGGCGGATGCGGCAGCGCATACCACCGATCGCGGCCGACGCGGTGCTCATGCGCATCACCGTGCACGGGGAGCGGGAGGGACGCATGCAGTCGCTCGTGTTCGAGATGACCGAGGGACCCGATCCGGACGGCGGGATATCGGCCATGCGCCGCTGCACCGCGGTGCCCGCGGCGACGGTGGCGCTGTTGCTCGCAGGCGGTGCCGTGAAGGGAGGCGGTGCCGCACCGCCCGAGCGCGTCGTGCCGCGCGAGGCATTCCTGCACCACGTCGCGAACCGGGGGCTCGAGGTCCGCTCCACCTGGAGGAACGGCTACGTTCCGGTGACCGAGCCGGTGGAATGAATCACGCGGAGGTTCCGTACAGGCGAACCACGGAGCCGTTCGGGGCCGGATCGCCGGGAGATGCCAGGTCCACGCACCGCTTGGCCAATTCGTCGGCGCGTACGCCGGATCCGGACGTGCCGTCGAAGAGGACCATGGACGGCGCCACGACCCGCGCCACGAGACCCGCGTGCCCGTGCTCGGCCGCGATCGCCTCGACGAGCCGAACCAGGCCCCCCTTCGCCGCCGAATAGGCTCCCTGCTCGGCCGCGCCGCCGTCGACTCCCTGCCGGGCCGCGATGGCCACCAGGTGCCCTCCGCCCGCGACGAGAGCGTGTCGGGTCGCTTCGCGCAAGGAGAGAAAAGCCGTCGTCAGGTTCACGTCCACGAGCGCCCGCCAGGCTTCGAGCGACGTATCGACCAGCGGCGACATTCCCCATGCGCCCGCGGCGTGGACGAATTGTGCGATCCCGCCCGATTCCCGTGCGACGCGGGCAAACGCGGCGGTCACCGCCCGCTCGTCGGTCAGATCGCACACCACCGGGCGCACCCCGGGATCCGGCCCGGAGACCAACGGGTCCGAAGCGGAGCGGACGAAAGCGGCGACCGGACGGCCGCGGCGTACGAACTCCGCGCAAAGAAGTCGCCCCAGGCGCCCGCCGGCTCCGGTTACTACCGCGACCCGTTCGCTGCCGATCATGGATCCTCCCGTGTCGAGCCCTCGATTCCGTTCACGAACCCGGACCGCCCGTACAGGCGCGGCCACGTGCGTTTGACCAAGGGTCGGACGGCTTTGTTCTTGTCGCCGGCGGCACACGGACGTAGTTTTCCGGGCCGGAATTCGACCTCGGGATCCGGCGCCGTCCGATTCCGTTACCCCCTCGTTCGGCCCCCGCGACCGGTATTCCCGAAACCAACGATAGCTCCTCCGCGCGTCACCGTTACCGACCGACCCTGTCCCTTCTCCCGGACGGCCTGCTGACTTGAATCGCGGATCTGCCATCGAGCCTATCGGCCCGGTCGACCCGGCCACGCGTACCCGAGGCGCCCCGGAAGGCGCCGACGCGGGTCGTCGTTCGGCCCGTGCGGCACGGACGCTCGCCGTCCTCGTATCGTCCAGCGCGCTCCTGGCGTCGGTGCTCGTGCTTCAGGCCGCACCCGAACGGACGTCCGTGACCGCGAGGTGGCGTCCGGCGATCGCCGACACCGATTCCGTCTCGGTGGATTCGCTGCGCCGCCTGCTCGTCGCGCCGGCCGACACCGACTCCGTCGCGTTCGACTCGGCGCGCGTCGACAGCCTGGCGCTCGATTCGCTGGTTGCCGACAGCCTGGCCGTGCCGCCCGACACCGGCCGCGCGTCGCGCTACATCCGCCGCGCGCTCGACGCGGCCTGGGCCCGCGGCTTCCCGCGGCGCACCCCGGGCATGGGAGCCCGGATGGGCCGGTACTGGCAGCAGCGGACCACGTTCGACACGACCAACGTCACCTTCCACGTGAGGGAGACCGTGGCCGACGGCGACGTCCGCATCCCGCTGAGACTGGACCTGGAGCGCTTCCGGACCCTCCGGCTCGAATACGACCTCGACAGGAACTGGCGGCAGCTGGTCGTGCAGCGGGCCCGAATGGCCGACCAGCGCAACCGGGGCGGCCTCGGCTTCAACATCGTCGTTCCGGGCGGCCGACAGAGCGCGTTCACGACGATCTTCGGAAAGCCTTCCGTCGACCTCCGCGTGAACGGACAGGCCGACATCAAGGCCGGCTTCGATTACCGCAAGAGCGACCAGCAGGTGGCCATCACGGGCCGCGCGTCGCAGCTCGATCCCGACTTCAAGCAGGACCTCAGCCTCGGCATCACCGGCTCGATCGGCGACAAGCTGCAGATCAACGTCCAGTACGACTCGAAGAACCAGTTCGACTACCAGAACCAGCTCAAGCTGCAGTACACGGGCTACGAGGACGAGATCATCCAGAAGATCGAGGCCGGTAACGTCTTCCTGCAGACTCCGTCGACCCTCATCCGGGGCGGGCAGAGCCTGTTCGGCATCAAATCGGAGTTCCAGGTCGGAGGCGTGAAGCTGACGACCGTCATGTCGCAGCAGGAGGGCCAGGCGAACAGCCTGAACATCGAGGGCGGCTCCGAATCGACCGAATTCGACCTCAAGCCCACCGACTACGACGAAGCGCTGCACTTCTTCCTGGGCTATTACTTCCGCAACCGGTTCGAGGACGCGCTCCTCGATCCTCCCAACATCCGGGTGGCCGACGGTTTCGAGCGCATCACCGAGATCGAGCTCTGGCGGCTCATGCCGACGACCCCCGAGGAGCAGAACGTCCGGCAGGTGGTCGGCGTCGTGGACCTCGGTGAGGCCCCGGCCCTGCTCACCCAGGCCGACGCCTACGTCACCGCGCGCCTGCCCGGCAACTTCGTGGACCAGTACGACGACTCGCAGGGCGGCGAGGTCGATTCGGAGATGCGCGACGGCAACGCCACGCCCGGATCCTGGCTCGAAACGGCCAAGAAGCTCACCGCGGCCGACTACCAGATCGGCAAGTTCAAGAAGCTCGAGCGCGGACGCGACTACACCATCGACGAGGTGCTGGGCTACGTCAGCCTGCGCTCGAGGCTGCAGGAGAGCGAGGCGCTGGCCGTGGCGTACCGCTTCACCGCCGGCGGACGGACCTACCAGGTCGGTGACTTTTCCACCGATACCGGCGGCTCCGACGGCGGACAGAACGAGAACAAGCTCGTCCTGAAACTCATCCGTCCGGTCCAGTTGCGTCAGCCCGCGCCCGAAGCCGCGTTCAACCCGGCCGCGTGGTACCTCGAGATGCGCAACATCTACCGCCTGCCGGGGCGGGGGATCAACCCGACCGATTTCGACCTCCAGATCTACTACGAACCCCCGGGGCGCACCGCGTCGAAGACCCTCCCCGGCGTCGGCGGTCAGCAGACGCTGCTGCAGCTGCTCGGCCTCGACCGCGTGAACGCCAACCAGGCGCTGCGTCCGGACGACCAGTTCGACTTCCTGGTCAACTATACGATCGAACCGGGCGAAGGAAAGCTCATCTTCCCGTACCTCGAGCCCTTCGGCAGCCGGCTGGACGGCCTGATCACCGGTTCCGCACCGACCGAGGGCGCCGCGGCCGAGTTGTCGGACCTCTACGTGTTCGACAACCTGTACCTCCAGAAGAAACCCAACGCGCGCAAGGACTCGCAGCACGACGTCTTCCGCATCAAGGGATCGTACAAGGGATCCGTGCAGGACTTCTACGACCTGAGGGCCTACGCCGGCCTCGTGCAGGGCTCGGTGCGCGTGACCTCGGGCGGAACCCCGCTGCAGGAGGGCGCCGATTTCACCGTCGACTACCAGGGCGGAACGGTCCAGATCACGAACCCGGCCTTCCTCAGTTCGGGTCGTGCGATCAACATCGAGTACGAGCAGAACTCGTTCTTCAACCTGCAGAAGAAGACGTTGCTCGGGCTGCGCGCCGACTACAACCTGCGCGACGAGTTGGCGGTCGGCGCGACGTTGATGCGCATGACCCAGAAATCGCCGATCGACAAGTTCCGGATCGGCGAGGAGCCGGTATCGAACACCATCTGGGGCATCGACGGATCCTACAAGGCCGAGCCACGGTGGCTCACACGCGCCGTCGACGCGCTTCCGCTCATCCAGACCAAGGAAAAGAGCCGGTTCTCGCTGACCGGCGAGTTCGCGCAGCTCCGTCCGAACCACATCGAGACGATCGCCTTCGAACGCACCCGCTCGGAGCTGCGAAAGAACGGGCGGGGGTTCCAGCCGGACGAACTGGGGGGCATCTCGTACATCGACGACTTCGAGGGCTTCAAGAACACGTTCTCCCTCATGCAGCCGGGATCGTGGTCCCTGAGCGCCGCGCCCGATTCGGTGCGCGCCATAGATCGCGGGGGAATCGTCGGCGGCACGGTCGGGGACTCTCTGCGGACGACCTGGCGAGGATCGTTCACGTGGTACCGGATCAACGCGAACATGCTGCAGGAGGTGCAGCCGGTCGCCTTCGATCCCGAGGCGATTCGCCCGCTCCAGATCAACGACGTCTTTCCCAACCGGGATACGCGGGCCGAACTGATCGACCAACTCGAGACCCTGGACCTGTATTTCGATCCGCGCTCGCGCGGACCGTACAACTACACCACGCGGCTCGACGAATTCCTCGCCCGACCGAGGGACGCCTGGGGCGGAATGGTTCAGCGCCTTCCGGAGGGCTTCACGGATTTCTCCCTCAAGAACATCGATTTCGTCGAGTTCGTCTTCCGCCCGTTCCCCGAGAACGCCCAGAAGGACGCCGGCAGCGATGCGAAGCTGTACGTCGATCTCGGCTCGATCAGCGAGGACGTCCTCCCCAACGAGAAGCTCAACAACGAGGACGGGCTCTCCCTCGCCGCCGTGACTCCGTCAGCGCTGCAGACGTGGGGCCGCCTTCCGAACGCGACCCAGAACTCGGTGGTCGACATCGACGACGCCACCAACTGGACCGAGGACCTGGGTCTCGACGGCATCGCGTCGTACGGAGGCGACTATCCTGCCTTCGCTACCGAGCAGGAGCACTTCGCGGCCTTTCTGCAGTCGCTCGACCGTTCGAACCCGGACCCGAGGTACCGTGCCGAGGTCGCGAAAGCGCTGGTCGATCCGTCCGGGGACGACTACCATTACTTCGCCAACGACCAGTTCTTCGGCAACCCGGAGTTCTTTCCCGGCGGTGCGACGTTCCAGCAGCGCTTCCTGCGCTACTTCTCGGGGTTCGAATTGAACGCCTTCGAGACGCAGAACAAGCTGGCGAACAACACCTCGCTCAAGCGCGGAAACTCGCGCTTCCCGGACTCGGAGGACCGCAACCTCAACTCCACCGTCGATACCGACAACAGCTATTTCCAGTACGAGATACCGCTCAGCCGCCGGCGTCTCGACTCGCTGGCCGTACCGACCCGGGTCAACGACTACGTCGTGGGCGAACTGGCCGACCGGGAGGGCAACGGAACGGGCTGGTACCAGGTGCGCATACCCGTCGCCGACTTCACGCGAAGGGTCGGCAACATCCAGGACTTTTCGCTGATCGAGTCCATCCGCCTGTGGACGACGGGAAACGAGGTGCCGGTCACCATCCGCTTCGCGACACTCGAACTGGTCGGCTCGCAGTGGCAGAAGAGCGACAAGGTCCCGCTCGAACACGAAACGGCCGCCGACACCACGGCCAGCGACACGCGCTTCACCATCGCCAGCATCAACAACGAGGAAAATGCCGATATCTACCAGCCGCCGATCGGAGCGGTGGTGAGCCAGACGCGGCTCGCTTCGGGCCGCGTTCAGAACGCCCGCGAGCAGTCGTTGGTGATGCGGGTCGAGAACCTTCGGCCGGGCCGGCAGCGCGCCATCTTCAAGACGCAGAACACGGCGCTGGACCTGCTCAAGTACTCCAACGTGCGCATGTTCGTGCACATGCACGGCAAGACCGGCGCCGGCCAGGACCTCGCGAGCCTGCCCGTCGCGGAAGGCCGCTCGAAGGCGAAGCTCTTCGTGCGGCTCGGGGCCAACGAAACCAACGACTTCTACGAGTACGAACAGCCGCTGACCCCGAGCAGCGAGACCTCGGGAAACTCGGACGCGCTGTGGCAGACCGCCACCGATTACGACGGCGAGATCCGTGACCTCAACTCGGTCAATATCCTCCTGGCCGCGCTGAACCAGCTCAAGGTCACCCGCGACCGCCTCGCGTATCCGACCGACAGCCTGTTCTACAACGTCCTGGGTGATACGCTCGTCGCGTCCGACGCCCCTGACGCGTCGGAATTCGCGCCCCCGGGCTCCCGCATCGGCATCAAGGGCACTCCGTCGCTCGGAAGGGTCACCTCCATCGTGATCGGTATCCGCAACGCGGCCGATTCGACGTCGGCTGCCTTCGAGGACATCCTGGAAGACGTCACGGTCTGGGTGAACGAACTGCGCGTGGCGGGCTACGACGAAACCAACGGCTGGGCCGGCCTTGCCAATCTCGACATCGGGCTCGCCGACCTGATGAGCATCAAGGCCAACATCCAGACCCAGACCGACGGCTTCGGCTCGCTTTCGAGTACCCTCGGCGAGCGGGAGCAGAACAACATCTCCAACTGGTCGATCACGTCTGAGCTCAGCGTCGACAAGTTCATCCCGGAACGCTTCGGATGGTCGCTTCCGGTCAACGTGCAGATCCAGTCGAATACGACCACCCCGCGCTTCTCGCCCACGCGCGGCGACGTGCGCCTGGAGGAACTGCTGGCGCAGATCGACGAGCGCTCAGACATCGACGAGCCCGAACGCGAAGCCCTGCGCACCGAGGTCATCCAATCGTCCCAGACGCTGACCAACAGCCGGTCGCTCTCCGCCCGCGTTTCGAAGAGCGGCTCCCGATCGGTCATCCTTCGCAATACGCTGGACGGTCTCTCGGCATCGTACCAGAACTCGGCCACCGAAGCCCGCAGCCCGCAGCAGCTGCTCAATGACGCCGACCGGTGGTCGTCGACCGTCTCCTACCGTTTCTCGGCGCGCAAGTCCCGCACCGTCAAACCGTTGTTCTTCCTTCGACCGATACCGGTACTCGGCGCCCTCGGAGGTCTCCAGTTCAACTACGTTCCCCAGTCGATCACCGCGTCGGGCACGCTCAACCGGAATACCTCGCAGACGCGGGAGCGCCCGCGGCCGGCCGCCGCAGGCGATACGACCGCC
This sequence comes from Rhodothermales bacterium, assembly GCA_024711125.1. GTDB lineage: Bacteria > Bacteroidota > Rhodothermia > Rhodothermales > UBA10348 > JANJTM01. The sequence goes on from JANJTM010000032.1 coordinate 61,410, forward strand.
ACTCCGGAAATCGTCCGGTTCCCCCTGCGTGAGCAGCACGCCTTCGGACACACGCGTTCCTCGGCCGTCCAATACAACCCCTTCAGCTTCCTGAACCTCTCGTTCGATCTCGGAACGACCCAGAACCTGAATGCGGCCGGCGTCGATACCCTGTACAGCGTACTCTTCGCCGACACCGTATTCGCGGGAATCCGGCTGGACCAGGCGATCAACGACGGGTTGGTGCCGGAGTCGGCCGTCACGCGTGCCTTCGAGCGGGAGCAGCTCGTCGTGAAGCCGTTCGACCAGGTCCTGCGCGAGGTCCTGACCGGTTCGGCCGACGTACGCGCAGAGAAACACGAGCAGCGGTTCGTCGCCACCTTCCGTCCCCGTCTGAACGCCATCGACGCGCTCAACTGGATCAACATCCAGGACGTCGGCTTCACGGCGAACTACAACTGGCAGAACGGCGCGGTCGGCCGCAACACGGGCGCGGCCGTGCGGAACCAGGTGGAACTCCGGGCGGGCATGGGCCTGCGTGTGCAGGAATTCTGGCGCAAGTTCGGCTTCTACAAGTCCATGGAGGAGGCCCAGCGCAAATTCGACGCCGACCGGGACCGCGCCCGACAGACCCGGGACCGCGAACGTGCCGCCGAGAAGGCGCAGAAGGCCGAACGCAAGAAGGCGGAACAGGCCGAACGGGAGGAACGGCGCAAACGGGAGGAAGCCGAAAAGGAGGAGCGACGGCGGCAGGAGGAGGCCGACAAGGCGGCCCGCGATGCCCGCATCGCGGCCGGGCTTCCGCCCGACCCCGATCCCGATCCCGAGCCTGCGTCGGCAGACTCGACGACCGCCGTCGCCGACTCCGCCGCAGCGGCCGTCGTGCCCCCGGCTCCAGCCGCGGCCGCGCCTGACGCCGAAGCGCCCTCGGATGCGCCGGCCGACACGACGCGTCGGGGCTTCCGCCTTCCGCTCCCCAACCCCCTGCCGATGGTGCGCAGGCTGTTCCTGACCGTGACCGGCATCCGCGATTTCACGGTCTCGTACTCGGGAACGCGCAGTTCGACCTCGTCCAACGTGGGCATCCCGATCCTGGGCTCGGACTCCAGCCTCGTCGGCGTCGAAACCCCCTACAATTTCCTCGACGCCCTGGAAGGCCGGGGACCCTCCATGCGGTACCGTCTCGGCCTCGAGCGCCGGTTCGACGCCTCCAGCCGCATCATCGACCCGAGTCTCCAGGTGGGCGACAACCTCGAGAACGCCAACCGATTCCAGGCACGCACGACCATCAGTCCCAGCCAGGCCCTCCAGCTGAACATCAACTGGAGCGCAGACTGGACCGACGGCCAGACCTTCACGTACCGCCCCGCGCTCGACGACCTGGGGCAGTTCGTCGGCATCGACACGACGCTCACCGAGAACGGGTCCAACAAGGCCTCGGTCTGGGCGTTCGGGGCCTCGTATCTCGACCTGTTCCAGCGGCAGCTGCGCACGCTCGACGAGGACGTGGCCGTCGATCCCACGGCGGTCGAGGTCGGGGATGCGAACGGCGACGGACGCGTCATCCTCTCGAACGCTTCGGTGACCGAGGACTTCCGCTCGGCCTACGTGAAGGGTGCCGGAACGCTGGATGCGCGCAACCTGCTTCCCATGCCGAAACCCAACTGGACGCTGTCGTACTCCGGCATGTCCAAGTGGCCGATCCTGCGGAGACTCGTCCAGAGCCTGACCCTGAGGCACGGATACACGGCGGAGTACCAGGCCGACTACCAGACGAACTCGGCGTTCTCGAGCGAAGACCCGATCCGTTCGGTCGAACTCGGATCGCGACGCATCCTGCAGTCGGCCGAGCTGTACCAGACCGGCGCGATGCGCATCAACGAACGGTATTCGCCGCTGATAGGGGTGGACATCTCCTGGAAGGGCCAGGTCACGACCAACGTCTCGCTCAACCGCTCGAATGCCTATTCTTTCAGCGCCTCGAACATGGAGGTCAGCGAGAACCGCACGAGCGAACTCAGCGTGACCGCCGGGTTCCAGAAGACCGGCATGAAGCTTCCCTTCTTCGGCGGAAAGCGGCTCAACAACCGCGCGAGCGTCAACCTGACGGTGTCGCTCTCCACGACCGAGGACCAGCGGCTGCGCCTTCGCCGGGCGCTCGAGAGCGCCGCGTCGGACCCGGCATTCCTTCCCGCCGACGCGCTGGCGGGCGACAACATCTCGCTCGTCACGGCGCACAAGCGCCTCACGGTGAGCCCCCGCATCGCCTACCAGTTCTCGAACCGGGTCTCGGCCGACTTCACGTTGCGGTACGAACAGTTCGACAGCGAGGACTCCCGTCAACCCTCGTCGGTCCAGATAACCGGCACGTTCAACGTGCGCGTGAGTATCTCGAACTGAGCCCCATGGACGCCTTGCACCCGCCGGACCGACTGGTCGCCTGCTTCCTCGGGAGGGTTGCCTACGGCCCCATGTGGGACCTCCAGCGGCGGGTGCAGGCCCGACTGATCGCGGCCAAGCGGGGCGAGGCGGCCCCCGCGCCGCACGTCCTGTTCCTCGTCGAACACGCGCCCGTCGTCACGCTGGGCAAGTCGGGGGACGCGTCGCACCTGCTCCTCGACGAAGCATCCCTCCACGCCCGCGGGATCGACTTTTTCCGCGTCGACCGGGGCGGCGACATCACCTACCACGGTCCCGGGCAGCTCGTGGCCTACCCCATCCTGGATCTCGGCCGCTTCTACACCGACATCCACCGGTATCTGCGGGACCTCGAGCAGGCCGTCATCGACCTCTGCGAGGGTCACGGCGTGGTGACCGATCGTGTTTCGTCCCGGACGGGCGTGTGGGTGGTGCCTGACGAGCGAGGTCCCGAGCGCAAGATCTGCGCCATGGGAATCCGCTGTTCGCGCTGGGTGACCATGCATGGCCTTGCGCTCAACGTCACCACCGACCTGACGCATTTCGACGTCATCGTGCCGTGCGGCATCCAGGATCGTGGCGTTACCTCCCTCGCGCGCGAGACTGGCCGGAATCCCTCGCTCGACGAAGTGGCGACCGACCTCGCCGCCCGCATCGGCGCCCGGTTCGGGCTTGCGCCGGACTCGCTGGACCGTGAGGCGTCCCTCCGGTTCCTGGGCGACCTGCTGGGCGAGGCGCCCGATCCGTCGATCCTCTACCGCTACTGACAGGCGCTGCCGAGGCAGGCCGCGGTCGCGGCCTTTTTCGACGCTTCACGGCGTCGACGTTCGGTCCGTCGTCGGTCCGTGCCTATTTTGACCTCCCAATCACGCTACACGGTCCCGACCATGGGGTTCAATCTCGAAGACTTCGCGCGCCGTCTCATCGCCGAGACGCTGTTCTACGACGAGGAGTACGAGGCCCTCGGAAACCTGAGCCTCGTCGACGTCGAAGGTGCGCGTGAGCGGTTCGTCGCCTCGTACTCGCCCGAGGATGGCATCTTCGTCATCGAAGAAGGCACCGACTGGGAGGAGTACGAGCCCGGCGACGCCGACGACATCGGGTACGCACTGGCGGTGGACAGCACCGAACACGGAACGTACGAATCGCCCGAAGAAGCGGCCGAGGCGCTCCTCGAGCTGGCCAAGGCGCACAACCTGGCGCCGAGCATCACCCTCCTGTTCGAGGAAGACGACGCCGGTTGAACGCCCAGGCCGCGAGCGCTGCCCATCCGGCGATGAACGCGGTTCCGCCCACGGGAGCAACCGCTCCGAGCCACGGCGTATCGGTGAGTACGAGCAGGTACAGGCTGCCCGAGAACAGGGCCACGCCCGCCGATACGAGTGTGGCCGAGATGCGCAGAAGGCGGGGCGCGACCGGTCCGGACAGGAAACCGATCATGACGAGCAGCAGGGCGTGCGCGAGGTGGTATCGTACCGCCGTCTCGAACGTGGCCACCCGCTCCGGCGTTACCAGGTCGCGCAGCCCGTGGGCGCCGAAGGCTCCCGCCGCCACCGCGACGCCCCCCAGCGCGGCGCCGACCGCGATCCACCGCTTCCCTTCGTCCCGGGCGTCTTCCGACATGGTCCCTCTCGGTAACGTTCTTTTGTAATGGCGCGTAGACGGGGTTAATTTCGGTCCCCTGACATGGATCCGCATCATGGCCTTCACCTTTTCCGAGCCGGACATCGATCGCATCGCGGCGGTCCTCGAGACCGAGCCCAGGCGGGAAGGCTCCCTCGTGCGCTTCGAACTCACCGATGACGAGAGCGGGCGCAAGCTGGCGCTCGAGATCCGGATGAGCCTCGACGTGCCGGAGGGCGCCATCGATGAAAGCGTCACCAATCTCGTATCGGTGTACGCGGCCAGTTCGTTCCTCCAGCTCCAGGGCTGCACGGGCTTCATCGCGAGCCAGGAACTGGGTGAGGTCATCTTCGTGGCCCGATCCGGCCACGCCGCGAACGGTCTCGTCGTCGAGCGGCAGGCGGGGTGTTCGCTGTATGCGAACGTCGATCCGCGGCTGTTCTCGGCCGACTTCACCCAGCTTCCGCCCGAGCTCATCATGAGCAGCGTCGCGCTGTCCATGGCCGAGGACCTCTTCGGCGACCTTGGCTGACGACGTCGTGGGTGAACTGGTCGTCGCGAACGAACACCCCTCGCTGCCCGTGGATACGGGGGCGCTCGACGTCCTCGCGCGGCGCGTCCTGGCCGGCGAGAATTGCCGATGGTCCTATGTCGGCATCATTCTCGACGGCCACGAGGCCGTGCATGCCATGAACCGGGAATACCTGCGGCACGATTACGAAACCGACGTACTCTCTTTCCTCATCGACGAGAGTCCGGAGGGAATCGAGGGAGAGGTGTACGTGGATCTCGATACCGCCGTCGAAAACGCCGCACGGTTCGAGGCCACGTTCGACCGGGAAGTGGCCCGCTACGTCGTGCACGGGCTGCTTCACCTGGCAGGCCACGACGACGCCGACGACGCCGGACGGGACGCCATGCGCCGCCTGGAGGATCGCTACCTGTCCATGGACGACCCGGACGCCTGATCAGGCCGTCCTGCGCACGGCTTTCACGACCTCCCGGGCGTGCCGGGCCGTCTGCATGATGTAGAAGTGCACGTACGGCACCCCGGCGTCGAACAGATCGATGCACTGCCGGGTGGCCCACTCGATGCCGACGGCGGGCACCCGCTCGTCGGGCACCGACTCGACTTCGGCGGCCAGCGCTTCGGGAATGTCGACGTGGAACTTGGAAGGCAGCGCCTGGATCTGCCTGCGGTGGGTGATGATCTTGATGCCGGGCACGATCGGAACACCGATGCCGACTGCGCGGCACCGATCGACGAACGCGAAATAGTGCGCGTTGTCGAACACCATCTGGGTGGTCACGTAGTGCGCCCCGGCGTCCACCTTGCGCTTCAGGTTCAGGACGTCCCACCCGAGGTTCGGCGCCTCGAAGTGCTTTTCGGGGTACCCGGCGACGCCGATGCAGAAGTCCGTCGGAGCGGCGTCGATCAGGTCCTCGAGATACCGGCCGCGGTTCATGGCGGCGATCTGGGCGACCAGGTCGGCCGCGTACTCGTTCCGCGTGCGATCGCCCGGGATGGTCTTGTGATACCCGGGATCGTCGCCCCGAAGCGCCATGACGTTGCGGATGCCGAGGTAGTTCAGCTCGATCAGCGCGTCCTCGGTCTCCTCCCGGGTGAAGCCCTGGCAGAGGATGTGCGGAACGGCCTCGATGCCGAACCGCCCCTTGATCGATGCGCAGATCCCCAGCGTACCCGGCCGCTTGCGTTTCACGTGCCGACGCCACGTCCCATCGGGCCGCTCCTCGTAATAGACCTGGGCCGAATGGGACGTCACGTCGATGAACGGCGGCTCGAATTCGACCAGGTCCTGCACGATGGCAAGGATCTGTTCCAGGCTGCCTCCGCGCGGCGGCGGGATGATCTCGTACGAAATCAGCGGGCTCTCGGCCCGCTCGAGCAGTTCGGCGACTTTCATCCGGCCCGTGGAATTCGTTTCTTCGTGGCGCGACGCTTCATCGGACATGCAGGGTGTTCCGACGCGTCGACCCACCTCCGGCATCCGCTGATTCTGCGCGATGCCGCAAGCGTCCCGCTCCAACGAGAGTATTTGCAGAGGGTTCGATGAAGGCCGTCATTTTCGCGTCCCAGGAAGAAGCGGAACCCTTTCTGCGTGCCTATCGGAGGGGCCGGTTCGGCGGCCTGTCGGAGGGGGAAACGGCCCACGACGACGCGATTCTCGTGACGATCGTGGGCGTCGGCAAGATCAAGGCGACCCTGCGCACCGAGCGCCTGCTGAAAACCCACCGCTGCACGGGTGTACTCCACGCCGGGACATGCACCGCGCTGATAGCGGACCTGCAGATCGGCTCGCTCTTCGCCGCCGAACAGGTCTTCGAGGGAGACCGGATCGAACTGGCGACACCGACATACCCCAGGATGCCCCTCGCCGCCGATTTCGACGGCGCCCGCCAGGGCACGCTCGTCACGCAGGACCACACCCTTCACGGAAGCCAGGAACTCAGCTACTGGCAGCGCATCGCCGACGCGAGCGACATGACGGGCTACGCCGTGGCCTACGTGACCGCGACCCACGGCCTCTCCTGCCGGATCCTCAAGGTGGTCACCGGCCGGTTCGGCGTCGACGATCCGTCGGTCAAGCGCACCCTGACGACCTGCTACGAGACCCTCGCCAAGGCGCTCGTGGCGCACGTCGGCTGAACGAAACCGTCAGGGGTTCTCGGGACGGTTGATCCGAACCGCCTCTGCACCGGGATCCTCGGCCTTGAGGGCTTCCTCGGCGCGCTGCTGATCCATGATCGTGCCCTTCTGCGTATTCGGAAGGTCGCCGCGGTACATGGTGTCAAGCAGCGTGATCCCGAGAAAGACGATCACGAAGAGCGTTCCGACCGACAGGATCAGGGCATTGACCTTGTTGTCATACTTCAGCGCCATGAAGAACAGGACCACGAGGATCGCCTTGAAAGACGCGATCGCGATGGCCAGCGGCACGTGCAGCGGGCCGGTCTCCATGCGGGAGGTGACGACCGTCAGGATCGTGAGGAACACGAGCCCGGCGAACACCATGACGAGCGTGCGGGCGGGGGTGATGTGGTGACCGTGTGCAGACATGGCTCGATCGGTTCGGGGGCGCTGCGGAAGGATCAGGGCTGGAAGCCGTAGGGCCTCAGATGAGATAGAGCAGCGGGAAGAGGAAGATCCAGATGATGTCGACGAGGTGCCAGTAGAGGCCCGACAGTTCGACCGGCGTGTAGTACTCCGAAGAGAAGCGACCACGGATCGCTTTCACGAGCAGCCAGACGAAGATTCCCATGCCGACCAGCACGTGGACGCCGTGGATTCCGGTCATCACGTAGTAGATCGAGAAGAACTGGGAGGCGTACGGCACATCGAAGTGCGACAGCTCGTGGCCGTGGTACACGCCGGTCGGCGCAAACCCGCCTCCCGGGAAAATGCCCACGGCGAACTTGCCCGTGTACTCGAAATACTTCACCACCATGAACGTCGCCGCGCAGAGGAGCGTGATCACCAGGTTGATGATCAGGCCCTTGCGGTCGTTGTGCTGGATCCGGTTGATGCCGTAGGCGACCGTGAACGACGACAGGAGGAGTACGAGCGTATTGAGACCGCCCAGTTTCCAGTCGAGCAGTTCGGCCGACAGCTCGAACACTTCCGGATGCCACACCCGGTACACGGTGTACGCGACGAACATCCCGCTGAAGAGCAGGATTTCCGTGATCAGGAAGAGCCACATGCCCATCTTCGCGGCGTCGAACTGCTGTTCCGACGACACGAAGTGATGCTGCAGGTGAGCGGGGTGCGCGTGGTGGTCCTGGGATTCCAGCGCGGCAACCGTCGTCTGTGCCATGGGGATTCTGGGATTGCGGGGCGCGGGGCGCCCGTCGGGGGATTCCAGGTCAGGCCTTGGTTTCGGTCGGATGGACCTGCTCGGCCGCGCCGTCGCCTCCGGGCGACGTCACGAAAAGCTCCGGCGCGAGGTGGTAGTCGTACGGGCCGCGGGTCACGACCGGGGTATCGTGGAAGTTGTGCATGTCGGGAGGCGACGAGGCGTGCGTCCACTCGAGGGTGAGCGCTCCCCAGGGGTTTGCCGTTGCCCTTTCTCCCTTGACAAGCGACCACAGCAGGTACCCCAGGATGAGGAACAGGCCGGCGGCGAGAACCCATGAGCCGTACGTCGAAAGCTGGTGCATGCCCTGGAATTCCGGCAGGTAGTCGTAGTACCGGCGGGGCATGCCCTGCGAACCCATGATGAACTGCGGGAAGAACGTCAGGTTGAACCCGATGAACACGAGCGCGGCGGCGACGCGGCCCGCGGTTTCGTTGAACATGCGGCCCGTCATCTTCGGCCACCAGTAGTGCAGGCCGCCGAGCGCCGCGATGACGTTTCCGCCCATCATGACGTAGTGGAAGTGGGCGACGACGAAATACGTGTCATGCAGGTGCACGTCGATCGCGAGCACGCCCAGCATGATGCCGGTGAAACCGCCGATCGAGAAAGTGAACAGGAAGGCCAGCGCGTACAGCATCGGCGTCTGCAGCCAGATGGATCCGCGGTACATGGTCGTGACCCAGTTCAGCACCTTGACGCCCGTCGGAATGCCGATCAGGTAGGTGATGAGCGAGAACACGATCGAACTGGTCGCCGACTGGCCCGACACGAACATGTGGTGACCCCAGACCATGAAGCCCAGGAACGCGATCGCGACCGACGAGAGGGCGACGAACTTGTACCCCGAGACCTGGTGCCTCGAGAACGTGCCCATGAGGTCAGAGACGATCCCGAACGCGGGCAGGATCATGATGTAGACGGCCGGGTGCGAGTAGAACCAGAAGAAGTGCTGGAAGAGCACGGGGTCTCCGCCCAGGGCCGGATCGAAGATCCCGATCTTGAGCGCCCGCTCGAGGAAGAGCAGCACCATCGTGATGCCGATGACGGGCGTCGCCAGCACCTGCACGATCGACGTCGAGTAGATCGACCACACGAAGAGCGGCAGACGCGTCCAGGTGAGCCCCGGAGCGCGCATCTTGTGCACCGTCACGATGAAGTTGAGTCCCGTCAGGATCGACGAGAAGCCCATCACGAAGACGCCCAGCGTGACGAAAAGGATCGAATCCCCGACACGCTCCGAGTAGGGCGCGTAGAACGTCCAGCCGCCGTCGATGCGCCCGACAAAGAGCGCGCTGAGCACGATGACGCCGCCCAGCAGGTAGATGTAGAAGGACGCGAGGTTAAGGCGCGGAAACGCGACGTCCTTGGCCCCCAGCTGGATCGGCAGCACGAAGTTGCCCATCACGGCCGGCACGGCGGGGATGATGAACGCGAAGATCATCAGCACCGCGTGCAGCGTGAACGACTGGTTGTACGCGTCCGGCCCCATGATCGTCTGTCCCGGAGCCAGCAGCTCGATGCGCACAAGGAGCGCCAGGATGCCGCCCGCGAGGAACGCGAGCGCCACGGCTCCGAGGTACATGAGGCCGATGCGCTTGTGGTCGAGCGTGAAAAGCCACGACTTCAGCGTCTTCGTATGGTTGAGGTAGTTCACCTCGGGTTGGTGCGCCGAATGCGCCAGGGTGGTCCCACTCATGACGATGTCCCGGGTATCTAGGCTATTCGAGCGTCTGGATGAAAGCGATCAGGCCGTCGAGCTGCTTCGCCGACAGGCTGCCGAACGTCGCGGGCATCGCGTTGGGGTAGGTCGCCACGATGTGCGCGCCCGGATTCAGGACCGATTCGCGGATATAGTTCTCGTCGGCCACGGCAGTGCCCCCGTCCTCGAACTGCCGTTCCGCCCCCCACAGCCCCTTCATGGTCGGCCCGACGATCCGGGTGCCGTCCACCGAGTGGCAGACGCCGCAGTTGTACTGGCGGAATACGTTGGCCCCGAGTTCGGCGGGCGGAAGATCCTGGCTCTGCTCGTTGAGCCACGCCGCAAACTCCTCTTCGGTCTGCACGATTACCTTTCCGAGCATGCCCGAATGGGACGTACCGCAGTACTCGGTGCAGTAGATCTGGTATTCGCCGGGCGCGGTCGCCTCGAACCACAGCGAGGTATACCGGTTGGGCAGCACGTCGTGCTTGACGCGGAAATCGGGGATGAAGAACGAGTGCAGCACGTCCTCGGAGCTCATCAGCAGCTTCACGGGCTGTCCGATCGGCACGTGCATCTCGTTCGCGACCACCGTGCCGTTCGGGTACTGGAATTCCCAGAACCACTGCTTGCCGCGCACGGTGATCTGGTAGGCGTCGGGCGGCGGGCTGTTGAGCTTGACGAACACCTTGAACCCCCACGTGAACACGATGAGCACGAGGATCGTCGGAATCACGATCCAGGCCGTCTCGAGCAGCTTGCTCTCGTGTATCGGCTGCGGCACCTCGGCCGGATCCCTCCGGCGAAAGCGGACCGCGAAATAGACCTTGGCGAGGATGACCAAGGCAAAGATGATCGTGCTCGTCCAGAGTACGAAGTAGAACAGCGAGTCCACTTCGGATGCCACGGTCGACATGGCGTCAGGCATCCAAACGTTCCCGTTCTCTCCCATGGTTGTTCCGGTGTGGTGTGCCGCGCGGATCAGGCCGCCGCGGCGGGGTGCATCGACCGGCGCTCCCGGCGCCAGTAGAAGGTCAGCATCAGGCCGAGGACGAGCAGCGTGAGCCCTCCCCCGATCTTCATGAGGTTCTGAGCGTGGAGGACGTACGAATTGGCGTCGGCGTCGTACCGGTAGCAGTACATGAGGATCTGGTCCACCGTGGTTCCGATACGCCCTTCCGAAGCCTCTACCAGCGCCTTGCGTACGTCATCCGGTTCATAGCCCATCCCGTGGATGTACCGCGAGATCGTGCCGTCCGGGCCGAGGAAAATGAGCGCCGCCGGGTGGGCGTACTCGGCCGACGCCTCCACCCACCGGAACCGGAAACCGATCGAATCGGCCAGCGCCTGGATGGACGCGTCGTTCCCCGTCAGGAAGTGCCAGCCGGCCGCGGCTTCGGGCCGGCCGAGCTGGGCGAGGTACTTCTCCTTGGCCCGCGCGGCGACGTCGGCCCCTTCGGTCGGCGAGAAGCTCACCGTCACGACATCGTATTCCGTGCCGGGCTGCCAGTCCATGCGCTGGAGCGTCTTGGTGAGTTCCGTGAGCAGCAGGCTGCACAGCATGGGGCACTCGTGGTACACCAGGTTCAGCAGAACCGGCCGCTTGCCGTCGAAATAGGTGCCGATGGCTACCGAGTCGCCGCGCTCGTCGGTGAAGACGAGATCGAGCGGAATGCGCTCACCCAACCGCTCCGTGATCCCGACTTCGTCGAAGACGGGCGGAATCTCCCCGGTCGGCTGCGCGAGCGCAGCCCCGGTCGGCAGCAGGGCGACCGCGGCCAGCGCGAACCCGACCTGCGCGGCCAGGAGACGGACGATGCGTGGAATAGGGATCAACGGATTTCAGTCCGACGCGCGCGCTGCGGCCGCTTCGTTCACCATCAGGTCGATCGCCCGGTCGACCGGGATGCGATAGCGCCCTGCCTCGGCGCTCACGACGCCGTACTCCGAAATCTTCTGCAGACCCTGTTCCTGCGTTGCCCGCAGCTTCGGGTACCCGGTCACCTGGGTCGTGGCGATCGTCGACTCCCGAAAGGCGCCGTGGGCGATCTGGAATCCGGCAACCACGACGATGGCCATCAGCAAGAAGGTCACCGCGGTGATCTTCATGACGTGCCCGGCGTGGATCGCTTCGGGCTCGACGCCTTGGGAGGCGCCATGATGCGTTTCTGCGTGCGCCATGGGAGAAGAAAGGCCGGTAGTGGAAGTTCTCGAACTGGGTCTGTCCCATGCCCGTTCGTCGGGCGATTGCTCGACGATTCGGGAAGGCACAGAATGGAAAAGATACGGACCCCCGGACGCGGTGCCCGAGACCATCCCGTCGCACCCGCCGAACGCGTACGCGGGATGGCGCGTTTCGCGCTACGAGTTCATGAAGCCCAGCGACATGCCGAGACGCGGATCCCGCTGCGGCACGAGGCCGTGGCGGGAAAGACGGAAGTAGACGAGCCCGAGCCAGACGCCGCCGATGCCCACGAGCGCCGAGAAATCCAGCAGGTGGAACGCGGCGTGCTCGTGGAGCACCGGCATGGCGATCCAGTGCAGATCGAACCAGTGCATGACCAGCATGAACACGGCCATGAACGTCAGCAGCGGGAGCAGCCGCTTCGCCCAGCGGGAGATCAGCACGACGAACGGAAACACGAAATGGAGAGCGAGCAGGGCCGCGCTGTTGTACTCCCAGCCGTGCTCGAGCCGGTGCCGGTACCACACCGTCTCCTCCGGCAGGTTTCCGTACCAGATCAGCATGTACTGGCTGAAGGCGATGTACGCCCAGAAGACCACGAATCCGAACATGAGCTTGCCCAGATCCTGGTAGTGTTCGGTCGAAATCGTCTGCCGGAGCATGCCCCGACGCTGGAACAGGCGGGCGGTGAAAATCATGAACGCCATGACGGCGCCGAAGGAGCCCCCGAAGAAGTAGACCCCGAATATGGTCGAGAACCAGTGCGGGTCGAGCGACATCAGGAGGTCGAACGCGGCGAATGCGGTGGTGATCGCCGTCACGGCGATACCCCAGGCACTCGTGCGTCGCAGTTTCACCGTGATTTCAGGATCGCCGTCGACGTCCTGCCGCACCGACAACGTGTAGAGCCGGAAGGCCAGGTACGACCACACCAGGAAGTAGAACACCAGGCGACCGAGAAAGAACGGCACGTTCAGGTACGCCGCCTTGCCCGCCAGGACCGGGTCGAACTCGGGGCTGGCCGGATCGATCAGTTCATGGTGCGTCCAGTGGTAGAGGTCGTGCATGCCGAACACGACCGGGATTCCGAGAATCGCCAGCAGCGGGAACGACCAGATCAGCGCTTCCGGAATACGCCGGACGACGACACTCCAACGGGCCCTTGTCAGGTGCTGGATCAGCACGAAGAACAGCCCTCCGATCGTGACCGACAGGCTGAAAACCCACGCGACGAGCCACGAGAAGTAGAACTGCTGCGGCGAGGTGACCCACCCCACGAGCGTCATCGCGAGCGCCGCGACCCCGATTCCGAGCGGGATCAGCCAGCCCATCGGGCCGCCCACGGGACGGAACGCGTGTTCGGCCTGCGCGCCGGTCGGCTGCAGCGGGTCGAAGAGCCACACGAGAGGATTGCTGGAACGAACCGGATTCGACATCTCGATGTTCGGGAGGGGCCGCGCTACTGCGCCTGCCCGGTTTGCGTATTCGTGAGCGTGCCCGGCGGCACGTCCGCCGCGGTCGCGTACTGGCTCCGCTGCAGGGCACGGAGGTACGCGACGATGGCCCAACGGTCTGCCACGGCTATCTGCTGGCCGTAACCGGGCATCGACCGGATGCCGTAGGTGAGCGCGTCATACAGGTACCCGTCCGGCTGCGCGCGCAGCGCATCGGTGTGGTACGAGGGCGCAGGCACGTAGCCGTACCCGCCGGTCATGATGATGCCCTGTCCGTCGCCCGCCGAGCCGTGGCAGACCGCGCAGAAGATCTCGTAGCGGTCGCGCCCACGCTCGAGCAGATCACGGGTGACTTCCACCGGCATCCGGGCGACGAGCGCGCCGCCTTCGTCACGACCGAAGTGGTAGGCCGTGTCTTCCTTGAGGTACCCGCGGGCTACCGTCCCGACCACCGGCGGGCGCATGCCGCGACCGTCGGCGAACATCGGGCTAGGCTCCTGCGGATCGACGCGCTGCTGCACGTCCATGTTCGGATTCACGTGCACCGGCGGCGCGTCGCTGATCGATCCGCGGCACCCCGCGAGCATCACGACGGCGACGAGAAGCGGCGCGAACGGCGCGGTGCGCCGGGCGGTTCGGATGGGATTCATCGATGGCATCGTTCAGGCCTCCGCATCGGCCGTGCCCGAGTCACGGATCGTTTCGATGTGGGTCGCTCCGAGATCCCGCAGCAGCTTCTGCGTCGATTCGAGATCGAATCGGCGGTCGCTGGCCGCGATGTGCAGGAAGAACCCGTCGTCGGTGACCTTGCGGAACCGGTCGGAATAGAAGAGCGGGTTATACGGCCTGGGAAGCCCGTTCAGGGCAAACATCCCGATGACCGTCGACAGGGCGGCGAGAAGGATCGTCAGCTCGAAGATGACCGGTATCGACGGTTCGATCGCGAAGAACGGCTTGCCCGAGATGTTGATCGGGTAATCCACTGCCGACGTCCACCACTGCAGCCAGACTCCGAGCGCCATGCCGGCGATGCCGCCGCCCACGGTGAGCCAACCGACCAGCGAATTGCCGAGCCCCATGGCCCGGTCCATGCCGTGGATGGGGAACGGAGAGTGCACGTCGAACCGCTTGAAGCCGGCCTCCCGCACCGAGCGGGCCGCTTCGAGCAACGCGCCGGGATGCCGGAACTCGGCGAGCACTCCGTAGAGCGACTCGTCCTTCCCGTCGAAAATGCCCATGGACCCCTTGACGTCCCGGGCTAGCTCCTTGATCGTGCTCATGGCTGGGTTCGGGATCAGGAGGCGTGGTGCGAAGACCGGGCCAGCTTCGCCGCCTGGTCCCCGGCGTGTCCGTCGCCGTGATCGTCGTAGTAGTGGGGGTCGGCCTGGGGCATCACGTACTTCACCTCGGCGATCGCCACCATCGGCGCGAACCGCAGGAAGAGCAGGAAGAGCGTGAAGAAGAGCCCGAACGACCCGACGAACGTGAGAACGTCCACCCAGGTCGGGGTATAGTAGTCCCACGAGCTGGGCAGGTAGTCACGGTGCAGGGAGGTGACCGTGATCACGAAGCGCTCGAACCACATGCCGATGTTGGTCGTGATCGACACGGCGAACATGAACGGGATGGAACGACGCAGCTTCTTGAACCAGAAGAACTGCGGAAAGACGAGGTTGCAGAACATCATCGTCCAGTACGCCCACGCATACGGACCGAAGGCGCGGTTGAGGAACGCGTACTGCTCGTACTTGACGCCGGAATACCACGCGATGAAGAACTCGGTGATGTAAGCGAAGCCCACCATCGTGCCCGTGAGCAGGATGATGATGTTCATCTTCTCGAGGTGCCCGATGGTTATGATGTCCTCGAGCTTGTAGATCTTGCGCGCGATCACCAGCAGCGTCACCACCATCGCGAAACCCGAGAAGATGGCGCCGGCGACGAAGTAGGGCGGGAAGATCGTCGTATGCCATCCCGGGATGATCGAAACGGCGAAGTCGAACGACACGACCGAGTGCACCGAGAGCACCAGCGGCGTCGCCAGCGCGGCCAGCAGCAGGTAGGCCTTCTCGTAGTTGCGCCAGTGGCGGTTGGCGCCGGTCCAGCCCATCGAGAGGAACCCGAGTACCTTGCGGCGCAGGGTGGTCGTCGCCCGGTCGCGCATGGTGGCGAGGTCGGGGATCATGCCGACGTACCAGAAGACGGCAGACACGGTGAAGTACGTGGACACCGCGAACACGTCCCAGAGCAGCGGGCTCTTGAACTGCGGCCACATCTCCATCTGGTTCGGGATCGGAAGCATCCAGTAGGCGGCCCACACGCGGCCCACGTGGATCCCGGGGAAGATCAGCGCGCACATGACCGCGAAGATCGTCATGGCCTCGGCCGAGCGGTTGATCGCCGTCCGCCACTGCTGGCGAAAGAGGAAGAGGATGGCCGAGATCAGTGTGCCCGCGTGGCCGATACCGACCCAGAACACGAAGTTGACGATGGCGTAGCCCCAGCCGACCGGGTTGTTGAGCCCCCACACCCCCGTTCCGTTCCAGAACAGGTACGCGATCATCGCGACGAGCAGGAGCAGTCCCGCGTTGGCCAACGCGAAGGCTCCGAACCACGCCGTGGGGGTCTTCTTCTCCGTGTGGTGCGCGACCAGCTCGGTCACTTCGTGGAACGAGAGGTCTCGCCCGAGCAGCGGCAGGTCATCCAGCGCGTGGACGGCCGTCTTGTGATGGGTTTCGGTGCTCACGAGGGATCGGGTGGCGTGTTCGTCGGGACGGGGCAGGTCGGCGGTTTCGCGCGATCAGACCCCCGCCTCGAGCTGCGGGTTCGGGTTTCGGATGCGGCCGAGGTAGCTCGTGCGGGGCTTGACGCTCAGCTCTGCGAGGATCTCGTACCGCCGCGGATTGCGCTTGGCCTTCGAGACCGCGCTTTCCGTGTCGTTGAGATCGCCGAACGTGATCGCCGACGCCGGGCAGGCCTGCTGGCAGGCCGTCTTCACCTCGCCGTCCCGGATGGAGCGGTTCTCGACGTTGACCCGCTTGTTGACTTCGCGCACGCGCTGGATGCAGAAGGAGCACTTCTCCATCACGCCGAGGGACCGCACGGTCACGTTGGGGTTGTGGGCGAGGTTCAGCGACGCGGGAAGCGTCTTCGTCCAGTTGTAGAAGTTGAACCGCCGCACCTTGTACGGGCAGTTGTTCGCGCAGTAACGCGTGCCGATGCACCGGTTGTAGACCATCTGGTTCGTGCCGTCGGGCGAGTGCACGGTCGCGGCGACCGGGCAGACCGACTCGCACGGGGCATTCTCGCAGTGCTGGCACGGGAGGGGCTGCACGACCATCTGCACCGGGGCGTCGGCGCCGTCGCCGACGAAGTACCGGTCGAGCCGGATCCAGTGCATCTCGCGACCGCGGCTTACCTGGTCCTTTCCGACGACCTGGATGTTGTTTTCGGCCTGGCAGGCGATGGTGCAGGCGTTGCAGCCGGTGCAGGCATTGAGGTCGATGACCATGCCCCACTGGTTGCGGAAGTAGGGGCTGTCCTTGATCGCCGGCTCGTCCGCCGGATGGCGGCTCTGCCAGAGCGCCGGGTAGTCGGTCCACTCCTCCCTGATCGGACGCGGATCGCCGGCACGCACGAACTCGGGGTTCTGCCGGTACACGTCGAGCGTGGCCATGCGCACCAGGCCGCGGTCCATGGCCTCGGCCCCTTCGTCGGGGAGCGCGCCGTGGTCCTGCGTCGTCGCGACCAGGTATCCCGATCCGGAGCGCGTGATCGATGCGGCGCCGGCCGCGCCGCGAAGGTCTGACACCGAAACGCCTACGCCGGCCGCGACGGCACCCGTCCCGTACACGTCGGTCACCGAATCCGTGTCCCAGAACGGGCTGGTACGCTCGGGGCGTCGGGAAACGATGGAGCGACCGTATCCGAGGTTCACCTGGACGACGTCGTCGGCCATGCCCGGCACCGGCCAGACGGGCAGGTCGACCGTCGACGAGCCGAGCGTTACGGCGATGCGATCGACGAAATGCTGTCCGGCGTCAAGCTCGACCGAGAGACCCAGGCGTGCGGCGGTCGCCGGGCTGACGGCGGCGACATTGTCCCACACGACCTTCGTCACGGGATCCGGAAGCTCCTGCAGCCAGGACAGGTTGGCGAACGACCCGTCGAACACCGTCGGATCCGGCTGCACGAGCACCTCGATGCCGTCGGGACCGGACGTCACGGCCGGCACGGCCACGGCCGGCGGGGCGGAGGACGCATACGCGGTACCCGGCAGGAAACCGTCGTGGATCACGCGGCGCCATGCCTTCTCGAAGTCGCCCGTCAGCACGCCGCTCCAGGACTCGCGCACGAGGTCGTAGCCGGACCGATCGGTGCCGGTGGCGAAAAGGGACAGTACCTCGATCGCCGAGTGCGCCGCATCGTACAGCGGCGCGATGAGCGGCTGCGTGACCGACAGCGTGCCGCCGAACGAGCGCCCGTCTCCCCAGGACTCCAGGTAGTGCGCCATGGGAACGTGCCACGACGCCTTGACCGCCGTCTCGTCCACGTGCAGGCCGACGTGCACGGTTTCGGCGACCTTGCCCATGGCGCCCGCGAAATCCACCGATGCCGGCAGGTCGTAGACGGGATTGACACCCACCAGGAGCAGCGTATCGAAGCGTCCGGCGGCGCAGTCGGAGGCGAGGGCGGCGAGGCCCTCCAGGCCCGACGTGGCGGTCAGCGGACCGGAAACGAACCGCTCGGCCGTCGTGCCCCACGATCCGAGCGCCGCGTTGATGGCGGCGGCTACGGGGGCCGCGGCGTGCGTGGGATCGGCGACGACGACCGCGGCCGAGCCCGCGCCACGCAGGTCCTCCGCGATGGCGGCCGCCCACGGATGATCGTCGAACGTCGAAGCCGGCGCGTCCGCTCCGAGCTTGCGGGCCACTGCCGCGCCGAATGCGGCGATCTGCGAAGGCTTCAGGGCCAGGCGATGGTCGGCCGCCCCGCCCGTTATCGAGTACCCGGCCTCGATCACGTACAGGCGGCTCATCGTCGAGCCGTCGTCGGCCGCGCGGCTACGCGCGAAGGTGGCCGTATTGTGCAGGTGGTCGACGTCGGTCGACCCCAGGAAATCGCGGCCGAGGGAGAGGATCACCCGGGCGCGGTCGAAATGGTAACGCACGCGCGACGCATCGGCGGCGGCGAGCGACTCGTCGTACACCACGACGCGCGAACCCGCGTTGCGGGCCGCGAGGGCGGCCGCTAGGCGCTCGACGGTCGGCGACGCGGTCGGATGCAGGACGACCGCCGTGCGTCCCGGATCGCGCTCGGCGACGAAACGGACGAAGTCGGCCCAGGTCGAACCATCCCCGTTGCGCAGCACCTGTTGCGAGCGGTCCGGGTCATACAGCGCGAGGAGCGACGCCTGTTCGAAAATCCCCGACGATCCGTTCGATTCCGGGTGCTCGGGGTTGCCCTCGACCTTGGTCGGGCGACCGTCGGTGCTCTCGACGACGAGCGGACGCAGTGCGCCGCGGAATTCCATGCCCGTCGCGTACTGGAGCGGGACGCCGGGGACCATGTCCTCCGGCTTCCGCACGAACGGCATGATGTGTTCGACCGGCTTGCGGCAGGCCGTCAGCCCGGCGAGCGCCATCGACGCGCCCATCAGCTGCAGGAACTGGCGTCGGGACGAGTCGCCCGGGCTGCCCTGCGCGCCGGTCATCAGCTCCGACTCGGTGAACGCCGAGTACCCGGGATCCGCCTCCAGGTGCTGGACACTGCGCCAGAACCGCTTGCGCGGCGAGGCATCCGCGGAGGCGGTCGAATTCAGAACGGGAAGCTCGATCATCGTATGATCGTTTGGAGGACGTTCCGGGCCGGGTCGCCGGGCCGGAAACACCGGGATCAATAGTGGCAGGCGGAGCAGTCGGTCGGGGGCTGGATGCCTTCCGTACGAATGCGCTCCAGGTTGCGCGCGATGTAGTCAGGCGGCTGCACGTAGCCCATCGTCGTGATCTCCGACTGGGGGCGGATGTGCTTCTCGGGCTCACGGTGACACTGCAGGCACCATCCCATCGAGAGCGGCTGGGCGAGCTGGACCACGTCCATCTGGTCGATGCGCCCGTGGCAGGACTCGCAGCCGACGCCGTTCGCGACGTGCACGTTGTGCGCGAAGCGGGCGTAATCGGGCAGTTGGTGGATCTTCACCCAGGGAATCGACTGGCCGGTCGCCCAGCTCGAACGGACCGGCACGAGCTTGACCGACTCGGTCCGGATCTGGCTGTGGCAGTTCATGCAGGTCTGCGTGGGCGGCACGTTGGCGTGCGCTGCTTCCTCGACCCAGTTGTGGCAGTACTGGCACTTCATGCCGAGCTGGCCCGCGTGGAGCCGGTGGCTGTACTCGACCGGCTGCACGGGTGCATAGCCGACATCGGTGTACGAAGGGGAGAAGTAGTACCAGATGAAGAAGATCACGAAGAGACCGCCACCCAGGCCGCCGACGGCCGTCAACGTCGGAAGCAGGTTGGCTCGCTTCGGGAAAATCTGGGGCATGGACGACGCAGTCCTCCTGTCGAGATGAGGGAAGTCGTACAGTTTAGGAATCCCGCGCACTTCATGCGAGATGCCGTCGGTAGAATTCTCGACTAAACGAGAGCGACACCCTACCCGTTACGTGGGGCTTTTCCGGCCATCGTGACGGGAAAAGGCGCTACTGCGGACGACTCGCGACGGTCCGGAAGCGCAGCAGCAGCAGTCCCGCCGCCGTCGCGAGACCGAGTACCAATCCCCACCACAGTCCCGCGGGACCCCGCCCGAGCACGAATCCCAATCCGTAGCCCGAGGCAAGCCCGACCATCCAGTACGACGCGACCGAGATCAGCATGGGTACGCGCGTATCCTTGAGACCCCGGAGAGCGCCCGCAGCGGTGACCTGGATGCCGTCGACGATCTGGAACACCGCCGCGATGCGCAGAAGCGTAACGGCCAGGGCCACGACCGGGGCGTTGCGCACGACGTCGAGGTCGAGATACAGCCCCACGACCGCACGGGGAAACAGCCAGAACACCAACGCCGCAAGGCCCATGTAGCCGACGGACAGGGCGAGCGCCGCGCGCCCCGCCCAGAGCACCCCTTCCCGGTCCTTCCGCCCGGCAGCCTGGCCGACGCGCACCGAGGCGGCCATGCCGATGCCGAGCGGAACCATGAAGGTGAACGCGGCGCACTGGATGGCGACCTGGTGCGCCGCGAGCGCGTCCGTGGACACCCAGCCCATCATCATGACCGTGACCATGAAGAGGCTCGACTCGATGCCGAGCGAAGCCCCGATGGGCCACCCGATGCGGAACAACTCGCGGAAATAGTGTGGATCGGGGCGTCCGAAGCGCTCGAAGATCCGGAATGCACGGAATTGCGGCTCACGGGAGACGAACAGGAGCAACGCGAGGAAATTGAACCAGAAGACGGTGGCCGACGCCCACCCCGTTCCCACGATGCCGAGGGCCGGGAAGCCGAAATGCCCGTACATCAGGACCCAGTTGAGGCCGATGTTGAGCACGACGCCGACGAAGGCGATGGCCGTCACGGGGCGCGGTCGCGAAACGCCCTCCACGAGGCCGCGCAGTCCCACGAACCCCAGGAAAGGAAACGCGCCCCAGACGATCGCGCGCAGGTACGACATGGCGGCGGCGATATTCGCCTCGTCCTGGCCGAGGAGCCGGAGCACCGGGGCCACGTTCCACACCGCGACCATGAAGACCGCCGCGAGGCACGCCGCCAGCCACTGTCCCTGTCGGAACGAACGGCCGATCGGTTCCGACTCCCCGGCTCCGAAGGCCTGCGACACCATCGGTCCCACCGCCATCACGATGCCCATGCAGAGCATGAGGAGCGTGTAGAACACCGTGCTGCCGAGGGCCACGCCGGCCAGCGACTCGGGCCCGAGCCGTCCGACCATGATCGTGTCCACGAAGCCCATCGAGATCTGGGCCACCTGCGTGAAGACGACCGGGGCCGCCAGCACGATCGTGGCGCGGGTCTCGAGGGTCCAGCGGGCGATGTCGGTGCGCACGGGGGTCGACTGGGAGGAGGCGCCGTTCGGGAGCCGGCATGATACGCAGGCCGACCAACGCGACCGATGCCCCGACCGTATCTTCAAACGATGGCCGCTCCCCGCCGAACATGACCACGGACCCGATCCTCCCCGAGCCCGACGTCTCGGTGGTCATCGTCAACTACAACGTGCGCGATTTCCTCGAGCAGGCCCTGCGCTCGGTGGACCGCGCCCGCGCGGGCCTGGCGGTCGAGACCTTCGTGGTGGACAACGACTCGGCCGACGGGTCCGTCGAAATGGTCCGCGAGCGGTTTCCGCACGTCGTCTGCATCGCGAACGAGCGGAACGAGGGGTTCGGAGCGGCCAACAACCGTGCGCTCCGGCTCGCGCGCGGCCGTTACGTGCTGATCCTGAACCCGGACACGATCCTCCGGGAGGATACGCTCGAGACCCTTGTCCGCTTCATGGACGAACGGCCCGACGCGGGCGCGGCGGGCTGCCAGATCCTCAACCCCGACGGGTCGTTCGCCCCGGAGAGCCGTCGCGCGTTCCCGACGCCGGACGTCGCTTTCTTCCGCATGACCGGGCTTTCGCGGCTGTTTCCGCGGAGCCGGGTCTTCGGACGGTACAACCTCACCTACCTGCCCCGGGACGTCGAAGCGCAGGTGGACGCGCTGAGCGGGTCCTGCATGTTCGTACGCCGCGCCGCCCTGCTCGACACCGGGACCCCGTGCCACGGACGGCCCGCGGGGCTGTTCGACGAGGACTTCTTCATGTACGGGGAGGATCTCGACCTCTGCTGGCGCATCAAGCAGTCCGGCTGGACGATCTGGTACACGCCCGACACGACCATCATCCATTACAAGGGCGAGAGCACGAAGAAGGGCGAATTCCGGTACGTTCGCCTTTTCTACGGCGCCATGCTCCTGTTCACGCGGAAGCATATCCGGAGCCGGTACTCCGGCCTCTTCACCGCGCTGCTGCACGCGGCCATCCTGGTGCGCGCGGCCGGGTCGGTCGTCGCGTCCGGACTGCGGAGGTCGGCGGCGCCGCTGTTGGACGGGCTCGTCGTGTACATGGTCGTCACCCTGCTCGGCGCGCTACGGTCGGCCGAAGCGGGCGCCCGCCTCGCGCCGCTCTTCTTCCTGACGGTCGCGCCGGCCTACGCCGTCGCCGCCGTCGTCGGAATCGGGATCGCCGGGGGCTACCGCCTGGGCGCCCGCGCGCGTATCCGCCCCGTGCTCGCCGGACTGCTCGCTTCCTTTCTCGTGGTCGCCACGGTCTCGTTCTTCGTCAAGGATATCGCGTTCTCGCGGGCCGTCGTCCTGACGAGCCTTCCGGTAGGCGCCCTCCTGCTCTCGGGGTGGCGCCTGGCCCGGCAGGCACGCACCAACGAACCGGGGCGGGCGATCCTGGTGGGCAACCGGTCGGAGGCCGAACGGCTCGCCGCGATGCTCGACGCGCACCCGCGCCCGCCGTTCCACCTGGAAGGCTACGTCGACCCCGCCTCCGGCGATCGTCGCGACAGCGCGCCCAAGGCCCCGAACGACCTGGGTGCCGTCCGTCACCTCCGCGACCTCGTGCGGATGCGCCGTGTGAGGAACGTGGTGTTCGCCTCCCGCGACGTCGAGAACCGGGACGTGTTCGCCCTCATGCAGTCCCTCCGCGATCTCGACGTCGAGTTCCGCATGCTGGCCGAAGGACGCTCGCACGTCATCGGCAAGGCCAGCGTGGCCGAACTGGCGGTACCCGAGCTTACCGGCGCGATGTCCGATGCCGTGCGTATCCGCGGAACGCTCGCCCGGCGCGCCTTCGAGATCCCGGTAGCCGCCGCGGGCCTGCTTCTGCTGCCGCTGGTCGCCGCGGCGGGTCTCGCGGCAGGTCCGGATTCGCGACCGTGGACCGCCGCCCGCCGCCTGGGACGACTTCCCCGGGTTCTCGCAGGCCGCCTTCGCCTCGTCGGCGCCGCACCCGGGCACGACCGGTTCGTGCCCGGCGACTGGCGGCTGCAGCGCGGCGTATTCGCCATCACCGACCTCCTCCGGGACCGTTCGCCCGCCGACGGGGACCTTGTGAGGGCCTACGGGTTTTACGTGACCCACCAGTCGGCGGCACTCGACTGGGAAATCGTCTTCCGCACGCTCCTCTCGCGGCCGCAGGCCGCCTGAACGCCCCATGGCCAAACCGTCCAACCCGCACGTTCTCGATTTCGAGCGGCCCCTGGTCGAACTCGAACGCAAGCTCGAAGAGATGCGGGCCCTGCAGTCCGGCGAGTCGGGACCCGATCTCGAGGCGGCCATCTCCGGACTCGAGAAACGCGTGGATGAGCTGCGCGTGTCCATCTACCGCAACCTGACGCGCTGGCAGCGCGTCCAGATCGCCCGCCACCCGGAACGCCCGTACAGCCTAGACCACATCCACGCGTGGACCGAAGGCTTCGAGGAACTGCACGGCGACCGGCTGTTCGCCGACGACCCCGCCATGGTCGCCGGACTGGCCACCTTCCAGGGTTCGCGCTGGGGCTACCGGGACCGCACCGTCGTCGTGCTGGGCCACCAGAAGGGCCGCGACACGAAATCGCGCAAACTGCGGCGCTTCGGAATGCCGAACCCCGAAGGGTACCGGAAGGCGCTCCGTCTCCTGCGCATGGCGGCCAAGTTCGGCAAACCCGTCATCACCCTGCTCGATACGCCGGGCGCGTTTCCGGGCATCGAGGCCGAGGAGCGCGGACAGGCCGAGGCCATCGCCCGCAACCTGTTCGAAATGGCGCGCCTGCCGGTGCCCATCGTCGTCGTCGTCATCGGCGAGGGTGCCTCCGGCGGAGCGCTCGGCATCGGGGTCGGCGACCGCGTCCTCATGATGGAGAACGCGTGGTACTCGGTGATCTCGCCCGAATCGTGTTCCTCCATCCTCTGGCGGTCCTGGGACTTCAAGGAGGAGGCGGCCCGGGCGCTCAAGCTCACCGCACCGGACCTCCTTCCGCTCGGAATCATCGACAGCGTCATCCCGGAGCCGGTCGGCGGCGCGCACCGGGATCCCGACGTCGCGTTCGAGGCGACCGGGAAGGCCATCGCGACGGCCCTGGCCGAACTGGAGGACAAGGCTCCCGACGTGCTGATCCGCGAGCGTCTCGAGAAATTCGACCGGATGGGCGTGTTCCGGACGGTCGAAGGCTGATCGAGCCATGCCCCAACCGTTCGAGTACCGGCACCGGGTTCGCTACCGGGAGTGCGACCCGATGGGACGGGCCTATCACACGCACTGCCTGGATTGGTTCGAGGCCGCGCGTACCGAGGCCCTTCGCGATCTCGGCATCGCGTACCGCGAACTCGAGGAGGACGGGCTCATCATGCCCGTCGTCGACGTCTCGGTGCGATACCACCGGGCCGTCCGGTACGACGACGAGATCGTCGTGCGCACGTGGTTCGAGGATCTTCCGCCCCGAACGAGGGTGGGAATCGCCTACGAGGTACACGACGGGAGGGGTACGGCGCCTGCCGTGACGGGGCGGGTCACGCTCTGTTTCGTGGATGCCCGCCGCAACCGGCCCATCACGGCCCCGGATCGCATCGTGAAGGCCTTCGCCGGCATCGAACCGGCACTCCGCACGACATCGCCATGACCCTGCCCCAGTACGTCGACGCGGCCGAGCTGGACGCCCTGGTCGTCCGCTGCCTGGCCGAAGACGTCGGCGCGGGCGACGTGACCTCGCTCGCGACGGTCGCCCCGGAAACCCGCGCCGAAGCCGTGTTCCTGGCCAAGGGCGACGGCGTCCTCGCGGGCACCTTCGTGGCCGGTCGCGTTTTCGCGACCGTGGACCCTTCGGTGCGCGTCACGTGGCTCGCAGGGGACGGGCAGGCGATCCGCCGGGGCGAACCGTTCGGGCGCCTCGAGGGTCCGGCTCGCGCCCTGCTCACCGGGGAGCGGCTCGCGCTCAACTTCCTGCAGCGCATGAGCGGCATCGCGACCGCGGCACGGGCCTTCGTCGACGCCATCGGTCCGCTGCCGACCCGGCTCCTCGACACCCGCAAGACGGCGCCCGGGCTACGCGCCCTCGACAAGTGGGCGGTGCTTCTGGGCGGCGGCACGAACCACCGCGTCGGCCTCTGGGACCTGGTTCTCATCAAGGACAACCACATCGCGGCGGCCGGGGGCGTCGCCCGGGCCATCCACGCCGCACGCGCGTGGCGGGCCGAGAACGGGCGCCAGGACCTCGCCATCGAACTGGAGGTGCGCACAAAGTCGGAACTGGCCGAAGCCCTGGATACGGGGGGCGTGGACATCCTGCTGCTCGACAACATGGTGACCGAGACGCCCGGCGGAGGCGTGGACACGGCGCGGCTCGCCGAGGCCGTGCGCCTCGTCGGCAAGCGGTTCCGCACGGAGGCCTCCGGCAACGTCCGGCTCGACACGATCGAAGCGATCGCGCGCACGGGCGTGGACTTCGTTTCGGTCGGAGCCCTCACCCACTCCGTCCGGGCCCTGGACCTGTCGCTCGACATCACGCTGCGCACCGGGCGGTGATCGTATCTTCGACCCGAACCGCAGATCCGACCCCCTACCGCGCGACCCGACGGCTACCACGTTCCCATCGCCCCGCCTCGCGCGCTGACCCATGCTCCAGGAGCAGAGCCGGCTCTTCCAGCGTCTGCTGTTCTTCTCCGACGGCCTCCTCGTGGTCGCCGGGTGGATTTCGGCCTATCACATCCGGTTCGAACTGCTTCGCCGGATCGAGGTGCTGCCGCCGCCGGAATGGGTACCGCTGTCCAGGTACCTCGAGTTCCTGCCGTGGGTGCTGCTGCTCTCGATGTTCGTCTTCTGGGCCAGCGGGCTCTACGTGCCCGACCGAGCCCAGCGCTGGACCCGCCTGGTGACCGGCGTAGTCAAGGCGATCCTGATCGGAATGGTGGTGACGGCCGCCGCGCTGTCGTTCTACCGCGCGCTGTATTTCTCCCGGCTGCACATGGCGCTCTTCGGCCTCATCACGCCGGCGCTCATGGTGACGCTGCGACTGGTCCTCTACGCCGCGTTGCGCAGCGCGCGCCGTAGAGGCCGGTACCTGCGCCGGGTCCTCGTCGTCGGGGCGGGCGACGTGGGACGACGGCTGGGCACGGCCATCACCGAGTATCCGTGGATGGGCTTCGAACTGGTCGGCTACCTCGACGACTTCAAGACCGGGGACCGGATCCTCGGCGGTACCGCAGACGCGACCTCGATCATCGATGCGCGCGAATCGTCGGGCCAGCCGATCCACTACGTGTACATCGCCCTACCGCTCCGGGCCGCCGACCGGATCGAAACGCTGCTGGGCGAACTGTCGAGCCGCCTGTGCCACGTCTGCCTCGTCCCGGACCTCTTCCAGTACGACATCCTGAACGGGCGCGTATCGGAACTGGACGGCCTCCCGGTGATCCATCTGATGGACGAGGCGCCGCTGGACGTGCGCCGCGCGCTCAAGCGGGCCATCGACATCGGCTTCTCGGCGCTCTTCCTCCTGGTTATCTCCCCCCTTCTGCTCGCGATCGCCGTCGCGGTCAAGCTGTCGTCCCCGGGACCGGTCTTCTACCGCCAGGAGCGCATGGGCCTCAACGGCAAGCGGTTCCAGATGCTGAAATTCCGATCGATGCCGGTGGATGCCGAGGCCGCCACCGGGGCCGTGTGGGCCAAGCCGGGCGAAAACAGGGCCACGCGGGTCGGGGCGTTCCTGCGCCGCACGTCGCTCGACGAGCTTCCGCAGTTCCTCAACGTGCTGAGGGGTGACATGTCGGTCGTGGGGCCGCGTCCGGAGCGACCCGTTTTCATCGAGCAGTTCCGCGACCAGGTCCCGCGTTACATGCTGCGCCACAAGATGAAGGCCGGGATCACGGGATGGGCCCAGGTGAACGGCTGGCGGGGCGACACGTCCATCGAGAAGCGCATCGAGGCCGACCTCTACTACATTTCGAACTGGTCGCTGCGCCTCGACCTCAAGATCATGTTCCTCACGGTCTTTCGCGGATTCGTGAACGAGAACGCCTACTGAGCGGTCCCCGGACCCGTTCCTGCGGACCCGCGACGTGCGAGCGGGGTTCCACGCCCCCACCGATCCCGCATCGCCATCATCCAGCTCCACGGCATATCGCTCTCGTACGGGGGACGCACGGTCCTCGACGGCATCTCGTGGACGGTGCGTGACGCCGTACGCATCGGCCTCGTCGGACCCAACGGCGCGGGAAAGACGACGCTCCTCAAGGTCATCTCGGGCGAAATCACGCCCGATGAAGGCACGGTCCAGCAGGGCTCGACGACGCTCGGCTACCTGCGGCAGGAAGTCGAGGAAAGTCCCGCCCACCGCCCGGTGATCGAGGAGGCCGTGGACGCCTTCGCCGAGGTGCGTCGCCTTCACGAGGAGGAGGACCGCATCCTCCTCGACCTCGAACGGGAGACCGACCACGAATCGAAACGCTACGCGCGCCTGCTCGAGGATCTCGACCGCGTGCACCAGGCGCTGCACGCCGGGGAGGCGCACCGCGCCCGCCCCCGCGCCGAGGCCGTGCTCGCCGGGCTCGGGTTCTCGGCCGACGCGATGGACGAGCCCCTGGGCACGTTCTCGGGCGGATGGCGCATGCGCGTCGCCCTCGCCAAGCTGCTGCTGCGGCAACCCGACGTCATCCTGCTCGACGAGCCGACGAACCACCTCGACATCGACTCGATCGACTGGCTCGAGACCTATCTCAAGAGCTATCCCGGCACCGTCGTCATCGTCTCGCACGACCGGTATTTCCTCGACCGCATGGTCGACCGGATCGCCGAACTGTCGCGCGGCCGGCTGTCGGAATACGCCGGCAACTACTCCTACTACCTCGAGGCCCGCGTCGAGCGCCGGACCATCCAGCAGGCCGCGTTCGAGAACCAGCAGAAGATGATCGCCGACACGGAGCGCTTCATCGAGCGCTTCCGCTACAAGGCTACCAAGGCCACGCAGGTACAGAGCCGCGTCAAGCAGCTCGACAAACTCGAGCGGGTCGTCGAGCCCGAGGCCGACGAGGCCGGCATCCGCTTCCGCTTTCCCGAGCCCCGGCGGTCGGGGCGCGTCGTCATCGAGCTGTCGCGGTTCTCCAAGACGTACGACGGCGAGGAACGGCGGGTCGAGGTGTTCCGCGATGCCGGACCGCTCCACATCGAGCGCGGCGACAAGATCGCGCTGATCGGAAAGAACGGGGCCGGCAAGTCGACCCTCGCCCGCATGCTCGCCGGCACCGAGCCGTTCGACGGCGACCTGCGGCTGGGCAAGGACGTCGAGATGACGTTCTACGCGCAGCACACGGCCGACACGCTCGACCCGTCCGAGACCGTGCTCGAAACCGTGCAGCGCGTCGCCTACGGACAGTCCGAAACCGAAGTGCGTTCGCTCCTCGGGGCGTTCCTGTTCACGGGCGACGACGTCTTCAAGCCCGTACGGGTGCTTTCGGGCGGAGAGAAGAGCCGCGTGGCGCTCGCCCGCACGCTCGTCCGCCCGGCGAACTTCCTGCTGCTCGACGAGCCGACGAACCACCTCGACATCCGCTCGATCGGCGTACTCATCGAGGCGCTGAAGCAGTACACCGGCACGTTTGCGGTCGTCAGCCACGACCGGCACTTCCTCGACCAGGTCGTCACCACGGTCTGGCGCGTCGAGGAGGGGGGCGTGGTGGTTTACCCGGGGACGTATTCCGAATACCTGTGGAAGACCCGCGCGCCGGCCTCGGCGCCGGCTCCGGTGCGCTCCGATCCGGCCCCGCAACGCACCCAGGGCACCGCACCTTCGACGGCGCCCGCCCCCATGCTCGCGCAGCCGCCGTCTCCCGCGCCGGTGCCCTCGGCCGACAACCCGTACGCTGGGCTCAACGACTTCAAGCTGCGCAAGGCCTACCGGGACGTCGAGAGCCGCATCCTCGAGGAAGAGGACCGCAAGAGCGCGCTGGAGGAGTCGCTGGGTGACCCCTCGCTCTACGGGAACGAGAAGAAGTCGCGCCAGGCGACCGAGGCGTACGAGAAGGTCAAGGCCGTGCTGGAATCGCTCTACGCCGAGTGGGAGCAGGTCACCGACGTGCTGTCGCAGCGCGGAATCAAGCTGTTCCTGCTGCTGGTCGCCCTCCTGGCCGCCGCCCCCGCGGCCGCGCAGCTCTACCGCCTGCCTCCGCCCGACACCACGCGCGGCAACTGGTTCGGCACCGACGTGGCGGTCTCGGGAGACCGCATCCTGGTGGGCGCCACCGGGATTCGCCGGTGCGGCCCCAATTCGGGGGCCGCGTACGTGTATGACCGCGTCCCGGGCGGCGAATGGGCGCTCGCGGCACGGCTCGAGGCGTCGGAGTGCGCCGAGGACGACTTCTTCGGGAGGGCCGTGGCACTCGACGGCGACGTGGCCGCCGTGACCGCCTATCGTCCGTATTTCAGCAGTTTCCGCTCGAACGCCGTACACGTGTTCGAACGCGACACGTCCGGATCGTGGCGCGAGGCGGTGCGGATCGAAGCGCCGGGTGGTGCCGAGGAAGGCACGTTCGCCTCCTCGCTCGCGCTCGACGGCTCGAGACTCGTGGTCACGAGCGCCGGGGAGCCCGGGGGAACGGGGTCGAAAGGCTCGGCCTGGGTCTTCGAGCGGCAGCCCGACGGGTCCTGGCTTCGCACGGCCCGGCTGGAGCCGCGGCATTCGCCCGGCGAGGGAGTCTTCGGAACGTCGTGCGCGCTGTTCGGGGATGTGGCGGTGATATCGGCGTCCACGTATGCACGCAGGACCCCCGGCACGGTCCACGTGTTCGAACGCGGGGCCGACGGGTCCTGGAGCGAGCAGCGGTCGCTCGGCGGCATCGACGACTTCTTCATTCCCCTCGCGCTCCACGGGGACCGCCTGCTCGTAGGCGAACGGCGGGGCGGACACGGCGAGGACGGACAGGTCACCGAATTCGCGCGCTCGGCCGACGGGACGTGGATCGAGACGGGCCGGATCGTTCCGCCCGACCCCTACCCGTCGGGCGGGTTCGGCGCCGAGGTCGCTCTTTCGGACGGCCGCGCGGCGATCGTCGGATTCGACGAGCAACTCCAGTTCGACTTCAACATCGACCGCATCGTGTACGTGTTCGAGGCCGAGGGCGACGGCCGGTGGGTCGAACGACGCATCCTCGACGTCGGGCACCGGTACTTCGGCTCGGCGGTCGCGATCGACGGACCGATCGTGGCGGTTTCGGACGTGTCGGACGAGGCTCCCGGCGAGGTTTACGTAGCGGTGGTCCGCTGATCCGGGCTCAGAAGAGCGGGCGCCACGCGTGGCAGTAGGGGAGCCGGCCCGTCTGCGTGTAATAGTCCTGGTGGTAGGCCTCGGCCGGCCAGAACGGCCCCGCCGGGGTGATTTCCGTCGCCACGTCGAGCCCCTTCGCCGCGAGCAGGCCCACGAGCCGCTCGGCAACACCCCGCTGTTCCTCGTCCACGAAGAAGATGCCCGACCGGTACTGCGTGCCCACGTCGGGGCCCTGCCGGTCCACCTGGGTCGGGTCGTGGGTCTCGAAGAACAGCCGCGCAAGCGTCTCGAAATCGGTCACCGTCGGGTCGAAGATCACCTCGACGGCTTCGGCATGGCCTGTCGTTCCCGTGCAGACCTGTTTGTACGTGGGCCGATCCACGTGGCCGCCGATGTACCCGCAGGTCGTGCGCAGCACGCCGGGGGCCTTCTGCAGGTAGTACTCCGTGCCCCAGAAACACCCCGAGGCGAAGATCGCGCGCGCTTCCATGTCATTCAGCCGGTTTGAAGTCGAGCGAAACCGAGTTCACGCAGTGGCGCGTGTCCTTCGGCGTGAAGCCTTCCCCGTGGAAGACGTGGCCGAGATGACCGCCGCACGCGGCGCACACGATCTCGACGCGCCGCCCGTCCGGATCGCGACGACGCTCGACGGCGCCCGGGATCTCGTCGTCGAAACTGGGCCATCCGCAACCCGAGTCGAACTTGTCGGAGGACCGGTACAGCGGCGCGTCGCACCGGCGGCACACGTACGTGCCGTCGGCCTTGTGCCGGTAGAACCTGCCCGTGTACGGGGCCTCGGTTCCCCGGTGCACGATCACGCGGGTTTCTTCGGGGGTGAGTTCCTTGTGCGGCATGTGGGTGGTCCGACGTTCGACGGTACTTCGCTCCAGGCGTTGGATGGGTTCCGCGCCCGTGCGGTTACACCGTGCGGCGCTTTTCGCCGATACTCCGGATCCCGGGCGGCGCACAGCCGTGCAAGATTTTTTGCGCCCTGTCGACCGACTTCCGCCCAACCCCCGACACCGCGTCACCCCGGACCATGAGGTTTTTCGCCCTGCTCCTGCTCGTCGCGCTCGGCGCCGTCGAGGTCCGCGCTCAGATCGTCGTGGCCCCACCCGACATGGTTCCGGTCGTCGGCGAGGCGACCGCGGCCAAGACGTCGGCCGTTTTCACGCCCGTGCACGTCAGCGACTGGCTCGCCGAACTGCCCGAGTCGAAGGCCGCGTTGGCCGAGTACCATGCGCTCAAGGACGCGGGGCTGCTGCCGGTGGCGCGCAAGGGGGCGGCCGATCCGCTGTTCACGACGCAAAATTTTCGAGTCTACAACTTTGCCCGGAGCGAGCAGACCCAGACGACTCAATACGACCAGATAAATTTCACACTCGTCCGGGACGAGCCTCGTTTCCTTCTTTGGGTGCAAACGAGCGGATTGGGAACCACGGTATCGGAAGAGGTCATTGAACGGCTGCGCACGGCCCTGGGCGACTCTACACCAACGGGTTCGTACAACCCCAACGCAGGCATCATTGAGAACGATGAGACGATCTTCGGTTCGCCGCCAAACGTGGACGGGGACGGCAAGACCGACGTCCTGCTGGTCGATATCGTTGACGGCTACGACCCGGTGTCAAAGCCATACGCCATAACCGGCTTTTTCTTTCCACCGGATTTGGCCTCACCGGTACGGAGGGATATTCTGTATCTCGACACAAACCCGTCGCTGGCCTTCAGCGAGGACGAGGTACTGGTCACCGCGGCGCACGAATACCAGCACCTGATTCACTGGAGGTACGACGCGGGCGAGCACTCCTTCGTCAACGAGGGATTGTCGGAATGGGCGTCCACGATGAACGGGTACGAGCCCCGGCGGGTCGACTACGTCCAGAAGCTCAACCTGCAGCGCAACACGCTGATCGACTGGCCGGCCGATACCGGCCTGGGGGACGACTACGAGCGGGCGTCGCTCTTCACGACGTACCTGGCCGAACGGCTCGGTCCCCTCGCCACGGGCTCGTTGACCCGGTCCACGCTCAAGGGCGCAGCCGGGTACCAGTCCGTCCTCCAGGGCGCCGGCCTTGACCTCACCGCCGTCACCGCCTCCTGGGCCATGGCCAACCTCGTCAACGACCGCGCGCTCGGGGACGACTACGGATACGCCGACGCGACCTACCGCACCGTACGCGCGGCCGTGCGGACCGAGGTGGACGGCTCGGCCTCGTCGTCGTTCGGACCGCTCGTCGAGGGTCCGGTCGCGCGCGGCGGCTCGGATTTCTACCGGATCACCGACGTCGGAGCCTTCACCATCACGATCGACGCGCCCGACGGGACGTCGAACCCGGGACCGCTTCGCTCGCAGCTCAAACCGATCGTCGTGCTGCGCGCCGCCGACGGGTCCTCGTCGGTCCAGCGCCTGGATCTCTCCACGCGACAGACCTGGACGTTTCCGGGCTCTTTCGACGAGATCCTCGTCTCGGTGACCCACGCGGCGCTGACCGGCACCTCCGCCTTCCTGACCTATGAAATCTCGGCGTCGTGGGAAGCGGCGCAGGTGACGATGCGGCGGGAGGACGTCGCGTATGACGACGGACGTATCGTGCGTACGTCGACCGGGGCTGAAGTCTATGTCTTCCGGGGTGGCGACTCGAATACGGCCTGGGAGGAAGATTCGCGCGGTGCCAACCGCTTCGAGCTACCCGAGGGAGCGCAGCTGCGCAGCGTCTCGGTCGCCCCGATCTATCCCTCGTCACCCGGAGCCAATACGTTTTCGTCCACGCCGCCCACAGGTGCCAAGGACTTCACCATCTCGCTGTGGGCCGACGACGGAGACGGAAGACCGGCCGAGCCGGCGCTGTTCACGATGACCCGCAATGATGCACGTGCGTCACTGTTCGAGCAGGCACCCAACGGCGACGTCCTGTATTTCTTCGACACCGTCGACATGACGGCCTACAAGGACGCGATCGGACCGCTTCCGCGCGTGCTGCACATCTCGGTGGGCAACGCCGGCACCGACGCCAACGCGATCGGCATGCCGCTGGCGTCGTACACGGCGACCGAGGCCGATCCGTCGCCCTCGTCCTGGTACATCCACCTGTCGGGAGTCGCGAAGTGGGCCACCTTCGCCGGCATCTTCCAGGGCGGCGACCCGAACAACCGCCCGTTCGCGGGCCGCGTGCTCCCGATCCGGGCGTCGTTTCTCGTGCCGATCTCGACGGCGACCGAACCCGGCGACGACCTGCCGACCGCCGTCGAGCTGGAACCCAACTACCCGAACCCCTTCAATCCGCAGACGACGCTCACCTTTTCGCTCGACCGCCCCAGCCGCGCCCGGCTGACGGTACACGACCTGCTCGGACGCCTCGTGGCCACCCTCGTCGACGAACCCCGCGCCGCCGGCCGTCACGAGGTCCGCTTCGACGCGTCGGGCCTCGCCAGCGGCGTGTACGTCTACCGGCTGGAGACCGAACGGGGAAACCTCGCGCGAACCATGGCGCTCGTGCGCTGATCCGAATCGGTCACGGGTACGGTACGATCTCGATGCGTTCGACGTCGAGGTGCGCCAGGCGAACCCCGTTCCACGTGTCGACCGACAGGATGCCCGTGATCCGGCGACGCCCGGGCATGTCGAGCCCGCGCCGAGACGCCGCGTCGAGCCGCAATACGTAGCTGTTGCGCTCGTCGGTCTCGAGGAATACCCCGGTGAACGGCTCGGCGCCGCGCACCGACAGGATCCCTTCGACCGTGATACGGTCCACGAAACCCGCACGCGGCCCGGTGCAGGACGCGCAGACGAGGAACAGCAGGGCGAGAAGGCGTTTCATGCGGAATCCCGACGGAAGCGACACCTGACCACCACGCCGCTCGCGGCTTATTGATTCCGATGACGCTCGGCTCCCTCCTGCTCGGTTTCCTGGTTTCCGTCTCCGGAACCGTCGCTTCCCCCGGGCACGGTGACGACCCGGTGCGGCACGGCGACCCCGGGCCGTTCTGCGGGACCGACCTGTCGTCCGGGCAGGCCCGGGCGAACCTCGCCCGATTCGCGGCGGACCGGGAATCGGGCCTCCTGGCGGCCTGGCAGGCGGCGGCCAAGTCTTCCGAAATCCATGACATCGGCGACCGGCGTTCCTTCAACGTCAGCGAAGGCGGGTGGGTGGCCAAGGAGTTCGAACTGCGCGACGAGAACGCCACCTACCGGCTGTGGATCGCCGTCGACGACCTGGGCTTCGTCTCGCAGGACGAGATCGCCGGCCTGCAGGAAGCCATGCTGCGTTCGACGCCCTCCACCTCCGTCGACCCCGCCTCCGGCATCCTCGTCAACAACCGGAACCTGCTGGGCGACATGCCGAACGTCGAC
Source organism: Rhodothermales bacterium (assembly GCA_024711125.1). Taxonomy (GTDB): domain Bacteria; phylum Bacteroidota; class Rhodothermia; order Rhodothermales; family UBA10348; genus JANJTM01. The sequence goes on from JANJTM010000032.1 coordinate 96,297, forward strand.
GGGGACGGCCTGCTCGACATCCTGATGTACGACATGAAGGCGGGCGACGGACCCGGCACGGTCGTGCTGGGGTACGTGTCGTCGACCGACCTGCTCGTCACCCTGCCCGACGGCCAGGGCAACCGGCGTGACGTGCTGTACCTGGACGCCAACGAGGGTTCCGCAAACATCACGCGCCTGGCTTCGGTGGCCGCCCACGAACTGACCCACCTGATCCACTTCGGATACCTGGACGGCAAGTTCGAGGAGACCTTCATCATGGAGGGCCTGGCCGAGTACTCCATGGTATTCAACGGTTTCCACACGCGGGGTGCGAACTACCTGCAGTCCGTGGCCGAGCTGGCCGTGCCGCTCTTCCAGTGGCGCACCGAGCCCTCGGGCGGAGGTCCGAACGCCTGGGATTACCAGCGCGCCAGCCTGTTCTTCAGTTACATCGGACAGCGTATCGGCCCCGTCGAAACGGGCCGCATCCTGCGCGCCCCGGGCCAGGGAGGGCTCCAGGGCGCCTTCGGCGTGGACGCCATCCTCAAGGACGCGGGCCTGTCGCTCGCCGCGGTCGTCGCCGACTTCCACACGGCGAACCGGTTCAACGACCGTTCGCTCGATCCCGCGTTCGGTTACGAAGCCACGTCCCGGTCGCTGGTCTCGACGGTGGCCACGCGGTCGCTGGGCTCGAACGGGCAGCTGAACACGACACTCCCCCTGTACGGCGGAGCGGTCGAGTTCTTCGACTTCGCGGAGGTCGACTTTCTCGAGTTCCGGTTCGATACGCC
>JANJTM010000067.1 GCA_024711125.1 Rhodothermales bacterium
TGGACACGACTCCGACCGGGTGACGGCCTCGACTCACGGGTCGACGGGGAGCCGGACGGTCAGGGCGAGGGCACTGGGCCGCCGACGAAAACAGATCGGACGATGTATCTTCGATCGGATTCACCCCTCGCGAACCGTGTCTGATCCCTCACCGATCGACGCTGCCCGTTGGCTTGCCCTCGCGTCGGATCCGATCCATGCCCGTGACGTCCGGGGCCGCGTCACGTTTGCCAATCCGGCGGCAGCCTCGCGCTTCGGATGGCCCGAGTGCAGCGTCGATACGCCGTACGACCCGGGCGACGGTCGCGATATCGCGTCGGCCATGGAAGCGTGCGAAGCCGTCGGGTTCTGGCGCGGAGACCTCGTCCGCGTGGACGCGCAGGGCAATCGCCTGGTCCTCGAGAGTCACTGGAACCCGGTGCGCGCCGGAGACGGCCGCATCGAGCGCTATTTCGTGCTCGAGGCCGACATGACCGAGGTCCGGGCGACGCAGGGTGAAGCGCTGCGCGCGCAGCGCATGGAGTCGATCGGAACGCTCGCCGGCGGCGTGGCGCACCAGATCAACAACGTGCTCGGGCCGATACTCATCGGCGCCGAGATGATCCGGCGGCGCGTGGACGATCCCTGGGTGCAGAAAAAGCTGGCGTCGATCGAGGAGGCGGCACGCGCCGGGGCCGATATCGTGAAGCAGGTACTCGATTTCGCCCGCGGCGTGGAGGGCGAGATGATCGTGCTTCAGGTTCGGCACGTGCTGAAGGAGGTCGCGAGTTTCGCCGAGCGCACGTTCTCGCGTTCCATCACCATCGAGACCGACCTGCCCACCACCCTGCCCCCCGTCGTCGGAGACGCCGCCCTGCTTCGCCAGGTCCTGCTGAACCTGCTGGTGAATGCCCGCGACGCCATGCCCGACGGCGGACGCCTGCGCATCGCCGCATCCGAGGTGACCGTGTCCCCTGACGCCGCCCGTTCGCTGGGCACGGACGCACGGTCGGGGCGGTTCGTTCGCCTGGACGTCCAGGACTCCGGAACCGGCATTCCGCCCGAAGTGATGGCGCGCATGTTCGAGCCGTTCTTCTCCACGAAGACGCGGGGCCAGGGCACGGGTCTCGGACTCTCGACCGTGATCACGATCGTTCGCGGCCACGGCGGTTTCCTGCACATCGATTCGGAGGTGGGCAGGGGAACGACCATGTCGATCTACCTGCCGGTCCACGCGGCCGAGAACGAGCCCGCCGCGCCGACGCCTGACACCGGGGGGGCTTCCGAATCCCTCGGCCGGGGCATGACCGTCCTGATCGTGGACGACGAGCCCCTGATGCTCGAGATGAACTGCGACATGCTCGAGAGCTTCGGATTCAAGGTCTTCGGCGCAGCCAACGGACAGGAAGGGCTCGACGCATTCCTGGCACGGCCCGCATTCTTCGACATCGTGGTGACCGACATCAACATGCCCGTGATGGACGGCGCGACCATGATCCGCCGAATGCGGGCGGTGCGCGAGGATCTGCCCGTGATCGCCGTTTCGGGACTCACCGAACACGTTCACCTGCTCGAAGGCAAGGGACTCGACGGTGTCGAAATCCTCGCCAAGCCGTACTCGTCGGCCGAACTGTTGGATGTCGTCTGCAATCTCCTGCCACGGGCCGCCCCCGGCTCGTCCTCGGCGCCGCTTTCGTCGGGCGACGTGCTCAGCGACACCGGCTTCGACGCGCTCTTCAAGGGGGACGACTGGTAGCCGGGGAATGGACCGACATGGCGCAGGGCTCGACCGTTCCGCATGCACCCGGCGACGTCATCGGGGCTCGCTACGAGGTGATCAGGGTCCTCGGCCGGGGCGGATTCGGGGTCGTCTACCAGGTCCGCGCCCGGCATGACGGCCTGGAGTACGCGCTGAAGACCTTTCTCAGGGGCGGGGCCGACCCGAAGGCGGTCGCCCGGTTTCGCCAGGAAGCCCAGGTGTGGATCGCGCTGGGCCGCCATCCCAACCTCGTCCAGGCCCATTTCGTGGACGAGATCGAGGGGCGCCTGTACGTGGGCATGGAACTGGTCCGGCCGGGTCCTTCGGGGCTCAATGCGTTGGACGGGTACTTCGAGAAGTCCCCGCCGGACCTGCGCCAGGCGCTCGTCTGGGCGATCCAGCTATGCCACGGCATGGAGTACGCACTGTCCCGCGGCATCCGCAGCCACCGCGACCTGAAGCCCGCCAACGTGATGATTTCGCCCGGCGGCGACGTGAAGATCAGCGATTTCGGCCTGGCGGCCCTTCCCGGCGACTCGGGTCAGTACGGGGTCGACGTGACCGAGGCGGCCGCCCGGGGCGGTGGATTCCATGGGCAGACGGTGCGCGGCATGGGCTTCGGAACGCCCACCCACATGCCTCCCGAACAGTTCGAGGATGCCGGTTCGGCCGACGAGCGCACGGATATCTACGCCACCGGCGTGATCCTCTTCCAGGCCGCCACGGGCACGCTGCCGGTTTCGGTCCCGGCGCAGCGGGGCGATTCGCTCGAAGCCCGGTTCCGCTTCTGGAAGGCCATGGAGGAGGCTCACCGCCGGTTCGAACTCCGACGCATCGACCATCCGCTGGAGCCCGTGCTGCGCCGGTGTCTCGTTGCCGACCCGAGCGGGCGCTACCCGACCTTCTCGGCCCTTCGCGGCGATCTGGAGGCCCTCCTGGCGCGCACCTCCGGAGACCGGGTGCCCGCGCCCGTGCCGATCAGGACGGGTACCATCGAGTACATCAACCGCGGCATCAGCCTCGAACGCATCGGTCGCCACGCCGATGCCCTCGCCGCTTTCGACCTGGCGCTGGCCGAGGACTCCTCGTCGGCGGCCGCCTGGAACGGCCGCGGCATCTGCCTGTCACATCTCGGTCGCATGGAGGAGGCGCTCGACGCTTTCGCGCGCGTCGTCGAGCTCGAACCCGGCCACGGTCGGGCCCACGCCAATCGCGGCAACTGTCTCCAGGCGCTCGGAAGGGAATCCGAGGCGCTCGAAGCGTACGACCGGGCGCTCGAACTGGACGAGGGGGTGGCCTCGACGTGGTCCAACCGCGGCAACCTGCTCTTCCGCATGGGAGACCGGCGCGGAGCGGTGGAAAGCTACGACCGGGCGCTCGCGCTCGAGCCGTCCCGCAGGGGCACCCTGTCGAATCGTGGCCGCGTACTGGCCTCGGGGGGAGATTTCGCGCGCGCCCTGCTTTCGTTCGAGGAAGCGCTGCGCAGTGACGAACGGTTCCTCCCGGCCCTGCGGGGAAAGGCCGCCTGCAGCGTGCATCTCGGCAATTACCGCACGGCGCTCGCCCTCTATGAACGGCTCGAGGCCGAGGGACCGCCGGCGCCCGAAGACTGGTTGGCGCGCGGAATGGCCTGCCTTCGCCTCGAGCGGTACGTCGAGACGGCACGGGCACTCGGTCGTGCGCTCGAACTGACCGAATCGAGGCCCAGGGCCCTGCTGGGCATGGCCATCCTCCATTTTCGCATGCGGCGGTTCGGCGAAGCGCTCGTCGTCGCCCGGGAGGCGATCGAGCAGGGGGAGGATTCGAGAGCGGCCAGGCGGCTGCTCGCCCTGGTCCTGCATGCCGACGGCCGGTATGCCGACGCGGTCGATCTCGGGCGCGGATTGCACGACGCCGACGAGGGCGATTCGGTGGTCGCGTGCAACCTGGTGTGCTCCCTGCTGCGACTCGGGGACGCGGAGGAGGCGGTTCGCATCGCCGACCGGGCGGCGTGGGCCCTGCCCGAAGGGGACCCGCGCGAGGATGCGGCCGCGCTCGGCTACGATCGCGCCTTCGCGCTGTCGCTCGTCGGACGCGTCGAGGAGGCCGAGGCCGGGCTGGAGCGGGTCGTGCGGCTCGATCCCCATTGGGACGATGCCTGGTTTTCTCTCGGCGGCCTCCGGTACGAACGGGGGCGAACCCGTGCCGCGTTGGAGGCCTGCGAGACGGCCGCGCGCCTCGAACGGGACCACGCGGCCTGGTGGAAGCGGAGCACCGCGTGGACGCCCGAAATGCCCCGCCGCCTCCCGGACGGCCTGTTGCCGGTCGATGCCGCCGGCACCCTGCGCCGCCTCGAGGAGCGGTTCGATCCGTCGCGGGGCGATCGGCTCCTGAGGCCGCCCTGTCTTCTCGAGCCCGGCTTCCTCCCGAACCTGTTCCTGGACTGAACCATGGCCCAACTGACCGCCGCCGCCCGTCATGCCTGGAAACAGGCCGCCTCCGAGGCCGCTGGATCGGGATCGCCGGAAATCGAACCGGTGCACCTCCTCCTCGCCCTGTTATCCCTCGAGACGGCCCCTCCGGGCACGGGAGCCATGCTCGAGCAGGAACTGGTGGTCAAGCCCTTTCTCGACGCGCGTGTGGACCGGTCGGAGCTCAGGCTTGCGCTGAGGCGCTCCATGCCCCGTGCCGAACGCGTTTACGAAGGCGCCACGGTGCACCGATCCCCGGCGAGCCGCGCCATCTTCGGTCGGGCCGAGACGCTTTCCGACGGCGACCCGGTCTCGGCTCCGCACCTGCTGGCGGCATGTCTCGAACGACCCGACCGGGTATTGGAAAAGGCGCTTTCGCGCATTTCGACCTCGGCCGATCGCATCCGGGGCTGGATCCGCTACCCTTCCCATTTGACCGAATCCTCGGCCGGAACGGGGGCTGCCGAGAGCCAGGCGGGGCCGCTCGCACCATCGCGTCCGAGATCCCCCGATCCGGCGAAACCCGCTCCGGGGACCGCCCGCGGGGCGCGTGCCCGCAAGGACTCGGACCAGGAACCGGAAGAGCGCGTGCTCGAACGCTTCGGGAAGGACCTGACCCAGCTCGCCCGGGACGGGAAGATTGCCCCCATCATCGGCCGGCGCGCCGAGATCCTGCAGACCATCCAGGCGCTCGCGCGCAAGAAGAAGAACAACCCCGTCCTCGTCGGCGATGCCGGTGTCGGAAAGACCGCCGTCGTGGAGGCCCTTGCGCTGCGCGCCGTCGAGGGCAAGGACCCGCAGGTCCTCGCCGGACGGCGCATCGTCGAGCTGGACATGGGCTCCCTGCTGTCCGGAACCTCGCTCCGCGGTCAGTTCGAGGAGCGGATGCGCAGGCTGATCGACGAGGCATCGGCCGACGAGAACCTCATCCTCTTCATCGACGAGATCCATACGATCATGGGTGCCGGCGGTGGCGCCCAGGACGCGGCCCAGCTCCTAAAGCCCGCCCTGTCGCGCGGCGCGATAAAGCTCATCGGGGCGACCACGATCGACGAATACCGGCAGTACATCGAGAAGGACCCCGCGATGGACCGCCGATTCGAGAAGATCCTGATCGACGAGCCGTCGAGGGACGAAGCCGTCGAGATGCTCATGGGGCTTCGGGCCTCCCTGGCCTCCCACCACCGGGCCGAATACGGCGATGACTCCGTGGCCGCGGCCGTAGACCTGTCGATGCGTATCGACGTGGACCACCGGCTTCCCGACAAGGCGATCGACCTCCTGGACCGCGCCGGCGCGCGGTCTTCGGTGACGGCGCTCAGCCTGGATCCGTTCGAACACCGGTCCGGGACAGGCACTCGCGCGCCGATCGGGGCGCTCGACGTCGCGCACGTCCTGGCCGAGAAGATGGGCATGCCGGTCGAGATCGTCGCCGGACACCTCGACCCGGCCGGAGCGCGGCGGCTGCTTGGCCTCGAGGATTTCCTGCGCGGGACCATCAAGGGCCAGGATCGCGCGGTGGAGGCGCTGTCGGAGCGCATGATCCTGGCGCACGCGTCCGTGATGGAGCGACGCGGGCCGCTGGCCACCCTGCTGTTCCTCGGGCCCAGCGGGGTCGGAAAAACCGAGATGGCGAAGCAGCTCGCGCTCTTCCTCTTCGGTTCCGACAAGAACCTCGTACGCTTCGACATGTCGGAATTCAAGGAGGAGCACTCGATATCCAAACTCATCGGCTCGCCACCGGGATACGTGGGCAGCGACCAGGACGGCCAGTTGACCGGCCAGATCCGGCGCAAACCATACGCCATCGTGCTGCTGGACGAGGTCGAAAAGGCCCATCCGCGCATTTATGACGTCTTCCTGCAGGTTTTTGATGAGGGACGCATCACCGACTCGAAGGGTCGCCTCGCCGACGCGCGCAACTGCATCTTCCTGCTGACGACCAACGTGCGGCCCGAGGCCGACGCCCGGGACCGGGCGGCGATCGACGAGGCGCACAAGACCTGGTTCCGACCCGAACTCATCAATCGTATCGACGAAATCGTGCCGTTCGATCCCCTGTCGCCGGAGAGCGTGGGCCTGATCCTCGACGGGCACCTCGCGAAGCTCGTGCGTCACCTGGCCGAGCGGCACGGGGTCGAACTCGAGGTGGATCCGGCCGCCCGGGACCTCCTGGCGCAGGCAGGGTACCACCCGGAGTACGGCGCGCGCGAACTGCGTCGTACGCTCGAACGCATGGTCCAGGTGCCCCTCAGCCGCCTGGTGCTGTCCGGAGACCTGGCACGGTTCGCCGGCTGGCGCCTCGAAGCGGGCGGCGAGGGCATTCGATTCGTGCACGCGTGAGGAAGCCATGAGCCGGATTCTCGTGATCGACGACGACCCCATCTACCGCGAGATGATCGTGGACGCCCTCCAGGCCGAGGGGTACGAAACGCTCCACGCCGAGAACGGCGAGGTCGGCATCGAGCGTGCCCGGGCCTACGTGCCCGACCTGGTGATCAGCGACGTGGTCATGGAGAAGGCCGACGGGTACCAGGTCCTGGCTACGCTGCGGGCCGAGCCGGCTACGGCCGCGATCCCGTTCATCATGATCACCGGCTGGTCGAGCAAGGGCGGACAACGCCAGGGCATGGCGATGGGCGCCGACGATTACCTGGCCAAGCCTTTCAACGCGACGGAACTTCTCCAGTCGGTTTCGGCCCAACTGCGAAAGAAGGAACGCTCGATCGTGCGTGCCGCGACCCGCTCGACGGCGGCCGACTCGGCATTGACGACGATCCTGCCCGCCGAGATCTCCAAGCCGCTCCAGACGATCCAGGGTTTCGCCGCCATCCTGCGACGGGACTCGACCTCGCTCGGCAAGGGCGAGATCGGCGAGATCGCCCGGCACATCCAGACTTCGGCGCTGCGCATCCGCCGTTCGGTGGACAACTACATCGTGTTTGCCGAACTGGGAATGCTGGAGGAGGATGCCGATCGTGCGGCGGCGCTGCGCAGGGACCGGATCGACGGGCTGCAGTCCCTCATCGAGGTGCGCTCCCGGAATCTCGCGCGCGCCGTGGAGCGCGAGCCGGACCTGAAGTTCGATTGCCGTGACGGATCGGCGGCCATTTCCGAAACCTACTTCGGCCGCGTTCTCGACGAACTGGTGGACAACGCCCTGAAATTCTCTCCTCCCGGCAGCCCGGTCGAGATCACCGCCGCGTTCAAGGCCGACCGTTTCGGATTCGCGGTGCGCGACCACGGCCTGGGCATGACCCCCGAATCCGTAGCCTCGGTCGATGCCTTCGTGCAGTTCTCGCGCGCCGAGTACGGCCAGGCAGGCATGGGCCTGGGACTCGCGATCGCCCGGCGCATCGTGAACCTGCACGGAGGGGTGCTGACCCTCAAGAGCCGGGTCGGCGAAGGCACCCGCGTTCTGGTCGAACTGCCGCGGTGAACCGGGCGCGGGGAATCAGCCCGGGTCCACGCTCCGGTACGCGTCGATCAGGGCCTGTTCGCCCTCCCGCCCGGGCTTCGAGTTGCCGTGCTCCATGCCGAGCACGCCCGTGAAGCCCTTCGCCTTGATATGGCGGAAGACGTTGAGGTAGTTGATCTCGCCGGTCGTGGGTTCGCGCCGGCCCGGGTTGTCGCCGATCTGGAAGTAGGCGATCTCGTCCCAGGCCGCGTCGATGTTCGGGATGAGGTTGCCCTCGGTGATCTGCTGGTGGTACAGGTCGTCGAGGATCTTGACCGATGGGCTGTCGACGGCCTTGCAGATGGCGTAGGCCTGCGGAACCCCGCTCAGGAAGAGCCCCGGGTGGTCCCTGCGGTTCAGCGGCTCGAGCACGATCACGAGGCCGTGCGGCTCGAGAAGGTCGGCGGCGCGCTTTAGCGCGTCGACCACGTTCGCGGTCTGGTAGCCCATGTCCAGGCGCAGATCCACGTATCCGGGCACGACGGTCATCCACGTCGCGTTCACCCGGCGGGCGACGTCGACGCTCTCGGCGATTTCCTTCAGGAAGGCCTCGCGCGCGTCGGCCTTGCCGGTCGTCAGCGACGGCTCGCTCCAGTAGATCGTATGCGCCACGAAGACCCCCATGCGCAGCCCGCGGGCCGACATCGCCGCCGCCATGCGCTCCTGCTCGGCGACCGGCCGCCCCTTCATGCCGTTGTCCTCGAACGCGGAAAAACCACGATCGGCCATGAAATGAAGCTGGTCCACCGGGTCGTTGCCGGCATGCTGAGCGAACATGCCGGTATGGGGCGCGAACCGCATGCTGAACGGCTCGTCGGAACGGACGAGACGCCCGGAGCCGACCGCCGGCCGGACCGAGGCGAAACCGGCGATGCCGGACACGGCGGCCGCCGCGGCGACCGAGGAGCGCGAGAGGAAGGAGCGTCGGTTCATGGGGGTCCGGGAATGCTGCGCGGGAATCTAGGGTTCGCGGAGGACTTGCGGCACGGGGGTCGCGCCGCATTCCGAAGGTTTCGCGTCGGCCCCGGCCCGCGGCGGCCAGCGGCCGACGACGACGCGGCTCGCGCCCGACCGCGGGGCGGTCCCGGTCTCGTACTCCAGGAGACCGCCCAGCGCCTCCCTGCGGAGCAGCTCGGCGCCCTTTTCGGGCCCCGCCACGCTCGCGGCCGTGGCCAGGGCGTCCGCCTCGGCGCCGGTCGCGGCGTACACCGAGACCAGGCGGCTCCCCGCGATGCCCAGCCCCGTCGCGGGGTCGAGGATGTGCCCCTGCCGCCCCTCCGGGCCCTCGACGTTCCGCCGCGTGGACCCCGAGGTGGCCACCGAGCCCTCCCGCAGCCACACGCGGAAGCCCGACGGCATCTCGACCAGCCAGCCCGGACGGTCGGGAGGGGCCCCGGACGCCGACACGTCGCCCCCGGCGTCCACGAGAGCGGCCCGAACGCCGTGGCGCGCCAGGGTCGCGAGCGCCTCGTCGGCAGCCAGACCCTTTCCGATCGCCCCGAAATCGAGGCGCATGCCGTCCTCGAGGAACGTTACGCTGCGCCCGTCGCGGGACCGGTCCACGAGGCGCCAGCCCGACCGCCGCATCGCCTGTGTCCGCTCGGCGTCCGGAACCGGGGTATTGCGGCGCATCGCGCGCCGCCACTCCCGGGTCATCGCTCCCAGGGCGGCATCGAACGCGCCGTCCGTGCGGCGCCAGAGGCTTTCGGAGAGCGCCAGGGCGACGGCGAGGTCCTCGGACACGCGGGTCGCGCGTCCCGCGGGCACCCGCGCGAGACGGGAGACCTCGCTGTCCGGGTCGTAGTCCGACAGCACCCGCTCCAGCGCCTCGATGCGCGCCCACGCCGCGGCCATCGCGACGGCCCCCGTGGCCGAATCCGGCGCGCAGGCCACGATCCGGAACGGAGTGCCCATGGCGCCCCGCTCCTCGTCGAACCGCACCTGCCCCGAGACCGGTGCCGCCGCCGACAGGAGGGCAACCGCGCACGCGGCTAAAACGGCGCGACTCAGAGGACCTGCGTCTTGCCCGGAACGGCGATGGGATAGAACCCGTCGGGCCCCGGAAGCACCTGCGGCAGGGCATCCCATGCGAAACGTTCCGGCATCAGGCTGCGGTTCGAGGCAAGCGCGGCGTCCCATTCGATCATCTGCCCCGAGTAGACCGCCAGCCGGCCCAGGATGGCCGTCATCGTGGCGTTGGCGCCGTTGGTGGCGTCCTCGTACCGGTACTCGCCGTTCGCGATCGCGTCGAAGAGTTCGTCGTGCTCGACCTGGTACGGGTTCGGGTCGTTCCGGGAGTTGTGCTGGAAGAGCACCTGGCCACGCGCCGACAGGATGCGGCCGGGTTGCGGCGCCGACCCGCTCGTGCCGTGGAACCCTTCCGATACGCGGTTCCAGCAGCCCTCGATGTGGCGGCAGCTCGACATCATGCGGCTGCCGTCGGCGTACTCGTACTCGACCTGGAAATGATCGTAGATCTCGCCGTGGTCCTTTCCGGTGCGCACCTGCCGACCGCCCTTGCCCTGGGCGCGGACGGGCAGCGCCTGGTGCACCCAGTTGCCCACGTCGAGGTTGTGGATGTGCTGCTCGACGATGTGGTCTCCGCAGAGCCAGTTGAAGTAGTACCAGTTGCGCATCTGGTACTCCATCTCGGTCAGCGGGCGACCCGCTTCGGCCTCGAGCGCCGCGCGCTCCTTGACCCAGACGCCCGCGCTGTCCCAGTAGACGCGGCTCAGCACGATGTCGCCGATCATGCCCGCGTGCAGCCGCTCCACCCACTCGCGGTACTCGGCCTGGTAATGGCGCTGCAGGCCGACGACGACGTTGAGCCGCTTGGCCTTGGCCACCTCGGCCGCCGCGAGCACGCGGCGTACGCCCGGCGCGTCGACCGCCACCGGCTTCTCCATGAAGACGTGCTTGCCCGCCGCCACGGCCGCCTCGAAATGGTACGGACGGAATCCGGGCGGCGTGGCGATCAGCACCACGTCCACGAGCGGAATCAGCTTCTCGTAGGCGTCGAAGCCGACGAACTTGTGCTCCTCCGGCACCTGGACGCGCGGGTTCACGTACGCCGCGTCGAAATCCGTCGCGGCCGCGTCGGTCAGGTACCCGTAGCACTCGTCCAGCCGGTCGCGGAACGCGTCGGCCATCGCGACGAGGCGCACGTTCTGGGCCGTGGACAGGGCCTGCGCGGCGGCGCCGGTCCCGCGCCCTCCGCACCCGATGAGACCGATACGGATGACGTCGTCGGTCGAGTAGTAGGCGCTCGCCTTCAGGGGGTCGGCCAGCGCGGCGATGCCGCCCACGACGGCGGCGGTCGAGCGGACGAAATCGCGGCGGGTGAGAACGGTGCCCATGGTCGGCTTCGGTTACGTGCGGATCGGGAAATCGGCCTGCACGTTATGCATCACGACCGTGCCGAGCAAGCGGGAGAACCCCTGCGCGTCAGGACTCCCCGAGTACGATCGCGAAGAATTCCTCCGCCTCCTCCCGAGACGGCTGCCGCTCCGGGCGCACGAGCCGGAATCCGAGGAACTGCGAGTCGGTGTTCCACCAGAACGACTTCGGAATCTGGGGATCGCGCCGCTTCCAGTTCATGCTCGACTCGAGCCGTGCCGAGCACCGGAGCGCGTCCGGCGCGTCGTCGAACGCGCCGCCGCGTACCGTGCGCGGGTGCAGCGATTCGGGCATGATCCACGGGTCCTCCGTGCCCTCCTCGCGCACGCGGTCGAAATACGAGGCCGTGTACTGGTCCAGCGTCCACTCGGCCACGTTGCCGAGCATGTCGTGCAGCCCCCACGCGTTGGCACGCTTCGTTCCGACCGGGTGGAAGCGTTCGCCGCTGTTCTCGAGGTGCCAGGCAACCCGGTCGAGCTGCATCGCATTCGGAGGGGTGCCGTCCCCCCCGGCACGGCAGGCGAATTCCCATTCGGCCTCGGTCGGAAGGCGGAAGAACTGCCCCGTCTTGTCCCACAGCCAGCGCGCGTACTGCAGCGCGGCCCACTGGGTCATGCCGGCCGCCGGATGCCCCTCGTTGCCGAGCCCGTGCGCGGGGTCCTCGTACGGGGGGCTGGGGCGCGGCGCGGCTTCGGCGCGGTAGGACCGTCCCGGGGCCGCCGTCGAATCGGCGTCCCGGTCCACGAAACGGAACGCCGCGTACTCGTCGTAGGTGACCTCGACCACTCCCATCCAGAAGGACGCGACCGTGACCTCGGTGCGGGGACCCTCATGGGGGCGCCGGCCTTCCTCCTCGTCGGGGCTTCCCATCTCGAAGGTACCGCCGGGCACGTAGGCCATGCCGAACGACAGTCCGGTTCCGGGGATCGCTATCGTCGTGCGGTCCCCGGCTTTCGGCGCCTGCCTTTCCTGGGGTGCGGCCTGGGCCGAAACCCGCAGCGCGCCGGCCGCGAGAAGCACGAAGGCAGTCAGGACGGCGGTCGGAAGACGCATCGCGGAGAACACCGGGGGTCGTTGGATCAGGGCCGCAGAAAATAGGTTTCGCCGAGCACGTCGTGCAGCTTCCCGATCATCTCGTCGGCATCGGCTTCCGAGATGACCAGCGGGGGCTTGACCTTGATGACGTCGTGGTCGGGCCCGTCGGTGGAGAGCAGCACGCCCCGCTCCCGCATCCGGTTGACCAGGCGCGAGGCCTGGGCCGACGCCGGCTCGCGGGTTTCGCGGTCGAGCACGAGTTCGAATCCGGAGAAGAGCCCCATTCCCCGCACGTCGCCGACGAGCGGCGAAGCGTCCACCAGGGAGCGGAACCCGGCCATGAGCCGCGTGCCCACCGCGAGGGCGCGCTCCTGGAGTCCTTCGTCCCGGATCACGCGCAGCACCTCGAGCCCCACCGCGCATGACGCCGCGTTCCCGCCGTACGTGTTGAAGTATTCCATGCCGTTCGCGAACGCGTCGGCGACGGCGCGTGTCGTGACGACCGCTCCGAGCGGAAACCCGTTGCCTATCGGCTTGCCCATCGTGACGATGTCGGGCACGGCCCCGAGCGCCTCGAAGGCCCAGAAATGCGTTCCGACCCGGCCGAACCCCGTCTGGACTTCGTCGGCGACGTAGAGCGCGCCTCCGGCCCGGGCGTGGGCAGCCGCGGCGGGAAGCCAGCCGGGAGGCGGTACGACCTGCCCCCCGCACGACAGGATCGCCTCGGTCACGAAGGCCGCGGCACCGTACCCCGCGTCGGCCAGGTCCATGGCGGCGTCCCTGACGTCGGCCGCATACCGTTCCCCGAGGTCGGGCGCCCCACCGCGCAGTTCGCCCCGGTACGGGTCGGGCATGCGCACGATGCGTACGTGGTCGGGCCGTCCGCGACCGCCCGGCCCGTCGAACTTGTACGGGCTGACGGCGATCAGGCTCTCGAGGTGGCCGTGGTAGGCGCCGTCGACCGCCACGAATCCCGACCGCCCGGTGGCGGCCCGCGCCATCCGCAGCGCGAGATCGTTGGCCTCGGATCCGGAGTTGACGAAGAAGCAGACGTCGAGTCCGTCGGGCAGCGTCGCGGCCAGTTCGTCGGCGTACTCGAGGATCGTGCCGTGCAGGTAGCGGGTGTTCGTGTTCAGCACGGCCAGCTGCCGGCGGGCGGCGGCGACGACCCGGGGATGCCCGTGGCCCACGTGGGCGACGTTGTTGACGCCGTCGAGGTAGCGGCGGCCGTCGGCGTCGTAGAGCCACGCCCCCCTGCCGCGCACGATCTGCAGCGGTTGACGGTAGGAAACGCTGAGGTTGGGCCCCAGCCGTTCGCGGCGGCGTTCGAGCAGTTCCGCGTCGGGCCGACGGGCATAGGTCGAATCGACGCCCAGGCCGAGTACCAGGTCGGGGTCGGGACAGAGCGAAGCCCAGGCGGCGGCCTCGGAGGGCAGCGCGACGCCCGGAAAGTCCCCGTCCGACCGGTCCAGAGAGTCGGCGAGCACCTGGAAATGCAGGTGCGGTGGCCAGCCGCCGTTCTCGCGGTCCTCGCCGAGCGCGGCGAAGGCCACGCCGGCCGCGACGCGATCGCCGGGTTTCAGCGTGTGCAGCACCCCTTGCGCGAGGTGTCCGTACAGCGTGCGGAATTCGGGCCGATCGGCCTCGGCCTCGTGGCGCAGGACCACCGTCGGCCCGTAGTCCCGGGGAGCCGCGTTGTCGGCCACCGTCTCGACGACGGCGTCGAAAGGAGCCCGCACCGGGGTACCCGGCGGGGCGAACAGGTCGATTCCGAGGTGTACGGTCCGGCCCCGTTCGGGGCCTTCGGCGTCGGTGAGGAACCGGGGCGTGGAATACACGCCCCGGGGCTCGAGCCATCGCCCCACGCCGAGCGTCGCTCCCGACGCCGCGAGCGCCGCGTCGAACGCGTGCTGCCATGCCGCCGCGTCGGCCTCCGGATCGAGCTCGAACTGCGCCGAACCGACCGACAGGTCGAATACCATGGGGATCGCGCGATCGTACGGTGCGCCCAACACCGGGGCGGCGGAATGCCCGTTGCGCTCGAGCCAGGTCCGTACGCGGCGCGCCGGTTCCGGAGCGCCCATGCCGCACGCGGCCCGGATACGAGCGGCCGCGAAACGCGCAGGCACCGCGTCGAGCAGGCCGAGCAGTTCCCAGGCCGGGCGCTCGCTGACGACGAGGTAGGGATCGTCGGGCTCGGCCGCCGCGCGCACGGCCGACAGCGCGACGCTGACGGCCAGGCGCAACCCGACGAGCGGAACGAGGGCGTCTGCCTCGGTCTCCGAGAGCGGCGCCGCGTCGTGGAACCCGCGCGCGACCGCCGCGATACCGCCCAAGGGGTCCCGAAGGCCCATGACCGCATACGCCGCGGCGATGGCCGGATCGCCTGCGCGCCACGACCTTCCCATGTCCCCGAAATCCAGCAGCGCGAGGCGGGGCGACTCGCCGACCAGCCGGACGAGCACGTTGAAGTCGTTGGCGTCCCCGTGCACGGCCTGACGGGGCAGACCGGCGGTATCCAGGGCAAGGACCCGGTCCACCGCCCGGCGCAGCAGGTCCCGTCGCCCGGGCCCCTCCACGGCCGCCAGGTTCCGGTCGACGACCTCGGGACCGCAATGCAGCGTCCAGTGGAACGAGCGATCGAGCGACGGGTGGTCGAAATCCGCAAGGGCTGCAGAGACCTCGCCCATCCCCCGCCCAAGCGCTTCCAGAAGGGCCTCGTCGTGCGGCGCGTACCGGGCGAGCGGAATTCCCTCGAACCACGGCGCGAGTCCGATGCGCACCGGTCTCCCGTCCGCGTCGACGTCCTCGGCCAGTGCGTGACCCGACCCGGTCCTGACCGCGGCCGGAAGATCGAACGTTCGGCAGCGCGCGGCCACCCGGTCCACGGCCTCCTGCCGCACGTCGAGCGGCACGTCCCCCTCGGCGTTCCGCGCGACCTTCAGCACGTACCGACGGCCGCCGGGCGTCACCAGGCGGAAGTTCCGATCGACGTCCCCCTCCACCTCGGTCGCCGCACCTTCGAGCCCCCAGTGCCGCCGTGCGAGATCGGAGGCATCGTCTGCCGTCACGCGGGGACGCTGGCGCGGCGCTGAACTCACGGGGATTGCCGGGTGCTCAGCCCCGCCCCAGCAGGCGACGGGCTTCCTGCGCGTTCCGCACGTCGAGCGTCGAGATCGGGGGCATCGTGATCGCGTCCCCGAGGTAACGGCGCGCCTCGTCTTCCTTTCCGGCCTTCAGCAGCGTGCGACCCAGTTCGAAATGGGCGAGCGGAATGACGGGCTGCAGCGTGACGGCCTTTCGAAGCATCTGCTCCGACAACTCGTACGAGCCCCGCGGAATGCCGCCGAAAAGGGTATTGGCCACCGTGCGCTCCACCCAGTTGAGTTCGGCCACCTCGCGGTAAAAGATGCCGAGCACCGCGTAGCACGCCGAAAAGGAGGGGTCCACGCGGATCGACTGCAGGCAGTGTTCCTCCACGCCACGCCCGAGGCGCACCTTCTCCCGCCCGCCCTTGTAGAGCGAGATGTTTCCGTACCCGGCCGCGAGAAGGAACCAGCTCTCGGCACGGTTCGGAAAGCGCTCGGCCAGTTCCTCGGCGTAGTCCACCGCCCTCGAGAAGACGGCTTCCCCTTCTTCGTCCTTTCCGGCCGCCCACAGGTCGAGGCCGTAGTCGTTGAGGGTGCGCGACAGGCGCGCAAGCAGGTCGAAGGAGTGCGGGGCGCCCGACATCGTGAGCGCCTCGTCGTACGCACGTACGGCCGCGGCGTTGTCCAGCCGCGCGTAGGCGGCGTCGCCACGCGCGATCGCGGCGTCGAACCGGGAACCCTGGGCGGCGGCCGAGCCGGGGCCGATCACGCCGGCGATCGCCAGCGCGAGGAAGACCGCGACCGATGGATGGAGGATGCGTCGCACGGGAGCAGTGAGTGGAGGCAGAACTCCATATACGAAACGGGAGGGCGCAGGGTTCGGAATCGGCGGGTGGATTCGAGAGGGAGCCGCGGCCGGGCATGTCGGGGCCGTCTCATTTTGAGACTCGAATCCGGTCCCGCAGCCGCCCATCCGGCGGACGATCCCGCCGCGCGGACCGAATCGGGCGTGCCGGACGGCGCGCGGCACGGGAATTGGCGAGGCTGGAAGCGCGCCGCGTCCTGCGGCCGCCCTTCAACCCTTCCGCCCCTGATGATCATGGAAACGCGCAATCGTCTGCACCGCCTCGTCCTGGCGACCCTCGTGGCCGTCTCGACCGCCCTGCCGGTGCTCGCATCGGGCCCCGATCCCTATTCCGGTCCCCGGCCGCGGCTTGACCTGCCGACCTCCTTCGGCGTGGGTCCGGTACTCGACCTTGCCTTCGGCTCGTCGTCCTCCGGCTGCGCCGAATGCGAAGGCGGAGTGGTCGAGCTGACCGTTCGGTACAACGGCGAAACCGCCGCGTCCATCGTCGTCAAGGACGACGTGAAGACATACTTCTCCGGTACCGTGCAACCCTTCGAGACCATCACGGTGAAGGGGACACGAAGCGACGGCAAGTTCGAGAAGAACGACCTGCAGTTCCTCGTGGGCGGGACGCTGAACACGAAGATCCACGTTTCGTGCTCGCAGCCCATCAATCCGGGCCTCGTGTTCGGCGCGTTCACCGTGGTCGACGCGATCTCGCGTACGGGCGGACGGGTCTGCCCGACCACCAACTCGGGCTGCGCCGAGTGCGAGGGCGGCGTGACCGAACTCACGCTCCGGTATGACGGCACGACCGCCGCCACGATCGTGGTCCGCGACGATCGCAAGACCTATTTCTCGGGCGTCGTGCAGCCCGGTGCCGACTTCACGTTCAGCGGGACCCGCAGCGACGGCAAGTTCGAGAAGAACGACCTCGACGTGCTCGTCAACGGGCGGCAGAACACCCGCATCCACGTATCGTGCTCGCAACCCATCAACCCGGGCCTGACGTTCGGCGCCTTCACCGTCGTGGACGCCATTTCGCGCACCGGGGGACGGGTCTGCCCCGTCACCACGTCAAACTGTGCGCAGTGCAAGGGAGGCGTGACGAGCCTCACGTTGCGCTACGACGGCAGTCTTCCTGCGCTCGTCGTCGTCAAGGACAGCAACAAGACCTACTACTCGGGGTCCGTGCAGCCGGGAGCCGAGTTCACCTTCACCGGAACCCGCAGCGACGGCAAGTTCGAGAAGAACGACCTCGACGTGCTCGTGAACGGCGTACAGAACACCGAAATCCACGTATCCTGCTCGCAACCGATCAACCCGGGCCTGTCGTTCGGGTCCTTCACCGTGACCGCGGCGGTCTCGAAGGACGGCGGCAACGTGTGCCCGCTGGAGACCAACGGCTGCTTCGAGTGCAAGGACGGGATACGGTCGATGACCTTCCGCTACGAGGGGACGACCGCGACCCGGATCACCTTCTCGGTCGGAACCACCAAGTACTTCGATCGCACCGTGCAGCCCGGTGAGACGTTCACCGTCGATAACGGCGGCGCGAAGTTCGCCAAGAACGACGTGACGGTAAAGATCGGCTCGGCGACGCACACCGTGCACGTCTCGTGCTCCGACCCCGACGTGAAGCCCGGATACGTCGTGGGCGGCGTACTCGTGATGACCGCGGGTACCAGCGGCGACGGCCCGATGTGCGGCGCCCCGACGTGCGACATCGACCTCGAGCTGCAGAAGGAGTTCGTTCCGGAGGAGTCGAATCTCGGGCAGGGCCTGGTGATGTACCGGCTTACCCTGACCAACACGGCCGAGGCCAAGACGCTCGCCACGCTCATCACGGTCAAGGACCTCGTACCCGGCGGGGGCACGGTGGAGTCGGCCGTGGCGGCCTGGGGTACGACCTTCAACAAGGCGACCGCGACCTGGAACGTACCGATCCTCGGCGTCGGAGAAACGGTGAGCGTGCTCATCGGCGTTCGCTACGCAGGCACCCTGCCTGCGCAGCCGAACTGCGCCGAAGTCCGGACGGCCGTAGGGGACGATGTCGACTCGACCCCGGGCAACTGGGCCGGATCGCCGATCGAGGACGACGAAGCCTGCGCGCCGGTCGCAGAGCCTCCGAAGATCGACGTGTCGCTCCGGAAGAGCGTCTCCAATCCTTACCCGGCAAGGAATGACGTCGTGACCTTCACGCTCGTGGTACGGAACGAGGGTCCGGCCGACGCGACGAACGTGCGGGTCAAGGACTACATGCCGGACGGCGTCCTCTACGTGGACGGCTCCGCCTCGACCGAACCCGGAATCACGTTCGACAAGACCACCATGACCTGGCTCATCGCCAAGCTGGAGCCCGGAGACATGCCGGCCCTCACCTTCCAGGCCAAAGTCACGGTGATCGGCGAGCGCATCAACTGCGCCGAGGTTCGGACCCACGACCAGGAAGACATCGACTCGGTACCCGGCGTGGTCAGCGGGACGACCCTGAACTGCGCGACGGCGCCGTCCGAGGACCTCGAGGACGACGAGACCTTCGTCAAGATCTGGATCAGCGAGGACCCGCAGGTCAACGACGCCATCTGCTACGTCGTGGCCGACAACGACTCGTCGGGCGGAGAGACCGAGGACTTCCTCTCCAAGCTCACGCCGGACGGCCAGGTCGAGATGCCGATCGGCAAGACGGGCACCGTGGCGGTCGAGGGCATCGCGTTCAACCCGTGGAACGGCGTGCTCTTCGCGGCCAACGGCCCATGCCTCGGAACGCTCGACCTGAACACCGCCCAGTACACCCAGATCGGTTGCGCCGGTTCGGGCATGGGATACGACCAGTACGGCAACTACACGGAACAGGCGTTCGACGACATGGACGGCCTGACCTTCGATCCGCACACCGGCGAGCTGTACGCAAACCTGCGCAAGACCGAGTTCGGAATCGATGACATCATCATCAAGCTGAACCCGCTGACGGGCAAGGCGGTCAAGAACGCGTTCGGCCCCGGCATCGACTACATCTCGATCAAGGGCGTCGGCGACCTCACCGACCTCGACGACATCGCGATCGACCCCGTGGACGGCACGATGTACGGGATCAACAACGACGAGTCGGAGAACGCCCGCCTGGTGAAGATCGACAAGATGACCGGCCAGATGAGCGACGTGAAGAAGCTGCCCGTCGACAACGTGGAGGGCCTCGGTTTCTTCGGAGACGGTACCCTCTACGGAACCGGCGCCGAGGGCTTCGAAAACATCCTCATCATCAACAAGCAGACGCTCGCCATCACGATCGTCTCGTCGCTCGGCGCGCGCGGAAACTTCGACTACGAGTCGATCGACTGCCTCGTCACCAATCCGAGCAACACCCGCGTGACGCTGTTCGACGACGCCGACGGCAACGGCGTGCTCGGCGGCAGCGAAGTGGTACTGCAGGGCGTGGACGTCGAGGTGTACCGCGATTCCGACGGCGACGGGATGGTTTCGGACGACGACCGCCTGCTCACGACGACGACCAGCGGTCCGGGAGGTCTCGTCGACTTCTCGACGCCGGCGAACGGAGCGTTCGTCTTCAAGGTCTCCGGCTCGCTCCTCGGGGAGTCGGAACTGGGCGTGAACTTCGAAGGGTTCGGAGAGCGGTTCCAGGGAACGCTGGCCGTCTCCGCAGCCGCTTCGACGTCCAACCAGGGCGCAGAGACCGTTCCGACCTCGTACCGCCTCGTGGGCAACTACCCGAATCCGTTCAACCCGGTCACCTCGATCACCTTCGAGGCTCCGGCCACGGGCCGCGTCCGGCTCTCGGTGTTCGACCTGCTCGGCCGCGAGGTCAGCCTGCTCGTCGACGGCGAGGTGCACGCGGGACGGCACACCGTGACCTTCGACGCCTCGAGCCTGCCCAGCGGCACTTACCTCTATCGCCTGCAGACGCAGGCCGGTGCCTGGACCCGGAGCCTGACCCTGCTCAAGTAGCGGTCAGCCCCTCGCTTCGGCTCCCGGGACGCCCGGCGGACCTCACGGTTCGTCGGGCGTTCCCGTCTTGGGGGCTCAGCGCGGAATGACCGCCAGCGTGAGCCTCCCGGTACAGACCTCGCGCCCCCGGGCGTCCACGACGTCGAACCGCCATACCTGCATCGACCCACCGAGGCGGACGGGGCGTGCGGTACAGGTCACGAGGCCTTCGCGCACGGCCCTGAGGTGGCTCGCGTTGATCTCGACGCCGACACACGCCTTGCGCTCGGGATCGACCGTGCACCATGCCGCCGCGCTGGCAACCGACTCGCCGAGCGCGACCGTTGCCCCTCCGTGCAGGAGGCCTGCGGGCTGAACCGTCCGACCGTCGACCGGCATCGTGGCCACGAGAAAATCGGAACCGATCTCGGTGTACCGGATGCCCAACGCCCGCATCAGCGTGCCCTCCGAGAGCGCGTTGAGCCGCTCGAGCGTCATGGGAACGGCCCAGATCGGGGCGTCGTGTGCCGTCATGCCGGTTCCCGGGGCTCGAAAAGAACGTCCGGTCCATCCGGAGCGTAGAGTCGCTCGATCAGCGCCGCGTGCCGCTCGGCGATCACCGAGCGCCTCAGCTTGAGGGTCGGCGTCAACTCCCCGGACTCGACGCTGAGCGAGCGGTCCAGGACCGCGACCTTCCTGACGTGCTCCACCTGCGAGAACTCCTGGTGGATCTCGGCCAGGTGCGCCCGGAGCGCCTCGACGAGCCCAGGCCACGCTTCCGGCCGGTCAGGGGCCGAGTCCGGCACGTGCAGTACCTGCCGCGCCACGCCCCGGCGCAGTGTCACGAGCGCGGCCAGGTGTTTACGTCGGTCTCCCAGCACCACGGCCTCCTCGACGAGCGGCGATCGTTTCAGCGCCTCTTCCAGGTTCCGGGGAGCGATGTTCTTGCCGCCGGCCGTGATGAGGATGTCCTTCTTCCGCCCCGTGATGAACAGGTAGCCGTCGGCATCGAAGTGTCCAAGGTCGCCGGAGTGCAGCCAGCCCTCGCGCAGCACCGCCTCCGTTCCCTCGGGGTCCTTGAAGTAGCCAGCGAACACGTGGGGCCCGCGCACCAGGATCTCGCCGTCGTCGGCGATGCGCACCTCGCAGCCCCGGAAGGGGCGACCGACGCTGCCCCACCGGGTCTCGCCGGGGCGGTTGTTGGTCGTGGGCCCGCAATCCTCGGTCTGGCCGTACAGTTCGCGAACGGGCAGGTCGAGCGACGCGAGGTCGCGCAGCACGTCGGCCGACAACGGCGCGGCGCCCGACAGCAGCACGCGGGCCCTCGACAGCCCGACGGCCTTGCGGATGGGGCCGAAGAGCAGGCGCTTCGCCACCGAATAGCGCCACGCGAGGCGGCCCCGGGGCTCCTTCCCTTCGCAGCGCAGCGTATGGACCTCGAGTCCTGCGCGCCGGGCCCACGCGATGAACCGGGCGCGGGCGCCCCGCGCCAGCGACAGTCGGGCCAGGAGTCCGTCGTGCATCTTCTCCCAGACGCGCGGTACCCCGAGGAAGAGGTCCGGCTGCACCTCCTTGAGGTACTCGACCATCCGGTCGATGGCGTCGGCGTAATACACGGCATACCCGAACGAGGCCGGTCCGAGCACCGTCAGTGCCCGCTCGGCCGCGTGGGCCATCGGCAGGTACGACAGGTGACGCGCCCCCAAGAACGAGTCCGGGAGCAGTTCGCGGCCGAGATCGCTGGCCGCCGCCATGTTTCCGTGCGTCAGCATGGAGCCCTTCGGCGGGCCCGTGGTGCCGGACGTGTAGATGAGCACCCCGAGGTCGTCCTCGCCGAGGGCCTCCATCCGGGTCTCCACCCGGGCCGGGTCCACCGTCAAGCCCCCCGCCAGGAAGGCGCTCCAGGTCAGGACGTCCGGGTCGGAGCATGCCCGCTCGGGCATGGCCACCACGACCTCGAGAGCCGGCAGCTCGTGGCGGCGGCTGCGGATCTTCTCGGCGGCTTCGTCCCCGCCCACCAGCACCACGCGGGCCTCGGCGTGGCCCAGGATGTAGCCGGCCTGCCCGGCACTGCAGTTGGTGTAGATGCCGACCGGAACACAGCCGGCCGACATGGCCGCCAGGTCCATGATCGTCCACGACGGAGCGTTCGGCCCGATGATGCCGACCCGGTCGCCGGGCTCCAGGCCCAACCCCACCAGGGCGCGCGCCGCGGCCATCACCTCGCCGGTGAACGTTCGCCAATCGGTCGTCACCCAGCCCGATTCGGCCCGTACGGCATACGCGGGCGCGTCGGGCTGCACCTTGGCCTGGTCGAAGAACCTTCGTGGTACCGGCTCGAATGCCATGGGGTCGTCAGGTCTGGAGTACGCCGGTGCGGAAGATCGGCATTTCCGGGTTGGAATCGGCCATCTCGATCCCGATGGCCAGCCAGCGCCGGGTATCCGCGGGATCCACGACCTCGTCCACCCACAGGCGGGCGGCGGCGTGGTACGCCGACGTCGTCTCCTCGTAGTGTGCCAGGATCGATTCGAAAAGGGTCTTCTGCTCCTCGGCATCGGGCTCGCGCCCCTGCCGCTTCATCTTCGCGACCTGGATCTGCAGCAGCGTGCGCGCGGCCTGCTGCCCTCCCATGACCGCGATGCGGGCCGTCGGCCATGCCAGCATGAGCCGCGGGTCGTAGGACCGGCCGCACATCGCGTAATTGCCGGCGCCGTACGAGTTGCCGACGACCACCGTGAACTTGGGCACGACGCTGTTGGCCACCGCGTTCACCATCTTGGCGCCGTCCTTGATGATGCCGCCGTGTTCGGCCCGGGTTCCGACCATGAACCCGGTCACGTCCTGCAGGAAGAGGAGCGGAATCCGCTTCTGGTTGCAGACCATGATGAACCGTGCGGCCTTGTCGGCCGAGTCCGAATAGATGACCCCTCCGGCCTGCATCTCGTCCACGTGCGACTTCTTGCCGCCCCGGGCGCGCACGGTGACGCGCTGGTTGGCCACGATGCCGACGGACCAGCCCTCGATGCGGGCATACCCGGTCAGCAGCGTGCGGCCGTATCCCTCCTTGTACTCGGTCCACGAGCCGGCATCGATGATGCGGGCGAGGATCTCGCGCATGTCATACGGAAGGTGCCCCTCGACCGGCATCAGCGCATGCAGATCCCGAGGGTCGAACGCCGGCCCGGCCGGCGCTTCCCGGTGGAATCCCGCCGTCGGCCGCTCCCCGAAGCGGGACACGAGATCGCGGATCGTCGCGATCGCCTCGGCGTCGTTCTCCACCTCGTAGTCGGTGACCCCCGAGATGCGCGAGTGGGTCTCGGCTCCGCCCAGCGTCTCCTGGTCGGCGTCCTCTCCGATCGCCGCCTTGACGAGGAAGGGCCCGGCGAGGAATACCGACCCGGTGCCGCGCACGATCAGCGCCTCGTCGCTCATGATCGGCAGGTAGGCGCCGCCCGCCACGCAGCTGCCCATGATCGCCGCGATCTGCGGGATGCCGCGCGCCGACAGGATCGCGTTGTTGCGGAAGATGCGTCCGAAGTGGTCCCGGTCCGGGAAGATCTCGTCCTGCATCGGCAGGAAGACCCCCGCCGAATCGACGAGGTACAGGATCGGAAGGCAGTTTTCGAGCGCGAATTCCTGGGCGCGCAGGTTCTTGCGCGCCGTGATCGGAAACCAGGCGCCCGCCTTGACCGTCGCGTCGTTGGCAACGATCACGCAGAGTCGGCCGCTGACCCTTCCGATCCCCGCGACCGTGCCGCCCGCCGGACAGCCGCCCTGCTCCTCGTACATGCCGAACCCGGCGAAGAGCCCGAACTCGAGGAAGCCGTCGGGATCGTCCACGAGGGCCGCCACGCGCTCGCGGGCCGTCATCTTGCCGCGCTCGTGCTCCCTGCGAATGCCGCTTTCGCCGCCCCCCAGCCGGATGACGGCGGCCCGGGCGGCGAATTCGTCCAGGACGGTGCGCGCCTTCTCCAGGCGGCGGCGGGCCGATTCGTCGAGTGGGGTACCGAGCAGGGTCATGGGCCGATGGGATGGACTTCAGGCGGGGCGGAAGCGTCCCCGGAACCTACCGAGCCGACAGGTCGGATGAAAGCCCCCGCTCAGGCGTTCCCGCGACGACGACGGCCTCCTTCGGGTATTTTCAGGCCCGGCTCACCGGCTGTCTTCGTTCTGCGACCCGCGGGTTTCGACCCCGGCGTCGGCGGCGGCTCCGGAGCCGGTTCCTGCGCGGCCTGCCGTCGCGCTTTCGGCTTCGGAACGGCGGTCGCGAAGAAGTCTGCCGGCGCGAACGCGGGGATACGGGTTGCTTCGTCGCGAGCTTCCTCTGCCCGCAGCACCCGTTCGACCTCCGCCCGGGTGAGTACGCCCGCGGCAAGCGCGCTCTCGAGCATCAGGGCCGGCGTCGTGCGCGGCACCCGGCCCACCCGGACCGCCTCCCGCAGCGCCGCGTGGACAGGCTCGGCCTCCTGGGCGAGAGCCAGCGCCTTTTCGAGGCGGGCCGCGGACCGGGATGCGATGTGCACGCCTCCGAGGAGGCGCTCCCGGTGGGGACCGGCCGTCCGAACGGCACCCGCAAGGCGGGACGCCACCGTCGGGGAGTAGCGCGGGGTGAGCCGGTTGACCCGCACCCAGGCCGCCATGGGACCCCGCAGCAGCCATGTCCAGCCGGGCAGGACCAGCGTGTCGAAAAACTCCTCGAAGGCCGCCTGGGCGGTCGCCAGCGTCTCCCGGACCGACCACTGGAGGAACGGAAGGTCCTCGGGACGCCGCCCGTCGGCGTCGAAGCGCCGCAGCACGACGGCGGTCATCACTCCAGCGGAGCAAAGGTCGGCAAGCAGGCGGACCAGCGTCTCGTTGCGACGCAGGCGCCCTCCCTGGCTGACCAGAGCCACGTCGAACCAGAACGCGGTCGATGCGGAGGCCCAGGCCAGGCGGCGCCAGTACCGTGCCGACGGTCCGTCCACCGGGCTGCCCGCGAGCGCCCCGCGCGTGAGGCCCAGCATCTTGGCACGAACCCCGTTACCGAGGACGTGACCGAGGTGATCGCGTACGAGGCGATCGAACGCACGCGTATCGCCCGCTTCCATCGCATCCATTTCGCGCGCAAGGAAGGGGTGACCCCGGAGCGCTGCCAGCCCCGCAACCACCTCGGCGCTCGCACGGATTCCCGAACCCGGCGCGGGCACCGAGAGCGCCGTCGCCTGCTGTGCAAACGCGAGCGCGTGATCCGGTCCGAGTGCGATCCCGGTAGGCCCGAGCACGGCGAACGCGTCGGCAAGCGCGCACCGCTCCGCATCGATCGCCCAACGGGAGACCACGGCGCCCAGCAGTCCCGATCGTACGCCCGCCTCGAGTGCCCCGCACGTGAACCGGCGGGCCGCCTCCAGTGCGTAGGCTCGTCCCGCGATCCTCGCGAGCGGCTCGTCCGTCGCGTCGAATCGACCCGCCGGACTGCCGAACCCGGCGGCCGCCACGCCGTGGGCCGATGCGATACGGGCGATGTGCTTCACGCGCCCGGTAGCGATCGAAACGGCGGCGAGGCCCCACCCCCCGGCGATTCCGTCAGCCAGCATGCGCCACCCGGTTCCGACCCCCTGCATGCCGCCGAGTACCGACTCTTCGAGGTCCACCTGCACGTCTTCGCCCGTGCTGGTGCCGCTCGGAAAAGGAAGCCCGGCGACGTCGTGTCGCAACGCGGCCCGGACCCCGGGAAGGGAAACCGGGACCAGGGCGCAGGTTATGCCCGGATCCGGTCCCTTGCCGAGCAGGTCCCTCGCATCCCTCAGGCGGAACACCACCACGAGCACGGTGGCGAGCGGGCCGAGTGCGACGAAACACTTGTCCCACGAGATCCTCAGTCCCAGCCCGCCGTCGTCCCGTCGGAAAACCTCGCCTCTCGCGGTGACCGCGCCCGGGTCGATCGCGGCGCCGCGATCCCCGAGTGCCAGGGCGGCAATCTCCCGGTGCCGAGCCATTTCCGGCAGCCAGCGTCGCTTCTGCGCGTCGGTCCCGAACCGCACCACCAGGTCGGCCGCCGAGAACGTATTGGCGGCCGAAACGACACCGCCGAGGACGGGGTCGGCCGAAGCCGTCCGGACGAGGACGGCGCTCGTCGCCGACGCCGAAAAGCCGTGGCCGCCATATTCGCGCGGAATCGCGAGGGCGAAAAGCCGGTGGCGGGCCAGAAGGCTCCAGGTGCCCGGCGGCAGATCACGCCGACGATGCGCGTCCCACGCGTCCACGCTGTCGCAGACCTCCCGCACGGGCCCGTCCAGGAACGCACGCTCCTCCGAGGCGAGGCCCGGCATGTCGGCCCGGGCGAGCGCGACGAGATCGCGACTGCCCGTCAGGACGTCGGCCTCGAGACCGATTCCGCCCGCCTCCACCGCTTCCCGCTCGGTGCGCGACAGCACGGGCAGCATTCCGCGGGAAACCAGGCTCCGAAGCAGCAGCCCGGAGAGGACCCGCCGGAGCGGAGGTACCCCGATGACGACCACCACGCCGGCGAGCGCGGCCCATGTCCACGGAGCGGTCCCCCAGGCAAAGAGCCCAAGGGCGGCCAGCAGGACCCACGCCGGGAATTCGGCACCCGCCCACGCCATCACCAACGCCACCAGGCCGAAGAGCAGCACGCCCTCCCACGCCGGCACGCTCGACAGGACGCCGTGCAGCGACTCGATCATGCCGGGGCGACGGGTTCGATGAAGTCGTCGGAGTACATCGCGGCGATGAGCGATTCGTACCGGCTCTCCACGCGCCCCCGGCGAACCTTCAGCGTCGGCGTGAGCAGGCCGTTGTCGACCGAAACCGGCTCGGGGACGAGCAGGAAACGCTTCACCGCCACCCACGGGTCCACGCCGGCGTTCGCTTCCCCCATCACGCGCGCGTATTCCTGTCGCACGGCCTCGTTCCGGACGATATCGGCCACCGCCAGGTTCTCGCCGAGGCCGAGCGACCGGGCCATGCGGACGAGCGCCGCTTCGACCGGGAAGACCAGGGCCGCGGCGAACTGCCGACCGGCCCCCACGACGACCGCCTGCTCGACCAGCGGGTGCGCGGCCAGCCGGTTCTCGATGGGCTGCGGGGTGACGTACTTGCCGGTCGATAGCTTGAAGAGCGACTTCTTCCGGTCCGTGATACGCAGGGATCCGTCCGCCGAAAGCTCGCCGATGTCGCCGGTGCGGAACCAGCCGTCATCGTCCAGTACCTGGCGGGTCTCCTCGGGCTCGAGATAGTAGCCCTGCATCACGTGGGGACCCCGCGTCAGGATCTCCCCGTCCTCCTCGATGCGCACCTCGACGTGGGGCAGCGGCGTGCCCACCCAGCCGGGCCGCGAGGCGCCCGGCCGGTTGACCGTGATGACCGGGCTGGTTTCGGTCAGCCCGTACCCCTCGAGCACCGGCAGGCCGGCGCGCAGCAGAACGGAGCCCAGCGAAGCGTCCAACGCGGCGCCGCCGCAGGGCATGAACCGGAGACGGCCTCCGAATGCCTGCCTCCATTTCGTCCAGACGAGCCGGTCGGCCAGTCGATCCAACGGGCCGGAGCGTTCGGTGCGCCGGGCCCGGCGGAGACCCCAACGGGCGATTGCACCCTTCGCCCCGGAGGCCGCCTCGGTCTTTGCGCAGATCCCGGCATAGACCTTCTCCAGCACGCGCGGTACCGTGGCGAACACGGTGGGACGGATCGTCCCGAGATCCTCCACGATCCGATCGGGTGTAGAGAAGCGAATCCGTGAGCCGTGCGCGATGGCCCCGTAGCAGAGCGTTCTCGCGAACACGTGGCTCATCGGGAGAAAGGACAGCACCACCTCCCCGTCCGGCCCGGAACGATACCCCGTCAGCGACTCGAAGGCCAGGAGCGCGTTGGACGCGAGGTTGGCGTGGCTCAGTACCACGCCCTTGGGCCGTCCGGTGGTTCCGCTCGTGTAGATGATCGTTGCGGGCTCGTCGGCAGACCGGGCCTTCACGAGCCGTGTCACGGCGTCGGCATCGGACGATTCGACCGCTCGACCGAGATCCTCCAGGTCCGCGGCGCTCAGTACCCGGCGCCCGCCCGCACCCGCTTCGGGCGGCAGCACCCCGTCGAAACAGACGATGATTTCCGGCCCGCCGTCGACCTTCAGCGAGCCGGCCACCACGGCCCAGCGTTCGGCGTCGGAGACGTAGAGAACGCGCGCCGCGCAGTGGTCCAGCACATACCGGGTCACGTCCTCGGCCTGGGTCAGGTACAGCGGGACATCGGGAAATCCGGCCAGCAGACACGCGTGATCGGCCAGGCAGAACCGCGTGTCGCTGTCCAGGAAGAGCGCGACCCGGTCGCCGGCCCGGATACCGAGAGAGAGCAGCCCGAGAGCCTGCCGTGCCGCACGGGCGCGGAATTCTTCGAGCGAAAGCGTCTCCCAACCCGAGTCGTGCCGTCGACCGAACGCCTCGCGCGTTCCGTACGTACGCACCGCGTCGTCGAGCAGGTCGACGAGAGTGACGTCCAGCCTGGTCCTGGGCGCGGTGCCGGATCCGGATATCCGCGAGGACATGGCGTAGGGGCGTTGCGGCCGGAACGGCCCGTTGGCGGCGGAACAATTGACACCTCGCAGGGCCGCCCAAGGTTCCGAAGGGAATCCGCTGCCGGATCCGAAACCACCGGAACGAAGAAAGCCCGCCGGGTGGGGCGGGCTTTCCGAAAATACCGACGGGATCGTGGGTCAGAGGCGACGCAGCGCGACGTTGCCTACGCCCGATCGCATGGTGAGCGCGGGGCCCCCGCCGTTGACTTCGCCTTCGAAGGTCTTGCTCATCCACTTGCCGGAGACCCGGAGGCCGAAATCGCAGGACGCGCTGCCGACGCTCGCATGGGCGTCGACGTCGACCCCGACGTTCTCGGCGAGGAATACCGTTACGCTGCCGGCGCCCGACTCGAGCAAGGACCCGCCGCGCGGCTGCTCCGTGATCCGGGCGATGACGTTGCCTGCGCCCGTATTGGCGTGGACCTCGCCGGTCACGTAGCCCAGCGTCACGTTGCCCGCGCCCGAGTTGACCTCGACCCGGCCGTCCACGCCCACGACGTCCACGTTGCCCGATCCGGACCGGATCTCCACGTCGCCGGTGATCTCGCCGAGCTCGATGTTGCCGGCGCCCGTCGTGCCGGAGACGTTGCCCCGCAGATCGGCCACCGAGACGTTGCCCGCGCCCGTCTTGAAGTCGACGTTGTAGTTCGTCGGAACGATCACCCGGACCTGGATGCGCAGACCGGCGCGGTGACCGCGGCGGAAGAACCCGTCACTGTCGCGATCGAATCTCGACTCGACCACGACGTCGTTGCCGTCCTGGTCGATGCGCCACTCGTGGCGCGAGAGCAGGCGCTTGGCTTCGTCCTCGTTTCGCTGTTCGGTCAGGCGATCGATCTCCACGCGGACCATGCCGTCGGTGGCGGTCTCGATCGTCACGTTGCCGAAATCCACATCCACCATCAACGTGCCGCCGGGCCGAACGCTGAAGGAGCGCTTGACGGTGTCGCGCGCGGTGCCGATGGGCGACGCGAGGGCCGGGAGCGCCACGGCCAGCGCGAGAACGGACAGGGCGAGGATTCGGGTGCGGGTTTTCATCGGCGTCGTCTCCTGGATTCATGGTCCTCTACGGAAGCCGGCAGGCGATGGTTGCATATCTTTTGCCATGCCAAGAACGAAGTTCATCCTGGGGCTCCCGTTCCTGCTCCTCGCGGCGGGGCTCGCGTCCTGCGACCCCGGTTCGGAGGGCGGCGCCGTGCCCGTCCGGTGGGACCGGATTCCGGATGCGGAACGCGGCCTTCCTCCGTCGATCCGCGTCTGGAGTGGCGTGAACGCCGAGCTGCCGCTGCGGATCTACCTGGTCGAGGTCGACCTCGCCGATTCGACGCTCACCGTCACGTCCCAACCGGCCGCGGGAGCCGATCGGCGGGAGACCCCGGGAGACATAGCGCGCAGGACCGGGGCCTGTGTGCTGATCAACGGCGGGTATTACTGGCTCGATTCGAACGACAGGGGACGTCACATCGGCCTGCTGGCCCATGCGGATTCCGTCCTGGCAAGCCCGCTGGACCGGCTCTCCTGGCAGCGCGTCCGCTACCCGGTGGCCCGCGCTACGATCGGTGCGGCGCGGGGAGGATCCCCCGAGATCGCGTGGGTGTCGCCCGGCGGCAGGGGCGTTCTTCGCTGGGATCGCCCCTTCGACAATCGGCTCGGCCGACCGGCCCTGCCCCCGGATACCGCGGAGGCCGCGGTGTGGCCGGTGCGGTGGGCCGTGCAGGCGGGCCCCATGGTCGTCCGTGACGGCGAGGTCTCGATCCTCCGGGAGCAGGAGGGCTTCTTCGACGCCTACATCCCGCGGATCCACCCACGTTCGGCGGTCGGCCTTACCGCCGACCGCCGTCTGCTCCTGGTCGTGGTCGACGGGAGGCAGCCGCACAGCCGAGGGGTACACCTCGAGGAGCTGGGCGCCATCCTGGCCGATTTCGGTGCCGAGCACGCGATGAATCTCGACGGCGGCGGCTCTTCGGCGCTCATCGTGAACGGGCGCCTGCTGAATCTGCCCTCGGGCAGCGAAACCGAACGCGAAGTCGTTTCGTCCATCGCCGTGCACTGTCCCGGCTGACCGGCATGCCTCCTTCCTCTTCCGTCTCCACCGACCCGGATCCGCGCCTCCCGGATGTCGCCCGCCGGTTCCTCCGGTACGTGCGCATCGACACGCAGAGCGACCCCTCGTCGCAATCCGTGCCGACCACGCCGAAGCAGATGGACCTCTCGCGCCTGCTGGTCTCGGAGCTCCGCGACCTCGGAGTGGCCGACGTGGAGATGGACGATCACGGCATCGTGTTCGCGACGCTCGAGGCGACCGCGGCGGCACCGGACGGAACGGCGCTTCCGGTCGTTGCGCTGCTCGCGCACGTGGACACGGCCCCGGACGCACCGGGTACGGGGGTCGAACCGCTGGTCCACTTCGCCTGGGACGGCCTCCCCATCACGTTGCCCGGCGACCCGTCCGTCGTGCTCGATCCCGCGGTCCGGCCGGCGCTCAAGCATCATGTCGGAGAGGACGTCATCACCAGCGACGGACGAACCCTCCTCGGAAGCGACGACAAGGCCGGCGTGGCGGTACTCGTCCAGCTCGCGGCCGACCTCGTATCGGACCCGTCGCCTCGTCCACGAGTGCGTCTCTGTTTCACGGTGGACGAGGAGGTGGGGAGGGGAACGGACCACCTGGACCTGGACCGGCTGGGTGCCGACGTAGCGTACACCGTGGACGGCTCGGACATCGACACGATCTCGTACGAGACGTTCCACGCGGCTTCGGCCCGCGTCTCGATCGAGGGCGTGGGAGTGCATCCGGGGTATGCGAAGGGGGTGATGGTGAACGCCCTGCGCATCGCTTCCCGCCTCGTGGCGTCGTTGCCCGAAGCCGAATCGCCCGAGCATACCGAGGGTGGCGAGGGATTCATCCATCCGCATACCCAGTCGGCCTCGGACGTGCACCACGCCGAGGTCCAGCTCATCCTGCGGGACTTCACCGCCGAAGGGCTCGAGCGGCGGAAATCCGTGGTTCGCACGATCGTGGAGGGTCTCCGGCTGTCCTATCCGGGGTCCCGGATCACCCTCGAGATGCAGGACCAGTACCGCAACATGCGCTCCTACATCGAGCGGCTCGACCCGCGCACGGTGTCGTTCGCCTACGACGCGGCACGCCGGATGGGAATCACGCTTCGAGCCGAAGCCGTCCGTGGCGGAACCGACGGAGCCAGGTTATCGGAGAAGGGGCTTCCGACCCCGAATCTCTTCAACGGCGGAATGGATTACCACTCGTGTTTCGAGTGGAATACGGTGCAGAACCTGGAGCGCACGCTCGATTACGTGAAGCACCTGCTGCGCACGTGGGCCGAGCGTGGGAATGAGCCCTCATCGCTCCATGATTTCGGCACCTGAACCTCGATTCCTGGCGAACCATGCTTGAGAAACCCCTCCGCAAACCCGTCTCGCGCCTCGTGGTGACGGCGCTGCTCCTGGTGGCCGTCGCGCTGGCCGTCTACGCCGCGTCCATGATACGCGGCCTGCGCGGCGACGCCGAATTGCGGGAACGGGTCGAGTCGTTCGAGCGCATGAAGAGCGAGGCGGGTCGTTCGCGCGTCGAGGGCCGGGCGGCGGGCGACACGACCGGGCTCCCGGCGGAACCGTCACCCATCGCCGCCCCCGACTCGTCCCGCTGAGTCGGCGTCAGCGACCCGGCGCCGACGGCCTCGGCAGGTCGGCCTGCGTGGCGACGATCCGGAAAAGGACGAGGAGGGCCGACGGAGGGATTACGGCCAGGAGGGACAGGATGGCCACACGCCGCCCGCGCGACATGGGGCGGACGACCGTGCCGGCCACGGCCACGAACCACGTCATCGCCGTCATCAGCATCAGGGCCCCGGCGGCCAGGGTTCCGACGAGACCGACCTGGAAGTAGATATCCTTGAGCATCGGAAGCGGGATCAGGGACCCGCGCATGTACGGCGGGCGTGATGTTCCGATGCGCGAGGGCAGGCCGGGTTACGGGAAGCCCCCGTGAAATCGGAAAAGGGTCCCGGCGACCTGCGCCGGGACCCTTTCCAGGGCAACCGATGGAGATCGGTCAGACCTTGACCGCCCGCGACGATCCGTCGCCGCCGTCCGGCCCTGCGGCCGATGCGTCGGTCTGAATGGCCTCCCACTCGCTCTTGGAGCCGACCATGATTCCCTTGAACCGGCGCTGGCCGGTGCCCGCGGGAATGAGGTGGCCGACGATGACGTTCTCCTTGAGACCGTACAGCGGGTCGGTCTTGGCCGAGATCGCGGCGTCGGTGAGCACCTTGGTCGTTTCCTGGAACGA
Source organism: Rhodothermales bacterium (assembly GCA_024711125.1). Lineage (GTDB taxonomy): Bacteria > Bacteroidota > Rhodothermia > Rhodothermales > UBA10348 > JANJTM01. Next base: position 32,833 of record JANJTM010000067.1, read on the forward strand.
GGCCGCCGACACGAACGAGTCGGTCGACAGCGCGGCCTGCGTGATGCCGAGCAGAACCGGCTCGGCCACCGCGGGCTGGGTCTCGCGCACCTCGGCCTGCCGCAGGTCGCGCCGCTTCATGTCGGAATTCACCTCGCGCAGGCGACGACGGTCCACGACTTCTCCGGCCCGCAGGTGCGAATCGCCGGGATCGATGACCACGAAGCGGTCGTAGAGATTGTCGTTGAGCTCCTCGAGCACAAAACGGTCGACGTAGTCGTCCTCGAGCAGGTTCGTGTCGCCCGGATCGTCGACGCGCACCTTCTGCATCATCTGGCGGACGATGCACTCGATGTGCTTGTCGTTGATGGTCACGCCCTGCAGGCGGTAGACTTCCTGGATCTCGTTCACCAGGTACTCCTGCACGGCGCGGGGGCCCAGGATGCGCAGGATGTCCTGCGGGGAGACCTGGCCGTCCGAGAGCGCCTCGCCTGCACGCACGAAGTCGTTGTCGTGCACGAGCATGTGCTTCGTCAGCGACACGAGGTACGTCTTCGATTCCGAACCGTCACGGCTCGTGACGATGACCTCCTGCGCACCGCGTTTACGACCGCCGAAGTGCACGACGCCGTCAATCTCCGACACGATGGCCGGATCGGTGGGCGTACGGGCCTCGAACAGCTCGGTCACACGCGGCAGACCGCCCGTGATGTCGCGGGTCTTGGCCGACTGGCGCGGGATCTTGACGAGGATCTGGCCCGCCTGGACCGAGTCCCCGGCGTCCACCTGGATGCGGGCCCGGACAGGCAGCGGGTACTCGCGCGGGGAGGCGTCCGGGCCGACGATCACGATCGCCGGGGTCAGGTTGCGCTCGCGCGAATCGGCGATGACCTTCTCCTTGAAGCCGGTCTGTTCGTCGGATTCCTCGCGGTAGGTCGTGCCCTCGACGATGTCCTGGAAGTCGACGCGACCCGGGACTTCGCTCAGGATGACCGAGTTGTACGGGTCCCAGCTCGCCAGCACCTGGCCCTTCTCGACGACCGCGCCTTCGGCGACGAGCACCTCGGCGCCATAGGGGATGAGGTACGAGATGAGCTGGCGGCCCTCGGCGGCCGGATCGACGATCCGGATTTCGCCCTGGCGGGACAGCACGACGTCCTTCTCTTCCTCGCCGTTGTCGAAGTTGACCGTGCGGAGGTTTTCGTAAACCACCCTGCCGGCGAACTTCGTGGAAATCGTCGACGCGGCCGAGATGCGGCTCGCCGTGCCGCCGATGTGGAACGTACGGAGCGTCAGCTGCGTGCCGGGCTCTCCGATCGACTGGGCGGCGACGACGCCGACGGCTTCGCCCGTCTCGACCAGGCGACCGGTGCCGAGGTTTCGGCCGTAGCAGAGCGCACAGGCGCCGCGGCGGGATTCGCACGTCAGCACCGACCGGATCTCGACCTCCTCGATCGAGGTTTCCGAGATGCGGCGGGCCTTCTCCTCGTCGATGACCTCGTTGGCCGCGACGATGAGATCGTCATGCAGCGGGTCCAGCACGTCGTGCACCGACACGCGTCCGAGAATACGGTCGGCCAGCGGCTCGACCACGTCCTCGTTGTCCTTGAGCGCCGAGATGCGGATTCCGCGGAGCGTTCCACAGTCGTGCTGCGTGATGGTGACGTCCTGCGCCACGTCCACGAGACGACGGGTGAGGTAGCCGGCGTCGGCCGTCTTGAGGGCCGTGTCGGCGAGACCCTTGCGGGCTCCGTGCGTCGAGATGAAGTACTCGAGCACCGAAAGGCCTTCCTTGAAGTTCGAGATGATCGGGTTTTCGATGATCTCGCCGGCCGATCCGATCAGGCTCTTCTGCGGCTTGGCCATGAGGCCGCGCATGCCGCCGAGCTGCCGGATCTGCTCCTTCGAACCACGGGCGCCGGAGTCGGCCATCATGTAGATGGCGTTGAATCCTTCCTTGTCGTTCTTCAGCGTATCGAAGAGGACTTCCGACAACTGGTTGTTCGTGTGCGTCCAGATGTCGATGACCTGGTTGTAGCGCTCGTTCTCCGTGATGAAGCCCATCGCGTAGTTGTTGCGCGCCTTCTCCACTTCCGACTCGGCCGCCCCGATGAGCTTCTGCTTCGCGTCGGGCACCACGATGTCGGTGAGCGAGAAGGTGAGTCCGGCGGCCGTGGCGCGCTCGAACCCGGCCTGCTTGATCTCGTCGAGGAAGCGGGCCGTCTTCGGGAACCCGGACGCCTTGAGCACCCGCCCGATGATCGTACGCAGGCTCTTCTTGGTCAGCACCTCGTTGATGAAGCCGACTTCCTCGGGCACGATCTCGTTGAAGAGCACGCGACCGGTGGTCGTCTCCATGACTTCGCCCGACTCGAGACGCACCCGGATCCTGGCGTGCAGGTCGATGATCTTCTGGTCGAACGCCTGCCGCACTTCGGCCATGGACGCGAACCGCATCCCCTCTCCCTTCATTCCGGAGCGGGACTTGGTCATGTAGTACAGGCCGAGCACCATGTCCTGCGTCGGCACCGTGATCGGTCCGCCGTGCGCGGGGCTGAGGATGTTGTGGCTCGACAGCATGAGCAGCATGGCCTCGAGCGCCGCGTCGAGCGACAGCGGCACGTGCACGGCCATCTGGTCGCCGTCGAAGTCGGCGTTGAAGGCCGTACAGACCAGCGGGTGCAGCTGGATCGCCTTGCCTTCGATGAGGACGGGCTGGAAGGCCTGGATACCGAGGCGGTGCAGCGTCGGTGCGCGGTTGAGCAGCACCGGACGGCCCTTGATGACCTTCTCGAGCACGTCCCACACGTCGGCGGTACGGCGGTCGACGACCTTCTTCGCGCTCTTGACCGTCTTCACGATACCGCGCTCGATGAGGCGGCGGATGATGAACGGCTTGAACAGCTCGACGGCCATCTCCTTCGGGAGACCGCACTGGTGCAGCTCGAGCTCCGGACCGACGACGATGACCGAACGGCCCGAGTAGTCGACGCGCTTGCCGAGCAGGTTCTGGCGGAACCGGCCCTGCTTGCCCTTGAGCATGTCGCTGAGGGACTTGAGCGCGCGGTTCGAGTCGGAACGCACCGCGTTGGCCTTCCGGGAGTTGTCGAACAGCGAGTCGACGGCCTCCTGGAGCATGCGCTTCTCGTTCCGCAGGATCACCTCGGGCGCCTTGATGTCGATCAGGCGCTTGAGGCGGTTGTTGCGGATGATGACGCGCCGGTAGAGATCATTGAGGTCGCTCGTCGCGAACCGGCCGCCTTCGAGCGGGACCAGCGGACGCAGCTCTGGCGGAATGACCGGGATCACGCGCATGACCATCCACTCGGGACGGTTCTCGGCGACACGGCTCGCCTCGCGGAACGATTCCGTAACGGAGAGCCGCTTGAGCGCGTCGGCCTTTCGCTGCTGGCTGGTTTCGGTCCGGATCTGCTCGCGCAGCTCGACCGCCAGCTCGGGCAGCTGCAGGCGGCGCAGCATCATCTCGATGGCATCGCCGCCGATCTTGGCGACGAACTTCTCCGGATCGTCGTCGTCGAGACGGTTGTTATCCTCCCGGATCTGGTAGAGGATGTTGAAATACTCGTCTTCCGACAGGAGCTGCTTGTGCTCCACCCCGAGCTTCGTCGCGCTGCCCGGCTGGACGACGACGTAGTTCTCGTAGTAGATGATCTTCTCGAGGTCCTTCGAACGAATGCCGAGCAGGTGCCCGATCTTGTTCGGAAGCGTCTTGAAGTACCAGATGTGGACCACGGGCACGCTGAGCGTGATGTGGCCCATGCGCTCGCGGCGCACCGACTTCTGGGTCACCTCGACGCCGCAGCGGTCACAGATGATGCCCTTGTACCGGATGCGCTTGTACTTGCCGCAATGGCACTCCCAGTCCTTGACCGGGCCGAAGATCTTCTCGCAGAAGAGTCCGTCCTTTTCCGGCTTGAACGACCGGTAGTTGATGGTCTCGGGCTTGAGCACCTCTCCGTAGGAGCGCTCGAGGATGGCCTCGGGCGACGAGAGGCTGACGGTGATGCCGCCGAAGTTCTTCTTGATCTTCTGGGTCTTCCCGTACGTCATGTTCGTCAGGTTCAGAAGCGATGGATGTCGGTTGCCGATGGACGGGGTGACGCTCAGTCGAGCTTGACCTCGAGACCGAGGCCCTGCAGCTCGCGAACGAGCACGTTGAAGCTCTCGGGCGTACCCGCTTCGGGCATCGACTCACCCTTGACGATGGACTCGTAGGCCTTCGAACGGCCCTGGACGTCGTCCGACTTGTAGGTCAGCATCTCCTGGAGGACGTTGGCCGCGCCGTAGGCATACAGCGCCCAGACCTCCATTTCTCCGAGTCGCTGGCCGCCGAACTGCGCCTTGCCGCCGAGGGGCTGCTGCGTGATGAGGCTGTAGGGGCCGATCGACCGGGCGTGGATCTTGTCCTCGACGAGGTGGCTCAGCTTCAGCATGTAGATGATGCCCACCGTCGTGGTCTGGTCGAACGCCTCGCCGGTGCGACCGTCATAGAGCTGGCTGCGTCCGTCCTCGGGCAACCCCGCCTCCTTCAGCTTCGAGATCACGTCCTCGAACTTGGCCCCGTCGAAGATCGGGGTGGCGAACTTCGTCCCGAGCTTGCGACCGGCCCACGCGAGCAGCGTCTCGTAGATCTGGCCGAGGTTCATTCGGGACGGCACGCCCAGCGGGTTCAGCACGATGTCGACCGGCGTACCGTCGGCGAGGAACGGCATGTCCTCGACCGGCACGATGCGCGCGATGACGCCCTTGTTGCCGTGGCGACCGGCCATCTTGTCGCCGACCTGGATCTTGCGCTTCTTGGCGACATAGACCTTGGCCAGCTGCACGATACCCGGCGGCAGCTCGTCGCCCATCTGCACCTGGTGCTTGTCGCGCTTCGCGACGCCCTGCACCACGCGGTGCCGCCGCTCGTAGTTGCGCAGGAGCTTCTTGACGCGGGCGTTGAGCTTCTCGTCCTCGGTGAACGGCATGCGGGGATCGAGCGACAGCGGATCCATGCCCGCGAACGCGTCCCGCACGATCTTCGCCCCGTCGGACAGGATCACCCGCCCCTCGCGGTCGACGATGCCGACGGCGGCCTTGCCTTCGACCAGCTCGAAGAACTTGGTCCAGAAGGCCGTGTTCAGCTCGGTCATCGAGCGCTCGAGCTCGTGCTCGATCTCGGCCAGCCGCTGCTGCTCCTGCTTCTTGGAGGCGGGATCGAGCTTGCGGCGGCTGAAGAGCTTGGTGTCGATGACGACACCCTTCATGCCCGGAGGCGCCTTGAGGGAGGCGTCCTTCACGTCGCCGGCCTTGTCGCCGAAGATCGCGCGGAGCAGCTTCTCCTCGGGCGTCGGGTCGGTTTCGCCCTTGGGGGTGATCTTGCCGACGATGATGTCGCCCGCCTTGACCTCGGCGCCGATGCGGATGATGCCGCGCTCGTCGAGATCCTTGGTGGCCTCCTCGGAGACGTTCGGGATCTCGCGGGTGAGTTCTTCCTCGCCGCGCTTGGTGTCCCGGACCTGGAGCTCGAACTCCTCGATGTGGACCGACGTGTAGACGTCTTCCGACACGAGCCGCTCCGACAGGATGATCGCGTCCTCGAAGTTGTACCCGCGCCAGGGCATGAACGCGACGAGCACATTCTTGCCGAGCGCGACCTCGCCGTCGTCGGTCGAGAACCCGTCGGTGAGGACCGAGCCCTTCATGACCCGCTGGCCGACCTTCACGATCGGGCGCTGGTTCACCGAGGTGTCCTGGTTCGTCCGACGGAACTTGATCAGGTTGTAGGTCTTGAGCGCGTCGTCGAAGGACAGCTGGGCTTCCTCCGGCGTCTGGTCGTACTTGATCACGACCTTCGTGGCATCCACATAGTGGACCACGCCGTCGGCCTCGGCCACGATTACCGCGCGGGAGTCGCGGGCGACGCGGCCTTCGAGACCCGTGCCGACGATCGGCGCCTCGGGACGGAACAGCGGCACCGCCTGGCGCTGCATGTTCGAGCCCATGAGGGCGCGGTTGGCGTCGTCGTGCTCGAGGAACGGGATGAGCGACGCCGCGGGCGACACGATCTGGTTCGGGCCGACGTCCATGTACTGGACCTTGTCCGGCTCGACGATCGGAAAGTCGCCCAGGTGGCGGCACTTGACGTACTTGTTGACGTAGTTGCCCTTCTCGTCGATCGGGGCGTTCGCCTGCGCGATGACCGCGTCGTCCTCTTCCTCGGCCGTCAGGTAGACGATCTCGTCGGTGACGCGTCCCTTGCGCACCACGCGGTACGGCGTCTCGATGAAACCGTAATCGTTGATGCGTGCGTGTACGCACAGCGACGAGATGAGGCCGATGTTCGGACCTTCCGGGGTCTCGATCGGGCAGAGGCGGCCGTAGTGCGTGTAGTGCACGTCGCGCACCTCGAAGCCCGCGCGCTCGCGGGTCAGACCGCCCGGGCCCAGCGCCGACATACGACGTTTGTGCGTCAGCTCGGCCAGCGGGTTCGTCTGGTCCATGAACTGGCTGAGCTGGTTCGTGCCGAAGAACGTGTTGATCACGCTCGACACGGTCCGTGCGTTCACCAGGTCCTGGGGGGTGAATTTCTCGGCGTCGCGCAGGTTCATGCGCTCCTTGATCGTCCGGGCCATGCGGGCCAGGCCGAGCGAGAACTGCGACGCGAGCTGCTCGCCGACCGACCGGACCCGGCGATTGCCGAGGTGGTCGATGTCGTCGACCGTGGACTTGCCGTTCTGGAGCGAGATCAGCTCGTTGATGATCGCGATGATGTCCTCACGGGTGAGGGTCAGGCGATCGAGCGCTTCGTTGAGACGGAGCCGCTTGTTGATCCGGTACCGGCCGACCTCGCCGAGATCATACCGCTTCTCGGAGAAGAACAGGCGGTCGAGCACGCCGCGGGCGGTATCGAGATCGGGGGCCTCGGTTCCGCGCAGCTGGAAATACAGGTACGCGAGCGCCTCTTCTTCCGAGTGCGTCGGATCGCGCTTGAGCGTGTTCAGGAGCGCCGACTTGTCGAGGAGATCGTCTTCGGATCCGCTGCGCAGCACGAAGATCGCGTCGACACCCGCTTCCTTGAGACGGTCGTAGTCCTCCTCGGCGACCACGTGCTGTGCCGGAAGGATGACCTCGCGCTCGGTTCGCTCCTCGATCACCTCGCCGGTGTCCTCATCGATGACCTCGACCGGACGCTCGATCGACACCGTGGCGGCCAGGATCCGGCCCACGGCCTCCTTGAACGATTTCTTGGTCTTGAGGTCGACCGTGTCGGCCAGGTCGAACAGCGACACGATCTCGGCATTCGACGAATAGCCGAGGGCGCGGAGCAGCGTCGTCACCGGAAGCTTCTTCTTCCGGTCGATGTACGCCCACACCTGGTTGCCGACGTCGGTCGAGAACTCGATCCAGGAGCCGCGGAACGGGATGACGCGGGCCGAATACAGCTCCGTCCCGTTCGGGTGCATCGACTGGCCGAAGAACACGCCCGGGCTGCGGTGCAGCTGGGACACCACGACGCGCTCGGCGCCGTTGATGATGAACGTGCCCTGCTCGGTCATGGCGGGCAGGTTGCCGAGATAGACCTCCTGCTCGATGGCCTCTTCCGCCTCGTCCTCGTCCTCGTCCTCGCGGCTCGACAGGCGCAGCTTCGCCTTGAGCGGGACGGCGAACGTCAGGCCCTGGGCGATGCACTCCTCGACGGAGTGCTTCGGTGCGTCCAACGTGTAGTGGATGAACTCGAGCGTATAGCGCTCGCGGCTGTCCTGGATCGGGAAATGCTCCTCGAACACGGCCTGGAGGCCCATGCTCTCCCGCTCCTCCGGCGGAACGTCGTCCTGTACGAACTCCTGGAACGACCGAAGCTGGACGTCGAGGAAGTCGGGGTACTCGTGAACCTCTCGGATGCGGGCGAAACTGTGGCGTTCCGCCTGGCCATTCTTGGTCGACATAGGCTAGGCTAGTCCCTGGTTTCCTGCGCGTTGACGCGTTCCCCGGCGGGGAATCGCGGATTCGCGTTCGATGCGGATCGCGGAGACAGGCGTGGCAGGAACGGCCCCATCTCGTTGCGATTCATTGACTTGCTGGAAACGGATCCGCTCCGTCGTCAGACGTGCGGCTTGAAGCGCGCAAAGCCGACCCCGGAAACCGGGGTCGGCCTTCACGCAGTCGGGTCCGGGTTGCCGGAGCACTCCGGACTACTTGAGCTCGACTTCGGCGCCGGCCTCTTCGAGCTTCGCCTTGATGGCGGCAGCCTCGTCCTTGGAAGCGGCAGCCTTGACGACGCCCGGGGCACCGTCGACCAGGTCCTTCGCCTCCTTGAGGCCGAGACCCGTGATGGCACGGACTTCCTTGATGACGTTGATCTTGTTGGCGCCGGCGGCCTTCAGGATGACGTCGAATTCGGTCTGCTCCTCGACCTCGGCGGCAGCGGCGCCACCGGCGGCGGGACCCGCGGCGACGGCCACGGCGGCAGCGGCCGGCTTGATGCCGTACTGCTCCTCGAGGACCTTGGCGAGCTCGGCGGCTTCCTTGATCGTCAGGTTGACGAGGGTCTCGGCGATCTTGTTGATGTCAGCCATGGTATGGGGACCTCCTGTGTCCTGCAGCTTTCTGCGTCCTCTCGGACTCGGCTGCGATTAAGGGTTGGGGGGTTATCGTTGCTGGGATGAAACGTCAGGCGTTCTCGCGCTCGGCGATCGTCTTGATCGCGCCGACCACGTTGCCGCCCTGGGCCTGCAGGGCGCCGACGACATTCGACATCGGCGACAGGAGCAGCCCGATGATCTCGCTCACGAGATCGGCCTTCGACTTGAGCTGCGTGAGGACCTCGAGGTCGTCGTCATGGTAGACGGCTCCTTCGACGTAGGCCCCCTTGAGCGAGGGCTTGTCAAGTCGCGACTCCTCGAGGTACTTCTTGAGGACCCGGGCGGGCTTCGAAGGCTCGTCGCTGAAGGCGACCGCCGTCGGGCCGTGCAGATGCTCGTAGATTTCGTCGTAGCCGCCGATCGCGTCCATGGCGCGCTTCAGCAGCGTGTTCTTGACGACCTTGTAGTCGATTCCGGCCTCGCGGAAGGCCTTGCGCAGCTTTTCCACCTGCGCCACGGTGAGACCGGCGGCGTTGGTGAGGTAAATGGTGGGCGTCTGCTCGAGCTTACGGGTAAGCGCCTCGACCGCCGCCGCCTTCTGATCCCTGTTCAGTGGCATGTTCGTGACCTCTACGTCTTGGTTCGGGCGCCTAGCGCATCTGGCTCAGGATCTCGTTACGATCGACCGGGATGCCCGGGCCCATCGTCGTCGAGATGGTGATGGAGCGCACGTACGTGCCCTTGGCGGCCGACGGCCGGAGCCGCACGACCTCGCGAAGGAACGCCTCGGCGTTGGCGGCAAGCTGCTCCGCGGTGAAGGAGGCCTTGCCGATGGCCGTGTGCAGGTTTCCGAACTTGTCCACGCGGAAGTCGATCTTGCCCGCCTTGACCTCGCGTACGGCGTCGCCCACTTCCATGGTGACGGTGCCGCTCTTGGGGTTCGGCATGAGACCGCGGGGGCCGAGGACACGACCGAGGCGGCCGACCTTCGCCATCACGTCGGGCGTGGCGATCACGACGTCGAAGTCGGTCCAACCGTCCTTCTGGATCCGGTCGATGAGGTCGTCGAGCCCGACGTGATCGGCACCGGCCTGGCGGGCTTCCTCGTGCTTGCCGTCATTGGCCAGCACGAGCACCCGCACTTCCTTGCCGGTTCCGTGGGGCAGGGCGACGACGCCGCGCACCATCTGGTCGGCATGCCGGGGATCCACGCCGAGACGGACGTCGATGTCGACCGACTCGTCGAACTTCGCGGAGGCGGTCTGCTTCACCAGACCGACCGCGGTGGAGATCGCGAACGGGCCCTCCTGGGCGCCGACGATCTCGGAGAGGCGCTTGAAGCGCTTTCCTTTCCTGGACATGATCGTGTGATCTGTGCGGTTCAGACGCCCGGGCCTTCGGTCCGGGCTCCCGCCGTTTGCGCAAGACGCGACGCCGGGCCTCAGGCCTTGGCGGGCGCGCCCGTTACCTTGATGCCCATCGAGCGGGCGGTGCCGGCGACCATCGAAGCGGCCTTCTCGACGTCGAACGCGTTGAGGTCGGCCATCTTCACCTGGGCGATCTCCCTGCACTGCTCCCACGTCACCGTGCCGGCCGTCTCGCGGAGCGGATCGGCCGCGCCCTTCTGGACCTTGGCCGCCTGCAGCAGCAGGACCGGCGCCGGCGGGCTCTTGACGATGAACGTGAAGGACTTGTCCGCGAACACCGTGATGACCACGGGCAGGATGAGTCCCATGCGGTCCTGCGTCGCAGCGTTGAACTGCTTGCAGAACTCCATGATGTTGACGCCCTTCTGGCCGAGCGCGGGGCCGATCGGCGGGGCGGGGTTGGCCTGCCCGGCCTTGATCTGGAGCTTGATGTAGCCCTCTATCTTCTTCGCCATCGCGGATTCGCGGTGCAAACGCCCCCGTCAGGAAGCTCCCGCCCTCGTTGTATTGAGTCGTACGGCTGCAGCGCCGTAGCCTAGATGAACCCCCCGAAAACCGGTTGGTTCCGGCCTATTCTTCGTGTTGTACCTGGAGGTAGTCCAGCTCGAGCGGGGTTCGCCGACCGAAGATCGAGACCATCACCTTGACCTTCATCTTGTCGGGGTATACCTCCTCGACGATGCCGTTGAAGTTGTTGAACGGCCCGTCCACGACCTTGACCGCCTCGCCGACGCGGAAAGGAATCTCGGGCTGCTCTCCCGCCTCCCGCACCTCGTCCATCTTGCCGAGGATCCGGTTCACCTCGTCGGGCCGCAGGGCGGTCGGCTCGTCCCCCGTCTTCAGGAAGTCGACGACCGACGGGATATCCTTGATGAGATGCGCCAGTTCCTTGTCCAGGAGCGCATGGATCAGGATGTACCCCGGGAAGAACGTCTTTTCCCGCGTCCGCTTCTTGCCGGCGCGCATCTCGAAGACGGTCTCGGTCGGAATGACGATTCCATTCTCCGGATCGAGTCGATCGTGCAGACCGAGCCGGTTGATCTCACGCTCGAGGTACTGCTTCACTTTCTTCTCGTGGCCCGAGAAGGTGCGCAGGACGTACCACTTGCGGACGGCTTCGATTTTGGCCATGGTGTTGGGTCGGACGCGGACGATCAGCCGTAAACGACTTCCAGCACGATGCTGATCAGGCGGTCGGCTCCGAAAATGAACAGGGAGATGATGACCGTCGCCACGAGGGTGATCGCCGTGTTGGCGATCAACTCCTGCTGCGTAGGCCAGCTCACCTTGCGCATCTCCTTGGCGACGTCTTCCAGGTAGGCCTTGATCTTGTCCATTGGGATTCCTTCTTCGCGGTGGCGCCGTCAGGCGCCGTGAGCGGTCCGTGCGGCACGGGCGGCAGGACTCGAACCTGCAGCCTGCGGTTTTGGAGACCGCTGCTCTGCCAATTGAGCTACTGGCGTATCGAAAACTTGCCGCTTCCGAAAAAGGCAACGGCGGCTTGCGCCGCCTGCCTTCACCCCATCCCGCTTCTGCAGGCAGAAGCGGTGGAAACGCAGGGGCTTACTTGATGATCTTGGACACCACGCCGGCGCCGACGGTGCGGCCGCCTTCGCGGATCGCGAAACGCAGGCCTTCGTCCATCGCCACCGGGTTGATGAGCTGCACGGTCATCTTGATGTTGTCGCCCGGCATCACCATCTCCGTGCCCTCCGGCAGCGTCACCGCACCGGTGAGGTCCGTGGTACGGAAGTAGAACTGCGGACGGTAGCCCTTGAAGAACGGGGTGTGGCGGCCGCCTTCGTCCTTCGACAGCACGTACACCTCGGCCTCGAA
>JANJTM010000016.1 GCA_024711125.1 Rhodothermales bacterium
AATAGATCGGGGAGTACGGAAATCGCCAGAATTCGAACGGGCTTCGCCGAAGCGGGAGGAAACCCGCCCGAGCGCCCGGGGTATATTCCGGCCCCCTGCGAGATGCCGCGTTCGTCTAGGGGTCCAGGACACCGCCCTCTCACGGCGGCAACACGGGTTCGAATCCCGTACGCGGTACCGGAGAAGCCCGGTGGGCCCCCAGGCCCGCCGGGCTTCCGCATTCCCGGCCCCCCGGGACGTGGGCGGCAGGATCGGGACGTGGTCTACAGTCCCGCGGGACGTGGACGAAAGAAGGGGACACTGCTCCCGGGTACGTTTGCATCCGGTCCTCGCGGCACCGCGCCGCGCCGTTTCCGCAAACCGTGCTACCCGGTGCGCCCCTCCTCCCCGCTTCCGAACTACGGTCTCGAGCGCCCGCTCGGACCGGCCCGTGTCGTCTCGATCCTGCTCTGGGCCGCCTTCCTGGTGGTCGTCGCCTGGATCCCTCCGCGGGACCGGCCGGGCAGACACCCGGCGTCGGCAGCCGACGGCGCGTGGCGGTCTGCGGTCGAGGCCACCATAGCCGGGTCGGAGTACCTGATCCAGGCGAACGGAGCGGGATTCACGAGCCCGAACCGCGCGCAGGGCCTGCGTTTCGACTACACGCCGGAGGCCTTCACGGTCAGACCGTCGCGCGGACCCGTCGCGTGGTCAGCCGGCCTGCGCATCGACGGCGTCTACCGGGGCCCGGTGCGCACCGCGGTTCCGATCCCCACGGCGGCCGCGGCGGTCGAGGACGGACGGCTGCGTTTCGACCATGGGACATTCCGCGCCGAATACACCAACGGAAAGCCCGGCATGCGCCAGGACTTCGTCATCCTCCGGCGTGCGGAAGGGCACGGCCCGTTGGCCGTTGCGCTCGGGGTCGTGGGCGAGCTCTCCGGGCGCCTGGACCGTGGCAATACGTTTGTCCTGGTCGACGAAGCCGGCAACCGCAGGCTCCGGTATTCGGGACTCAAGGCATGGGACGCGCGGGGCACCACGCTGGAATCGCGCATGCGGTGGGACGGCAACTCGCTGTTCCTCGAAGTGGACGATGCGGAGGCCGTGTACCCGGTGACGATCGATCCGCTGTCCTCGACGGCCGACTGGTCGTACGAACCCGACCAGGCGAACACATTTCTCGGAGAATCGGTGGCGTCGGCGGGCGACGTCAACGGGGACGGATTCGGCGATGTAATCGTAGGGGCGGCCCGGTTCGACGGGCCGGATGCCGACGAGGGTCGGGTCTTCGTCTTCTACGGTTCCGCCACGGGGCTTTCCGCGACACCCGACTGGACGGAAGAACTTGACCAGGCCGGCGCGCGATTCGGCTCCCGCGTCGCGTCGGCCGGCGACGTCAACGGGGACGGGTACGACGACGTGATCATCGGCGCGGACCTCTACGACAACGGCACCCTCAACGAAGGGGCCGCGTTCGTCTATTTCGGAAGCGCCACCGGGCTCTCGTCCTCCCCCGACTGGACGGCCGACTCCGGCCAGGCCGACTCGGCGTTCGGTTTCTTCGTCGCGGGGGCCGGAGACGTGAACAACGACGGGTTCGACGACGTGCTGGTCTCGGCCTACCAGTACGACAACGGGGAGAGCAACGAGGGCCGGGTCTACCTCTGGTTCGGTTCGGCGACCGGACCATCGGGTTCGCCGGACTGGACGGACGAGGTGGACCAGGTGAACGCGTTGCTGGGGCGGAGCGTCGCGGGTGTCGGTGACGTGAACGGTGACGGGTTCGACGATATCGCGGCGGGAGCCAACGAGTGGGACGGAGGGCAGAGTGACGAGGGAGGGGCGTTCATCTACTACGGCTCGGGCACCGGACCGTCGGCGTCTCCCGACGTCACGCTCGAGCCCAACCAGGTAACGGCCTATTTCGGGCGCAGCGTGGCCGGCGCCGGGGACGTGAACGGTGACGGGTTCGACGACGTGATCGTCGGCTCGCCGGGGTATACCAACGGTCAGTCCGCGGAGGGCCGGGCCTGGGTATTCCACGGTTCCGGCGCCGGGCTCTCGTCCTCGGCCTCGTGGACCTTCGAGCCGGACCAGGCGAGCGCCAGCCTGGGCTTCAGCACGGCCGGCGTGGGAGACGTCAACGCCGACGGGTTCGACGACGTGATCGTGGGCGCCTATCTGTACGACAACGTCGAAGTCAACGAAGGGAGGGCATACGTCTTCCTCGGCTCGGGCGGGGGGCTGTCGGTATCGGCCGACTGGACCGCCGAACCCGACGTCGCGGATGCCTTTTTCGGGTCGACCGTATCGGCGGCGGGCGACGTGAACGGCGACGGCAAGGCCGACGTCCTCGTGGCCGCGCAGCGATACACCGACGGCCAGGCCCAGGAAGGCGCGGTCTTCGCCTACTACGGTTCCTGCGAGGGCTGCTTCGGCGTATCGGGCACCGACGGCCTGGGCAACGACACCGGGTGGCGCATGTTTGCCCCGCCGGTGGTCGGGGCCACGCGGGCCGACATCGGGGACGACGTCGACCTTTCCGCAACCACCGGCACCACGTTGTACACGTACGACGGAGGGTATGTCCCCGTGTCGAACGACGCCACGGTCCTGGACAACGGCCGCGGCTACCTGTTGTACATCTTCGACGACGCCACCGACCCGATCGGCGCCGGGGGTGTGGCGCTGACGCTCCCGGGTTCGGCGCCCGTGGGCGATGTCGCGGTGGGTTCCCTCGACGTCAACGACCAATGGCACCTGATGGGAAACCCGTTCGGCGCCTCTTTCGACCTGTCGTCGCTGGACCTGGCCGCGCAGGGCATGCAGACCACCGTACAGATCTGGGACTGGTCCGGAGGAGGATCGTGGACCCTCGTCACGCAGGACGCGGGAACGTCCGACGTGATCGCCAAGGGGCAGGGATTCTTCGTGGAACGCGCCGATCCCGGTCTTGGCGGAACCACGCTGACCTTCCTCGCGGCGGGGCAGACCACGGGCGGGACCCTGATCGGCGGAAAGCGCGGGTCGTCGTCGCCGGTGCGCATCGAACTTCATCTCGAGGCCGAAGACGCGTTCGGCACGGTGAGGGCATACGGCTCCACGGCGCGGCTGCTCTTCGACGATGCCGCATCCGAGCAATGGGACCCGTGGGACGCGTCACGTCTCCTCCCACCCTTCGCTCCGGAATACGCCGTCCTCGGCGTCTCGGGAATGCGCGGCACACGGCGCGTGGACCAGGCGCAGCGCAGCCATCCGGCCTCGTGGGCGGGCGATGCCTCCTTCCCTGTCGTCGTACGCACCAAGGGTGACTTCTCCCGGTTCCGAGTCCGCTGGCCGTCCCTGGAGAGCGTTCCACCGCACTGGACGCTGTCGCTGCGGGACGCGGCGACGGGCGCCGAAGTGGACCTGCGCACCGTCGACGAATACGTGATCGACGGTCCCGTGGCCGACGGACGACTGACCGTCGTGATCGGCAATGCGGAGGGCGTCGGCGTCAGTACCGGTGATCTGCCGGACGGCTGGGTGCTCGAAGGCGCCTATCCGAATCCCTTCAACCCCTCGACCACGATCGTCTACCACGCGCCCGAAGCGTCCCGCGTTCTGCTGACCGTGCATGACGCGCTCGGGCGCAGGGTAGCCACCCTGGTCGACGGCATCGTTCCGGCCGGAAAGCACGAGACGACGTTCGAGGGCAAGGGCCTTGCGAGCGGGGTCTACCTGTATGCGCTCCGCACCGGTTCTCAGCACATCGTGCGTCGGATGACGCTGGCGAAATAGCCGAACGTTCAGGCCCCGAACGCGGGTGTTCTCCCCCGACTTGGCCTGCCCGGACTCCACCCCCTGCAAACGACCTCCGCGATGCCCGACATCACCACCCCGGACCCCGAAGTCGCCGACGCAGCGGAGCGGCTTCCCTACGCGCCGCCGGAGCTTCGACGGCACGGCGACGTCGAGTCGCTGACCCAGGCCGAGTACGGCGGCCTGGATGCGGCGACGCACGGCCTGCTGTTCGCCATGGCCAGCCCCGAGTTCGCGCCGGTGCCCGACGCGCCGATCCGATGAGGCGGGAGACCCACGGGTGCCGCGCCGGGGGCCCTTTCGTCCTCCGGATGTACGGATCGGTCGTCCGGAGCGATTGGCGGCTTCCGTTCGCCGAATGGCCGGCAGACACGCGCCCCGCCGTGACGATAACCCGGGACGACCGGCTGGCGATGCCGGCGGGTCACCGGGCGGACGGGCCGGTCGGTTTCCGCATCGACGAGCACGCGTGGTGGTTCGATTACCCCGATGCGGGGCTGTTCCGCATCGGTACATCGACCCTCACGGTGCGTCCGCACGACGGGGCAGACGACCGCGCCGTCGTGGAAACCCTCGCCGGACGATTGTCGGGCCTCCTGATGCGTCGTCGCGGCCGCCTGGTCCTGCACGCGAATGTCGTGGGCAAGGACGGGCATGCGGTCGTGCTCGCCGGACGCTCGGGTGCCGGCAAGACGACCCTGACGCGAGCGTTGCTCCACCGGGGGTTCGAGTTCCTCTCGGACGACCTGGCCGTACTGGACGTCGGCGATGACCGGGTCGCGGTCGAGCCCGGTCCCGGGCGTCTGAAGGTGCGCATGAGTCCGGGAATCCCCGGTCCCTCCGCGCCCGGCGAGCCCGCGGGCCGAGGAACGAGGGAGGTGGCCAAGACGGTGGAACCCGCGGAGGTGTCCGCCGCCCCTCACGAGGTATGCGCGGTGGTCGTCGTGGAAGCCGGCGCACCCTGGGCCTTCGATCGACTTCCCGCCTCGGACGCAGCGTTGGAACTCGTGCGCCACGCCCACATGCCCCGGTCCCTGGGGGTGACCGGGGCGGGCCGCCACCACCTGGCTGGGGCGACGAGACTGCTCGGATCGGTTTCCGCCCACCGGCTGTCGAGGGGAGAGGGCGCGGCCGATCTTTCGCGATCGGCGGATCGATTGTCGGCGATGCTTCACACACGGGGTGCGGCATGACGCTCCCGCATCGTTTCTCCCGGACGGAGTACCGGTTGCTGCTTGCCTGTCTGCGCCCACCGGTGACGAGGGATCCGCGCACGATTGCCGAGCTCGCGGCCTCACCCGACCTGGACCGCGTGCAGGTGTGTCGGTGGGCGGTCCTGCACGGCGCCGCGGGTTTCGTCGATCGCGCGCTGTCCGAATGCGGCGGCGACGTTCCGGACGACCTGAAGCACGAAATCGCCCGCCGAGCGGGGGCGGCCCGGATGCGGGCCCTGTTCCAGGTGTCCGTGCTCGCCGAAGTGGCCGACGGGCTCGAGGCTGCCGGGGTCCGCGCGTTGTCGATCAAGGGTCCTGCGCTCTCGGCGAGGCTGCACGGAGATCCGGCGATCAGGCCCTCGAACGACCTCGACTTCCTGGTGGACACCGATGGAGCGTCGAACGCCCGTGGTGTCCTGTCCCGCCTCGGTTTCGTTCCGGCTCCGTCGAATGCCCGTGCGTTTGCCGCGACCCGCAATCCGGTCCCGCTCGAGTACCTGCGTCGCGGGGTCAAACTGGAATTGCACGAGCGCATGCTTCCGCACCTGGGCGCGGGTGAGCGCACGTTCGACACGCTCTGGAGGCATCGTGTCGCGGCGCGCGCGGGAAACCTCGACGTGGCCACCACCGGCACGGACGATACCGCGCTCCATCTCGCGCTGCACGGGTTCCGACACGGATTCTCGTGTCTGAAGTGGCTGGCCGACCTCGGAGTCCTGCTGACGCTGCGCAACGGGCCGGACTGGACGGCGGTGCGTGCCGCGGCACGGGCCCTGGGTCGCGAGAAGGCTCTCGTGCACGCGTACCGGGTCTCGGCAGAGGTCCTGGGCGTCGAACTGCCGACCGACCTGGAATCGGCGGACGCCGCGCGCGGACGCCCGGGCCGAAGCCACCTGCGCGCCATGGAGCGTTCCTGGTTCCCGGACGGAAATCCGTCCCGGACGACCCGGGCCGCCGACCGGTTGAGGTTTCGCATACCGGGCCTCGGTCCGGTCGAGGCGCTCAGGGAGATGTGGTCGATGCTGTTCCGTCCTTCGGTCGAGGACTGGGCGGTGTTCCCGTTCCTGTCGCCCGACCTTCCGCTCGTCTTCTCGATCGTGCGCCCGCTGCGGCTCGCGGTCATGGCCGGACGATCGCTCGTCGGCGACCTGTCGCCGCGACAGGGAGCAACGGAGATACGGGCGTGAAACTGGGCATCACACCCGACGCTTTCGCCTCGAGACCGTCGCCGGGCGAGGTCGTACTGCTCAACGGGCGAACCGGGGAGTATTTCTCGCTGGACGGGGTCGGAGCCTATGCCTGGACGATGCTGGAGGAGGGACCGAAGAGCCTGCCGGAGCTGATCGAGGCCGTATCGGCGAGCTACGCGGTGGGCATTGAACGATGTCGGGGCGACCTGGAGCGGTTCGCGGTCGCGCTCGAGGCGGCCGGGCTCGTCGTCTCACTCCCCGATTGAGGACATGGGGTACCCGATCCTACGGACGCTTCGCCGACTGCGCCCACGCAGGAGTGTGGATGCCGTGCTCCTGGTCCGCGCCTTCTTCGAGGTCGTTCGAGCAGGGCGACGAGCCCGAAATCACCTCCCGGGTACCGCCGATCGCATCGTTGCGGCCGGATCGCCCCCGGGGAGTACGCTCTGCCGCGAGAGGCGACCGGTCTCTCCCGAGCGGGCCGCGGCCGCCGTCGATCGTCTCGGAAGCGTGCTGCTGGGTTCCGATCAGTGTCTCGCGAAGGCTCTCGCCCTGCGATCGCTGCTCGCCCGACGTGGAATGGCGACCACGCTCCACATCGGGACGCGGGCCGATGGACCCGGCTGGCGGGCTCACGCATGGCTCGAGTACGACGGTTCCGTGCTCATCGGCCGGCTGCCGGATCTGCACGAATACTCGCGGTTCGTGCCCGCGGCCAGGAAACAAACAGCACACAATCGTGACGAACGGGGACGAACAGCCCCGGACATGGGCCGTTCAGACTGATTCGAACAGCCTGTGGCGCCCCAATGACGATGCGACCATGCGGGCCGACGGCCCGCATCCTGACGTTTGTTTTCGCGACGATCGTAGTCTCTGCCTGCGGAACCGACACCGGAGGTCCCGCCGCCGGCATGCCGGGCGGAGGCCCCCCGGGCGGCGGTCGCCCCGGCGCTGGGGTCGTGCCGGCCGTGGAGGTGGTGCAGGCCAAGATGGGATCCCTTCCGCTCACCGAGCGCCTGAGCGGCACGGTGCGGGCCCAGAACCAGGTCGTGCTCTACGCCGAGATCTCGGCGCCCGTCGAGCGGGTGGCGGTGCGAAACGGCGATTTCGTGCAGGCCGGAGCGCCGCTGGTATACCTGCGCGACAAGCAGTACCAGGATCAGCTACGCCAGCAGGAGGCCGCGCTCCAGATCGCGGTGGCCGACCAGCGGCGCACGGCGGCCTCGCTGACCGAACTGCGTGCACGGCTCGACCGGGCTCGGCAGCTCGCCGAGAAGGAATTCCAGAGCGCGGCCGACCTGGAACTGCTCCAGGCGCAGGTCGCCGGCGCCGAGGCGGCCGACGAGCAGGCGAAGGCTCGCATCGCGCAGGCCGAGGCCAATCTCGAGGAGCAGCGTGAGGCCGTTCGGCGCACGGTCGTCCGTGCTCCCGTCGCAGGCACGATCGGAGGGCGCAACGTGGAAGTGGGCATGCGGGTCGATCCCAGCCGCCCGCTCTTCACGATCGGCGACCTGTCGAAGGTGCGCGTGGACGTTTCGGTCACCGACCGCATGATGGACCGCATCCGAGTGGGCCAGACTGCCCTGATCACGGTGGAGGGCTCCGAGGGTGGCGCCATCGAGGCCGCGGTGAGCCGCATTTCTCCGTTTCTCGAGGTAGGGAGCTACTCGGCGGCCGCCGAGATCGACCTTCCGAACCCCGACAGCCGGCTCCGGCCGGGCATGTTCGTCGCGGTCGACGTGCTGTACGGGGAATCTGAGCCGGCGACGGTGGTGCCCGAGGCGGCGATCTACGAGGATCCGAACAGCGGCGTGATCGGTGCCTTCGTGGCGACGTCGCTGCGCAGCGAAACGCCCGTCGAGGAGCCCGAGTCGTACGATCCGCAGAATCCGCCCGCGCTCGTCGGGCCGACGCCGGTGCGCTTCCAGCCGCTCGAAGTGCTGGCGCGCGGACGCGGCCTGGCGGGCGTATCGGGACTCGAGGCCGGGGAATGGGTGCTGACCGTCGGCCAGCATCTCATCCGCTCGGTGGACGGCACGGGCCAGGTGCAGGCGCGCCCGGTGCCGTGGTCCCGCGTCGCCGAACTGCAGCGCCTGCTCGATCGCGACCTGCTGCTCAAGTTCCTGGAGAAACAGCAGCGCCTCGCCCGGGAGTCGTTCGGCCAGGCGACGGCCGAGTAGCCGACCGAAGACCCGACTCCACCGCCGATCAAGCCCCCGGAGCCCGGCTCCCAGACCCCGCGCGTATGGCCTCCCTGACCGATACCTCGATCAAGCGACCCGTCGCCACGTCGATGGCCTACCTCGTGATCATCACGGTGGGCATCGTCGGATTCCTGTTCCTCCCGGTCGACCTGCTTCCGCCCGTCGAGTTCACCCGGCTCACGGTCTTCACGAGCTACCCGAACGTGGGGCCCGAGGAGATGGAGCAGATCGTGACCGACCCGGTCGAGAACGCGCTCTCGGGCATCCCGAACCTGGACCGCATCTCGTCGCGCTCGTCCGAAGGCTCGAGCATGGTGACGCTCGAGTTCGCGCGCGGAACGAACATCGACGAAGCGTCGAACGACGTCAGGTCGGCGCTCGACCGCATCCGAAGATCGCTTCCGCCCGAAGTCGACCAGCCCGTCATCTGGAAGTTCGACCCGAACAACTTCGCGATCGTGACGATCGCGGTCGAGTCGCGTCGCCCGATGGAGGAGGTGACGCGGCTCCTTGAACGCGACCTCTCGAACCGGTTCGAGCAGATTCCCGGGGTCGGAACGGTCGAATTGCGCGGCGGCGTCAACCGCCAGATCCACGTCGACCTGGAGCGCGACCGGCTCCTTGCGGCCGGGCTCACGCCGGCCGACGTGCAGGCGGCCCTGGCGCGCGAGAACCAGACGCTACCGGGCGGAAACGTGAAGGAGGGCCTGAGGGACCTCTACGTGCGCTCGCAGGGCGAATACACGTCGGTGGCCCAGATCGCCGAAACGGTGATCCGGTACGTCGACGACCGGCCGATCCGCGTGCGGGACGTCGCGCGGGTCGAGGACGGGTACGAGGACGTGCGTTTCCTTTCGGAGCTGGACGGCGTTCCGATCATCCGCGTCCAGATCCAGAAGCAGAGCGGCGCCAACACCGTGACGGTGGCCGACGCCATCGTCGCCGAGGTGGGCCGGATCAACGCGGAGCATTCGGACCTGCGGATGAAGGTGATTTCGGACCAGTCGACCTTCATCCGCCAGTCGATCGACAACGTGCGCAGTTCGGCCGTCTGGGGCGGTCTGCTGGCGATCCTTGTCCTTTACCTCTTCCTGCGCAACGGCTCGTCGACGTCGATCATCGCGATCGCGATCCCGATTTCGGTGGTGGCCACCTTCGGCGTGCTCTACTACGGGGGCATGACGCTGAACCAGATGACGTTCGGAGGTCTCGCCCTCGGCATCGGCATGATGGTGGACAACGGCATCGTGGTGCTCGAAAACATCGTGCGACACCGCGAGGAGCACCGGATGTCCATCCTCGAATCGGCCCGCGTGGGCACGCGCGAGGTGGTGGGCGCCATCATCGCGTCGACGCTCACCACGATCGTGATCTTCCTGCCCATCGGGTTCATGCAGACGACGATCGGAGATCTCTTCACCGCGCTGGCGCTGGTGGTGGTGTTCTCGCTCGTCTGCTCGCTCATGGTCGCGCTCACGCTGATTCCCGTGCTTGCGTCGCGTTTCCTGAACGTCAAGCTGCCCGAAGAGGGCAAGCCGATCCATGCGTCGGGCTTCCAGAAGTGGTTCGACGGGCTCGAGCAGAAGTACTCGGCTTCGCTGCGCACGGTCGTCCGGCACCGGAAGCTCGTGGCGGGCGTCTCGTTCACGCTGGTCGCCGCCGCGTTCGCCGCGTTTCCGCTGATCCCCGTGGAACTGGCGCCGCAGACCGATGCCGACGAGATCCAGGTCACGATGGAAATGTCGCAGGGCACCAACGTGGCCGTCGTGCAGGCCTACCTGCAGGAGCTCGAGCAGGCCGTGCGGCCGCTTCTGCCGATGGACCAGGTGCGCGAAGTGGCGACCGAAACCCGGTTCGGAAACGCACAGGTGACGGTCCGGCTGAAGGACCCCTCGGAGCGCACCATCGAGAGCCAGGCCCTGGCCGACGATCTTCGACGCAAACTGGTGTCGGCGGTACCCGGTGCCGAGATCCGGGTAGAGGCGCAATCCGGCCTCTGGGTGCTCCGGCGCCTGTTCTCCACGGGAACGGGCAACGAGGCCGTGCAGATCGAGCTGCGCGGGTACGATCTCGACGTGGCCGACATCACGGCGCGCGAGATCATGGGCCGAGTGGAGCGGATTCCGGGCGTGACGGGCGTTCGCCTGTCGCGACGCGAAGGTCGGCCGGAGCAGAACCTCGAATTCGACCGGGAGAAGATCGCGAGCCTCGGCCTGTCGGTACAGCAGGTCGGCCGTGCCATCCAGACCTCGGTGGGCGGAAGCCGCGCGGGGCAGTTCCGGGAAGGCGGGGACGAATATCCGATCATCGTGCGTCTGCGCCCCGAGGACCGGCTCACCGTGCAGGACCTCGACGACATCGCCGTGCGCACGCCGGCGGGCGAAACCATCCCGGTCGCGTCGCTCGTGCTGCCGGTGCGCGGTCGGGCGCCCACCACGATCGAACGCAAGGACGGCGTGCGGGTCAACTACGTCTACGCCACGCTCGAGAAGGGCGTCGCGCTGGGCGATGCCGTGGAGGCCATCCGTTCCGACCTGTCGCGCATGAACCTGCCGGACGGCTTCTCCATCGCGTTCAGCGGCGAGTACGAGGAGCAGCAGAAAGCCCAAACGGACTTCCTGATCGCCGTCCTGCTCGCGCTCGCCCTGATCTACATGGTCATGGCCGGCCAGTTCGAGCGGTATCTCGACCCGCTGATCGTGATGTTCGCGGTGCCCGTGGCGATCATCGGCGTCGTGCCGACCATGCTGCTCACCGGCACCACGTTCAACATGCAGTCGATCATGGGCATGGTGATGCTCATCGGCATCGTGGTCAACAACGCCATCGTTCTCGTCGACTACGTGAACCTGCTGCGTCGCGAGCAGGGCATGGCGCTGCTCGATTCGGTGGTCGAGGCGGGTCGCCTGCGGCTGCGACCGATCGCGATGACGACGCTTACGACCGTGCTCGGACTGCTGCCGCTCGCGCTCGGCATCGGGGCGGGTGCCGAGATCCAGGCCTCCCTCGCCCGCGTCGTGATCGGCGGTCTCACCGCTTCGACGCTCGTCACGCTCGTCCTCATTCCCGTGGTCTACGTTTCGGCCCACGGGGCACTCGACCGGCTGCGCGCATGGTCCGAGGCGCGGCGCGGGCCGGCGCCTTCGATGGTGGCGGTTCCGTCCGAGCCCTCCTGAACCGCGGATACCGCGCCGATCACGCGAACGCTCAAGAAAAAGGGCCGCCCCGATACCGGGAGCGGCCCTTCTTCACATTCGGCAGCGAGGCTCAGTCGTCCGACTTGTCCTTCTTCACGCCCTTCGGCTTCGGGGTCAGCACGTTGTCGATGAGCCCGTAGTCGCGCGCCTCGTCCGCGCCCATCCAGAAGTCGCGATCGCCGTCCTTCTCGATCTGGTCCGGCGTCTTGCCGGTGTGCTCGGCGAGGATGGCGTACAGGTTCTGCTTCATCTTGATGATCTCGCGCGCCGAGATCTCGATGTCCGACGCCTGCCCCTGGAGCCCGCCCATCCACGGCTGGTGGATCATGATGCGGGAATTCGGAAGCGACGCGCGCTTGGTCTTCGACCCGGCCGCGAGCAGTACCGAGCCCATCGACGCGGCCAGCCCTACGCAGATCGTCGCGCAATGGCACGGGATGTACTGCATCGTGTCGTAGATCGCCAGGCCCGAGTCGATCGAACCGCCCGGCGAGTTGACGTAGATATTGATGTCGCGCTCCGGGTCCTCGCTCGCGAGGAAGAGCAGCTGCGCCACCATCAGGTTCGCGATCTGGTCGTTGATCGGGGTGCCCAGCATGATGATGCGCTCCTTGAGCAGGCGCGAGTAGATGTCGTAGGCGCGCTCGCCGCGGGACGTCTGCTCGACCACCATCGGCACAAGCGTATTCCAGGCGCCCGGATCGATGGGGCCGGAGTAGATGTCCGACGGCAGCCGGCCCGGGGACTTCGCGAACTTCAGGAACGAATCGACCATGAGTGGGGACCTCGTTGTCTCGTGCTTCCGATCAACCGGACCTTTCTCGGCCGGTTCCGGTCTCCCGGGGGATCGACCGGGACCCGCCGGACTTGACCCGACCGCTCAATGATCGTGGTCGTGGTCGTGGTCGTGGTCGTGGTGATGGTGGTCGTGGTCGTGGTCGTGCTCCCGCGACGCGGCGTACGCATCCCGGTCCTTCTCGACCACGGTCACCTGCGCGGCGAACCAGTCGAGCACCTTCTTCGTGACGAGGCGGTCGTCGAGCTGCTCCATCAGGCGCGGCATGGATCGGTAATACCGTGCCATGAACTCGCCGGAAAGCCCTTCAGCGGCCGCCGTCTCGGCGAAGAACGCCTCCCGGTCCTCCTCGGTGGCCTCGAACTTGTGCTGCTTGACGACCTGGTCGCGCACGAACATCCAGCGCGCCTGCCGTGCGGCCTCGGGCCGTGCCGCCTCGAGGAAGCCCTCCTCGTCGAACGGCCTGGGCAGCCGGTCGCCGGCCTGCTTCCTGAACTCCTCGAGCCGCGACTGCGCGTACAGGTCGACCACCGATTCGGGCATGGGGAAATCGTGCCGGTCGAGCACGGCCTTCACGAGGTCACCCTCGAAGAGCTCGCGCGCCGTGGCATCGATCGAACGCTGCATGCGACCCGCCAACTCGGCCCGGAAGTCGGCGATCGTGGTGGTCTCGCCGCTCGTCACCTTCTCGACGAACGCGTCGTCGAGGGCAGGCAGTTCCCTCCGCTTCACCTCACGGACCGTCGCCTCGAAGGGCACCTCCTCGTTGTCGGCCTTTCGCGTCAGCGTCACGCGGGCCGATTCCCCGGCCTTCAGGCCGATGAGCGCGGTTCGGGTGGCTTCCGGGAGTTCCTTGGAGTCGAGAAGGAACGCTACCCCCTCCCGCAGCTCGCCCGGGACGGGGTTGCCGTCGGTGTCGAGTTGCTGCAGGTCGGTCAGCACGAGACAGCCTTCGTCCGACGGGCCGTCGACAGGGGTGAGTTCGGCCTCCCGCGTGCGGATGCGCTCGAGTTCCTCGTCCACGGCCGATTCGTCCACGGCGTAGGAGAGCCGGGAGATCTCGACGCCGGACAGGTCGGCGAGTTCGAACACGGGCCGGACGCCGAAGCGCACGGTGGCCTTGAGCGTTCCGCGGTACTCGTAGTCGAGCGACGTGATCGACGGCTGGCCGAGGACTTCGTATTCGTCCGAGTCCAGCACGAGCGTGCGATAGGTCTCCTGGACGTATTCGTCGGCGACGCCGTAAGCCAGCGCCTTTCCGTACAGCTTCTCGACGAGGTGCGCGGGGGCCTTTCCGGGGCGGAAACCCTTGAACGAGGCGCGGCTGCGCTGCTGCCGGAGAGCCTTTTCGAGACCGGGCTCCAGTTCCGAGGGAGGTGCCTCGATGAGGAGTTCGTATTCGACGTCGCTGACGCGGGAGATCGTGCTGGGCATGCAGGCTCGGATGCGTGTGAACCGGGTACAGTCTGCATCGAACGACGCCGACCGCGCCGCGGTTCTATGCCACGCAGCCGCAGGCGCGCTTTCGGTCGCTATTCACGATCCCGACGCCGAGCGCGTCGCCGGGAGAGCCCGACCTCACGCGTAGCGGATCCAGCGGGCCAGGTCCTTCAAGCTGGCCTTTTTCCCGTACATCAGGATGCCCACGCGGTAAATCCTGGCCGCAAGCCACACCGATCCGAGGAAGGTCGCAAACAGGAGAACGAACGAAAGCGCCGTCTCCCAGAGCGGCACCTCGGTCACCGCCACGCGCACCACCATCGAGATCGGCGACGTGAACGGGACGAGCGAGAGCACGACCGCGAGCGTCGAGCCCGGGTTCTCCACCACGCCCTGCATGAAGATGATCGAGAGGATGATCGGAAGCATGATGGGCAGCATCAGGCCCTGCGCGTCCTGCTGCTGCTCGACGGCCGATCCGATGGCCGCGAAGAGACTGGCGTACAGCAGGTATCCGACCAGGAAGAACAGCACGAACCAGACGAACACGTCGGGTCCGATGGACGGGATCTGGAGATCCATGGCGGCGAGCACCTGGTCGTCGGTGGCGTCCGCGGCAAGGCCGAGGTTCGCCGGGCTGACGAAGAACGTGATGATCGCTCCCGCGCCGAATGTGCCGGCCGCCATCAGGCCCGCCCACACGACCATCTGCACGAGCCCCATCGCTCCGATGCCCAGGACCTTGCCCATGAGCAGTTCGAAGGGGCGAACCGACGACACGACGACCTCGACCACGCGCGAGAGTTTTTCCTCGATTACGCCCTGCATCACGACCGATCCGTAGACCAGCATCGCGATGTAGATGAGGAAGCCCATGACGAAGCCCACCACGGCGTAGAGCTCGGCATTTCCGGCCTCCTCGCCCTCGCGCGTAAGCTTGACGGAACTGAAGCCGAGGTCCGACTCGAGGATGGCGAGCACCTCGGGCGACACCTGCGCGTCGGCGAGCCGAAGATCTTCTACGGCCCGATTGACGACGTTGTCGAGGCGCCGGTTGAAGATGCTGCCGAGGCCACCTTCCATCGAGTAGTACATGATCTCGCCCACGCCCCTGAGGGCAGAGTCGGGGATCACCAGGTACCCCCCGAAACGCTCCTCGAGTACGGCCCGGCGTGCCGAATCCTCGGGTATGCTCATGGGAACGAAGGTGACCTGTTCGTCCGATTCCATGGCGATGGCGTCACCCAGGCGGCCGGTCCGGTCGAGCACGGCGATGGTCTTGGTGACTCCCTCCATCGACTGGACCGTCATGTAGCCGATCGTACCGAAAAGGAGGACGAGCGCGATGGGACCCAGCAGGGTCGTGAAAACGAACCACTTCGAGACGACCCGCTTGAGGAATTCGTTCTTGGCTACGATCCAGATGCGACGCATTCGATGACCTCGTTCGGGTTCCTGTTCACCGCGCCGGTTGGGTGCGCCCGGCGGCCTGGTCCTGCACCACGCTCACGAAAATGTCCCGCAGCGGGGGCTCGACGAGTTCGAACCGCGTGACCTGCTCCACCGCCGACAGCGCGGATTCGAGCACCAGGCGGGGTGCGACGCCATCCAGGAGCTGCAGTTCGGCGTGACTTCTCGACCGCGTCGCGACCCGGACCGAGCCCGTCCCTTCCAGCCGGTCGAGAAACGAATCGTCTCCTTCGAAGTCGAGCACCACGGTATTCCGACCGAAGGACCTCTTCACGTCGCGAAGCGATCCCTCGAGCAGCACGCGGCCCTTGGCGATGAGCGCGATATCGTCACAGAGCTGTTCGACCTGCTCCATCCGGTGCGAGGCGAACAGGATCGTGCGGCCCTCTTCCTTCAGTTCCATGATCACGTCCTGGAGCAGTTCGGCGTTGATCGGATCGAGTCCGCCGAACGGTTCGTCAAGGATGACCAGCTTCGGGTCATGCAGGATGGCCGTGATGAACTGGACCTTCTGCTGCATTCCCTTGGACAGCTCCTCGGTCTTTCGGCCGTACCAGTCGGCGGCTTCGAAGCGCCCGAGCCAGTATTTCGCGCGTTCGACCGCCCTGGAACGGGAGAGCCCCTTCAGTTCGCCGAAGAAGGTCAGCTGCTCCCCCACCTTCATCTTCTTGTAGAGGCCGCGCTCCTCGGGCAGGTATCCCATCACGAGCTGGCTCCACGGTCCGACCGGCCTTCCGTCCAGCAGGACCTGACCTTCGTCCGGTACCGTGATGTACGTGATCATCCGGATGGACGTGGTCTTTCCGGCACCGTTCGGCCCGAGGAGGCCGAGGATGCGCCCCGGACGGGCTTCAAAGGAAACGTCGTCGACGGCCGTCAGGCGACCGAAGCGCTTGGTGATGCGGTCGACACGAAGCTCGGGCACGGCGGGGCGGGATCTAGTGGAACCGAACGTCGTCGATTCCGAATTCGAAATAGCCGGGCAGGTTGGCGTACACCGCCACGTGGATGACGTCAGCGCCGGTCCAGGGTTGCGTCTTCCCGAAACCTTCCTGTTTGAAGGCCGAGAACGGCAGGTCATAGCGGGACCAATCCGGACCCACCTCGACGTAGGCGTTGAAATGGTCGAAATCCTGCACGGCGGCGGTTCCGATCTGCACGATGTAGGTGCCGGGGGTTCCGCGCAGGGCGAGCGAGAGGCCCCCGAATCCCGATACGTCGCGAGCGCGCTCATCGCGCGAGGGGTCTGCGAGGGGCGGCAACTGCGTCAGCCGGGTGCGCACGCCCGCCACCTCGCTCCCGTTCGGAACCTCCGGGCGCAGGCCCTGAACCGCGAGGTACCCCTTCGATTCGGTCGGAAATCCCCCGGGATCGACCGCCAGGGAAGCCCGAGCACCCTCACCGGTTCCGACCGGCTCCCAGGGGTGCCCCAGGGCGTTCAGTTCGTCACCGTCTTCGAACGCGTCCACGGCTCCCGTGAGCATCGGTACCGGCCGGGGATCCGAGCCACAGGCGACGACAGGCAGGAAAGCTAGGAGCAGGACCGTGAGTCGGCGCATGGCGAGGTCGCGGATTCAGAGCAGGGCCAGCGTACGGGGCGGAATCGGGATAAGGTACTCCGGTCGGAAGACATCTTCATGGACACCGAACTGACCGGTGCCGCGGAAGTCCACGGCCACGTATCCGTCCACGACGTGCTTGACCTCCCCGATTCCGTAATAGGTGGGCTGCGGACCGTAGTACACCAGCTGGCCCTGGCCCAGCTCGCGACGCCGGCGCGCCTTCCGGTGGAAGGCGGGCACCACCGGGAGCAGTTCGAGGCGATAGGTTCCGGGAGGGATTCGCACCGGGATATCGGCTGGACGGTCGGGTACCGCCGAAGGCGGCCGTCCTACAACGCGTCGTCCCGGACCGGGTTCGACGGGTCGTGCGGCCCGGTCCGGGGCGAAAACTTGGGTTCGGAGGCTGCTCGATGCTATTTTCGGCGCCCAGTGACGACCGGGACCCCATGAATTACCGCGACAAGATCATCGATCGCCAGATCGGACGGAACGCCGAGCTCTTCGCCCTCGCCGTGGGCGAGAAGGCGACCCGGGAGGAGCGCTATCCGCTCGTGCGGATACTGGTCTCGATCCTGGAGCAGGCGCGGCCCGAGTGGAACCAGTCGCCGAACAAGGACCGCCAGATCGCCCACATCGTTTTCAAGATGTCCAAGGGCGCGATACCGCTCGACGAAACCGCCGAGATCGTGCGGCTCCGGGACATGGAGCGTGGGTTCGTCCCATTGCCCGAACGGCCCGGGGACACCGACGCGGAGCGGGCTTCGTACAGCGAGGCCGCCGAGGCCCCCGTGGCCGACGTTTCGGGAGCGCCGGCCCCGGACGAGGGCGCAGCGGCACCGGATGCCGAAACGACCCGACCGGAGGCGCTGGCCGAAGTCCCGGTCAGGCCCCCGCAGGTCGACCTGTTCGCCGAACGCGGCGGGTCGTCGTCCGACGCCGTCTGACCGCCCGGGATCGTCAGCCGATCCGGTCCGGGTTCTCGGCGATGAAGCGCTTCCACGACGAGGTCTTTCCGGGCTTCGACCTGCCGCGCGAGCGATGCGCGTGGCACAGGGATACGGCCAGGGCGTCCGACGCGTCGTGCGGAACGCGGTCGGCGTCCGGGCGGATGGAGAGGATGCTGCGCACCATGTAGCCCACCTGCTCCTTGGTCGCCGCGCCGTTGCCGGTGACCGACTTCTTCACCTCCTTGGGCGTGTATTCCACGACCGGAACCTGCCGGACCAGCGCCGAGAGCATGGCGGCAGCCTGTGCGCGCCCGAGCTTGAGCATGGATTGGGCATTCTGCCCGTAGACCGGCATCTCGACCGCGCAGACGTCGGGGTGCCACGCGTCGATGACACCCAGCAGGTGCTCGTGGATCGTGCGCAACTTGAGCGCGTGATCGCTCGAGTCCTCGAGCCGCAGGACCCCGAAGTCGAGCAGCCGCTCTCCGGACGGGGAGCTTTCGATCACCCCGTAGCCGGTGATGCGCGAGCCGGGATCGACGCCGAGCACGATCATGGCGTCATGACAGCGCGGCGACGGTTTCGTCGTCGAACTCGAGGGTGGAATAGACCTGCTGCACGTCCTGGTATTCCTCGACCTTATCGAGGAGCGCCGACACCTTGCGGGCCGTTTCGGGATCGACCTTCTTCGTGACGGTAGCCTCGCGCACCAACTCTGCCTCGGCCACAGGGATGCCGGCCTTCTCAAGCGCCTTCTGCACGGCCCCGAACGCCTCGACCGGCGTGGACACCACGAACATGTCCTCGTCCCGCTGCAGGTCGTCGGCACCGGCCTCGGCGACGAGCTCGAAGAGTTCCATTTCATCGGCCTTGTCGGCGGGGATCTCGAACTGGCCCTTGCGCTCGAACATGAACGCGACCGACCCCGCCTGGCCCAGGGTTCCGCCCGCCTTCGAGAACATCGCGCGCAGGTCGGCGACCGTACGATTGGTGTTGTCGGTAAGGGCCTCGACGAAGACGGCCACGCCGCCGGGGGCGTAACCCTCGTACGTGATTTCCTCGTAGTCGGCCCCCTGGATCTCGCCGGTGCCGCGCTTGATGGCGCGCTCGACGTTATCCTTGGGCATGTTTTCGGCCTTGGCCTTCTCGACCGCCAGGGCGAGGCGGGCGTTCATGCCCGGGTCGCCGCCGCCCTCGCGGGCCGCCACCATGATGTCACGGGTGATGCGCGCCCAGGACTTGGACTTGCGCGCGTCGGTTACGGCCTTCTGCCGCTTGATCTTCGACCATTTGTTGTGGCCAGCCATCGTCGTATCGAAGCGATTCGTGCTCGGCGCGCAGGGTGTGCGACGCCCGGTGGTTCCGCGCCCCTGTCAGGGCCGCATCCCGTTGCAACGCCGCCGACCCATTCCCGGATTCCCGGGCTCCGCCTGCCATTTCGTCAGCCTCGCCGCGAACCCGACGTCGGCAGGGGTGTTCAAACCCGCTCCTCCCATAGATCCACCCGCGAACCGACCCGCCCAAGCCGGACCGCCGTGCAGCCCATCCTGGACATTCCGATTCTCGAAGACGATCTCGACGCACCCCGGACGGCGGGGGCGGAATCGGCCGGGCGCCGCCTGGTCTTCCTGGAGACCTACGGTTGCCAGATGAACGTCTCTGACAGCGAGATCGTGGCATCCGTGCTCCAGTCGGCCGGATACGGTCTGACGCACGACGAGCGGGCGGCCGACGTAGTCCTTCTCAATACGTGCGCGATCCGGGACAACGCCGAACAGAAGGTGCGGCGTCGGCTCGAGGAACTGCGGGCGCGGAAGCGCCGGCACCGCCCCGACCTCACGCTCGGCGTGCTGGGCTGCATGGCCGAGCGCCTCCGGCACAAGCTGCTCGAGGAGGAGCAGTTGGTCGATCTCGTCGTCGGGCCGGACGCCTACCGGGACATCGCGCGGCTGCTCGACGAGACGTCCGACAGCGGCCAGGCGGCCGTGAACGTGCTGCTTTCCCGCGAGGAGACCTACGCCGACATCCAGCCCGTGCGCTACGACACGAACGGCGTAAGCGCGTTCGTGTCGATCATGCGCGGCTGCGACAACATGTGCGCCTTCTGCGTGGTGCCGTTCACCCGGGGCCGTGAGCGCAGCCGCCCCGTGGATTCCATCGTGGCCGAATGCACCGAGCTGGCCGCCATGGGATACCGTGAAGTGACGCTGCTGGGCCAGAACGTCAACTCGTACCGATTCACCGACGCCGGCACGTCCGTTGACTTCGCCGAGCTCGTCTACAGGGTGAGCCTCGTGTCGCCCGAACTGCGCGTCCGATACTCCACGAGCCACCCGAAGGACTGCTCCGACGCGCTGCTGCACGTGCACCGCGAGCGGCCCAACGTCTGCAACTACATCCACCTGCCCGTCCAGCACGGCAATTCGGACGTCCTGGAGCGCATGCGCCGCACGTACGGCCGCGAAGAGTACCTCGCGCTCGTCGAGCGGGCGCGCTCGATCGTGCCCGGCCTCTCCCTTTCGACCGACATCATCGCCGGGTTCTGCGGGGAGACCGAGGACGAGCACCGCGATACGCTCTCGCTCATGGAGACCGTGCGGTACGACCACGCGTACATGTTCGCGTACTCGGAGCGGCCGGACACCTACGCCGCGCGCAAGTACGTCGACGATGTGCCCGAGGACGTCAAGAAGCGGCGCCTGACCGAGATCATCGAACTGCAGACCCGCATCTCGCTAGAGACGAACCGCGTCGACGTCGGCGGCGTGCACGACGTTCTCGTCGAGGGATTCAGCCGTCGCAGCGAGACCCAGGTCGCCGGGCGCACGGATACCAACAAGATGGTTGTTTTCGATCGCGGGAGCTGGCGACCGGGAGATATGGCGCGGGTCCGGATCACGGGGTGCACGTCGGCGACGCTGTTCGGCGAGGCCGTCGAAGCCGCCTGAAAGTCACCCGGCACAAGACCATGGACAGGGCATCCCTCCAGGAACGGTTCGGCATCATCGGGCAGAGCGAGGCGATCCGTCACGTGATCGACCGCATCCGCCAGGTGGCCGCGACCGACATTACGGTGCTGATCCAGGGCGAGAGCGGAACCGGCAAGGAGCTGTTCGCCCAGGCCATCCACCAGCTCAGCCGCCGGCGGCACAAGAACCCGCTGATGGTCAACTGCGGCGCCATCCCCGAGACGCTGCTCGAATCGGAGCTCTTCGGGGCCGAGAAGGGCGCCTACACGGGATCGGTGGAGCGGCGGCAGGGCTACTTCGAGGAGGCCAACGGCTCGTCGCTGTTCCTCGACGAGATCGGCGAGATGCCGCTGACCGCGCAGGTGCGTTTGCTGCGCGTGCTGGAAACGGGAGAGTTCAGCCGTGTCGGCTCCTCGGCAACGCAGCGCACCGACGTGCGCGTGATCGCCGCCACCAACAAGGATCTCGGGCGCGAAGTGCAGGCCGGACGATTCCGCGAGGACCTGTATTACCGTCTGTCCACGGTCATCGTCCAGGTGCCGCCGCTGCGCGACCGCCGCGAGGACATCCAGACGCTGTTCGAACACTTCCAGCACCGGTTCAGCCAGAAGTACAACACGGCCTCCAAGCGGCTCGACGACGGGGCCCGCGCGCTGCTGCTGCGATACAGGTGGCCGGGGAACGTGCGCGAACTGCGCAACGTGGCCGAGCAGACGGCCGTGCTCCTGCGCTTCGACGTCGTGTCGGCCGACGACATCCGACCCTACCTGAGGGGAGTGACCGCGGGCGGCGGCGACCTGTCCATGCTGCCGGTTGCGGCTCCGCATCCGGTGGCCGGCGACGAGCCTTCGCGGGAACGGGAACTGGTTTACCGGGCCCTGCTCGAACTCCGCGTGGAAATCCGGGAAATACGGGAACAACTGGATGCCGTACTGGCCGGTCTCCGGGGCGCGATGCACCGGGCGAACGCGGCCGAGCGTCATCTGCCCGTGCTCGTACGGGATCCGGAGCCGATCCGAGAGGCTCCCTATATCGAGGACGCTCCGTTCGAGATCGAGAGTGCCGGGCAGGATCGGTACGAGACCGGCGGCGGGCCGGGTGGGATACCGCCGTCGGCGGGCCCGTCCGTCGGGCTGCAGACACTCGAGGAGACCGAGCGCCGGCTCATCACCGAGGCCCTCGCGCGCTTCGACGGTAACCGTCGCCAGACGGCCCGCGCCCTCGGCATCTCGGAGCGCACCCTGTACCGCAAGCTCAAGGAGCTCGACGACGATGGTTCGCGCGCTTAGGGCGGCAGGAATCGGGGCGATCACGCTCCTCGCAGGGTGCGGATACTACAGCTTCACCGGGGCGACGATTCCGTCCCACCTGTCCACGATCGCGATTCCGCTCGCCGAGGATCGGTCGCTCTCGACGGTACCCGCCCTGGACGAGCAGCTCACGCGGCTTTTCGTATCCCGGTTCGTCGGGCAGACGCGGCTTTCCCTGGAGTCGGTTCCGTCGGAGGCCGATGCCGTCCTGGAGGCCGTGATCGACCGATACCAGAACCAGCCGGCATCGGTCGGGGGCCAGGAACGTGCGACGCGAAACCGGGTCACGCTCAGCGTGACCGTGGTCTACCGGGACCAGGTAGAGGATCGCGAACTCGTCCGACGCGTTTTCACCGCCTTCGAGGAGTATGACGCGCTGGATCCGGCCCAGGAAGAGGCCGCCGCGGCCGCGGCCCTGGAAAAGATCGCGGATGACGTGTTCACGGCCGCCACCTCCAACTGGTGACGCGAGACCTCGAGTGGTACATTCGACGGGCGCCCCCCCGGCGCACGCACCGACGATACCGGAAACCGCGCAGCCCACGTGCCTGACCTGAAGTCCACCGTTCAGATGATCCGCGACGGGCGCGCCGCGGAAGTCCGGCCTGCGCTCGAAACGCTGGCCGGCAAGGATCCGTCCAACCTGGCCGTACGCGCTTCGCTCGCCATGGCCTACGAAGCCGAGGGCCGGCTGGAAGACTCGGTTTCGGCCTGGAGGGCGGCGTGGTCCCTGTCGCCCGAAAGCCCCGCCGTTTCCGAGGGTCTTCGCCGCGCGCTGCGCACCCGCCTCCTGGCCCGGTACCGCAACGACCTCGCGACGACCGCCCAATACCTCGCCGGCCTTCCGCTCGTCAAGGATCCGGACAAAGGGGAGCCGGGCACGCCGCCGCCCGCGCCACCGACCGAGATCGAGCGGTTCGAGCGGCCGATCGCTCCGGGCGGGGGAGAGCCCGTCGTCGACGGGCCCGACGTGTACCCGGTCGACCGGGTGCCTGTCGAGGAGCCGTCTTCGTTCGCCGTCGAGGATCTTCGCGTGGAGCATCCGTGGGTTCCCGTCGAGGCGGATCCGCGGGTCGACGAGACCACGGTATCCGAACCGCCCGCGACGGCGTCCGAGCCCGAGTCGAGCGGCGCGCCTGCCGAAGAGGATCCGTACGCCCCGGTTTGGCAGCCCATGGACGAGCCCGTCATGGTCCCCGTACCTGCACCGGCCGATCCGGCCCCGCCTCCGGCGGGCACGATCCGGGACGACAGCGACCTCGACGAGTTGATCCGCGAACTCGAATCGGCCCGCATCGTACCCGATCCGACGGTGCGCCCGGTGGACGTCAGGACCATAGAGCCCGACGTGGAGGACGTGGTGTCGGAGACGTTGGCCCGAATCTACTCGAACCAGCGCTTCTACGAGGAAGCGGCTGCCGTATACGAGAAGCTCGCCGCACAGCAACCCGCGCGGGCCGACGAGTTCCGGCGGAAGGCGGCGGAGATCCGCGGCCGCATCACGCGATGACGGCCGCCGCGCAGGTCGGGCGCACCGGGCCGCGCGTGGTGGCAGGCTGCATGTCCGGCACGTCCGTGGACGGCATCGACGTGGCCTTCGTGCGCCTGCAGGGTTCGGGCCGGGACCTGGACTGGGAGGTGCTGCATCGTTCCGAAACCCCGTTCGACGGAAACGTGCGGGAGCGGGTCCTCGCGCTGTGCCATGCCGAGACGGTCCGGGTCGATGACCTCGTCCGGCTCCACGTTCGCCTCGCCCACGAATACGCGGGAGCCATCCGGGAGGCCTCCCGGGTCTCGGGCGTGTGGCCCGACGCCGTGGGCTGCCACGGGCAGACCGTCCGGCACCTGCCCGAGCCGCGTCTCTTCGACGGCGTGCCGCTCGCCTCGACGCTGCAGTTGGGAGACGCGTCGACCCTGGCGGCCCTGCTCGGGTTGCCGGTGGTCGGGGACTTTCGCCCGGCCGACGTGGCGCTCGGAGGACAGGGGGCGCCGCTGGTACCGTACGTCGACTGGGCCCTGCTCACCGACGCGCGCGAGACGCGTGTCGCCCTGAACATCGGAGGCGTCGCGAACCTCACCCTGCTGGCGGCGGGTGGCGGGGCCGACGCGGTGATCGCGTTCGACACGGGGCCCGGCAACATGGTGAGCGATGCGCTCTGCGCACGCTTCTTCGGGCGTCCGTACGATGCCGACGGCACGATCGCCCGGTCGGGAACCGTGGACGAGAGCCTTCTGGCCTCGCTGCTCGAGGACGACTGGTTCCAGCGCCGTCCGCCCAAATCGACGGGAAGGGAGGCGTTCGGATCGGCGTACGCGCAGGCGCTGGCCGACCGGGGATCGGCGGCCGGCCTATCGCCGAGGGACCTGGTGGCGACCGCCGCCGCGCTGACCGCCGACTCCATCGCGTCGGCCTGTACCCGTTTCCTCGAGCGGTCGCTCGACCGGATCCTGGTTTCGGGCGGAGGGGCCCGCAATCCCGCCATGCTCGACCGCCTTGCCCGCCGCATGGACGGGGTTCCGGTGGAGAGCACAGCCGTCGTGGGATTGGACCCGGACGCCAAGGAGGCGGTGGCCTTCGCGGTGCTGGCACATGAGACCCTCGCAGGCGTAGCTACCGGGATGCCCCGCGTGACCGGCGCCTCGCGTTCCGCGATCCTCGGCAAGATCTGCCTGCCCTGAGGACGAGCGGGCCCCTCCTTTACCCCTTCCGACCGCACGAACCAATCCAGCGTTCATGGACAGCCTCTTCACCCCGATATCCCACGTCGGCGAGTTCGGCCTGATCGACCGCATGAAAGCGGTGCTCGGTTCGGGCACCGGCAACGCCGCGCTCATCGCCTCGATCGGAGACGACGCGGCGGTGTATCGAGTGGACGATGACACGGCCCACGTCATCACCACGGACGCACTGGTCGAGGGGGTGCATTTCGACCGCTCGTTCATGCCGTGGCCGCACCTCGGCGCCAAGGCGATTTCGGTCAACGTTTCGGACGTGGCCGCCATGAACGCGGTGGCCCGGTACGCGGTCGTGAGCATAGGACTTCCGCGCAACATGTCGGTGGAGATGGTCGAATCGCTGTATGTCGGCATGCGGGACGCGTGCGCGCGGTACGGTATCGACCTCGTCGGTGGAGACACCACGGCCTCGCCCCAGGTCGTGCTCTCGGTAACGGTGGTCGGAGAGGTCGAACTGTCGCGGCTCGTCTTTCGGCGGGGAGCCCGCCCGGGCGACCTGGTGTGCGTCACCGGAGACGTGGGGGGTGCGTACGCCGGCCTGCAGGCGCTTCTCGAGCAGCGCCGCTCCATCCAGGAGATGGGCGATTCGTACACGCCCGACCTCGATCCGTACCGGTACGTGATCAAGCGCCAGTTGACCCCCGAGGCCCGCGTCGACGTCATCGCCGACTGGGCGAAGCGGGGAGTGCGTCCCAGGGCCCTGGTCGACGTGTCGGACGGCGTCGCGTCCGAGGTGCACCACCTCTGCCGTGCCAGCGGATGCGGGGCGCGCATCCGGGGCGCCGCGCTTCCGATCGACCCGGAAACCCGTTTCGTCGCCGACGAGCAGATGCAGGATGTCGATACGTACGCCCTTTTCGGCGGCGAGGATTACGAACTCCTCTTCGCGCTCGATCCCGGCGACGAGCACCTGCTCGATCCCACGACGTTCACCGTGATCGGGGCGTTCACGGAGGCGTCGGAAGGAGTGACGCTGGTAACGCCCGAGGGTCCGATCGTGCCGCTGCAGCCGTCGGGATTCGTGCATTTCACGGATCCCGGGGCCGACCAGGAGGAGGATCCGGACGCCTGACCGGTCGGCGGAATCAGTAATCGGCCGAGCAGGCCCTCGACAGGTCGCTCCACCGGTCGATCCAGGCCAGGCGCGCCTGTCTCCACGGGGTGTCTCCCGATCCGATGGGCTGCCCGGGGGGTGTCTCCGGACTCACCGCGCGTTCCTGGGGGGTGTACAGGCGGGCCAGGAAGCGGTCGACCTGGTCGAAGACGTGGGCGCGGTGCGCGCGCGTCTCCAGGTCGTCGCCGGGTTCCCGGTCGAGCCAGGCCCTGAGGTCGAGAAGGTGCTGGAACAGCCGGTAGCGCACCGGCGGCGCCAGGGACGGCCGCGTCACGACCGCGAGAACCTCGTCCAGCCACGTCTGCTGTACGATGCGCTCCAGTTCGGCGAGGTAGGCGTCTTCGGCCGGCTCCGTTGTCCAGATGCGGGTCGTGACGGTCTCGAGCACGTCCGACAGGTCGGGCAGCCTGCGGTCGGCGTCGTGCTGGTAGACGAGGCGTGCCGCCCTCGCCGGGTCGAGGAGAAGAGAGAAGACCATCGACGACAACACCTCGCCGGGCACGTACGCGTCGGGCATGGGCAGCGCGTACGAATCGAAGAGTTCGCGCGTGGCCGGGTAGCCCGGCGGACGTGGGGGAAGCGATGACCGGATGCCGATCGGGAGCGCGAGTTGCCCGGGAGAGACCGCCGCAAGCAGTCGGTCCAGCGCCGCGCGCTGCACGGCGGCGTCCACCGGGCCGGGAAGCGGCTCGCGGGTCCCGGCCAGGGCGTAGCCGTACGAGGCCCCTCCGACCAGCTTGGAAACGGCCTCCAGTTGGTACCGGTGGTAGAGATAGATGGGGACCAGGGTCTCCTGCAGCGTGGCGAGCGGACGTCCCGGTCGCACCGAACCCGCTCCAAGACGCTGCAGTGCGGCGTTGCGCACCAGGACCGCGTTCTCGAGGCCCGAAAGCGGGTCGGCCAGGTTGTCCCACAGGTGCGCCACCGGGTGCGAGGATCCCGTCGGCCGGGCGTCCTGGTCGGTCAGGTAGCGAAGCCCCCGTTCGCGGGCGGCGTCCAGGATCCCGGAAAGCCAGGCACGCCGGGCATCGGGCGTAGCCGCCTCGGGCGGGATCTCCGAATACCCGTACCGGATGGCCTCGATGTCCCATTCGCCGATCCCGGTGTCGTAGGCCCGGTCGAGCGTGAACCGGTTCTCCTCGATGAGAACGAGCGGAGCCGGATAGTCCATGACCGAGGCCCGGTCGTCGGCCGAGGCCGCGTAATTGTGCGCGAGGCCGAGGGTATGCCCGATCTCGTGGGCCGACAGCTGTCGGATCCTGGCCAGGGACGCCTTGAGCATCGGATCGTCCGGAGGCATCCCACCGACGTAGGGAGACAGCACGCCCTCGAAAATGAGGTAATCCTGCCGTACGCGCAGCGAACCCAGCAGCACATGGCCCTTGATGATCTCGCCGGTTCTCGGATCGACGAGCGACGATCCGTAACTCCAGCCCCGGGTCGACCGGTGCACCCAGTTGATGACGTTGTACCGCGCATCGAGCAGATCGGCGCCCTCGGGAAGCATCTCCACGCGGAAGGCATTCCGGAATCCGGCGGCCTCGAACGCCTCGGCCCACCAACGACCGCCCGAGAGCAGGGCCGACCGAACCGGTTCCGGCGTGCCCGGATCGAGGTAGTACACGATCGGATCGACGGGGTCCGAGAGCGCGGCGCCCGGATCCTTCTTCTCGAGCCGGTGACGCTGGATGAGCCGTCGCGTCATGTCGTCCCCGATCGGGCTGGCGTAGTCGCTCCAGCTGAGGGGGAAATACCCGGACCGCGGGTCGAACTCCCGGGGTTCAAAACCGGGGGGAGGCAGTTCCACGAAGGAATGGCGCACCCGCATCGTCACCGCCGAAGGATCGGCCGCGACCTCCCGCACCCGGCTCCCGGGCGCGTCCGACTCGAACGTCAGGATGGCCTCCATCTCGGTATTCTTCGCGAATGCCTTGAGAACCTCCGGATTGGGCGCCGATCGGGACGCATCGAGGCGGAAGCTGCCCTGCCCCGCTCCCCTCAGTCGGGCGGCGATCCCGTGGGCGTCCCGCACCACGAACGCCGTCGCGTCCACGAGGTAGCGGTCCCCGGTGCGCGCCGCGATGTCGAACCCGTACACCACGGAGGAAGCGAACGCGTCCGCGACCGACTTCCGCTCGAGGGAGTCCGTGGTTTCCGCGCGGAACTGCAGATTGGGTTCGACGAGCAGGAGCCTGCGTCCGACGCGCTCGAACCGGACGAGCCGCTGCGGGCCGAGCTGGTTGCGGTCGAGCCCCACGTCGTTGGAGCCGAGGCCGGCGGCCAGGGACACCGCGTACAGGAAGTCCTGCCCGGTACGGGGCACCTCCAGCCAGATCCTGCCGAGGTCGTCGTCCCACCAGAGGGAGAAGTACCCCGATCGGCGCTCGAGGCCCGCCGTCTTTTCCTCGATCGACGGAAGTCCCTGCCCGTGAGCCTCGGGGCCGGCGACGGCGAGGCACAGGAGCAGCGGCAGGAGGGCGAGGCCGGCGAAACCGGGACGGGACTGCGGGACGGTCATGGCGACGCGGGGTTTCGGGAAGTATACGAGCCGGTCCCGACGCGCGCAGCCCCGGGAGGCGCGACCCGGATCGGGTGAATCCCCGGTTTCTTAACGATCCCTCCGCCCAGTCTCAAACTCCGGTCGCCGATTCCCGGCGCGGCGCGGCGTAAATTCGTCCTTCTTGGCCGCAATGCCCGCACCCCGGAGTCCCATCCGGCTGCCGCACCCCCCAGCATCCTCCCGCGCACGGTTCAGATGGAAGCGAAAGCGCTCGCCCCAGGCGAAGTGATCCAGATCGTCGGCCCCGTCGTCGACGCCCAGTTCCCGGCCGATTCCGTTCCGGACATCCTCGACGCGCTCACCATCGACCGGGACGGCGGCGCGCCGCTCGTGCTCGAGGTGCAGCAGCATCTGGGCGAGAGCCGCGTCCGCACGATCGCCATGGATTCCACGGACGGCCTCACCCGGGGCACGGCCGTGAAGAACACGGGCCGCCCCATCGCGATGCCGATCGGTCCCGACGTGCGCGGCCGCCTGCTGAACGTGGTCGGAACGGCCATCGACGGCCTTCCGCAGCCGAAGGCCGAGGGGTACCGGCCGATCCATGCCGCTCCTCCGGCCTTCGACGAACTGGCGACGAGCGTCGAGATGCTGGAAACCGGCATCAAGGTCGTCGATCTGCTCGAGCCGTACGCCCGCGGCGGCAAGATCGGGCTCTTCGGCGGCGCCGGTGTCGGCAAGACGGTGCTCATCATGGAGCTCATCAACAACATCGCGAAGGCCCACGACGGCCTTTCGGTGTTCGCCGGCGTCGGGGAGCGTACCCGCGAGGGCAACGACCTCCTGCGCGAGATGCTCGAGTCGGGCGTGGTCGACTACGGCGAGGAGTTCCTGCACGCCATGGAGAAGGGCGACTGGGACCTCTCGAAGGTCGACATGGACAAGATCAAGGAGTCGAACATCACGCTGGTGTTCGGCCAGATGAACGAGCCGCCCGGAGCCCGCGCCCGCGTCGCGCTGTCGGGCCTCTCGATCGCCGAGTACTTCCGCGACCTGGGCGGCCGCGACGTGCTTCTCTTCGTCGACAACATCTTCCGTTTCACGCAGGCGGGTTCGGAAGTGTCGGCGCTGCTCGGTCGCATGCCGAGCGCCGTGGGCTACCAGCCGACGCTCGCCACCGAGATGGGCGAGCTGCAGGAGCGCATCACGTCGACCAAGAAGGGATCGATCACCTCGGTACAGGCCATCTACGTGCCGGCCGACGACCTGACCGACCCCGCTCCGGCGACGACGTTCGCGCACCTCGACGCGACGACGGTGCTCTCCCGCCAGATCGCTTCGCTGGGTATCTACCCGGCCATCGATCCGCTGGACTCGACGAGCCGCATCCTCGATCCGCACATCCTGGGCGATGAGCACTACGACACGGCCCAGAACGTCAAGATGCTGCTCCAGCGGTACAAGGAACTGCAGGACATCATCGCGATCCTGGGCATGGACGAACTGTCGGACGAGGACAAGCAGGTGGTGGCCCGCGCCCGCCGTGCGATGCGCTACATGAGCCAGCCGTTCTTCGTCGCGCAGCAGTTCACCGGCTTCCCCGGCAAGTACGTCAAGATCGAGGACACCATCCGCGGCTTCAAGATGATCCTCGCGGGCGAACTCGATCACCTTCCCGAGCGCGCCTTTGCCTACAAGGGCGTGATCGAAGAGGTCATCGCCGACGGCGAGCGCATGCTGCGCGAAGAAGCCTGACCCTACATCCCTTCCGGGAAACGTCGTGGATCACCTGTACGTCGAGATCGTGTCGCCTTTGGGCGCCGTCTTCCATGGACCCGCCCGCGCGGTGCGCGCTCCGGGAACGCAGGGTTCGTTCTCGGTCCTGCGGAACCACGCACCGATGATCGCTTCGTTCGAGGTGGGCGCCATCGCGATCACGACGCCTGCGGGCGACGAAATCCGCTACGCCACGAGCGGCGGATTCGTGGAAGTCCTGAACAACACGGTCACGATCCTTGCCGAGACGGCCGAGCTGGCGTCGGACATCGACGTGGAGCGCGCCCGCGCGGCCGAGGAGAGGGCGTTGGCCCTGCTGGCCGAAGCGGGCGATCCCGAGGAGCGCCGCCTCGCCCAGGCCAAGCTCGACCGGGCCCGCAATCGCCTGCGCGCGTCCATGGGACAGGTCGGAACGCGCCGGTAGGCGAGTAATCGCGCAGACCTGTATCTTGGGGTCATGCGCCGAATCGACGAACTTCCGACCCCCTTCCTGGTCCTCGACAAGGCCCGCCTCGAGGCGAATATCCGGGCGATGCAGGCGCGGGCCGACGCCCAGGGCGTGACCCTTCGTCCCCACGCGAAGACCCACAAGTCGGTCGACGTTGCCCGCTTGCAGCGGGACGCCGGGGCTCGGGGCATCACGGTCGCGAAGCCCGGAGAGGCAGAGGTGTTCGTGGCTTCGGGCTTCGGGGACGTCCGGTTGGCGTATACGGTCGTGGGACGCGACAAGCTGGAGCGGCTCGTCGCGCTCGCTTCGCGGGCCCGGGTGGGTTTCTGCGTGGATACGCGCGAGGGCGCCCGGGCGGCCTCCGACGTACTGGCCGGCGCCGGTGTCGTTCTCGACGTCCTCGTCGAGGTCGACATCGGCTACGGGCGTTGCGGCGTGGCGTGGGACGACCCGGCCTCGGTGGATTTCCTTCGGTGGGTCGAGGGGCTTCCCGGGCTCCGGCTGGTCGGCATCCTGACCCACGCGGGCCATGCGTACCAAGGCCCGGTCATGGAGGGCGAGTCGCCGGCCGACGCCCTGCGCGCGGTGATGCGAGAGGAGCGGGACCGCATGCTGGCCCTTGCCGCGCGGGCGCGGGCGTCGGGTGTCCCGGGGGTGGAACCCGGTCGCTTCGAGATCAGCGTGGGCTCGACGCCCTCCATGCGGTACTTCGAGAACGCCGAACGGGACGGTTTCCGCGTCACGGAAATCCGGCCCGGCAATTATGTCTACCACGACGCGACCCAGGTGGCCCTCGGTTCCGCGACCTGGAACGAGTGCGCCCTGACCGTGCAGGCCGCGGTCGTGAGCAAGCACAGGAACGCCGACGGGAGCGAGAGGCTCTTCCTCGACGCGGGCAAAAAAGTGTTCACGTCAGACCGTACGCCCGGCTCGGGCACGTACGGCACGCTGATCTATAATCCGAGGACCATGGAGCCGCTTCCGCACGCCCGGCTCTCGGGACTGAGCGAGGAGCACGGATGGGTGCACGTTCGCGGCGGAGCGACGCTTGCGGTAGGCGACCGCGTGCGCATCGTGCCGGCGCACGCGTGCGTGGCGGTCAATACGCAGGACCAGGTCTTCGTGGTGGACGGCGACCTGGTGCTGGACGCCTGGGGCGTCGACGCCCGGGGCCGCGTCGTCTGAACAGGTTCAGGTCTCCCCGAACAGGCCGGCCGGCGGCGTCGCAGGCGGGCGTAGGTGGAAATGCCGGTAGGCGCGCACGGTCGCGATGCGTCCGCGCGGTGTGCGCTCGATGAAGCCCTCCTGGATCAGGTAGGGCTCGTAGACTTCCTCCAGCGTGCCGGCGTCCTCGCCGACCGACACCGCGAGGTTGGTGAGGCCCGTCGGGCCCCCGCCGAACTTGTCGATCAACGTCGTGAGGATGCGCACGTCCATCTCGTCGAGGCCGTGTCCGTCCACGTTGAGCGCGTTGAGTGCGCGGTCGGCGACTTCGGGCGTGATCGAGCCGTCGCCCTCGACCTCGGCGAAGTCCCTCGCGCGCCGCAGCAGGCGGTTGGCGATTCGGGGCGTGCCACGGCTGCGGCGTGCGATTTCGAAGGCGCCTTCTACCGAGATGGCCACGCCGAGCAGGGCCGCCGAGCGCTGCACGATCTGCTGCAGGAGGTCGCTCGTGTAGTAGTCGTAGCGGAAGTCGATTCCGAACCGGGCGCGCAGGGGCGCCGAGAGCAGGCCCTTGCGGGTGGTCGCGCCGATCAGCGTGAAGGGCGGAAGCGTGATCTTGACGCTGCGGGCATTGGGGCCGGAGTCGATCAGGATGTCGATCCGGTAGTCCTCCATGGCGGCATAGAGGTATTCCTCGACGACCGCCGACAGCCGGTGGATCTCGTCGATGAAAAGGACGTCGCCTTCGTTGAGGTTCGTGAGCAGACCGGCTATCGATGCGGGCTTGTCGAGCACCGGGCCCGACGTGGTCTTCATGCTTGCCCCCATCTCCTCGGCGATGATGAAGGCGAGCGTGGTCTTGCCCAGGCCCGGAGGTCCGGAGAGCAGCACGTGGTCGAGCGGCTCCCCGCGCCTTCGGGCGGCCGTGAGAAATACCGTGAGGTTCTCCTTGATCTGCCGCTGCCCGATGAACTCGTCGAGACGCCGGGGACGAAGCGCCTTTTCGACGTCTTCGTCCCCCCGCAGGGGATAGGCACCGAGGTTTCCCGGCCGGTCTTCCATGGAGGGTGGTACGCGGGGATCGCTATAGGAAAGGAAAATCGGGCCGATCGGGCACGGACGGGGATCCGGTTGACATTCCGCGCGTGCCCGCTCTACAATAAGGCATCATGTTTGCGGTAGGCAACATACTCATTTCCGACGATCTGCTGGACGCGCCCTTTTCCTGCAACCTCGGGGCGTGCCACGGGGCGTGCTGTGTGGTAGGCGATGCGGGCGCTCCGCTCGAGCCCGACGAGCGTGCGCTGCTCGAGGAGGTGCTCCCGG
Organism: Rhodothermales bacterium; assembly: GCA_024711125.1. GTDB lineage: Bacteria > Bacteroidota > Rhodothermia > Rhodothermales > UBA10348 > JANJTM01. The sequence continues at coordinate 33,150 of JANJTM010000016.1, forward strand.
TGGTGCGGGAGCGGCTACGGCCGGAAGCGCTGGCGGTCATCGAAGCCAAGGGCGTCTGGGAAGAGCTCGATCCGGGGGAGTACGCCACGACGTGCGTGGGAGATGCCGAGTGCGTGTTCGTCGTCTACGACGGCCCCGTCGCGAAGTGCGCGATCCAGGCGGCGCAGATGGAAGGGCGTACCGACATCGCGAAGCCCATCTCGTGCCACCTGTTCCCCGTGCGTATCGAACGGATCGGGGATTTCCACGTGGTGAATTATGAGCGCGTGGGCATCTGTCGACCGGGGGTCCGCCACGGCCGGGCGAAGGGCACGCAACTGGCCGCCTACCTGAAGGAGCCGCTCGAACGCCGGTTCGGCGCCGGGTGGTACAAGGAATTCGTGGAAGCGCTCGAAGCGCGACGCGCGTCGTTCGATGCATTGCCGGCGGCGCCCCGCCACTCGCCCTCTCCGTGAGCCCTCCATGCTGAATCTCCAGCAGAAGCAGTCCCTGCAGCAGAAGCTGTCGCCGCAGCAGATCCAGTACATCAAGCTGCTGCAGTTGCCGACGCTTGCGCTCGAGCAGCGCATCAAGTCGGAAATGGAGGTGAACCCGCTGCTCGAGGAGGGCGACGAGGAAGAGATCGACGAGCCCGTCCAGGAGGAGACGGCAAGCGACGAGGAACAGGGTACCGACCGGATCGACGCGCCCGAGCCCGAGGCCCGGGACAACCGGGACGACGACTACGACTGGGAAGAACTGCTTCCGGACGCCGACGAGTTGTACGGGCACAAGGCCCGCGTCGATTCGGGAGACGACGAGGAATTCCGCGAGATTCCGCTCCCGGCCCGCACGTCCATGACCGAGCACCTCCTGGACCAGCTTTCGTACGCCGACTTCTCGGACGACGAGCGCGTGGTCGCGGAGCAGATCATCGGTTCGATTGACGAGGACGGCTACCTGAGGCGACCGCTCGAGTCGATCACCGACGATATCGCATTCAATTACGGGGTGATCCTGAGTGATGCGGCGGTGGAGGAGGTCCTCCACCGCGTGCAGCGGCTCGAGCCGGTCGGCATCGCCGCGCGTGACCTGCAGGAATGCCTGCTCGTCCAGCTCGACGTCCTGCCCGAGGATACGCCCGGCCGTGAGGTCGCCGTCGCCATGCTCGAGAAGGCGTACAAGGCCTTCACGATGAAGCACTTCGACCAGATCATGCGGCGGCTCGACATCGAGGAGTTCGAGCTGAAGGAGGCGTTCGACCTGATCCAGCGGCTGAATCCGAAGCCGGGAGAAGGGGAGTTCACCGCGTCCCAGAACTACATCACGCCCGATTTCTCGGTCCGGTTCGAGGAGGACGAGTTCCTCATCACGCTGAACAGCGGCAATACGCCCGAGCTGCGCATATCCCGCCCGTACCGGCGCATGCTGGAGCAGCTCGTGACCGAGCGCAAGCGCGGACACTCGGACGGCGGTTTCGATTCCGAAACCCGCCAGTTCCTCAAGGCCAAGCTCGAGTCGGCCCGGTGGTTCATCAACTCCATCCACCAGCGTCGACACACGATGATGAAGGTCATGCACGCCATCGTGGAGCTGCAGGGTGACTTCTTCAAGTTCGGGGAGGGCTACCTGCGTCCGATGATCCTCAAGGACATTGCCGACATCATCCGGATGGACATCTCGACGGTCAGCCGTGTCGTGAACGGCAAGTACGTCCAATGCGATTTCGGCGTGTACGAACTGAAATACTTCTTCTCCGAAGGCCTGGCGACGGATTCGGGTGAAGAGGTGTCGAACAAGGAGGTCAAGGCCATCATCGACGGGATCATCGGGGCCGAGGACAAGAAGAAGCCCCTTTCGGACCAGCGCATCGCGCAGATGCTCGAGAAGAAGGGCTTCCAGATCGCGCGCCGGACCGTAACCAAGTACCGCGAGGCGCTCGGAATCCCGGTCGCCCGGCTCAGGAAGGAGATCGTGCTGTGATGCAGACCCCGCTCGAAGGCTGGTTCGAACCGTTCCGGCGGAACACGGTCGGATGGGACGCGGAATTCGAGACCCCCTACGGCCGAAAGAAGCTCCTGTATGCCGACTGGATCGCATCCGGGCGGCTGTACGGACCGATCGAAGACCGCATCGCCCGGGAGTTGGGTCCCTTTGTGGGCAATACGCACTCCGAGTCGAGCACTACGGGCGTGTCGATGACGCGCGCGTACCATCATGCGAGGCAGATACTCAAGCGGCACGTGAACGCGGGGCCGCATGACGTCATCATCGCCCAGGAGTCGGGCATGACCGGTGTCATCAACAAGTTCCAGCGCATCCTCGGGCTCCGGGTACCCGAGGCGCTCGACCCGTACCTCGCGATCCCTCCGGAGCGCCGGCCCGTGGTGTTGCTGACCCACATGGAACACCACTCCAACCAGACGTCGTGGCTCGAGACGATCGCCGACGTGGTCTGCGTGGATCCGAAGCCCGACGGCACGTGCTGCGTCGATGCGCTGCGTCGCGAGGTGGCCCGGCACGCCGGACGGCCTCTCATCGGATCCTTCACCGCGTGCTCCAACGTGACCGGCGTGCGCACCCCGTACCACGCCATGGCGCGCGTGATGCACGAGGCCGGGGGGCTCTGCTTCGTGGATTTTGCGGCATCCGCACCGTACGACCCCATCGACATGCACCCCGGCGACCCCCTGGAGTCCCTGGATGCGATTTTCTTTTCTCCGCACAAGTTCCTCGGAGGGCCCGGGTCGGCGGGCGTGCTCGTGTTCGACGGCAGGCTGGACCGGAACCGGGTCCCGGACCACCCGGGGGGCGGCACGGTGAACTGGACGAATCCGTGGGGCGAGCACCGGTTCGTGGACAACCTGGAGGATCGGGAGGACGGCGGCACTCCGGCGTTTCTCCAGACGATCCGCGCGGCGATGGCGGTCCGTCTGAAGGAAGAGATGGACACCGACAAGATCCACGCCCGCGAACGGGAGCTGCTGGCCAGGGCATTTCCGGCGATGCGGTGCATTCCCGGATTGCGCATCCTGGCCGACGGGCTCGAGGATCGCCTGGGCGTCATCTCGTTCTACCTGGAGCACGTGCACTACAACCTGGTCGTGCGGTTGCTCAACGATCGGTTCGGCATCCAGGTACGCGGGGGCTGTTCGTGCGCGGGCACCTACGGTCACTACCTGCTCGAGGTGTCCCGGGAGCGGTCGCGGGCGATCACCGCGGCGATCGACCATGGCGACCTTTCGGCAAAGCCGGGCTGGGTGCGCCTTTCCCTTCACCCCACGATGACCGACGCGGAACTGGATTTCGCGGTGGCGGCCATCGGGCAGGTCGCACGGTTTGCCGGCGAGTGGGCGGCCGATTACGCCTACGATCGGCACACGAACGAATACGTGCACAGGGACGGACCCGTGGCGGCACCGGACCTCGAACGCTGGTTCGACCTGGCCCCGGCCGGCTGACCCACCCCCGCCCCCGCACGAGCCGGGGCAACCGGTGGACACCGACCGTCCAACGCTGCGTACGCGACGGGCGTCCCGGCCGACGGCGCGCGGGCGCTGCATGGGAGCGCCTGCCCGCGGGAAGAAGATTCCGCGGCGGGGCAGGTTATGCAGGGCGGTCCTCCGCGTCTTGGGTACGAACGGTGGCAGGCCGCCAGTGAACCGTCCCAGACGGGCGATGAACGGAATAACGGCCTCTACCGCACGAAAACGCCCATTGCACGGAATTGCCGGGTCGAGCGGACGTGATGCCGAGGAGCCTGGAGAATTTGGCAGGGCATTTGCAATAAATCCACACGGACTCCGTTACCCCCCAACAGGTACAACGACCATGGCCAGCATCGCGCTTCAGCACGGACGCTCGTCCTTCCCGGTCCTCCTCGCCCGCTACGTGCAGGGCGATATCGACAACTCCATGTGGAAGCGCCTCATGGCGTTGCTCGACGCCGACGGGGTTACGGAGCCCGAACGCATGGCGCTCGCCCGCTTCGTCAACGACGTCGTGAGCGAAAACGGGCCTCAATCCCTCTTCGTGCCCAAGGAGGAGGAGGTCAAGGACCTTCTATCCGAAACGAGGCACTGATCCGGGCCCGGTACGGGGGCCGTAACCCGCGCACCGGGACAGGAATCGTCGCAGACAACAGCAGATCGCACACTACCTCCTCCGTGTGATAGGTCGGCCCGCAGCGGTGGGTGATGCGGAACGACCGGTCTACGACGCCTGGGGCCGGACGCTGGGTACAGCGTCCGGCCCTTCCATTTCTTCCGGAGGCGGTGCGGCGGCCGTGTCAGCCGCCTTCAAGGGCGCCTCGAGTTCCCGCAGGGCTGTGGCCTTCCTTTCGGCCACCGTCTCGTAGAGGGCGGTCTCGCTTCCGTACCAGGCCACCGTCGTGGCAGAGCGGCCGAAGAGCACGACCTGCTGCAGGAGGAAGACGACGATCGAGGCGCCCAGCCAGAGTTCGAGCACGGTGGGCAGGAGCCAGAGCAGGATCGCGGGCGCGAACCAGAGGACGTAGAGGCGGCTGGAAGCCCCGTGGCGGAAGGGAAACGCCAGGCCCTCGAGGAACGCCGAGAGCGGGGGCCGACCCTCGACGACAACGGCGATGCGGGCGTAGTCGTTCATGCAGTCGATGATCGCGAGCAACGAGATCATCAGCGTGGGCGCGACCACGGCCGTTGACCAGAAGACGCCGACTTCCCCGGAGAACAGCAGGACGAGGACAACCGCGACGGCGCCGACGACGACGGTGGAGACCAGCGCAGGGCCGAGGAAAACGAGCGAGACCACGATGCCGCGAAGCCCGAAGCGCCCGACACCTTCCCAGAAACCCCCGCCGTCGCGGCGCAGGGCGTGGGCGAGACCGACGCCGACTACGGCATTCCAGGCGAAGAGCAGCGGGATCAACCAGCCGAGCAGCGCGATCGGCGTCGAGAGCAGGGTCGGGTGGTCCCGGATGATATCGACCACGAGACCCACGTCGAGCCCATCGGCAAGGTCGGTGTCGAAGCCCGTGCCCTGCGTGGCCGACTGCAGCACCGAGGCGATCGGTGTGGCCATCAGGGCGGCGAGGGCCAGGTTGGCGAGGAAAAGCAGGACGGCGAGGCCCGGGCGCGCCCGGAGCCCTCGAAGGCCGGCGGAGAAGGCGGAAGCGACCATGGCAGCGTCAGAATAGTCCGGAAAGGAGGTGAATGACCTGTTGGAAGCGGACGGTGAACTTGCCCTGTTCCCTGCGCGCGAAGCGTTTGCTGATTTCGGTCGTGCGGCGGTTGTTCAGTCGATCGGTTTCGAGCCAGAGCGCGCCGTCCGGATCGATCCACGCCTCGACCGCCCGCGCGGTCTTCGTGAAGGTGAATCGCTTCCATTCGTCCCGTCCGTCCCACGCCAGGTCTTCCGTGGTTCCGTCGTCGAACCGTACCCGAACCGTCGTGGGGAAGTGGCCGGTACCCTTCCGATGCACGGTCACGGTGGCCGTCTTCAGGGCCCGGGTGCTGTCCCCCGGGCTCGACGCTTCCGCTGCCCTGTTCTCGACCGAGGTCACTTCGTAATCCACCACGGCCGTGCCACGCACGTACTGGTCGAAGAACCAATCGAGGTCGCGGCCGGCCACCTCCTCCATCGTGTCCTGGAGATCCCGGGTTGTCGGGTGGCGAAAACGCCACCTGTCGTAGTACGTGCGCAGGAATCGGTGCATCGTATCCCAGCCGACGACCGACTCCAGGCTGTTCATGATGCTCGCCGGCTTGGCATACGAGGTCTTGCCGTAGTCCGAGGAGAAGTCGTGTTTCCAGGACCACGTCTCGATGGTGCCCCGCTCCGGCCGGCTCTGGGTATAACTCAGCCGATGGAGCTGCCGGCCCGAGACCGGGAGCCCGGGCAGGTCGAGCACCGAACCCGGGCCGTAGGCGTCGTCCATGATCCGCGACTCGATGTACGAATTCATGCCCTCGTCGAGCCAGGCCTCCTCGAACTCGTTGCTCGCGAGCAGGCCGTAGAAGTACTGGTGACCGAACTCGTGGATGGTGACCAGTTCGAGGGCGCGGACCCGGCGGGGAAGCATGTACGTGGTTCCGCACGTGATGAGCGTGGGATACTCCATGCCGTTGGACCCGCCGATGCCGTCGACCAGCGTGAGCGTCGTGTACGGGTACTCGCCGACCCAGTCGTGGAAGCGCTCCAGCGCGACGACGGCCGCGTCGAGGTGCCGTTCGCCCTGGGCGCGGTGTTCCGGGCGGATGAGCGCGCGGATCGACACGTGGCGCCACTGCCGGGTGAACTCCTCGTACTTGTCGTAGGCCGTCCACGCGAAGTCGTGCACGTCGTCGGCGCGGAAGGTCACGGTCTTCGTTCCGCCCGAGGCCGCCTCGTCGACCTGCAGGCCCGTGGCCCCCACGACGTAGTCCGACGGCACCGTCATCGAAACCTCGTACGTGCCGAAATCGGCGTAGAACTCGCTGTTGGCGTGGAACTGGTGCGTATTCCATCCGCCGGTCGGGTGGTCGGAAGGCATGTACCGCTGCCCGGGCACCTCGTAGACGCCGATCTTGGGAAACCACTGCGCCACCATGAAGAAGGGATCGCCCCGGTCGTCCTTCAGCCATCCGGTGCGGGCGGTGATCCTCGGCAGCACCGATTCGAAGTCGATGTCGAGCGCGATGGTCTCCCCCGGTCCGACGGGCGTCGGCAGGTCGACGGCGATCACCGTGCGGTCTTCCGGATTGCCGTCGTCGGGCTGGATGAACCGGATGCGCTCGGTGAGGTCCGCACCCGGGCCGGCGTACGGCACGACCGGTCCCAGGTCGTCGGGCACGTCTCCCGCGATGCGCATGGACCGCACCGTCATGCCGCCCCACACGTCTTCACCCGACGCCGAAAACCCGCGGTGCACGCCTCCGGATTCGTTCTGGAACGTCGATCCCGGTCGGAAGGCGTTGAGGTACAGGTGGAACTGCAGTTCCGCAACCGGAACGGGGGCCGGGTTCCGCCACGTCAGGCGCTGGGCGCCCGTCACCGTGCGCGTCTCGGGGTCCAGCCGGGCATCGATCCGGTACGAGACCCTCCGGTCGGAAAGGGGGCCGTCGTGCGTGGTCGTCGCCTGGGCGAGGACGCGCGCCGGGGTCGCCGCGAGGGCGACGAGGAGGAGGAGCCGGAAGAACATGTCGTTTCGAGGAGGGTTGGTCTCCGCGGCGGGTCGCGGTCCGCCGGACCGCACGGTACGAATTTCGAAGGTCAATCGGCACAGGGGTTTCCATGACGCACGCGGCACGGGTTCGGCTGTGCGAGGTGGGGCCGCGGGACGGCTTCCAGTTCGAGCGCACCCCCATCGACACCGCCACGAAGGTCCGGGCGCTTCGGGAGCTGGCCGCGGCCGGGCTTCCGCGCATCCAGGCGACGTCGTTCGTCCATGCCGGGCGGGTGCCCCAGATGGCCGACGCCGAGGCCGTGGCCGAGGCGGTGCTGGGGATTCCCGGACCCGAGTGGTCGGCCCTCGCACTGAACCTGAGGGGTGTCGAGCGGGCCCTGTCGGCCGGATTCCGGTGCGTGGACCTCTCGATCGCCACGAACGAAAGCCACGCCAGGGACAACGTCGGGCGCACGGTCGAGCAGGGGGTGGACGAGGCCGAGGTCATGCTGCGTGCCGCACTCGACGGCGGCTGCCGCGTGCAGCTCGGCCTGCAGACCGTCTTCGGGTACGCGCAGACCGGCGACACGCCCCTCGAACTCGTCACGGGGATCGTGAGGCGGTTCGCCGGCTACCCCCTCGAATCGCTGTCCCTGGCCGACACGACCGGACGCGCCGGCCCCGAGGAGATCCGCCGCACCGTGGAGGCCGTGGCCGGGGCCGCCCCGGGCGTCGAACTGGTGCTCCACCTGCACGATACGCGTGGGCTCGGCCTCGTCAATATCGCGACCGCGCATGCCCTGGGCGTGACGCGGTTTGACACCGCTTTCGGCGGCCTGGGCGGATGTCCGTTCATCCCGGGAGCGACGGGAAACGTAGCCACCGAAGACGCGTGCTGGCTGTTCGAGCGCATGGGTCTGCACACCGGCGTGGACCGCAGCGCCGTGGCCCAGGTCTCTCGGCGCCTGTCCTCGGTACTGGGACGCCCCCTGCCCGGACGGCTCTGGTCGCTCGACGCGTGAACCTCTCGGCGCTCAGGCCTCCACGTAGGCCTCGAGCGGCGCGCAGGAGCAGACGAGGTTCCGGTCTCCGTGGGCGTCGTTCACCCGCCTCACGGTGGGCCAGAACTTGTGCGAACGGGTCCAGGGGGCCGGGTACGCGGCCGATTCGCGCGAATACGGACGGCTCCAGTCCGACGCCATCACCAGGCGGGCCGGGTGCGGCGCGTTCCGCAGCACGTTGTCCTCGGCGTCGGCGATGCCCAGCAGGACCTCCTGGATTTCGGAATGGATCGAAATCATGGCGTCCACGAACCGGTCCAGTTCGGCCTTCGCTTCGCTCTCGGTCGGTTCGACCATCATGGTACCCAGCACGGGCCACGACATGGTCGGTGCATGGAAGCCGTAGTCCATGAGGCGCTTGGCGACGTCCACCTCCGTGAGGGCGGTCTGCTGGCGCAGGTACCGCAAATCGAGGATGAACTCGTGCGCGACGCGGCCGTGCGCCCCGGTGTAGAGGATGCCGAAGTGTTCCTTCAGACGGGCCGCCATGTAGTTCGCGTTGAGAATCGCGAACTGCGTGGCGCGGCGAAGTCCTTCCGCGCCGAGCAGCGCGATGTAGGCCCAGGAAATGACGAGCACACCCGCGCTGCCGAACGGCGCCGACGAGACGGGTCCGATGGCGCGCGACCCGCCGGTGGCGACGACGGGGTGGCCGGGCAGGAACGGCGCGAGGTGCGGGGCGCAGCAGATGGGCCCGACGCCGGGACCGCCTCCGCCGTGCGGAATCGCGAAGGTCTTGTGCAGGTTGAGGTGGCAGACGTCGGCACCGATGTCTCCGGGCCTGCAGAGCCCCACCTGGGCGTTCATGTTGGCGCCATCCATGTAGACCTGCCCGCCGTTCCGGTGCACGACGGCGCAGATGTCCCTGACCGATTCCTCGAACACGCCGTGCGTGGACGGATACGTGATCATGAGGGCCGCGAGGCGGTCGGCGTGCTGGACCGCCTTGGCCTCGAGATCGGCGAGATCGATGTTGCCCATTTCGTCGCACGCCACGACGACTACTTCCATGCCCGCCATGACGGCCGACGCGGGATTCGTGCCGTGGGCCGACGACGGGATGAGGCAGACCGTGCGGTGGGCGTCCCCGCGGTCGGCGTGATAGGCCCGGATCAACAGGAGCCCGGCGTATTCTCCGGCGGCCCCGCTGTTCGGCTGCAGCGAGACCCCGGGCAGGCCGGTGATTTCGCCCAGCCATGACGTGAGGTCGGCGACCATCGCGGCATATCCCCGGGCCTGGTCGGCGGGGGCGAACGGATGCAGCCCTCCGAATTCCTTCCACGTGACCGGAGCCAGTTCCACGGCCGAGTTGAGCTTCATCGTGCACGATCCGAGCGGGATCATGCTGGTCGTGAGCGAGAGGTCCTTGGAAGAGAGGCGGTGCATGTACCGCATCATCTCGCTCTCGGAGTGGTACGCGTTGAAGACCTGCTCTGCCAGGTAGCCCGTCGTGCGGGCGAGGGGCCCGCGATACCCGGCGTCGAGCGTCGAGGCCACGTCCTCGACCGGCGGTGCCTGCCGTCCGACGGCCGCCGAGAAGACCGACAGCACGTCGGCAAGATCGGTCGGAGTGACGGTCTCGTCGAGCGCGACGCCCGTCGAGCCGTCGGTGAAGTACCGGAAGTTGATGCCTGCGGCAAGGGCGGCCCCGCGCACGGCCTCCTGCTGGGCCGGGGTCGTCGTGACGCGCAGCGTGTCGAAGACCTCGGTGGTCTTCACCCCGAGGCCGACGTGCCCGAGGGAGGTTGCCAGCACGCGGGAGAGGCCGTGCACTCGTTCGGCGATGGCGCGCAGCCCCCGCGGGCCGTGGTATACCGCGTACATGCTCGCCATCACCGCGAGCAGTACCTGGGCCGTGCAGATGTTCGACGTCGCCTTGTCGCGCCGGATATGCTGTTCCCGCGTCTGCAGGGCCATGCGCAGGGCCGGGTGTCCGTCGGCATCCACCGTGACCCCGATGATGCGCCCCGGAATGAGGCGCTTGAAGGCGTCCTTCGTCGCAAAGAACGCGGCGTGTGGGCCGCCGTAGCCCATCGGCACGCCGAATCGTTGGGACGTGCCGACGACCACGTCGGCTCCCCAGGTGCCCGGGGCTTCCAGTACCGTAAGCGAAAGGAGGTCCGCGGCGACGACGAGCCAGGCGCCCGCGTCGTGCAGTCGGGCGGCGAAGGACGAGTGGTCGACGATCGTACCGTCCGACTCGGGGTACTGGACCAGCGCGCCGAACGTGTCGGAGTCCGGCTCGAACCGGCCGGCATCGCCTACCACGACCCGTATGCCGAGAGGCTCGGCACGGGTCTCGACGACGGCGATCGTCTGCGGATGGCAGGCGTCGGAGACGAAGAACGTATTGCGCTCGGGACCCTTGACCGACCGGTGCAGCATCGCCATCGCTTCGGCGGCGGCGGTGCCCTCGTCGAGCAGCGACGCGTTGGCGATCTCCATGCCGGTCAGTTCCATGACCAGCGTCTGGTAATTGAGCAGCGCTTCGAGGCGTCCCTGGGCGATCTCGGCCTGGTACGGCGTGTACTGGGTATACCAGTTCGGGTTCTCGAGAATGCCGCGTTGGATGACCTGCGGGACCACGGTTCCGTGGTAGCCCATGCCGATGTAGGAGCGGAACACCCGGTTCCGAGCGGCCATCGCGCCGAGATCGGCCAGGAGCTGGCGCTCGCTGCGGGCCGGGGGCAGGTCCAGCGGCCCGGCGAGGCGAATCGACGCCGGAACGGTCTGGTCGACCAGTTCGTCGAGGGAAGAAACCCCGACGACCGAGAGCATCGCTTCGAGGTCGCGTTCGAGCGGACCGATATGGCGGTCCCGGAATCGGTCGGTGGGCTGCAGGTCGATGGCCATCGGTGCGGTCGATGAGTAGGAGAGGGTAATGAACGCCGGGCCGCGACGGCGGTCGACGGGGCAGGTTCAATTCTCGGTGAAACGGCTCACTCGCCGGAGCGGGCGAGCGCGTCGAGGGCCGCCGCCGCAGCCAGCTGCTCCGCCTGCTTCTTGGAACCCGCCCGGCCGGTGGCGATGCCCTGGCCGCGCACGACGGCTTCGACCGTGAAGGTGCGCTCATGGCCCGGTCCCTCCTCGAGCAGGACGCGGTATGACGGCTGCGGCCAGCCGCGCGCCTGGGAGTGCTCGAGGAGGCGGCTCTTGTGATTGTCCTCTCGGCCGGCCAGGTTCTCGAGATCGATGCCCTCGAGCGCGGTCCGGTGCACGAACCGGGTCGCGGCCTCGATGCCCTGGTCCAGGAACAGCGCGCCCACCAGGGCCTCGTACGCGTCTGCGAGGATGTTCTCGTTGGCTCTCCCGCGGTCCTGCTCCGCATTTTCGGACAACAGGACCAACTCGCCGATGCCGATCCGGCCCGCACGATCGGCAAGGGCCCGCGTATTGACGAGCTTGGAACGCAGGCGGGTGAGGAAGCCCTCGTCGCGATCGGGAAAGGTCTCGAAGACGAAGTGGGCGATGACGAACCCGAGCACCGAGTCGCCGAGGAATTCGAGCCGCTCGTTGGAGTCCTCGGCGGCGGGATACCGTCCGCGTCCGAGCGACCGGTGCTTCATCGCCTGCACGTACAGGTCGATACGCGCTACGGGTTCCGCGGTGACCAACCGGATGGCGTCAGCGTTCAGTCCGAAAGTGGGGAGCGTCTCTTCCCGTCGGCGGCCGAAAAGCCGCCTGGCGAAAGCCGTGATTCGCGGGATAAGGGACATCCGGAAGGGCGGGACCGTCGGCGCCGCGGGAGTTCCGTCGAAAATACACCGAAGCGGACCGCATCGGGGACCCCCCGCTTTCGAACGGCCGGTACAGTGCCTAGCATGCCGATGCCCATGCCCCGTTCGTCGCACCGAAACTGCCATGATGCGCTCGATCAATCCCTACGACCTGACCGAGATCGCGCGGTACGAGCCGATCACGAAGGTCGCACTCGAAACGTGCATCGCGAACTCGCATCGAGCGTTCCTGGCACTGCGGGATACGTCGTTCGAGTTCCGGGCCGAGCGCATGCGCCGGGCCGCGGACCTGCTGGAGGACGGCGCGGCGCGCTGGGGGCGGCTCATGACGCTCGAGATGGGCAAACCCGTAGCGCAGGCCGAGGCCGAGGCCCGAAAGTGCGCGTGGGTCTGCCGGTGGTATGCCGACGAAGCCGAGCGCCTGCTCGCCGACGAGGTGATAGGCACCGACGCGTCCCGCAGTCTCGTCGCCTACCGCCCGCTCGGCCCCGTGCTCGCCGTGATGCCCTGGAATTTTCCGTTCTGGCAGGTATTCCGCTTTGCCGCTCCCGCGCTGATGGCCGGAAACACGGGCCTGCTCAAGCACGCCTCGAACGTGACCGGATGTTCGCTGGCCATCGCCGGGATCTTTGCCGAAGCCGGATTCGATCCGGACGCCTTCCAGGCCCTCGTTCTCGAAGGCTCTCGGGTGGAACGCGTGCTCGCGGATCCGAGGGTGCGGGCGGCCACGCTCACGGGCAGCGACGCGGCCGGACGCGCGGTGGGCAGCCTCGCGGGAAGGCACCTGAAGCCGTCGCTGCTTGAACTGGGAGGGTCTGACCCGTTCGTCGTCCTGGACGATGCCGACGTGGACGAAGCCGCGCGTATCGCGGTCACGGCCCGCATGCAGAACAACGGGCAGAGCTGCATCGCGGCGAAGCGCTTCATCGTGGACCGCTCGGTCCTGGGCGCGTTCACCGAACGTTTCGTCGCCGGCGTTCGGGCGCTGCGCGTGGGAGATCCGCTCGACCGCGCGGTGGACGTGGGTCCGCTCGCCCGGCTCGACCTTGCCGAGGAAATCGAGGACCAGGTTCGCAGGTCGGTGGACGGCGGTGCGCAGGTGCTGTGCGGCGGCACGCGTGACGGCTGCTTCTACGCCCCGACCGTGCTCGGAGCCGTGGATGAGCGTTCGGTCGCGTTCCGGGAGGAAATCTTCGGGCCGGTGGCCTCGGTCGTCGAGGCGCGGGACGAGGAGGACGCACTCCGCCTTGCCAACGCGACGCCGTTCGGGCTGGGGGGCTCGGTGTTCACTCGCGACAGGGACCGCGGCGAGCGCTTCGCCCGGCGCATGGACGTAGGCTGCGCTTTCGTCAACGGCATGGTGAAGAGCGACCCCCGATTGCCCTTCGGCGGCGTCAAGGACTCGGGGTACGGCCGGGAACTGGCCGCTCCCGGCATCCGTGCCTTCGTCAACGTGCAGTCGCTCTGGATAGCCTGAGCCGCGTCGTCACGGGCGCAGCGCGGCGTGCACGGCGGCGGCGATGCGGGCCCCGAGACGCCCCGACGCCTCGATGTCGTCGATGCCCTCGGTGAGGATCACGAGCACGTAGGGCTCCCCGTCCGCCGGGTAGACGATGCCCGCGTCGTGGTGGATGCGCGTGATGCTGCCCGTCTTGTGCGCCACGCGGGTGCCTTCGGGCAGACCGGCAGGGATCATGGAGTTGAATTCCTGCCGCAGGAGGATCGCGACCATCTCCCGGTCTGCTTCCGCCGACACGGCCCGGCCGTCGCGCAGGGCCTCGAACAGCGTCGCAAGGTCCGGCGCGTTCGTGCGGTTGCTGAGCCCGGCTTCGAAGGCCTTGAGGTCCTCGACGCCGCGCAGGGTCTGAAGCCGGCCCGCCCCGAGTCGACGGCTGGTCGCCTGTACGGAGTCGGCGGTGACCTCCTGGATCAGGAGGTTGGTCGCCAGGTTCGACGACCACGTGATCATGGTTTCCGCGAGATCCCGTACCGCCACGAGCGTGCCGATACGGCCGTAAAGGTCGTCGTACGAGTCGTCCGAGATGGAGAATTCCGACCCGTCCACGATGGATCGGAACCGGTTCTCCACCCGGACCGAGTCGTCCAGCGAGCGCCGCCCGGTCGCCACCTGGCGGAAGAGTTCGATGAGCACGGGCACCTTCATCGTACTGGCGGCGTGGAAATCCCGCTCCGGTAGGCGGTCGAAGCGGGTGCCGGTCCCGGCGTCCCTGACCGAGACGGCCACGACGGCGTCGGGCGCTTCGGCGACGATGGCGTCGATTTCTGCGGCGATCCGGTCTGAAGCCGTCGGGGACGGGGAGCAGGACGTGGCGGCCATGACCAGCAGCAGGAACGGAAGGCGGTGCGATCCGGGCATGGCCTCAGTCCGGCTTGTCGATCCGGTCCCGGACCTCGATATGGGTCCGCCGGATCTGCTCGAACGGGAATACGACGCTCGACGCGATGTTCGCGAGGTGGGAACTGACGCGCCCGAGCATGCGGGCTGCGAGAGCGAGCACGACGGCCTCGTTCACGCTGTCGCTGCGTCCGGTAGCGAGGTCGCGAATGATGGACTGGATTTCACGCTTGCGCTCTTCGTGCAGGGTCAGGACGGCTTCGGCGCGCGTGACGTCGTTCTCGCGGAAACACGATCGTGTCAGCGTGAACATGGCCTGGATCTCGTTGCGCGCGTTGCGAAGCGGCAGCACGGCGGGTCCGAGGCGGGGTCGCGTGGCCAGCGATGCCAGGTCTCCGAGGCTCTTGGAAAGGTCGCCGATGCGCTCGGCTTCCTGCACGATGCCCAGGAGCTTGAGTGCGTACACCTGCGGACGACCGGGCTGGGAGGCGAGGTAGGCTTGCACCGCGGCGCGAAGGTGGCCCTCCCTGCGATCGATCTCGTCGTCCCTCCGTTCGAGGTCCAGGTCCAGGATCTCGTTGTCGAGCAGGTGACCGCATGCCGCGCCGAACATCTCGTCGCCGATCCGCAGCATCTCCTGCAGGTCGGCGAAGGCGTCGTCCACCTGGGCGGGCCGGTCTCCCCCCTTGAGCCAGTCGAAGAGGGCCATCAGTCCAGCCTCAGGACGCTTCGGACGCGTCTCGCGGCGGCCGAGACCGAGGAGACGACATCACTGTACGTACACATGCGGAACGGCGACGCGTCGAACGGCCCGAGTACGTCCGGGCTTCCGAGCGAGACGATCAACGTGGGGGACTGTGCCACGAGCGCCCGGACGAGCCGCTCCTGGTCGGGTCGCAGGCCGAAGCGATGCCACGCGGCGGGCTTGACGACCAGCGCACAGACCACCAGTCCAGCGCGTCCGGCGGCGCCGAGATGGCGCGCCAACTCGTCGTCCGGGACCTCGGGTCCGACGGTCGATACCGATGCCCCGGGGAGGATGCCGGCAAAGATCGCTTCGGCGGGGGCCTTGGTGGGATCGGGGTAGTCAGGAATCGGCCGGAATACGAGCACGTGCACGCCGTGTTCGCGCGCCCGGCGGGGCCAATCGGACGGCAGGGAACCGTATCCCCGTATGGCCAGGTCGGCCACCTGGTCAGAGAGTTCCTCGGCCTGCTGCCGGGCCAGGGGAGCGGCGGGCGGGGCGGTGAATACGTCGGCACCGTGCCGGGCGACGAGTCGCTGCTTGAGAGACCAGACCCGGGAAAAGGCGGCGTCGAGCAGGCTTTCGTCGAGGTGTCCCGATTCCACGGCTGCAACCAACGCCTCGACGGCTACGATCGGGTCGCTCACGTCGAGCAGGACGTCCACGCCCGCGGCGACGAGCGCGGGCGCGCGGCGGGCCACGTCGACACCCGACTCGCCGGCGCCGCCCATCAGCAGGCTGTCGGATACGACCACGCCCGCAAATCCCATCTCGTCTCGGAGCAGGCGGCGCAGGATCGCGGGCGACCACGTGGCCGTGAGCCCCGACGGGTCGAGGGCCGGGTACGCGACGTGCGCCGTCATCACCGAATCGACCCCCGCGAGGAACGCCGCACGGAACGGCAGCAGTTCCACGGAATCGAGGGAGGAGCGCTCTCGGGGCACGGTGGCTACCCCGTCGTGCGAATCGGTTTCGGTATCGCCGTGTCCGGGATAATGCTTGGCGGTCGTGAAAACTCCCCCCTCCCTGCACCCGGCAATGAACGCCTGGACCAGTTCGGCCGCCACGAGCGGATCCGAGGAAAACGCGCGGGTGGAGATGATGGGATTCGACGGGTTCGAGTGCACGTCGGCCACCGGCGCGAAGAGCCAGTGTATGCCGAGCGACAGTGCTTCGCGGGCCGCGAGCCACGCGGCGTGGTGGACGAGCGAGGGCGCCCGGTCACCCGTCGTCCCGAACGCCATCGCATGCGGGAAAACGGCCGCGCCGGCCATCTGCTGCCCCGCGCCCCGCTCCAGGTCGGCGCCGACCAGCAGGGGGAAGGCCGCGTGGTCCTGGAGGCGTTTCAATGCCTCCGGCGTCCGGTCGGCGCGTCCGCGAAAGAGGACCACACCGCCCACCGGAAGGTCCTCCACGAGGCGTTGCATCCGATCGACGGCCTCGTCTGCCCATTGGGGAGGGGGCATGTTGGAGCCGAGGCGGGGAAAAACGAGCTGGGCGGCCCGGTCCCGGAGCGAAGTTGGCGCACGCATGGGGTGGACTGGATTGGCCCCGCCAAGTTAGCGATACAGGCCGTGATCCTCGACGTAGGAGAGTACCCTGTCGGGGAGCAGGTATCGCACCGACAAGCCACGCCCGATCCGATCCCGGATGTCGCTGGCAGAGACCGCCAGCCGCGGCGCGTCGAGCGCGATGGCGTCGGCCTGGACGGCCGCGAGGAGCCCTGCGAGGTCCGGCTCGGCGGCCCGCGGATACACCACGAGCCTCGCCATCGAGAGTATGGTGTCAGGCTCCTTCCACGTGGGGAAGGACTCGAGGCTGTCCTGCCCGATCACGAGATGCAGGTCCCAGTCCGGGTGCCTGTCCCGGAGCGAGCGCAGCGTATCCACGGTGAACGACACCCCCTCGCGCTCGATCTCCAGGTCGCTGACCTCGAACGCGTCGTGTCCGACGGTCGCCAGCCGGCACATGGCAAGGCGATGGGCCGCCGCCGGGGCGGCACGATCCGTCTTGTGCGGCGAGAGGAACGCGGGCATCCACACCACCCGGTCGAGACGGGCCTGGACGCGTGCCTGTTCGGCGATGACCAGGTGCCCGATGTGAACCGGGCTGAAGGAGCCGCCGTACAGGCCGACGCGCATCATCGCGAGGCGCCAGCCCCGGCCGCGCCGGCTGTGCCCGGGCGCAGTGCGGCGAGCCTCTCGGCGGCCGCGCGGTAGAGCGCCTCGGCGTCCTTGACCAACGGGCTGTCCGGGAAGATCTGCAGCAGGCGGTCGTAGTTCATCACCGCGCGTTCGAGGCGCTCGGCTTTCCGGGTCTGTACGCTCTGCTCGGCGTACCGGGTGTAGGCCCGGATGGCGCCCACAAGCGCGTCATCGGCCCACTCGGTATCGAAATACTCGTCGAAAACCGACTCGAACGTGATGCCGGCGGCCTCGTGGAGTCCTCGCTGTTCGTACTGCAGGCCGGCGTCGAACCGCTTCAGGGCCAGGCGATTACGCAGTTCGACGATTCGCCCGGCCGCTTCCTCGCTCAACGCTCCGTCGGGATACCGGGTCAGGTACAACTCGAACTGCGCGATGGCGGCTTCGGTATCCGACTGGTCGAGCCGGTATTCGGGCGCCCGATCGTAGTATGTCATCGCGAGATCGAACGAAGCCTGCGGAACGCGCGGATCGTTACGATAGATCTGCGTGAAACGGGTGTACTCGTTCGCCGCGAGCAGGTACTCCCTGTTGGCGCGGTAGGCCCGAGCCAACGCGAGCTGGGCGTCGGCGGCCCATTCGTGCGTCCGTCCGAAGTCGAAGGCACCCTGCAGGTAGGGAATCGCCTGCTCGGGTTTGCCGGCTTCAAGCAGCTCGAGACCGCGGCGGTAGGCGTCCTCGGGACCGTCATACGCGACGCGCGACGAACCCGCACAGGCAGACAGCAGGAGGGCAGAAGCGAGAACGAACGTCGCGGAGGCGATTCGCATGGTCACGGGGGAAAGTGCGCTGCAGTCACAACGCGGCCCCGGCCTCCCATGGTATTCGGAAGGTTCGGGCGGCCAAAACAAACCCTCGTGACGGTCGGCTGTTCCGGTCAGCGCAGGAGTTCGACCCGCCCGTCCCGGTATCGCTGGTAGAACAGGGCCTCGTTGACCTGCCCCCCGCGGAAGTCGATGCGCATGCCGGTGCCGTCGAAGAGCGGAGCGCGACGAAGGGCGTCGGCGATATCGGTGGCCGATCGTTCCCCCTGCATGGCGTGGAGCACGAACCGCGTGACGTCGTAGCCGACGTGGGCCAGCCGGCCGGCGTCCACACCGAAACGACGGCGGTGCTCGCGCAGGAACTCGCGGGTGAACCGCTCTTCCGGGTCTACCCGGAAATCGTTGAGATAGGTGACCGCGAAGGGATCGGCCGCCGCGCCGAGCCGAAGTTGGTGCCACTCGGCGTTGCCGAGGATACGGACGTCGGCTCCGGCTTCGGTCAGCGATTGGATCAGGGCATTCGCCTCCCGCTCGGCCTGCCTTCCGGCGAGCGGAACGAAGAGTCCGCGGGCACGGCGAAGGCCGTCTGCAGGCAGGGTTTCCGCGATATGCGACCACTCGGTGCCCGAATCCAGGGCTCGGAAGAACACGACTTCGGCGCCCAGCTTTCCGACCTCGTCGCGAAACGCCTCGGCCATGGCGGTCGAGAAACCCTGCGAGTCGAAGGCCGCCAACACGCCGAAACGCCGCAGGAGCAGTCCGTTCACGCCGAAGCGGGCCAACGCCCTTCCGCGCGTGGCGATCGTGGGATTGGCCTGGAATACGAACCGCCGGTTTTCGGATACCCGGTCGTCGGTGGCCAGGGGCGCGACGAAAACGACCCGCCGCGTTTCGGCCTCGGCCGCCGCCATCCGGGCCTGGTCCGAAAACAGCGCTCCGAGGATCATCGTCACGCCCTCGTCAGCCAGGGACGCCACGGCGGTAGCCGCCCCGGAGGCTTGCGCCCCTATGTCCCGAAAGACGAGCCGAACGCGCTCGTGGCCGGCAGCCGTTCCGTTGTGTTCGTCGACGGCCTGGCGGATGCCGTTGAACAGCGCCTGCGATTGGGCCGACTCCTCGCCCTGCAGCGAGAGAATCACGCCGACCGGGCGCGCGCGCTGCGCCAGTACGGCAACCGCGGCGCGCGTGAGCGAGAGGGTGTGTTCGGCGTCCTGGACGTAGCGTGAGCCCGGGTACTGCGCCAGGAAGGCGCGCAGGGCCATCTCGGCCTCTTCGAAACGGTGCGCGCGGTAGAGCGACTTGGCGGCCATGAAGTGGCCGGCGGAAATCCAATCCCTGTCCTCGGAAGAGGCCACGGCCATGAAGCGGAGCAGCGCCCGGTCGAAGTCACCGAGCTCGAACGCGGCCAGCCCCTCCCGGAAATCGTCCGGCATGGCCTCCTGGGCCCCGGCGGGCGCCGCGGCAGGGACGAGCAGGCCAAGCGCGAGGACCAGGATGCGGATCATTCCCATTCGATGGTCGCGGGAGGCTTCGAGCTGATATCGTAGACGCACCGGTTGATTCCGCGGATCTCGTTGACGATCCGGCTCGACACGTGCGCGAGAAAATCGTACGGCAACGGAGCCCAGTCGGCGGTCATTCCGTCCACGCTGGTCACGGCCCGGAGGGCGCACACGTTCTCGTACGTGCGCTCGTCTCCCATCACGCCGACCGTGCGGACCGGCAGCAGCACGGCGAACGCCTGCCAGACCCGATCGTACAGCCCCCAGCTGCGCAGTTCGCCGATGAAGATGTCATCGGCGTCGCGAAGCAGGCCGAGATCGGACCGCGTCACGGCGCCGGGGATGCGGATGGCGAGGCCGGGGCCGGGGAACGGGTGCCGTCCGATGATGGACTCCGGTACGCCGAGAAGACGGCCGATGGCGCGTACCTCGTCCTTGAACAACTCGCGGAACGGCTCCAGGATCTCGAAATCGAGGTCATCGGGAAGCCCACCCACGTTGTGGTGCGTCTTTATCGTCGCCGAGGGGCCCTTGAAGGAGACGCTTTCGATCACGTCGGGGTACAGCGTGCCCTGCGCAAGGAAACGCGGCTTGCGGTCGAGGTGACTCACCACGGTGCGCGTCGCCGAATCGAAAACCTCGACGAACGTATTGCCGATGATCCTGCGCTTGCGCTCCGGATCGGTGACGCCGTCCAGCCGTCCAAGGAACAGGTCCGACGCGTCCACGGCCTCCAGCCGGATATGGTAATGGTCACGAAACGTGGCCTGCACCTGCTCCCACTCGCCCTTGCGGAGAAGCCCGTTGTTGACGAAGATGCAGGTCAGCCGGTCGCCGATGGCCTTGTGCAGGAGTACGGCCGCCACGGAGGAATCGACGCCTCCCGAGAGTCCAAGGATGACGTGCTCCTCGCCGACGAGTTCACGGACCTCGCGGGTCTTCTCGTCGATGAAGGACGCGGGCGACCAATCGCCCGCACACCCGCAGACCTCGAACGCGAAATTGCGGATGAGCGCGGCTCCATGCTCGGTGTGTACCACTTCCGGGTGGAATTGCACACCGAAATGCGGTCCCCGTTCGGACCGGACGGCCGCGATCGGGGCGTTTTTCGTGTGTGCGATCACCCGGTAGCCGGGCGGGAGGGACGTGAGATGGTCCCCGTGGCTCATCCATACGGTGGAGCCCGACGGGATTCCGCGCAGGAGATCGGCGTCGTCGTCCACTTCAAGGTGGGCCCGGCCGAATTCCCGGTGTGCCGCGCGGGCGACCGTTCCCCCGGTCCGGTGGGCGATGGCCTGCAGGCCGTAACAGATACCCAGGACGGGCATCGGGGACCCGTCGGAGCGGACCATGCCGAGGATCGCGTCGTCGACCTGCGGCGCCCCGGGATCGTACACGCTGGAGGGGCCACCCGACAGGATTACGCCACGGGGCTCGAGGCGAGCCACGTCCTCGGCGGCGATCGTGCAGGGGTGGATCTCGGAATAGACGCCGGCCTCGCGAACCCTCCGAGCGATCAACTGGGTGTATTGGGAGCCGAAGTCGAGGATGACGATCCGTTCATGCATGCCGGGTCACGCCGAAATCATCGAGGCGTAGTCGTCGGCCGACAGCAGATCCGAGGCTTCCCCCGGATCGGACAGCTCGATCCGGATCATCCAGCCCTCACCGTACGGGTCCGAATTCACCAGCTCGGGATTGCCGTCGAGGGCCGGGTTGATCTCGGCGACCGTTCCGGATACCGGCATGAACAGTTCCGAGACGGTCTTCACCGCCTCGACCGAGCCGAAAACCTCGTCCTTCGCCACCTGGGAGCCGACCGAGTCGATCTCGACGAAGACGATGTCGCCGAGCTCCTGCTGGGCGAATTCGGTGATGCCGACCGTGCCGGTCTTGCCGTCGGCCGAAAGGCGCACCCATTCGTGCTCCTTGGTGTACTTGAGGTCCTTGGGGAACTGCATGGTGAGCCGCCGTGGGCTAAGGGAAGGGAAAGCCCGAAAATACGCACGGACCGTCGCGATTCCCGGGAATTCCCGTTCCGGGGAAGGGTCATCCGAAGAAGATCGCGTGGCGGTCGATCCGGCCGGTGGCGTCAGGCCTGCGGGGGAACGAGTTCGAAGGACTCGAGAAACCGCGTATCGAACCGGCCGGCCACGAACTCCGGGTGCCGGAGAAGCTGCTTGTGGAACGGGACGGTGGTCTGGATGCCCTCGATCACGAATTCGTCGAGGGCGCGCAGCATCTTCTCGATGGCGAGATTCCGCGTCCGGGCGCGCACGATGAGCTTGGCGATCATCGAATCGTAGTACGGCGGAATCTGGTAGCCCGTGTAGACGTGCGTGTCGACCCGGACGCCGTGACCGCCAGGCGGGTGGAACGTGTGGACCCGGCCCGGGCTGGGGCTGAAATTGCGGAAGGGGTCCTCGGCGTTGATGCGCGCTTCGATTGCGTGTCCCACCGGGGCCTGGTGGTCGTCCTCGATCGACTCGCCGAGCGCGACCCGGATCTGCTGCGCGATGAGATCGGTGTCGGTCACTTCCTCGGTGACCGGGTGCTCGACCTGGATGCGCGTGTTCATCTCCATGAAGTAGAAGTCGCCGTTCGCGTCGAGAAGGAACTCGACCGTTCCTGCGCCCTCGTACTTGACCGCGGCGGCACCCCTGACCGCCGCGTCGCCCATCCGGGCGCGCAGCGAGGCGTCCACCACCGGCGACGGCGACTCTTCGAGCAGCTTCTGGTGGCGCCGCTGGATCGAGCATTCGCGCTCCCCGTAGTGGATGACATGCCCGCGACCGTCGCCCAGGACCTGGATCTCGATGTGCCGGGGGCTGGTGACGAACTTCTCCACGTAGACCGAGCCGTTTCCGAACGCCGCTTCGGCTTCGTTCGACGCGGTCGCGAACGCGTTGGCGAAGTCCGATTCGTTCATGACGACCCGCATGCCGCGTCCGCCGCCGCCTGCGCTGGCCTTGATGATGACCGGGTACCCGAATTTCCGGGCGATCCGTTGGCCGTCCTCCACGGTCTCCACTACGCCGTCGGAGCCCGGGACGACCGGCACACCGGCCGCCCGCATCGTGTCCTTCGCGAGGCTCTTGTCGCCCATGAGACGAATGGTCTCGGGCGACGGGCCGATGAACTTGATGTGGTGGTCCTCACAGATGGCGCTGAAATCCGCGTTCTCTGCGAGAAAGCCGTACCCCGGATGGATCGCGTCGGCGCCGGTCACCTCGGCGGCGGCCAGGATGCGATCGAAACGCAGGTAACTCTCGCGGCTGGGCGGAGGGCCGATGCAGACCGCCTCGTCGGCGAACCGCACGTGCAGGCTGTCCCTGTCGGCCGTGGAAAACACGGCGACCGTGCGCAGGCCCATCTCGTGACAGGTGCGGATGATGCGCAGGGCGATCTCGCCCCGGTTGGCGATGAGGACCTTCCGGATCACGGTTCGGCTGGATTGGCCCGGTCGGGAGCGCCCGTCAGGCGGGCTCGATGACGAACAGGGGCTGGTCGAACTCGACCGGCTGTGCGTTGTCCACGAGAATCTCCCGCACGATGCCCGACATCTCGCATTCGACCTCGTTCATCAGCTTCATCGCTTCGATGATGCAGAGGACGTCGCCGGGCTTGACGCGGTCGCCGACCGACACGTAGGCGTCGGCATCCGGCGAGGGCGAACGGTAGAACGTGCCCACGATCGGTGCGCGCACTTCCTTGCCCGGGGTCACGCGGACGGCGGCGGATTCGGCGGGCGCGGGCGACTGGGCGGCCGGGGCGGCCGGGATGGAGGCGGACTGGACCGGGGCGTGGCCCGGACCGGCCTGGGGAGCCGGCCAGGCCCCCGGATACGCCATCGGAGGGAACGCGAACGGGAAGGCCTGGGCCGGCGGCTGGACCGTCACCGACGGGGCGTTCTTGCGCACGACGACCTTCAGGTCGCCGTCATGGATCTCCACTTCCGATACGTCGCTCTGCGCGACGACCTGAAGGAGTTCCCTGATGCGGTCTAGATCCATGCGATCGCTGGATTGGACGGGCGGGGACGTCCCCGGAGGTCAGGACGCCGTGGAGACGCGCGTAATGTAGTCACCGCGTTCCGTATTGACGCGGATCACGTCGCCTTCGTTGATGAAGAGCGGCACGTACACGATGGCCCCGCTCTCGAGCGTGGCCGGCTTGGTGGCGCCGGTCGCGGTGTCTCCCTTGAGCCCGGGGTCGGTCTGCACCACCTTGAGTTCCACCGAATTCGGGATTTCGGTGGTGAGCGGCTGCTCGGTCTCCCCGTGGAACATGATGTCCACGGTGCCCCCTTCCTTGATGAAGAGGCGACCTGCGACGAAATCCTTCGGCAGCGTGACCTGCTCGTAGGTTTCGTTGTTCATGAAATGCAGCCCCAGGTCGTCCTCGTAGAGGAACTGGTGGGGGCGGCGCTCCACGCGCGCCGTGTCGACGCGTTCGCCGGCGCGGAACGTATTGTCGACGACCTTGCCGGTCCGGACGTTCTTCAATTTCGAGCGCACGAACGCCCCGCCCTTGCCGGGCTTTACGTGCATGAACTCGACGATGGTCCAGAGGTCGTTGTTCCAGACGAGCGTGAGCCCGTTCCTGAAGTCGCTGGTATCGGCCATGGCAGGTCGAAGGTAGAATCGTAAATAGCCAGAAAAGATACCGCGACGTCGCGTCGGCAGTCAATCGATCGGGCAGGAGGCGGGGCTCAGCGACTGAATTCTGCCACGATCTTCTCAATCTCGGCATCCGACAGCGCGGCGCGCGGGGGCGGATCCGGGGATGCCGCGGCGGGTGTTCCGGACGGGGACGTGCGCTGCGCGACGGGAAGGAGCGTCTCCGGAGCCGGAATCGCCTGCTGCGTTGCGCCGTCCGGGAGGCTCGCGGGCGCCGCGACGGTCGGGGGCGATCCGGCCCTCGCGCGCAGACGTTCGTCGATGCGCGCCATCCAGTCGGTGCCCGACGCCGGGGCAGACGCGCGGCGACGGCCGGAGGGCGCCGCCGGGGTCGGCGCGGGAAGCGCGCGGTCGGCCCGGTGCACGGGATCCGTCTCGAAGGCCACCCGCTTGATGTTCAGCAGGTGCAGCGGCGAGATGTTATCGCTGGTGATCGATCCCCCCAGCGTACCGGGACCCAGCGTAAGCGCGGGGAAGAGCCGGTTCGTGTACCCGACCGATCCGAGTGCCGTAACCGAGTTCACGACGATGCGCATCGCCGGTTTCTGCAGGGCGAAGGCCTCGATGACGCGCTCGTTCGTGCCGTGGATGCCGAGGGTATGCCCCATGCCGCCGTACGCGAGGATCTCCATGCACCGTTCACATCCCGCCTGCCATCCGTCGGCGGTGTAAAACGTCAGGATGGGAGAGAGCGTCTCGCGCGAAAGCGGCTCGGCTGGGCCGACGGCATCGGCTTCCGACACGAGGACACGCGTATCGCGCGGAACGGAGAACCCGGCGAGGGCGGCGATATCGTGGGGCGGCTTGCCGACCTGGGCCGGGTTGAGCCGTCCTTCGCGGACGACGACCGCCCGGAGAAGATCACGTTCGCCCGGCGTGACGAAATGGGCCCCGTTCGTCTCCAGCGCCTTGAGCAGCCGGGCCCGGATCGGCAGGTCGGCCACGACGCTCCGCTCGGTGGAACACAGTACGCCCCAGTCGAAGGAGGCCCCGTACACGAGATCCCGGGCCGCCTTGTCGACGTCGGCGCTGCGATCCACCCACACCGGCACGTTTCCCGAACCGACGCCGTAGGCGGGTTTGCCCTTGCTGTAGGCGGCGCGGACCATGGCCGAGCCGCCCGTAGCCAGGATCACGTCCACCGACGGATGGGAGAGCAGCGCTTCCGTACCGGATTCGCTGACCTCCGTCATGCACGCGAACAGACCCTTCGGTGCCCCGGCGGCGACCGCGGCCTCGGCGACGACCCGGAGGGCCTCGGCCGTACAGCCGGAGGCGCGCGGATGCGGACTCATGACGATGGCGCACCGGGCCTTGGCCGCGATGATGGCCTTGTACAGGGCCGTGGACGTGGGATTCGTGGACGGAATCAGCGCCGCGACCACTCCCATCGGCGAGGCGACCTCCCAGACGGTCCCGTCGTGAGGCCGCGCGACCACGCCCACGGTCGGCATGCCGCGCACGGCCTCGGCCAGCCTGCGGGTCGCGAAAAGATTCTTCAGTTTCTTGCTGTCGACCCGCCCGAAGCCGGTTTCGTCGCAGGCAAGCCGCGCGAGCCGTTCCGCGGCCTGGGCACCGGCCGCGGCCATGGCCTCCACGATGCGGTCCACGGCGGCCTGATCGAGGCTCTTGGCCTCGTGAAGGGCATCGCCGGCCGCCGCCACGAGGGACCGGGCTTGCTGGATCGAGCGGAGGTCGGCGTCCATGGTCCGTTCAGGGAATTGCGGGAATAAACGGGTCCCGCCGCGCACGGGCAAGCGAACGCCGTGGCACAAACCCGTATCGAAATGAGACGACCCCGACCGAAAAACCGGAATCTGCCCGTACTCCCTGTGGAAGGATACGCGCTAAACCCTCGGCGCAGAACTTTTGCCGAACGAGATTCCATGAGAGGGAATCCCAATATCATCGACGAACAGACCTTGGCCGGCTACCTGGCCGGCGACCTGCCCCCGGCGCGACGCCGCCAGGTCACCCGGTACCTCGCGGAGAACGAGGAAGCCCGGGAGCTCGTGCTGGTAGCCCGCGAACTCCTGGATGACCAGGGATGGAGATCGCTGCCCGACGACGGCCTCTTCACCCTGCGCCGGCTGCGACTGGCGGTCTGGATCGCCGGAATCACGATGCTCGTGGCGGCGGTGGCGGTCACCCTGCTCCTCGCGGTCCGATTCCGGGAAGAAGCCCTCGCGGTCAGGACGCGCCCTGCGGGCGTGGAGGACGCATCCTGGTCTGCGGATCTCACCGTTCAATCGGGTCGCCTGCGATGGGACGCGATTCCGGGAGCGACCTACGCCGTGGTGTTCTGGGACGTGGAACGCGGCGTCGAATCGCTTCGGGTGCCCGTCGACGGACCTGCGGTCGACATCGGGGGACTCGTGGTCGCGGAATCGGGACGGCCCCACGCGGTGTGGATCGAGGCGATCGCACCCGGTGGGGCCGTGATCCGGAAGACGCCGCCCATCCGGCTGCGTCCCGCGCCGTGAGGCCCGATCAGTTGTCGTTGGCGTCGATGCCCTGCCGCCCGATGTGCCGCGCGTTGCGCATGTAGGTGGGCCAGTTCGACTGGGCGAGGCCGGTCGAACCCGTTTCGAAGCGGAAGAGCTGGCCGTTCTGCCCTCCGATCAGGAGGTGTCCGTTGCGCGTGATGGTCGGAGGATTGGGCGCCGTCGTGCCCAGCGCATAGTTCCAGTAGGGTGTACCGTTCGAGTTCATCGCGTAGACGTTCTCACCGGACACGTAGTGCAGGACCTCGTTCGAGTCGATGGCTACCATGCTCACGCCGTGGGGCGTCGCCGACCCGGATGACAGCGGATCGCGCCACCCGGGGATGCGGTAGATCACGTTTCGCAGGTCCTTGTCCCACGCGACGAGGCTTCTGCCCGTGCCCACGTAGACGGTGCCGTCCGGACCGATGATCGGCCCCGAGGACGGGTACTCGATCGGATCGGACGGGATGGCCGAGGTCGTGAAGTTGGCCAGGTCGAGCAGATCGGCGCGGAAGATCGCTCCGTTCTCGAGTACGCCGTACACGACGTCAGACGTCGTCTGCTGGATGGGCTGGCCCGGCAGGGTCAGGCTGAGGGTCTCCTGGATTACGGCCAGGGACTTCTGGACGCCGGACCCCAGGAGTACCCATTCCGGGGCCCGGTTGAGCGGAATGACGGTGAGCATTCCGCGCGCGTCCGCGACGATCACGGTCCGGTCCGGAGTGATGACGGGAGCCGCGACGATGGAGATCGACGTGGAACCGGTAATCTGCTTCGGGTAGCCGGCAATCGTCTGACCGTTGAACGTGTTGACCGCGTGGAGGTATCCGCGGGAATCGCCGAACCAGAGCACGCCGTCCACCGACAGCGACGGAGCCGTCGGGTTGGCGAATCCGACCACGTCGGGCTGGTAATACCACAGTTCGTTGCCCGACAGCGGGGCGAGGGCGTACAGGCGTCCGTCTTCGCTGACGGCGTACACGTCCTCGTTGTTGCCGATGACCGGGGCACGGCGGATCGGGCCCTTGGCGTCAAACGTCCAGGCGAGTTTCCCCGTGTCGTCGAACGCGGTGACTCGCCCCGTGTCGAGACCCGTGGCGGCGTCGCGCCACGTCGAGGAGACGTATACCCAGTTGTTGAATCCCACCGCTATGGCACCGGTCACCTGCCCGCGGATGCCGGCCGTACGGGAAATCAGGTCGCCGGGATCGGCTTCGTCGTCCGGGTCGTCGGCCTCGGCCTCGACGGTGATCTCGACCGGGTCCGACACCGAGAACGCTTCGGCCGTGGCGTACGACTTGAGCTGCAGGACGTGCAGCCCGGGAAGGAAGCCGTCTGTATTCCAGTCGTAAAGGAACGTGGATCCGTCGGGCAGGTCGCCGAACGTCGTGTGGACCACGGTGCCGTCGACGAGGAAGTCGACCTGCTGGATGCGCTCACTGGACCAATCCGGCCCGACCAGGCGCTGGGCGACCAGCCGGACGGTCCCAGAGATCGTCTTGCCGGCCGAGGGTTCGATGATGCGGAGCGCCGGACCGGGGATCGTCGACTGGTTCTGCACCTTCAGGTACAGCGGTATCGATACGCCGCGGGACTGGTACCTGTCGTACGCCACCGCCTCGACGCGATACAGCCCGTCGGCCATCGGCGTGCTGTCCCAGCGGAACAGGAACTTGTCACCCACCGCGGTAGCCTCCCCGATGCGCACGCCGTCGAGATTGACGTTGATGAACGAGATGTAGTTGTCCGCGCCCAGCGGTTCGGCGTCGATCACGAAAAGGATATGGCGTCCCGAAATCGTGGCGCGGTCGACGGGCGACTCGATGGTCACTCGCGGTGCCCGCTGGTCGATCCCGGCTCCGAACAGGTCGCACCCGGCCAGCAACGGCAAGAGGAGCGCGACGAGGAACGTAGTGGGCCGCAGGCCGTGGGTGATGGAAGGTCTCGTGTGCGTCATGGCACGTCTCGGGAGATCGGAGTGTGGCTTGTGCCGGGCTTCGCGCCGGACGTGCGAACGCTGAGCAAGTAGCGGGCCAATCCCGGGTGGTGAGCCCGGCAGGCTCCGGAATGCCCCGCCAGGCCCGATTTGGGCCTCGGCTCGCCGCCCGGTCGGTGCCATTTTGAGACGGATACCCCCTCGCGCGGGTATAGGAATGGGATTTCCGGCCGATCCCGGAAGGGAGGACGTGGGCCCCGGGATACCGTGGATCCCCGTCCCTCGTCGCCGCGCATCCGGCGACGGCGACCCGGTGCCGAAGCGGATCTCAAAAGGGGATCCCGACGGCCTCCGGGCCGACCGGAACCGGGAGCCGGCAGCCGCAAATCCCCCAAAACCCGCTCGCAAGGCCCGGTTCGGCATTCCCCGGGCAAAGACGGCATACGGTTTGATGACATGGTCGCTCGGTTGTCCGTGTCTCACCTTTGATCGCCAGTTCGCAATGGAAAGAGCATCAGCCCAATCAGCCGGTCTCGCCGCGTTGATTCCGTCGGGCATCGACCCGATCGATCGGGAATGGGGCGGGCTGTACCGGGGCGGCGCATACCTCGTGTTCGGCCGCGCCGCGAGCGGCCGCGGGCTGCTCAACCTGCGCTACGTCATGACCGGCGTGGAGCGGCGCGAACGGTGCCTGTTCATCGCGTCGGATCGCCCCAAGGACCTGATGATCCAGGCCGCATCGATCGGTTTCGACCTCAGGAAAGCGCAGAAGGCGGGTTTCGTACGCCTGATGCGCATTCCTCCCATGCTGAACCTGCAGAGCATGGGGGACGAGGCGGTGGCCAAGGCGCTCTGGGACCTCGTGGCGCTGGTTCGGCGGGAAAAGCCCGATCGCATCGTCATCAACGATTTCATGCCGTTCGTCATGTTCCGGTCGTTCGACCGGTTCCGCATGGAGTTCGTCCGCATGCTCGAGCAGTTCGATTCGCTCGAGTCCACCGCCATCCTGGCGCTGCCCGAACCGGCCAACCAGCAATCGCGCCGCGTCATCGAGTTCATGGCCGGCCAGATGACCGGATCGATGCACGTCGAGCTGGAGGACGACGACCCGGGATCGACCGTGCGCCGGCTCACGCTGATTCCGCATATCGGACAGATCAAGCGGCAGTCGGTCGAGTCCTGGGACCTGGCCGGGCTGACGCAGGGCGCAGGCACGGTGTCCATCGCGGGAGAGTCCACGATCGAATTCGGACAGTACACGCAGGTTGACCCTGCGGAAGGTATTTCCGAGGCTCCGAGACCCGCCGTTTCGGCCCCGGGTGGTTCGCGAGCCGGTTCCGGCGAGAATGTCGAGCACCGGTATGCCGACCGGGACGCGTTCCGCCTGCGCCTCCAGCGGCATTTCGAGGGGCGCGACGCCGGCGCCCGTCCGTTCCTCCTGCTGGCGATGCGTATGGACCGCTCGGGCGGCAAGACCACGCGGCCCTTCGATTTCGAGTTCATCATCGACCTGGTCGCCGACACGCTGCGCACCGACGACGACATGCTCATCGGGGCGACCGACGAGCGGCTCGTGGTGTTGCTGGCCGACAGCCGCCCCGAAGAAGCCCAGGGTTTCTTCGCACGGCTCAAGAACCGGCTCCGCGCCGAAGCGCCGGACCAGGCCGATCACCTGCTGCACGCCGTTTCGGCGATCGTCGTCCCCGACGGCCGTCCGTTCCAGAGCGCCGAGGAGTTCCTCGCGTACGCCCTGGACGAGGCCTAACCAGACCGACCGACATGACTTCGCTCCGGTTCTTCCTGGCATCCCTGGCGATCCTGCTGGCGACCGCGCTTCCGGCGGCCGTATCGGCACAGGATCTGGCCGCGCAGCAGCGTGCGGCGTCCGCGCTGGATGCCGGACGGTACGACGAAGCGCTGCAGATATTGGAAGGCCTCGTCCAGCCGGGGACCCGGGATACGCGACTTCTGCTGCTGAGAGCGCGTGCGCAGGAAGGCCGCGGCAATGCCGCGCAGGCCCGTGCCGACTACCAGGCCGTGCTCGCCATCGATCCGGCCAACCAGGACGCGCTCCAGGGCGTTGGCCGACTGGCCGATCCCCGACAGCCCGCGTCGTCCGGATCGAACCTCTCGGGCCTCAGGGCCCTGATCGACGCGAACCCCGACAACCTGGCGTACCGGATCCGGTACGCCGACGCCCTGTACGACGGGCGCCGGGTCCGCGAGGCCCCCGGGGCCTACGGGGAATACCTGGAAA
>JANJTM010000018.1 GCA_024711125.1 Rhodothermales bacterium
AAACAGGGTGAAAACACGGTATTTCGGCTCCTATTCCACGTTCGTGGCCCAATATGCGGAGGGGGCGCACGACCCGTGGCTATTCAGGGGCCCGGCGGCCGATCTCCGCGCGCGGAGTCGGGCCCCGACCCGCTCACCCGCCCGGCGCCACAAGCAGGGATCCCGAACGCATCTCCCCGCCTCTGCGCAGGACGATCCGGTACGGTCCGGGCGCCAGACCGCGGGTCAAGATGGTGGTCCGCACGACTTCGCCCGATCCTTCGGCCCGGCCAGATCTCACTCGCCGGCCGAGCGCGTCGAATACTTCGAACGCGGCCCCTCCCGTTCCGCCCATCTCGGCCTCGACGTGCGCAAGATCCGCGGCCGGGTTCGGGTAGATCGAGAGCCGTTCTGCCCGCGGTCTTCCGGGGGTCTCGATCCCGGTCCCGGTCGCCACCACGCTCCCGGTGCTCTTCTCCATGCTGGACCCACGGGTTCCAACGTATGCGAAGCCGTCCGGATCGATGGCCCACGTGGTCGCATCGAAACCGGCGTACGTCTCATGCCAGGTTCGCCCGCCGTCCGCCGACCGGATCCACGCCGTGCGACTCGTCGCGATGATCGAGCCGTCCGGTGCTTCCCCCAGCCCGTAGTACCGGAAATTCGAACTCAACGGCTCCGCGAATCCGCTCCGGTGGACGTAGTACATCTTGGTGCCACCCCTCGCGTAGATCTGGTACCTGCTCGTGATGAGTAGCTCCTCCACGTCGATCGTTCCGGTCGGAAGGCGCTCGATCGAGGCGCCGTGGTCTGCCGATCGGTACAGCGTAGTGCGGCTGTGGAACCACATGGAGCCGTCGGGAGCCATCACCCCGCCGTAGATCCTCGGGTCTGAACCCGTGACCGGAAGCCACGTGGCCCCTCGATCCGACGTGCGGAATACCGGGGTTCCGATTCCGCCTGCGTACACCCACCCCTCCAGGTCCTCTGCCAGCCAGCGCACCGATATCGACGTTGGCCATGAAGCCTCGCCCAGCAGAGCTCCGTCCGTGGCATACTCGCGCAGGTAGCGGTGTGCGCCGACGAGGATCGTGCCGGTACGCGTGACCAGGTGGGCCGACCCGGGGCAAAGCGTCTGCCAGGAGTCCCCGCCGTCACGGCTTACCACGACGGCGCCCGGCCCGTACCTCCCGTGCGTCGCGACAATCGAACCGTCCGGGGCGATCGTGATCTGTTGTATCGAACTATTGGGCACGCCTCCATACGACCACGTCCCGTCCGGAGAACGGACCGCCACTCCGTCCACCCCCGAGCCGCTCACCACGAGGCGACCGTCGCCCGTGGTGAGCTCCGCCACGAAACGGCCTGCGAAGCCGGGCTCCGGCTGCCATGAAGCCCCGTCGTCGTCGGAATGCCAGAGCCCGTACACCCGAGGGTTCGTGCCCTCATACGCTGCCATCCAGAGGCGGCCGCTTTCTTCGAGTGCGAGATAGCCCGGCACGAGCCCATCCCAACCCGCCGGCACGAGCGTGCGGGATTCCTCGTCCAGCACATGCAATCCTCCGGTGGTCGCGACCAGGAGGCCGCCCGCGGCTGTCGTCTGCTGGTCGTAGATCACCAACTCCGCACCGCCCACCGGAAACCACTTTCCGTCCCCTTCGAGCAGTACGAGCCCGGTCTCGGTGCCGACCGCCAGCCGCTCGCCGACTACCTCGAGGTTCCATGCGTCCCACGTATCCGGCCCGACCTGCGACCAGCTGGCGCCCCCGTCGGTCGTCTCCATCACCCCCCGATCGGTGCCGATCCAGTACCTCGAGGCGCCGGTCTGAAGGATGGTACGCGGAATCCTGTCCGTGAACACCGCGAACGACCTCCCCGCCGAAGCGTGCTGGCCGAACTGGTAGATCTCGCCGGGCGTGTTGCTCTCGAAGACCATGCCGGGCATCAGGAATCGCCCGTCCCACCCCGCGAACAGGTCGTACGGTGCCAGCCCGGTGTCCGTGGTCGGACGCCAACGTTCGAGGGTCTCGTCGTACAGAAAGGCCTTTCCGCCGGGTCCGTAGTCGAACGAGTGGGTGACCGCGGCGAATCCGGACGTAGGGCTCCAGGCCACCCTGTCGGCCGGAATACCCGGGCCGTACAGCGGGCGCCAGGACTGCGCGCCGGTCGCGCCGGGCAGGAGCAGCGCCCACAGGGCCAGCGCCCGACCTATGGGGTTGAAGCCGTTCACCCGGTGTCACATCATCGTTCGAAGTGTCCTTCCCGCAGGAAGGTAATCGTCTGCCCTATCACCGTCGAATCCAGCATCAGGAACGGGTGCGCGCTCGGAACCACCAGGAAGTCGGCCATGCCGTCCACGCGGGCCCGCTCGACAGCCACCTTGCCGTCGTCGGAGCCGTCGATGATCCACGAGTTGATCCAGTTGATTGATCGCGTGCCGGCGATGACGCCCGTCTCGAAACCGACCGGGCCGAGGGCGAGCGGAAGGCTCGTCGAGTCCGTCCCGAGCTGCCGGCCGGCGGGCCCGTTGAGCCACCGGAACAGGTCCGTGTCGCCCACCGCGTCCACGACTTCCGAGCCGCGGTTGGGCGGACCCAGCATCACCACGCGGCCGATGCGCGGCAGGTCGCCGTGCGCGGCGAGGTAGCGGACGAGGATTCCGCCCATCGAGTGCGTCACGAAATGCTCCGGGCCATCTCCTGCGCAGTCCTTGATCGCCGGAAGGACGTACCGCTCCGCCAGCACCTCGATCGGATACTGCGTCGAGGGGTAGCCGATGTTGCACGTACGGTAGCCGGCGGCCTGCAGGGCGTACTCCATGCGCCCCATCGACGAGGGCGACCGGATGAGCCCGTGCAGCAGTACCACGGTCTCCTGCGCCCGG
>JANJTM010000051.1 GCA_024711125.1 Rhodothermales bacterium
GAGGGTCGCGTGGTCCCGGCGCCACTCGGCGAGCGCGCCGTTCAGGCGAATGTCAGGCGAGGGCTCCATAGCTGGCTGAGCATGCTGTTCGCGAGGGTCCACTGCGTCCGTTCGGCGACGAGCGAGGATTGGCCCGCAGGCAGAAGGCGATAGTACTTGCGGGCCCGGCCGCTCTCGCTATCGCGCCATTCGGAGGCGATGAGTCCCTCGGTTTCCAAACGCTTGAGCAGGGGGTACAGCGCGCCCTCGGCCCAATCGACCTGGCCACCGGAGAGGTCCTTCAGGCGCTGGATGATCTCGTAGCCGTAGCTCTCGCCCCTTGCAAGCGTCGACAGGACGAGGGGGCGGGCCGCCGCCGCGCTGAGTTCCTTTGAGAACATGAGCATACCTCTGAGTTCGAGGTAATGATACATCGATGTCAGAGGTATGTCAAGCGTTTGGGCTTCGGCGTTCTGGACGTCCCGTTCCTTGGTCAAAAGGGCCGAGACCGTCGCCAATAGGCAAGAAAGACGTTGCGCAACTCGTGGACCAAGCCATGGTCGCTGAAGAAGGTGGCCACTTCCGAGGCGCGGTCGGCCGAGGCCTGCGTGAAATTGGCACTGCCGTTCATGGCCGTCGTGTCGGTGATGAGGAACTTGGCGTGCAGGTCAGGCAGGGTGCGGAATTCGACCTTCGCGTGCTGCAGCGAACGCACGATCTCGCCGGTGACATTGTCGCTCCGGAAGATTAGTCGCACCCCGACACCCCGGTACGCCGCTGCGAGGACGTGATCGAAGACCTGGGGTGGTGCCGGAGAGACGAAGGCCACGGCGGCAAGGACCTCATGGCGGGCCTCGTCGAGCATCGTCGCCATCTGGAGGTGTATGTCCCGGTCGACAACGTGGCGGATGCCGGATCCGCCGGCGGTAGACGCACGGAACGCACTCACCCGGGCGTACACGTTCGCAGGGGTGCAGCCAAGGGCGGCAGCCAGCCGCTTCGTGTCCTCGGACAACAGCGCTGTCCACAGCAGGTCGGGCGTCCACGCGATACGTTTTGACTGGGCTGCATGGGTTCGCGCTCGAAATGGATTGACAAGAGTCGGAATTGTGCCGCCATCCTGACCGCGTGCCCTGTGCCCGCGCGTACCGGTCCCGTCAGAATCGACGTCGTCGGCAGTTTCGGGTTCGCTTGATGTGGAAAGCGCCATGGTGTCGCTCAAACGGTTTGTCTACTTGGGGTGGACGACGAGGAGAGTCTCGGACTTCGGCCTCCGAATCGCCCGTTCGCGAGCGATTCGGAGGCCGCGATGAAGAAATCAGCCCGCTATTTCAACTCCGGAGCCCATTCTGGGGGCCGGGGAGTTGACTAGAGGCCGCGTATTCAACTCGAGCACCCTTTTTGGGGGCCGGGGAGTTGAATACGGGCCGCGTAATCAACTCGAGCGCCCGTTCTGGAGGCCGGGGAGTTGAAAAGCGGCCGCGATTTCAACTCTGGTTTCTGTTTCGGAGACCTTTGGGTGATATCCATCGGTGCGCCGCTTCGGAGACATCGGCGGTCGCGCCGGTCCTTCGGTTGCCCTATAGAGGACGACCTGGGTGCGGATGCAACGCGCAGAGCCATTCGAGGCACCGATACACGCCACTTCACGTCACTCCGAGGACCGGGCCGGGCTGGGGCTGTCATGCCTTCGGGAGGTTGTCGTACAGCGAAGCAGGGGGGCAGCCGGTTATCTTCCGGGCATCCAACAACGGCGAGCCATGAACGTATTGCTGCTCGGAACCGGCATGCAGGGCAAGGCGGCCCTGCACGACCTCGCGAACGACCCCGCCGTCACCCGCATCGTGGCCGCCGACCGGGATCTTTACGCGCTGCGCAGCGAGAAACGGGACCGCGGCTACGGCGACAAGGTGGTCTGCGAGGCGTTCGACGCCGCCGACGCTCGAGGGGTGGAGCACCTGGTTGCGGGTGGGCACGATGTCGTGATCGATCTCCTGCCCGTGCCGTTCATCGGGCGCGTGGCCGAGGCGGCGGTAGCCAACAAGGTCCACCTCGTGAATACGTTCTACGTGGTGCCAGACCTCGCGAAGCTCGCGGCGCGCGCCAAGCGGGCACACATCACGATCCTGCCCGAGTTCGGAATGGACCCCGGCATCGACCTGGTCCTGCTGGGCGACATGGTGCGCGCGTTCGACGAGGTGGACGAGATCATCAGTTACGGCGCGGGCATCCCCGAACCGGAGGCGGCCGACAACGCCATCCGCTACAAGGTGTCGTGGACGTTCGAGGGCGTGCTGCGTTCGTACATGCGGCCCGCGCTGCTCCTCGAGAACGGGAAGACCGTCAAGCTGAATGACCGGATGCAGTTCCGCAAGGAGAACCTGCACACGGTCGAGCTGGAGGGGGTGGGCACGCTCGAGGCATTCCCGAACGGGGACGCCGTGTGGTACGTGAAGGAACTCGGCCTCGACCCGAAGGCGATGCGGCGAGCCGGGCGCTACGCCCTCAGATACCCCGGGCACGGCGCGTTCTGGTCGCTCATGGTGGACCTCGGCCTGCTCGACGACGCGACGACGGTGGTCGACGGGGTGGCGGTAAACCACCGCAAGTACCTGGCGGCCGTGCTCGAGCCGAGGCTCCAGTATCGTCCCAAGGAACGCGATCTCTCGATCATCCGGGTGGAAGTGGCCGGACGCGTCGGCAAGGAACGTGTGCGCCTGGTGCGGGAGTTGGTCGATCGGCGCGACCTGTCCACGGGCCTGACGGCCATGAGCCGAACGGTGGGGTACACCGCGGCGATCGGCGCGCGCTTCATCGTGGACGGGCTCGTGAAGAAGCGGGGCCTCGTATCTCCGGTCTCGGACGTTCCCTACGGACCCTTCGTCCAGGCGCTGGCCGCGCGCGGCATCACGATCACCGAGCGCTCGGGTCCGGCCGGGTCGTAGCGCCGGTCGGCTCGGCAACTCCCCGGTAGTGGTAGGCCGCCGGCCGCCAACCGGGCGCGTAGGCGGTTTCGAGTTCGAGGATGCGGAATCCGGCACCTTCGAGAAGCGCCGGGATGTCGCGGTCGAGACGGCAACCTCCACCCAGGCGGCTCCAAGCCGGGGTCAGCGCTTCCTGCCATCGGCGCACGGAGCGGTCGGGTGCGAGCCCGTGCTCGCAGAAGAGGAGCCGTCCGCCGGGCGCGAGCACGCGGGCCATTTCGGCCAAGGCGTCGACGCTTCCCGGGATGGTACAGAGCGAAAAAGTGGTCACCACCGTGTCGAACGAGCCCGTTTCGCGCGGAATGGCCTCGGCCCGGGCCTCGACGAACTCGACGGGCACCCGCGCGCGGGCGGCGGCCCGCTCGGCCATGGAGAGCATCGGCGCGGACGGGTCGAGCCCGACGACCCGCTCGACCCGGGCGGCGTCGTACCACGACAGGTTGAGGCCGGAACCCACGCCGATTTCCAGCACGCGGCCCGTGGCGCGAGGAACGAGTTTCGACCGCTCCATCGCGTGCGCTTCGGACCGGCAGGCCGCGTGCACGAGGTGCGGAAGGAGGAAGCGGGAGTAGAGGCCCATGGTTACGGCTGGGTCGACGGGCCGGAGGCCGGTTCGATGGGGTCGGGAATCAGTCGTTCGGTCCTCAGGACGCACAGGACCAGGACACGGTCCCCCTCAGCCCGGTAAATCACCCTGCACGGCCCTTCGACGAGTTGCCGGTAGCGGCCGCCCCCGGTCTCGGGCACGATCGGTCCCATCGCCGGCCACGATGCGAGCAACCCGACATGGTCGACGACCCGGCGAACCAGGCGACGCGCGGCAGCCGGATCATCGACCGAGATCCAGTCGCCGATCGCATCCAGGTCGGCGACGGCCGGCTCGGTCCACACTACTTCAGCCATCGGCCGAGGCGATCCCGAGCCTCCTCGTGCGACACCGTGCGGCCCTCGCGAACGGCGGCTTCTCCTCGTGCGATGGCTTCCAGCACGGCCATCCGATGCCTCATCCCCTCGAAGGACTCCACGTCCACCAGGTAGGCGCCCGGAAGACCGTGCTGCGTGATCAGGATGGGCTCGCGGGTGGCTGCAACGTCCTGCAACAGGTCGGTCGCCCTTCGCTTGAGCGTCGTGACGAGCTCGGTACGCATGATGTGATACTAAAGTGATACTCATCCGCTACGTAGGATATGGACCCGGGTTCCGGGTCTGCGGTGCGTCGGGCTGTTTCCATGGAGTCCGATCCTCCGGCAAATGCAACGCGACCCGCCTCCGCTTTCCCCGAAACCCGTCACGGAATACCTTTGCAGATCTGTCTCGCGGCCTCCCCATCGCGGAAGCCCGGAACGGCCCACAAGACGCCGAACGAACAGCCACTCTCCATGCAGTCCGTCCTCCGCTCTGCCCTGCTCTGCCTCGTGATCGTCGCGCAGGCCTCGGCCCAACCCGTCGACCTGGCGAAGTTCGAGGCCATGAAGGCCCGTTCCATCGGCCCCGCCGGCATGTCGGGGCGAGTGACGGCGCTCGACGTCGTGCGGCGGAACCCCGCGGTGCTGTATGTCGGCACGGCGTCGGGCGGCCTGTGGAAGTCGACCGATGCGGGCACCACGTTCACGCCGATCTTCGACGACCAGCCGGTCGCCTCCATCGGCGCCATCGCGATCAACCAGTCCAATCCCGACGTGGTCTGGGTCGGAACGGGCGAGGGCAATCCGCGGAACAGCCAGACGAACGGCAACGGCATGTACAAGTCGATCGACGGCGGTCGCACGTGGACGTTCCTCGGGCTGGCGGAATCGCGCACGATCCACCGGGTGCTGCTGCATCCGACCAATCCTGACGTGGCCTACGCGGCCGTCATGGGTCCCGCATGGGGCGAAACGACCGAGCGCGGCCTGTTCAAGACGAGCGACGGCGGCGCGACGTGGCAGAAGATCCTGTACGTCAACGAGCGCACCGGTATCGGCGAACTCGTCATGGACCCCGTCAACCCCGAGAAACTGCTCGCGGCGACGTGGGAATTCCGGCGCTGGCCGTGGTTCTTCACCTCCGGCGGTGAGGGATCGGGGCTGCACGTCACGTACGACGGCGGAAAGACCTGGACGAAGCGGACCGACAAGGACGGGCTTCCGAAGGGCGAACTGGGCCGCATCGGCCTCGCGATCGCGGCGTCGCGCCCGAACGTGGTCTACGCGCTCGTCGAAGCGAAGAAGAACGTGCTGCTGCGCTCGGACGACGGCGGGCACACCTTCCGCACGATCAACGACACGGAGGACATCACCGACCGCCCGTTCTACTACAATGACCTGTACGTCGACCCGCAGAACGAGAACCGGCTGTACCACATCGCGGGCAGCATGCGGGTCAGCGAGGACGGCGGCAAGACGTACCGGGCGATGAACAACAACGGACCGGGATACACGGGCGGAATCCACGTCGACCACCACGCCTTCTGGATCAACCCCGACAACCCGGCGCACCTCATCGAGGGCAACGACGGCGGCATGTCGATCTCGATGGATTACGGACGCTCCTGGCGGTACGTCGAGAACCTTCCGCTCGCCCAGTTTTACCATATCGCGGTCGACATGGCGATTCCGTATCGCGTCATGGGCGGCATGCAGGACAACGGATCGTGGGTCGGGCCGTCCGAGGTCTGGAAGTCGGGCGGCATCCGGAACGCCGACTGGCAGGAGGTCGCGTTCGGCGACGGCTTCGACGTGATTCCCGACCCGGCCGACGACCGGTGGGTCTATGCGATGAGCCAGGGCGGCGCCCTGCTCCGCACGAACCGGGAAACGGGCGAGGCGTGGACGATCCGCCCGGTACATCCCGACGGCGTGCGCCTGCGCTTCAACTGGAACGCCGGGTTCGCGCAGGATCCGTTCGACGCGGGCACCATCTACTACGGCAGCCAGTTCCTGCACAAGTCGACCGACCGCGGATCGAACTGGACGATCATCTCGCCGGACCTGACGACGAACGATCCGGAGAAGCAGCAGTCCGAGGACTCGGGCGGGCTCACCTACGACGTGACCTCGGCCGAGAACCACACGACGATCCTCGCCATCGCGCCGAGCCCGGTCGAGCGCGGGGTCATCTGGGTCGGTACCGACGACGGCAACGTGCAGCTTACCCGCGACGGCGGGGCGACCTGGGAGAACGTGGTTTCGCGGATCAGGGGCGTGCCGGCGAACACGTGGGTTCCGCAGATCCGCGCGTCCCGGTACGGGGGCGGCGAGGCGTACGTGGTCTTCGACGACCACCGGCGCAACAACTGGGAGCCGTACGTCTTCCGCACGAAGGACTACGGAAAGACGTGGACGCGCATCGCCGACGCGACCAAGGTGTGGGGCTACGCGCTCGCGATCGAACAGGACCCCGTGGAGCCGCGGCTGTTCTTCCTCGGCACCGAGTTCGGGCTGTACGTTTCGTTCGACGGCGCCGAGACGTGGCAGAAGTGGACGCATGGATTCCCGACGGTCTCGACGATGGACCTCGTGATCCATCCGCGCGACCACGACCTCGTGATCGGAACGTTCGGACGGGCGGCGTACGTGCTGGATGACATCCGCCCGCTGCGCGCAATCGCCCGCGACCGGTCGGTGCTTTCGAAGCCGCTCGCGGCCTTCGCGGCGCCGACGGCCTACCTCGCCGAGAGGGCGTCGGTGTCGGGCTCGCGGTTCACGGGCAGCGCGATGTTCGCGGGCGAGAACCGGCCATCGGGCGCCCTCCTTTCGTACTGGATCACGAAGCCGGATTCGACGGAATCGGCCGGCGCATCGAGCGGCGAAGGAGCCGGCGGTCGCGGGGGTTCACGGGACGAGGTGAAGATCGAGGTCCTCGACGCCACGGGTGCGGTGATCCGCACCACCTCGGGCCCCGCCGAAAACGGGCTCAACCGCACGACGTGGGGGCTGGAGCGCAAGGGCTTCCGCATGGGCGGCGGACGCGGAGGGTCGGCGCAGCGCACCGAGCCGGGTGGGCCCTCGGTTGCCCCGGGCACGTATACGGTGCGCTTCACCTACAAGGAGACGAAGGATTCCACGACCGTGCGCGTGGAGGCTGACCCGCGCGCACCGTTCGACGTCGCGGCGCACCAGGCGCGCGGCGCCCTGTACGATTCGATGGCGCCCGTCTTCGAGGCGACCGGCAGAGCGACCGAGATGCTCGACCGGATGCGCACGACGGCCGAGTGGCTAGCGAAACGCTACGAGGCCATGGACGACTCGACCGGCAAGGCGCTTCTGAAGGAAAACAAGGCCGTACTCGATTCCCTGAAGTCGGTGCGTGAGGCCCTGAACGGCCCCGAAGGACGGCAGGGCATCGCGCGCCAGGGCTTCACACCGTCGGCCCGGGTGGGTCAGGCCATGGGGTACATCGGGCGGAACAACCAGCCGCCCGGCGAGACCGAGGAGGTCGCGATCCGGCTGACGAAGCAGGCGGCCGAGGAGGTGATCTCGATCGTCAACGCGTTCGCCCGCGGCCGATGGGCCGAATACATGGCAACCGTGAAGGCTGCCAACCTGTCCTGGTTCGGCGATTTCGACCCCGTGGACCTTCCGAACTGATTCGGAGGGCCCGCCGCTACCCGGAGCCCTCACCATGTCGCGAATCCCACATCCGGTTGCGCTCGCCCTCGTCGCGGCGGCGGCCGTCCTACCCGCGCGCGCCCAACTCGCGCCCGAGCCGGTGCGTGCCGGCGTGCCCGTCAGCGGGACCCTGCGGGCCATCCATCCCCGGCGCACGGACCAGACCCTGTATGCCATCCATCGCTACGAGGCACAGGCCGGAGAGCGGGTGGCGGTCATGCTC
This sequence comes from Rhodothermales bacterium, assembly GCA_024711125.1. Classification (GTDB taxonomy): domain Bacteria; phylum Bacteroidota; class Rhodothermia; order Rhodothermales; family UBA10348; genus JANJTM01. The sequence continues at coordinate 7,776 of JANJTM010000051.1, forward strand.
CGGTCGGGCGACTTCGATGCCTATCTCCTGATCGGGGACGCCCTCGAGGAAGTCGACGACGACGGGGCGGTGTTCGGACCCCGGCAGGACATCGACGGAGCCCTGGCCACGAACGACGACGGGGGCGGAGGTACGGATGCCCGGCTCGAGTTCACGTTCGACCGCGCGGGAACGTACTACATCGTGGTGAACGCATTCGGGAAGGACGAGTCCGGGGACTACGTGTTGAGCGTGGAGTCGTCGCGCGGGAACGCGTCCGCCGCGGGCGAACAGGGCCGACACCCGGCTGCGTCGGCGGTCTCCGACCATCCCGGCGCGCCGCCCGTGCCCGAGGGGGTCGCCTTGGTGGAGGTGGGCCGGCCGGTATCCTCCTCGTTGCCGCGCGTCGGAACGCAGGGTCCGATCGCCTGGATGGAGCGGCCGCACGCGGTGTTCCAGGCGCAGGCCGCGGCCTGCGACCGGCTGCGGATCGAGGTGAGGGCTCCGGGTTTCCGGCCCAGGATCTTGTTCGGACTGATCGGTCCAGACGGGGCCTTCAAGGAACGCAAGTCGGCGGATGGCGACGGTGAGGCTGCCCTCGAGTACACGCTGCCACGAGCAGGGACCTGGTGGCTCGTGGTTTTCGACGACGAAGACCGGGGCGACATGCCGTTCGATCTGTCGGTCGCCCGCGTGCCGTCGCCAGGGTTGGCGACCGGCGACCTTGCCGGGCCGGGACATCTCGATACCACCGGGCTCCGGGAAGTACCGCCGGGCGGAAGCATCTCGTCGGATTTTCCGATGACCCCGCCCACGGGCGCGGTCTGGGAGCGGTTGTGGTTCTGGGGCAACGCCGGGACCCGGAGGGAAATCACGGCTTCGTCGAGCGCCTTCGAGCCCCGGATTTTCGTCGAGGGGCCGACGCAGTGCATTCCGAGCGAGGATCTCGACGTAGGGCTGTTCCGGATCGACGGTACCGAGCAGCGCATGGGCGGTCGGCACAGCCGCGTCGTCGATCTTCCGTCCGACGGCTGGTACCGTATCACCGTCAACAAGGCGGCGCTGAGTGGGAATGGGGGCGGTCCGTACACCCTGGGTACGTCGGAAGAGCGGGTTTCGCCGCCCCTGGCGCCGGCAGCACCGCCGCCTCCGCCGGTCGTTGCAGATACGGGCCCGCCCGGTTCGACCCCCCTGCCGGAGGGGCTGGTGTACGTCAGGCGAGGCGAGGCGGTGCGGCACTTCATCTCGTTCTACGAATCGCCCCGGATCCAGACCGGACCTGCTTCCACGAGCCGATACGCGGATACGTGGTACTGGGCGGCGGCCGGCGAGGAGTCGGACATCCGGGCGCAATCGAAGGACCTGGCTCTCGATATCGTCGTCTCGGGACCGGCCAGGCAGACGCCCGGTCCGGAACTCGAGCTTCCGTTCGTGGCGGACCGCGACTACACCGGCGAACGCTATCGGGCAGTCGGCGCGATCGCCACGTTTCCCGAGACGGGTTGGTACCGTCTGAGGGTGATGACTTCGACGGGCGACAGCGGCGCGTTCGGTCTCGCCGTCACGCCCCGGGGCGAGGAGTTGCCCGACACCGCCTTCGGTCCCGAATTCGCGCCGCCGAGCCCTGCGCCCCTCCCGGTTCCGAGCTTCCAGATCCCGGAGCGCACGGGACCGCTGGAATTCGACGAACTCATCCAGGAGAACATCCGGGTGGAAGAGTCCCTGGGACGCCGCCTGGTGATGCAGGAAGACTGGATGGCCCTGCGCAGCAGTTCGTTCTTCGTCGACGTGGGTCCTCCGGTCAGGGCGAACACGTACCGGTTCATCGTCTACGAGGATGGGGGGCTCGCTCCCGCCGACATCAAGGTTAGCTTCCAGCGACGGTACCTCGGACGGTGGGAGGAGACCGACGTGATCGGCACTTCGCTCGTCTGGGAGCAGGTGTCGGGAGGCGTCATGCGCACGGGGAGCCGCTTCACGGTGGACGAGGACCTTCCGCAGGACGAGCGCATCACGTTCGCGATCAACGCGGGCGGGGGAGCGGGCGCCTCCCCCCGGCGGGTGGTCGCGCTCGTGTTCGTGGAGTAGCCGTGACGACGGATCTCCGGCCGATCACCCGCCCCGGAAGATGAAATACACCGCCCCGGCCAGGCACAGCGCGGCCCAGAGGTAGTCGAGCGTCAGTTCCTCCTTCATGTAGAGGATCGCGAAGGGCACGAACACGCTCAACGTGATCACTTCCTGGAGGATCTTGAGCTGGCCCAGGGTCATCGCGCCGTGGCCGATCCGGTTGGCGGGCACCTGGAGCAGGTACTCGAAGAGCGCGATGCCCCAGCTGACGAGCGCCGCGATGATCCACGTGCGGTTGTTGAGGTGTTTGAGATGCCCGTACCAGGCGAAGGTCATGAAGACGTTCGAGAGGACGAGCAGGGTCGCGGTGACGAGGACCGGCGGCATGGGGGTGGATCGTCGGAATCGTTCGTTTCGGGTTGCTTCCGCACACCGTGCGGGTCGAGGACCTTGATGACGGGCCGAAGCGATCGGCCGACGGTGCAGCGGCCAGGCCGCGTCACGGCCACAGCAGGTAGAGGTATCCACCGTACATCGCGAGCAGCACGACGCCTTCGATGCGATGCAGCGTGCGGCCGGTGTACAGGAGCGGAAGCAGCAGGACCGTGAAGGCGATCATCGCGACGTAATCCATGTCGGCGATGCCGGTTGCGGTGAGCGGGCTCGTCACCGAGGCCACGCCGAGGATGCCGAGGATGTTGAAGACGTTCGACCCGATGACGTTGCCCACGGCGATGTCCGATTGGCCTCGGAACGCGGCGACGACCGACGTCGCCAGCTCCGGCATGCTCGTTCCGGCGGCCACGATGGTCAGGCCGATGACCGCCTCGCTGACGCCCAGCTCCGAGGCGAGGCTCACCGCGTTCTCGACCAGGATTCGTGATCCCAGCACCAGGACGGCGAGACCGCCCGCGATGTAGGCGATGTCGACGCTCCACCGCCGGGACACGGAGGGGAGTTCCGCAGCCTCGAGATCGTCTGCACCGGCCTGGAGTTGCCGGCGTGACAACACGAGATTCATCCACGTGTACGTGGCGATTCCGGCGACGAGCAGGAGCCCCTCGGTGCGCGACAGCAGGTCGTTCCACATCAGCAGCGGAAGCAGCAGGGCGATACCGAGCGCGATCGGCGCGTCGACCTTCAGTACCTGGCGATGCACGGGGATCGGACATACGATGGCGGCGATCGCAAGGATGACGCCCACGTTGAAGCTGTTCGAGCCGACCACGTTACCCAATGCGATGTCTCCCTGCTGGCTGAGGGCGGCCTTGACGCTGACGACGAGCTCCGGGGCGCTCGTGCCGAACGCAACGATGGTCAGTCCGACGGCGAGGCGGCTGAGTCCGGCCTTCACGGCGAGGGAGGCGCTACCCCGAACGAGAGACTCGGCGCCGAGGAACAGGAGCAGGAGCGAGAACGCGATCCAGGCGAGATCGACCGTCATGGGAGCCCGCAACGCGGGAAGGCTCGAATTGGGCGGAAACAGGCGGCCGCCCGGCGCCCCGGGCGGCTCGCGGTGAACCCTGCGACCTTCTGCCGGATCCTCAACGGGCAGAGGCTGTTGCGTTCACCCACCGCGACACGGCAGCGCCCAGCATCGGAAGGCTCACCGCGCCGTCGGCGAGGACCGTGTCGTGGAAGCCCTTGACGTCGAAACGGTTGCCGAGGCTGCGGGCTGCTTCCTCGCGTAGACGGCGGATTTCGAGGCTTCCGACCATGTAGGCCGTGGCCTGGCCGGGGGTAGCGAGGTAGCGGTCTACCTCGGATTCGACGGTCGCCCGGTTCTCGGCGGTGTTCTCGAGCATGTAGTCGATGGCCTGGTCGCGGGTCCAGCCGAGCACGTGCATGCCCGTGTCCACCACGAGGCGCGCGGCGCGCAGGGCCTGGTTGGACAGCATGCCCATGCGGTCGGCAGGACCGGAGTAGAGCCCCATCTCGTCGGCGAGCCGCTCGGCGTACAGGCCCCAGCCCTCGGCCATACCGGCCACGTAGACGTAGCGCAGGACGGGGTGCACGCCTCTTCCGAGCATCGCCACCGAGAACTGGAGGTGGTGTCCGGGATAGGTCTCGTGGAACGCGACCGACTCCTGGCCGACGAGGCTGATCGTCTCCGGCAGGTACGTGCCGAGCTCGTACGTGCCGGGCTTCGAGTAGTCGGCCGAGCCGGCCGAGTAGTAGCCGCCGCCCGACGCCTTCTGGTAGGCGGGGAACGGGATCACGTCGACCGCGGCCTCGGGCACGAACCCGAACCAGTCGCGCACCGCCACCGCCGCCCGGTCTACGGCCGCGCGGTTATAGGCGATGATCTCGTCGGCGGTCCGGAACGTGTACTCGGGACTCGTGCGGAACCGCTCGAGCAGCGCGGGCACGTCGTCGGTGCCGAAGGATTCGAGGGCGATGTCGGCCATTTCCCCGCGGATCCGGGCCATTTCGGCGAGCCCGGTCGCATGGATGGCCTCCGCGGTCAGCGGAAGTGACGTGTGGAAGCGCACCGAGGCCGCGTAGCATGCCGCCCCGTCGGGGTTGGCGGTCACGCCGACGGCCTCCCGCCCCCGGTACTCGTCGGCGAGGAACGCCCGGTAGCGCGCGATGGCCGGGTGGATCTCCGCCTCGACCAGCGTGCGCACCTCGGCGCGGAAAGCCTCGTCGTCCGAGCGTGCGGCGGGGTCGAAGAACGGAGAAGCCTCGATTCCGCCCTCCAGCATCGCGTCCACCTGCTCGAGCACGGCGGTCACGTTCGCGTTCGGGGCCAGGTAGCCGGCTGCCATACCGGCCCGGAGGTTCGCGATCTCGGCGTCGAGGTAGGCGGACACGGTGCCCAAGCGGGCCAGCGCGGCGACGCGTTCCCCGGAGGTCGATACCGGCTGGCGGGCGAAGGTCGACGACAGGTTGGCCTGCCAGCCGTTCGACGTCGGGCTCACGGCCCAGAGTTCGGACCGGCAGACCCGGCGGTCCCGCCACGCTTCCAGCCGGTCGAGGGTGAAGGCGTAGGGGATCGCGGCGTCGGTTCCCTCGAGATCCGCGGGATCGATGGCCTGCAATTCCGCCAGCCATGCGTCCTCGCGGGCGTGCCACGCGGCCATGGAGACTTCGCCGCGATCGCCCAGGCGGTCCATGGGCGTGCCGGGATAGGCCACCTCGAAGGCTTCCTCGGGGAACTGGCGGTAGTAGCCGTCGACGAATTCCCCGGCCACGCGGAGGGCGGTTTCGGCGGGGTCGGAGGCCGGGGCGCAGGCCTGGGCGGCGAGGAGGAGGGAGACTACGGCAAGCGGTCTCATCGATCGGCGGTTCGGCATCGGGATTCCCGTGGGAATTCGGAGAAGGAGGGCGGAGACGGGAAAGTAGGGCGCGCTTTGGCGTCTCGCCGCGGGACGGAAGATCGGGAGACCGCTCTCGCGCTGTCGCCCGGGGCGTCGGCATTCGGGGGGCGCGGAGGCCTGTCAGGCCACTCGTCATTCGTGTGTCGGGGCCGATTCGCCTCGTTGGCCCTCGTCCGTAGGGGCCTGACGTGGAATCGAGGCCGAAAAGCGACATATTTGGCCCATTTTGGGGGCAAATACATCGCATCGGGGCCGAATAGCGACATAATTGACCCACTTTGGGGGCGAATACATCGCGTCGGGGGCCCAAATCCCGCTTCGGCGCCCTTCCGCCCCCGCATACGACTGCAGGGGCACGGTCCCGGCCGACGGCGGCTCGTGAGCTCAGTTGACCACGCGGGCGAACAGATAGCTCACTTTCTCGTCCGCGTCGTCGTACGTGTAGAACTCCTCGCGGCGATGGATCCACAGGTAACTGAGAAACGCGAAGTCCCCACTGCACCCGGCCGAATGCAGGAGAAGCACCGAAACGAGGTAGAACCGGTAGGGCTCGACGAGGACAGCCGCGAGGATGAGCGCCGTGTTGATCGCCAGGAACGGCATGATGGCGACCCATGTGAAGACCCGGCGGTTCGCCACGAAGTGATGTGCGATAGCGTACGCATAGAATTGCCGCAGCGAAACGCCGTACCGCACGTCCCTCGCCCCTGCCAGCCTGTACACGATCCCGTGGATGGCCTCGTGAATCGGCAGCAGCACGAGAAACGACAATACGGCCGCCCCGAACCGGCTCAGCCAGGTGTCGAGCGAATACCCACCCGTTATCCCTGTCGCGACGGCGATCGCGAGGAGCGCGACCGAAAACGCGTAGTGCAGGGCGGTGACCCAGGTCAGGTTGCGCCGGTAGTACTCCCCCACGAAAGGGATCAGGTCGGTGTGTCCGAGCCCGGCGAGGAGCCGGAATCGCTTCTCGTCCCGTAGCTCGTCGATGCCGGGTGCAGGCACAATGCCTGGCCGCTTGCGGCGGAATGGTGGTCGGATGCCCCGCTATTCGCCGCAGGGCCACGCATGTTCCCGCATCTGCCCGGCACGCTACTTCCCGAAGACCGCCCCGTGCATCCACGCGCGACCGGTCCGGCCGTGCGGCCATTCCTCGCGATCGAACGAGATCCCGGGATGGTCGGAACCCGGCTCCCGGAACGTCTCGTCGATCGAGAGGGCGCCGGTCTCCGGGTCGACGTTCACGACGAGCACCCAGGTGCCCTCCATTCCGCCCGTCACCACGACCCGGTCGCCCGAGACGCGGTCGGCCGCGAGCCAGTGCGGCATGTGGAAACGCTCGTCCAGCGACAGGCGGGCGACCTCCACGGGCGCGGCGGGATCGGCGGTGTCGAGCACGACGAGGCCGTTGATGGCCGAGACGGTCTGGATCCAGAACCGCCCGATGACGACCGGCACGGCGCAGGGCGTTTCGAAGACCCCGGCGCCCGGGAACGTATGGACCCGTTCGGCCCGGGGAGCGGCGCCGTCGAGGTCCAGCAGGCGGTAGAGCCCGCACGAGAACGTGTTGGCATACACGCTTCCGTCGGCGAGTTCGCGGATCTCGGCCGGGGCGCGGTGTCCCGTACCCAAGGAGTCCGGCTCGAGGACGATCGTGGCGAGCGGCCGTAGTTCCGAAAGCGACCAGACCTGGAGGAACCACGGGTCACGGTAGCGCCAATCGGTTCCGATGCCCATGTCGGTCACCGTCGTGACGACGCGGTCGATGTCGGGGAAGACGGTCACGCCGTACGGCCAGTTAAGGCTGTCGGGGATCTCGGGCACGGCCGCCGCGCCGGCCCGCACGGCAGCGCCCGCCTCGTTCAGCTCGACCAGGCCGCCGCCGGGGACATACGCGGAATCGGGCGACTGGAAGGTGGCGAGCACGTGCCCGTTCGGGAGCCGCGCGAAGCTGTGCGGCCAGCCGAAGCCGAGCGCCGTCACGAAGGACGCGGCGACCGAGGGCCGGCGGGGATCCGTCAGGTCGAAGACGAAGGTCTTGCCCGCCGGAAACCCGTTGGCGAAGAGGCTGTCGTTCTCCGGGAACTCGTTCTCGGTGTGGTGCGGAAGCGTTCCGCGGTCGCCGATCGGGGCGGTCGCGACGACGCGGCCGTACGTGTCGGAACCGCGCCGCGCGTCGACCACGGCGAGGAAATCCGGATCGGCTCCGTCGGCGTCGGCAGTCCAGAGGAAGAGGTGACCGGCCTCGGGGGCGGGCCCGGGCGCCTTCGCACACGAGGCGAGCACCAGGAGCGCGAGGAGCGGGAGGAATCGCATGAGGGCAGCGGATGGGGTTGCCCAATCATACGATTCCGCCCCGATATCTACCCGAAGAGCGGCAGGGCCAGCAGCAGCGCCGCGGCCCAGGCGGCGGCGAGCGGGGAAAGCCCGCCGATCGCGTCGCGCAGGACCGGCACCCACGGCTCGTCGCTGCGCGCCCACAGGCGCACGGCCGAGCCGCCCAGGATCACGAGCGTGACGACGTTCCATCCGACGACCGCGAGCCGGTTGGGCGTGAGGCCCGCCTCGATCGCACGGCTGGAGACGGCCGCGAGGGCATACAGGTTGAGGAGGAGCGTCAGCGCGATCATCGCGATCACGGCGAGTCGGAAGAGGGCGCCCGGCGTCTCGGAACCGACCGGTTCCGGACCCGAGACCGCGACCGTGAGCAGCACCAGGATGGCCATGATCGTCGCGTTGAAGACGATCAGGGCCTCCCGCTCCTCGAACGCCTTCATGAAATGGGTCGGGATGAACCACAGCACGTAGACGAGCAGCACGAAGAGCGCGAGCGGAAGCAGGATGCGGGCGACGAGCCGCATCGTGCGCGTGAGCCCGGCCCGGCCGTCCTGCGCGGCGGGCGAAAGCGTCGGGTCGTACGCCACGCCGAACGCCAGCAGCGGGATGGCGCCGACGCCGAAACCGGCCAGCACCACGAGCCGGCTCTCGGGCAGCGTGACGCCCAGCACCTCGAAGATGCCGAACGTCAGTGCGGCGAAGAGCATGCCGGAGGCGAAGAAGATTCCGCCCGTGAGCAGGGTTTCGGCCGACTTGACGAGGGTCGAGAACGCCTGCGGCGCCCGGTCCGCGCGGTAGCCGGCGACGAGCGCCCCCGCGACGGCCGTCCACGAAAGGAACAGGAGGTGTGCGCCGGCCAGCTCGGCCAGGGCATCGGTGCGCGAGCCGAGCGTGAACCCGACGTACAGCGCGACCGTCGCGATCGCCCCGGCCGCGATCGCGAAGCGCCTGCGTCCCTCCGAGGGCCGTTCGGTCCGGTTGAGAAACGCCAGGAACCCGAGAGCCATCACCGGACCCCAGGCGACCCAGTAGAACGGGGCGCTTTCGCCCGGCACCGGTACGGGTGGCTGACCCTGCGCCAGCAGGGCGGTAGCGGCGCCGAGCAGCACGCTGCCGGCGATGGCGGTGGAGAGGGCGGTGCGCTGGCTCATGGTCTCACGGGATCGGGTTCGTGAAGTCCGGGCCCCGGCGGTCTGGCCGGGCGTCGGCTGCGGTCGAAACCAAGATCCGGAAGGCCGACGCCGTGCCGCGTGAGGAGCCGGTGAGGGATTCGTGAGCCCTGAAGCGCGTCAGCCCGCCGCCGCGCCCCGCGACGCCTGCTGCGCCAGCGCCGCGGCGACGGCCACGACGTCGGTGTCGGTCCCGAACGTCACGATGCCGAGGCCGAGTCCCGGCAGCTTGTTGTGCCACAGCGGGTTGCCGGTGGCCGCGTCCAGACAGTAGAGTTCGCCGTTGGCACCGGCGAAGAGGCGGGCGCCGACCCGGTGGATGGTGACGGTGGCGCTCGTCTTCAGCTTCATGCGCCAGACTTCGTCGCCGGTCCGTGGGTCGATGGCGACGACGTGGCCGCCGACGCCGATGTGGAGGAGATCAGCCTTGGTTGATGACACGACGGGTCCGGATAGGGATGGATCGCAATGGTAGCCCCCGGCGAAGCGTCGAGCAAGACGCGGTGCGGGACCGGGTGGAGACGACGGTTGCTCCCGCCGTCCCCGCTCGGTAAACTGCCGGCGAACCACCCTTTCGCATCATGCGCCGCCTCGTTCTCCTCGCCCTCGTCGCGACCCTCACGGTCGTCGCGAGTGCCCAACCCGTCCCCGAATCCCTCTTCCAGGGCCTCGAATTCCGCGAAATCGGCCCCTACCGCGGCGGTCGCAGCGCGGCCGTCACCGGCGTGCCCGGCAAGCCGAACCTGTATTACATGGGCGCGACCGGCGGCGGCGTGTGGCGCACCACGAACGGCGGACAGTCGTGGGAGAGCCTGAGCGACGGGTTCTTCGGCGGCTCGATCGGCGCGGTCGCGGTCAGCGAGTGGGACCCGAACGTGATCTACGTCGGCGGCGGCGAGAAGACCGTGCGCGGCAACGTGTCGCACGGGGACGGGGTCTGGAAGTCCGTGGACGCCGGCAAGACGTGGAAGCACATGGGGCTCGCGGAAACCCACCACATTCCGCGCATCCGCATCCACCCGAAGAACTCCGACCTGGTGTACGTGGCGGCCCTCGGGCGGCTGTTCGGCGATTCGAACGAGCGCGGCGTCTACCGGTCGAAGGACGGCGGCGCGACGTGGGAGCGTATCCTGTTCGCGAACGCGGGGGCCGGGGCGATGGACCTGGTGCTGGATCCGACGAACCCGCGGGTGCTCTACGCGAGCACGTGGAAGGTCTTCCGCCGTCCGTACACGCTGTCGTCGGGCGGCGAGGGCTCGGCGCTCTGGAAGTCGACCGACGGGGGGGACACGTGGACCGAGCTGACGCGGAAGGACAACGGCCTTCCGACCGGTACCCTCGGCATCATCGGCGTGGCGGTTTCCCCCGTGAACCCGGAGCGCGTGTGGGCGATCGTCGAGGCCGAGGACGGGGGCGTCTTCCGCTCGGAAAACGGGGGCGAATCGTGGCGGCGCATCAACGAAGACCGCAATCTGCGCCAGCGCGCGTGGTACTACACCCGGATCTACGCGGGCACGCAGGACGAGGACGACGTCTGGGTGCTGAACGTGGGGCTGTGGCATTCGACCGACGGCGGCTCGACGTACGAAAGCGTCGACACGCCGCACGGCGATCACCACGATTTCTGGATCTCGCCCGAAGATCCGGACCGGCTCGTCGTCGGCGACGACGGCGGCGCGCAGGTATCGTTCGACGGCGGGGCCTCGTGGTCGACCTACCACAACCAGCCGACGGCCCAGTTCTACCGGGTCACGACCGACAACCACTTCCCGTACCGCATCTACGGCGGCCAGCAGGACAACTCCACCGTGCGCATCCTGCACACGGGAGGGGGTCTGAACGAGGAGGCCTGGGAGGAGACGGCGGGCGGAGAATCGGCCTGGATCGCGGTGCATTCGCAGAATCCCGACATCGTGTACGGGGGCTCCTACGGCGGATACCTGACGCGGGTCGACCATGGCACCGAGCAGTCCCGCAACATCAACGCGTGGCCCGACAACCCGATGGGGCACGGGGCGGAGGACTATCGCTACCGGTTCCAGTGGAATTTTCCGATCAAGATGTCCCGCCACGAGCCGAATACCGTGCTGACGGCGGCGAACGTGCTGTTCCGCTCGCGCGACGAGGGGCAGTCGTGGGAGGCGTTGTCTCCCGACCTCACGAGGGCAGACCCCGCCACGCTCGGGCCGTCGGGCGGGCCCATCACGAAGGACAATACGTCGGTCGAGTATTACGCCACGATCTTCACTTTCGCCGAAGGGGAGGAGCCGGGCGTGATCTGGACGGGGTCGGACGACGGGCAGATCCACATCACGCGCGATCACGGCGCGTCCTGGACCGACGTCACGCCGCCCGGGCGCCTCTTCCCCGAGTGGATGCAGGTGAACGACATGGTGGTCGATCCGCGCAACCCGGGCGGGCTGTACGTCGCCGGGACGCGGTACAAGTCGAACGACTTCCAGCCGTACCTGTACCGGACCGGCGATTACGGCCAGACGTGGAAGCGCATCGACGCGGGCATCGACCGGCAGCAGTTCACCCGCACGATCGAGGTTGACCCGGTGCGGCCCGGGCTGCTCTACGCGGGCACCGAGAACGGCCTGTGGATCTCGTACGACGACGGCGAGCGCTGGCAGCCGTTCCAGTTGAACCTGCCCGAG
>JANJTM010000061.1 GCA_024711125.1 Rhodothermales bacterium
CTCCCAGCAGCGCGCCACGGCGTTCCACACCTCCCCCGAGTTCGGGTAGACGACGATGGGCTTGTCGGTAGCGGAAGCGATCGTGCGAACGAGTGAGGTCACGAGCGCCGGGTCCACGCAGTTGATTCCCATCGCCACCACCTGCGGTTCCGCATCCAGGGTCCGGGCGCACTCGGCGATGGCATCGCCGGCGGAGGTCGACGAGCCGTCGCGGCAGGTGAAGGTCACCCAGGCGCGCGCGGCCGGGTGCTTGCGGAGCACGCGCAGGATCGCCCGCGCCTCGAGCAGCGACGGCAGGGTCTCGCAGGCGAGCAGGTCGGGACCGGCACCGAGGAGTGCCCCGATGCGCGGCCGGTGGAAGTCGGCGAGCGTTTCCTCGTCCAATCCGTAATCGCCGCGGTATTCCGAACCGTCGTGCAGCGTGGCCCCGTACGGCCCGACCGACGCGGCAACCCACAGGGCGCGGGTCGAATCCGGATTCTGCGACGCGACCTGATCGCGTGCGGCTTTCGCGAGCGCAACCGACCGCTTCAGAAGGCGCTCGGTGTCCTCGCGGGAGAACCCGCGCGCCGCGAATCCCTCGAAACTCGCCTGGTAGCTCGCGGTGATCGCGACGTCTGCGCCGGCCTCGAAGTACGCACGATGTACGGCCTCTATCGCCTCCGGGGCGTCCACGAGGAGGCGCGCCGACCACAGGGAGTCGGAGAGGTCGAATCCGCGCGCGGCGAGTTCGGTGGCCAGGCCTCCGTCGAGGACCATCAGGCCGGTGGGCGGGTGAGGCATGGGGGGTGTACCTATTCGATTGCCGACCAGCGCCGCCGGTCGCCGCGACCGCGTCCGCCGCTAGGGTGTGTTCACGCTGTACGAGCGACTCCTTTCGGCAGTGACGTGGCCATTTCCAATACGGGCTGCTGAATCTGTGCGGTGCGGGAGGTGGACCGGGCGCTTGTCGAGTTGTTCTCTTGATTCCGAACCGGCCCAAAGGGTGGTCTTGTGCACTATCGGGGCCAGAGTGCACAAGTGCACCCGATCGGAGGGCTTTTTTTTGCACTATCGGGGCCAAAGTGCACAAGCGCCCCCGCCGGCGGCTGTCTTGGCCCATGACTGGGCCAGATTACCTGCATGCTTCCGACCGGACCGCAGGGTTTCGATCCGGGCCCAGCGTGAACACGCCCTGGCGAACGGGTTCCGCGTACCGACTTGTGGCCCGGTCGACCACCCTACCGGCTTCGCGATGATTCCGGGCGCAGCCGCTCGATCACCGACGCGTCGACCCAGAACACGTCTCCTTCCACGACGCCGGGCCATCCGCTGTCGGCAGGCTCACTGCGACGGCGCGAGAAGAACAGGTACCTGCCGTCCGGTGTCACCGTCGGACAGTACTCGTGGATTTCGGAATTGATGTCGGAGCCGAGATGGAGCGGCGCTCCCCAGCCTCCGTCACCCTGGCGGAACGAGACGAACAGGTCGCCGCCGCCCTTTCCGCCCAGGCCCCTCGAGGACAGGATCAGGTAGCTCTCGTCCGGTGCGACGAAGGTATCGCCGACGCCGTGCGTGCCGCTGATCGGGGGGCCGACGTGGACCGGATCGCCGAACGTGCCGTCGGCAAGCCGTTGGGCCCGATACAGATCCGTGCCGGTCTGGGCGAGCGAGCCGGGACGATTGGAGCTGAAATACAGGCTGCCGTCGGCGACCATCGAGGAATAGACCTCGTTCGCCTCGGTATTGAGCGGCGCCGGGAGCGGCTCGGCGACCGCCCACGCACCGTCCACGCGGCGGCTGACCCACAGGTTGAGGTCGCTGCGCGACGCGCCGGCGTCCACGGGGTGCGCTCCCATGAAGTACAGCTGCCCTCCGTCCGGCGAGACGACCATGTCCGCCGCCCAGGCATCCGGCGCGCCCGGGAAGAGCCGCAGCGGCCGCGGTTCGCTCCAGGCGCCATTTTCGTAGACCGCGTGGTGCAGGATCGGCCGGGTCCTGCCGGGGTAGCCTTCCTGCTCGTCCGGCCCTTCGAGGAGCCGCGTGAAGAAGAACTCGCGCCCGTCGGGCGAAAAGACGCTGTTGAGTTCCACCGCATCGGTGCTGATGAGGCCGGGGGCGAACAACTGTGGTGTGTATTTCGGCGGGGTCTCGCCCAGGTAGCGCTCGGCGGCTGGCGGTGCGGCCGTCACGGAGGTCTGGTTGGCCGTCGGCGCGTCTCCCGTTTTCGAGCAGGCGGGTAGAACGATGAGCGCCAACAGAGGAAGACAGGCCGGGAAGAGCCTGGAAGGTCGGGCGGTGTGCTTCATTGGTCGTCTCGCGAACGTCCTGAGCAAAGGGATGTATGGGGCGGCCAGACGCTCTGGTTCAGCATTGGGCGGCACAGTGTTCAATCCTGCCCGACCGCGTCGTCGCCAATGGACCCGCGCGATCGGTCGGCTGCCAACCTGAGCCTCAGCACCTCGAATCCCGTCTGATCGTGGATTTTACCGTGCATGGCCTCGAAGCCCACCTTCGCATAAAACGCCCGCCCCAATCCATTCCGCTCGAACACTTCGACCTCGAGATCTCCCCGCAGCGATCGTGCGCGTTCCAGAAGAGCCCGGCCGATCCCGGATCGATGGAATGCCGGGTCGACAAAGAGGGCGCCAACCTCGTCGCCGAGCAGCGAGATGAATCCGACCACTCGTCCGTCAGCCTCCGAAACCCACGTTTCGGTGACCGGCAGGTAGACGTTCGGAATGTTGAAGCGCTCCTGTTCGAGGAACTCCTCGCTCAGGAACGGATGCGCCACGGCTGACGCTCGCGCCCATACCGTCAGTAGGCCCTCGCAATCGTCGGGTCGATATTTGCGGATCACCATGGCGCGGTTTGAATCGAGGGCGGCTGGGGGCAGAAGCAGGGGACGGTGGCCCGTCTTGGCCGCCGGCGACTTCGGGGGTCGGCACCGGGTCTATTCGGCGGCGTCGTAGGCCTTCTGCAGGGCGGCGACGTCGAGTTTGACCATTTCCATCATGGCACCCATGACCGCCTGGACCTTCCTGGGGTTCGTGTCGGCTATCAGTTCCATGAACCGCCTGGGTACGATCTGCCAGGTGACGCCGAACGGATCGGTAATCCAGCCGCACTGCGACGGCTGCGCGCCGGCGGCGAGGAACTTGCTCCAGTACGCATCCACTTCCGCCTGGTCGTCGCAGTCGACATAGAGCGAGAAACCCTGCGAGAAAGTGAAGTACGGGCCCCCGTTGTAGCCCATGAAGGTCTGCCCCCCGACTACAAATTCGGCGGAAGTGACCGGGCCGTCCTGCCCGGTTCGAGCCGCGTTTCGGACCTCGGAATCCGGAAAGGTGGCCGTGTAGAATGCGATCGCGGCCTCCAGTTGATCGTTGAACATCAGGAAAGGGGTCACCTTGCTCACTTCTCTGGCTTTTTCGTTTGGTTGTGGCTGGATGTCGTGGATGTGCTGCGGCATTCACTTCGACAGAACCATGTGTACGGCCCTGTTCGTCCCCTGGAACACGGTACACGAGTAGCCGAGCGCCTTAAGGTCGATCGACTCGAACAGTCGTTCGCCGGAGCCGAGAATAACTGGAGAAAGGACGATGTGCATCTCGTCGACCAGGCCGGCGGCAACGAATTGATTGATCGTGCTCACGCCGCCGCCGATCCGGACGTCCTTTCCGCCGGCGGCCGCAAATGCCCGTTCTAGCACGCGTTCGAGGGGTTCCGACGTGAAGTGAAAGGTCGTTCCGCCCTCCATTTCGAGGGGCGCGCGCTCGTGATGCGTCATTACAAACGTGGGGCAATGGTAGGGCGGGTTGTCCCCCCACCATCCCTTCCAATCCTGGGTCCATGGTCCCCGATACGGGCTGAACATGTTGCGGCCGAGGATCCACGCGCCGACGTTCTCGAAACCGCGGACGGCGAAGTCGTTGTCCGTGCCCAGGGTGCCGTCGCGACCCATCATCTTCTGGAAGGTCTGCGTCGGGTAGAACCACTCGTGCAGGCCTCCGCCGCCGATGCCGAGGGGGTTTTCCAGGCTCTGGTTCGGTCCTGCCCCGAAGCCATCGATGGAAATGGCAAAACTGGCAACGCGAAGCTTGGGCATGGCAGATCCTCCTGATCGGGTTCGATGCTAGTCGCGCGTGCGCCGGTAGCGGAGGGCAACGGCGCCGCTGCCAAGCGGTGTCGCCGAAACGAGCTCGAGCCGTCGCGTGGCGGGCAGCCCACCCTGGTACAGCGTCGGGCCATGGCCGGCAATCCTGGGGTGGACGAGAAACACGTATTCGTCGATCAGGTCCAGCCGGTCGAGCTCGGTCGCGAGCTTGCCGCTGCCGAGGAGCACGCCGGCAGGCGTCGCGTCCTTCAGCTGCTGCACGGCCGTTCGCAGGTCACCGGCGAGGTGGTGGCTGTTGGTCCACGGGAAGTCCGTTCGAGTCGACGACACCACGTACTTCGGCTTCGTCTCCAGCTTGACCGCCCACTCGCGGATCGCCGCCGGCGCCTCCACCTCGCCGCGGGCGACGGACGGCCAGTAGCTCTCCATCATCTCGTACGTGATGCGGCCCCAAAGCATCGCTCCGCCTTCGTCCAGGAGGCGGGTAAAGAAGGCATGCGTCTCGTCATCGGCGATTCCCTCCCGATGGTCGACGCATCCGTCGAGCGTGACGTTCAGACTGAAGGTCAGGAGTCCCATGGCGACGAGTCTGTCTGCATTTGGGTGGACTACTGCGCCGTCACGGACTAGCGAGCACCCCGCGACGGCAAGATGCCGTCGGTCATCGCGCTCTGGTGATCAGCTACGGATACCGACGCGCGATCATGGCCAGCGCCGCGGTGGAGATGGTTCGCAACGCGTCCCGTCTTGTGACGCTCTTGTGCTGCTCTTCGTTCATGGTTGGGGGGGTCCCGTGCTCATCCAGACGTTGCGCAGAGTACCTGCCGCGGACACGAATGTCACGCATGGCTACTCGGAAACGACGAGTAGCGTGGATCTTGTTCGATTCCCCTGCTGCACGGCAAGGAGATAGATGCCGTACGCGAATTGTGACACATCGAGAATCCACTGACCCGTCGTCCCTCTCGTTTCTACAGTCGTTCCGGGTCCGCTGGCTACCGCGCGTCCCATCATGTCGTACACAATCAGTTGTGTCGCCCGAGAGTCATGTGTCCCGAAATCGACCAGGCATTCCTTCGAACACGGATTCGGAAAGACGGAAAGCCTCGACGTCTCATCCCGGCGCGGCGCCACCCCGTCCCGATGGGTGAGGACGTAGCCGGGCGGGTGGCGCCAGGGTTCGAAGGAAGAGAAGCGGCTGTCCGAACCCCAACGCGCTACCGCCGAATCGACGGTCACTCCGTGGACGCGCCACACCTCGGTCAGTCCGTGTTCCGAGTTGAAGTCGTACAGTACCACTGCGTTCAAGGAATCCTTCACGGCCGCAATCTGCTCTTCGGTCACCGGTGCTGCGGTCGAAACACTCAGCAGACCGCCGAGGAAGGCGGGTGCGCTGACGAAAACGGTGTCGACCAGTTCGGTCCCCGGGTAGTACCCGACTATCGCATGACTTCCGTCCGATCCGGGGAGTCCCATTTCAGCCGGATCGAGCGTCCAGGTCCAGCCTCGCCATGCTCCCGGGTTGAACCGAATCTCGACGTAATCTGCCGTGCATACACGAGGGAAGGAGTCGTAGTCATCGAACCGGAATTCCGCTTGACACGATGTGCTGCCGATGAGAGTGAAGGGCGCTGCGGTATTGTTCGTAATCGCGACCGTGACCTCGATCGCCTCTCCGTACCCGTACACCTCCTTGTCGGCCGAAACGGACAGACTCACCTGGGCTGCCGCCAAGTGCACCGGAAGCATGGCGACGGTCAGAACAGCCTTCGCGGCAGCCAGGGCCGCCGTGAATCGCCGCCCCTTTCGGTTGTGCAGCCCGGATATTCTGCTCAAGCGCATGACGACTGGGTGGCCAGTGGGGAGCGGGGTGGTAATACCCTGCCCTGCAACGTCACGTACTCGCACGGCTCAGGTTCCGAGCACATGGTGCAACGGTCGAGCGCGGGTCTTCCCCGCTCAGCGCGACAGGGCCCCGACCACCTCACGCACGACCCGGATGTCATCCGGCGTGGTCCGGCAGCACCCGCCGATCCACGCTGCCCCGGCGTCCAACCACTCCTCGAGATGTGCGGTGAATCGCGTCGCCGTTCCCTCCCAGCAGCGCGACACGGCGTTCCACACCTCGCCCGAGTTCGGGTAGACGACGATGGGCTTGTCGGTGGCGGAAGCCATCGTCCGCACGAGGGAGGTCACGAACCCCGGGTCCACGCAGTTGATTCCCATCGCTACCACCTGTGGCTCGGCGTTCAGGGTCCGCGCGCACTCGGCGATGGCATCGCCGGCGGACGTCGACCACCCGTCGCGGCAGGTGAAACTCACCCAGGCGCGCGCGTCGGGATGCTCGCAGAGCACCCGCAGGATCGCCCGCGCCTCGAGCAGGGACGGGAGGGTCTCGCAAGCGAGCAGATCGGGACCGGCAGCGAGGAGCGCCGCGATGCGCGGCCGGTGGAAGTCGGCCAGCGTTTCCTCGTCCAATCCGTAATCGCCGCGGTATTCCGACCCGTCATGCAGCGTGGCCCCGTACGGCCCGACCGCCGCGGCAACCCACAGGGCGCGGGTCGAATCCGGATTCTGCGACGCGACCTGGTCGCGTGCGGCTTTCGCGAGCGCGACCGACCGCTGCAGGAGGCGCCCGGTGTCTTCGCGGGTGAACCCGCGCGCCGCGAATCCCTCGAAACTCGCCTGGTAGCTCGCGGTGATCGCGACATCGGCGCCTGCCTCGAAGTAGGCACGGTGCACGGCCTCAATCGCCTCCGGGGCGTCCACAAGGAGGCGCGCCGACCACAGTTCGTCGGAGAGGTCGAAGCCGCGCGCGGCGAGTTCGGTGGCGAGGCCTCCGTCAAGGACCATCAGGCCGGTGGGCAGATCGGTCGACATACTATCCGGCTTCATTCTGCATTCTGGCGCAACCGCTCGATCACCGACGCGTCGACCCAGAACACGTCTCCTTGCACGACTCCGGGCCATCCGCTGTCGGCAGGCTCACTGCGACGGCGCGAGAAGAACAGGTACCTGCCGTCCGGTGTAACCGTCGGGCAGTACTCGTGGAATTCGGAATTGACGTCGGGGCCGAGATGGAGCGGCGCTCCCCAGCCTCCGTCATCCAGGCGGAACGAGACGAACAGGTCGCCGGCGCCATTTCCGCCCAGGCCCCTCGAGGACAGGATCAGGTAGCTCTCGTCCGGTGCGACGAAGGTATCGCCGACGCCGTGCGTGCCGCTGATCGGGGGGCCGACGTGGACCGGATCGCCGAATGTGCCATCGGCAAGTCGTTGGGCCCGATACAGATCGGTGCCGACCTGGGCCAGGCTGCCGGGGCGATTGGAGCTGAAATACAGGCTGCCGTCGGCCACCATCGAGGAATAGACCTCGTTCGCCCCGGTATTGAGCGGCGTCGGAAGCGGCTCGGCTACCGCCCACGCTCCATCCACGCGGCGGCTGACCCACGGGTTGAGGTCAGTTCGCGCCGCGCCCGCTTCCACGGGGTGTGCTCCCATGAAGTACAACAGCTGTCCGTCCGGCGAGAAGACGCTGTTGAGTTCCACCGCATCGGTGCTGACGAGGCCGGGGGCGAACAATTCCGGTGTGTCGCCGGGCGGGGTCTGGCCCAGGTAGCGTTGGGCGGCATCCGGTTCAGCGCTCACGGCGGCCCTCTGCGCCATCCCCGAGTCGCCCGTCTTTGTGCAGGCCGGTAGGATGATGAGCGCCAGCAGCGGGAGACAAACCGGGAAATGCCTGGAATGTCTGGCAAAGTGGGTCATTCGTTACCTCGCGAACTGCCCCGCGCAAGTCGATCCATAGTCGGCATAATGACCCGGATGGACGACCGACGGTCGCCTAGTCGGCCTTGGTCGGATCCCCGACTGCCCAAGCTACGCCATCCCCCCGATCCATCCGCGCGAGCGAGTCCATGTCCGACGTGTCGATCTCGAACGAGAAGAGGTCGAGGTTCTGTCTCATACGCTCGGGATTCGTGCTCTTCGGCAGGACCGCGAAGCCTCGCTGGATGGCCCACCGGAGCAGAATCTGTGATTCCGAAACGGAATACTTGGCGGCCAACTTCTTGAACGGCGAGTCTCCGCTGGCCCCCTCAGCGGTCATTTCGTCGGTCTTTGCGCTATCCTGACCGGCCACCGCCCTCCAGGTCGAGAGCGGGACGAGGCTGCTGTAGGCGATGGGCAGGATGCCCTTCGCCTGGAGATACGACACCAGTTCCGGCTTTTGTGACCACGGATGGAGTTCGATCTGGTTGGCGTCGGGCAGGGGAAGTCCCGCTTCCTCGATCTCCCGGATATGGTCGATACTGTAGTTGCTCACGCCCACGGCTCGGGCCATGCCGCGGTCACGCAGGCTGACCAGCGCCCGCCACTGATCGAGTCGTCCGTCACCGGCGAAAGGCGCATGAATCAGGTAGAGGTCGACATAGTCCAGGCCGAGTCGCTCGAGGCTGGCCTCCAGCGCGGCGACGGTGGCATCCCGACTCTTGGCAGGTTGTCCCCACGCCGGATTGCCCGGCCAGAGCTTGGTCGTCACGAACACGTCTTCGCGCACGAGACCGAGGGCGGCGGATGCGTCACGGATTCCCTCCCCGACCCCCTCTTCGTTGCCGTATGCCTCGGCCGTGTCAACGTGCCGGTACCCGGCGTGGAGAGCGCGGCTCACGGCCACGCTGGTTTCCGCATTCGGAATCAGGTACGTGCCGAACCCGACGGCCGGCATATCGAATCCCCTGGAAAAGGGCATGGTCCGGGACTGGGTCAACGGAGGCTCCTCGTTCGATGGTGTGGCACCCAAGTTACCCGAGACCATCCAGCCTCACCTGCCAAATCCTCCGCATTTCTTGCCCAATGCTGTCACATCACAGCCGTGCGACCGCAGGTATCCTACCCTACCTTCCGGGATGAAGATCAAATACTGATCCATGACGATTAATGAGCTTATCGAGCGTTCAGAGGCGTATCTGCCCGGATTGGATACTCCCGAGGGGTATTTCCCATGTGGCGTCCCGGGGCTTGGATTCGTCAGGCACTCCGGTCCGACGCCCATCGAAGCCACGATCTACGAACCCGTCGTCTGCCTGATTCTGCGCGGTCGAAAGCGTACCTCCGCCGGCCCGATGGCGGTGGACTTCGGCCCGGGGGAGTCTCTGGTTGTCAGCCACGACCTTCCGGTCCTTTCCCAGGTCACCGAATGCCCATACCTGGCGCTGATCCTGTCGCTGGACATCAGCCTGCTGCGCACCCTCATGAGCGAGGTCGACGAGGTACCTCCCGCGAGGGCGCGTGCGGCCACCCTCGATTCGAACCCGACCGACGAGCGTCTACTCGACGCCTTGGGGCGCTACGTGTCACTCGCCGGCAATCCCATGGAGGCGCAGGTTCTGGCCCCCCTCGTCCTCAAGGAGATCCACTTCCGACTCCTCCTTGCGCCCCACGGCGGAATGCTGCGAAGGCTCCTGCGAAGCGACAGCAATGCAAGCCACATCCATCGAGCCGTCCGGGAGATCCGGAAGGAATTCCGCTCCGCGCTGTCGGTGCCCGATCTCGCCAGAAGAACCGGTATGAGCGAGTCGGCATTCCACCGACACTTCAAGGCGACGACAGGCACCACGCCCCTGCAGTATCAGAAGACGATGCGGCTGCTGGAGGCACGAAGGCTCATCTCGACCGAAGGGATTCCGGTGTCGCGGGCTGCGCTCGAGGTCGGCTACGCAAGCCCGACACAGTTCAGCAGGGAATACTCGCGAGAGTTCGGCGTGACCCCGCGGGTGCACGCGGTGACGGGCTAGAGGCCCACCCGACCTGTAACGTGGAGCCCGCCGTCGGATCACCCGCCGGCCCTACCTGCCAACCACCCCCTGGAACGCCAATCCAAAGAGGAGGTAGCCGGTGTTGCCCGCGATGGTGCCTTCGTTCTGTCCCCACAGGAAGGGCCAGTCGTCGAAGTTCTCGAAATGGTCGGGCTGCCTGAACAGCAGGCCCGGTGCCACATTGCCCGGAATGAAGGAGAAGTCCGCCCGGTTGTTTCCGTAGAACACTTCCTTCGGCCGGGTCGCCCCCAGCGTCGCCACGAGCGAGTAGTTGTGGTAGGGATGGTTCCCGTAGAGCCAGCCGCTCGCTTTGAACGCGTGGTCGGCGTCGATCACCTCCGGGAAATAGGCGTGGGCCCACAGGACGGTCGTGCCGAACCCAACGATCGCGCCGCTCCCGGCCCAGTTACCCAGGCCGATGGGCACGCCGTACGGATTGTCCTTCTCGAGCCCGTCGATGTAGGCTCTGTACTGGACTACATACGGTCGCAGGCGCTCCTTGAAGGTCGCGTCCATGTACGGAACGCCCTCCAGGGCCGTCGCGATGGCAAAACCGACATTGCGATCCAGGAGCGGCCACAACAGCTCCTGGTACTTGTCGGCGTACTGCTGCTCTCCGGTCGAGACGTACAGCTGGAGATTCGTCGAGACATCCCCACTTCTCCTCCATTGACCGCCGGGGCCATCGTCCGGTTGGTTTGCCAGAAGCTCCGTGGCCTCCGCCAGTAGCCTTTTCGACTGCGAGAGTGCGCGCTCCGAGAGCTCGTCGTTATACCCCTTCAACGCCCGGCTCGCCGCGGCAAAGGTGGCCGCCGCCCTAAGGTCGAGACCCGGATTCCGACTGGTGAACGCCCACAGATCGTCCTTCACCCCGCTCGACCGCCCGTCGGCAGCCGTTTCGTACGGGCCCAGGGCCGGATTGTACGGAAGGCCGTCGGTCAGGGAAGCCGCGTCGCCCAGGTGGTGGTAGTTGTGCAGCACCGAGTTGGAGAGCGTCTGCGCCATGTGGCCGATCTGCTCCGCCTGGGCGACCAGTTGCAGGGTTCCGTGCTCGATGAACTGCAGGATATCGGGCACCCCGTCCGGACGGTGAAGCTCCACGTACCGCTGCCCCTGGTCCACGAAGGTCTGGTCGCGCATGGGCCTGAACGACTCCCAGGCCCGGACGAAATTCTGCACTACGTTGATGTTGGCTCCCGTCTCGATGTCAAAATCTCCCGCGTCGAAGAAGCCGCCGACGTTCAGACCGGGGATCAACTCCAGCGCTTCATACCCGGTATCGGTCGTGGGGCCCTGCCCGTGCATGTCGAAGTGATCCGTATTGGGCGGGGCCTGCCGGTACCCGTCCTTGAACGGCTCCCCATG
>JANJTM010000069.1 GCA_024711125.1 Rhodothermales bacterium
ATACGTGACCCCTGCCCACGGGGCCAGGCGCTCCACCATCTCGTCGTACAGGCGATTGAACTCCTCGAAGAAGCGGACGCGGTTCACGATTGCGTCAGGCATGCGGTCCGTGGCCAGGCCGCAGAGCAGTCTCAAGGAACCGGTCCGATACGGGGTGCGCCAGGACAGTTCGTAGCGGTCGGCGTCGGCGCATCCCGGCTCCCGCTCGCCTTCGGGAAGCGCGGTTCCGATCAACATCTTCAGGACGAGGTCGCGGTGCTCCTCCCCGGTCAGTTGACGGCTGATGCGCGGGACTCCCCAGAACTGGCTCTTGGTCAGAACCCCGTTCTCGTCGAGCGTCGCGTGCCGCACCTGGCTGCCCCACCCGGGCGACATCGCGATGGTGACGTGCGGAAACGGCATCTGTCCCTCGACGACGATCGAATCCCGATCGGGTCGCCGGGGCGGCGGCTCGGCACGTCTCGCGACCTGGGAATCGCATCCGACGAGCAACAGGACCAGCGCGAGCGGCCGCAGGGCGCGGGCGCCACGCCGAAGCGGGAGGGGCACGACGTACCTCGTGCGGGCAAGGCCGACCGGAAGGTAACGCCGCCGCCCGCCGCGATCATCCCTCGATGCGGTAGATCTCCCTGCGGCCCGATTCCACGTACTCGTGGTAGCCGCTCATGATGCGGTCCATCTCGCGCATGTCGGCTTCGCTCGCGCCCGGCGCCTGCATCATCTTCTCGTAGGCCTCCATGCTCTCGACCTCCATCTCGGAGACGAGCGTCCAGTACCGCTCGGCGCACACGTCGGTCATGACCCGCATGCGGGGCATGCCCACCTTCTCGGCGAGCCGGTTCATCGCCAGGAACGTCTCCACGAGCGGGCGCACCCGGCCCGGCTTGCAGTACATGATGTCGCGGATGAGCAACATGGTCGTGTCCTCGGTTGGGGGTAGCGAAGGCCAACGTACGCGACGCGCGGGGCTCGCACAAGTCCATGCCGCGCATGCGGAAAACGCACCTTCCGCCCGGCGTCCGTCACCCGGTCGGAAGGCCCGCGGCGAGAGAATCCGGCAAGTGCGTCCGCGCGAGTTCGAGGATACCCCGCGGTCCAGCGGCCACCCACCGGCGAAGCCGGCGCTCATCCCCTTCAGCCTCCGCGGCCAGCCAGAGGGCGGTCGGAAGCGCGCCCCATTTGCGGTCGAAGGCGCCCATGGAGAGGTCGGCCGTCAGGCGGGCCTCCTCCGCGGAATCGGCGTGCGCCAGGGCGGCGAGCCGTTCGACGAACACGGGAGCCAGCCGATCGAGGACCGTGAGCGCGTGCGGCGTGAGCGATCCGCCGGGTCCGACCCACCTCGACGACAGCGACCGGTAGTTGCCGAGGCCTTCGACGAGGCAGTCCCAGAGCGCCCGGTCGAGCGCCGTCTCGAGTCGGACCGGGTGCTCCCGCCGCCACGCCCTGTGCAGGAGGTGGGTAAACTCGTGCGCGAAGAACCGGTCGATGCGGGCCGGATTTTCGCCCTCGCCGGGCGCTCCGTAGAGCGAAGACAACCGCTCGACGTCGAAGGCCACGGTCGAGTCGTTCGGGGTAAAGGCATCCTGTCCACCCACGTTTCCGACGACCACGACCACGCGCTGCGGCGCCGCGATGCCCTCGAAGGGCAGGCGGAGGGAGTCGGTCGAGGCCGACCAGGCCTCGGCCCGCGCACGTACCGAGTCGGCCCATGCGCGTTCGACAGCGCTCAGCGGACGGGCGGCCGCCAGGACACTGTCAAGCGTCCCGCCCCGGTGCCAGATCGCGATCGCATCGCGCCAGGGCGGTTCCACGCGGCCGTCCGGGCCGACACCGACGCTCACGAGGATGGGAGTGGCCGACCCTGCCGGTTCCGCCCGGCGGCACGCGACACCGGTCGCGGCCAGCACCGCGAGCACCGAGAGGGTGGCGACCCGGAGCCCCGATTCCCGCCGGGCCGGCCGCCTCAATCCTCGCACCACTGGAAGAAGTACACCTCGCCCTGGTCGGTGATCACGTCGAAGACCCCGTGCCAGGACGATCCCGTGGCCGGGTCCTTCAGCGCGACGCCCGTGAACGTGCCGGGCACGACCGCGCCGTCGCGCGTGCGCACCTCGACCGGGTACGGTTCGAAGACGATCGTCCACGCCGGGTGCGCCGCGCGCTCGCGGGCCTGGACGACGGCGAGTGCCGCCGCGTAGTCGGCCCCGGCTTTCTCCCGGTAGACCAGGTGGCCGCAGCCTCCGCCCGTCACCACGAGCGTCGGCTTGACGGGCTCGCCGAACGTGACCGCACCCACCACGTCGGCCTCGAACTCTCCGGCGTCGATGCGGAAGGGCTCCAGCGATACGATGCCGAGGTATTTCTGGTCGCGTGGAGCCAGGCCGGACACCGAACCCTCGAAATCCCAGGACCCGCTCTCGTGCGTGAAGGTGCCGGCGAAAGCGTAGGACGCCGTCTGCCACAGGCTCTCGTTCGACGCGACCACGCTCACGACCCCCTCGGTCGGCCGCGTGCAGTGGGATCCCGTGTAGCGGATCAGCTCCTGGACGAACGACAGGCGACCGACGGTGGCCTGCGGTCCCGACCCGGAGACGAGCGGAACCAGGCCCAGCGGGGTCACGGTTTCGGTCTCTGCCACGCAATCTTCGGGCTTCTCGGCCGAGTCGCAGGCGACGGTTCCGACCGCAAGACCGCACACGGCGATCCGCGCGATGAGGCCTCTCATGCTCGTGGGGGTTGGTTCCGGGGGTGACCCACGATAGGGTACCCGGCCGGATGCGGCAAGTCCCGGGTGCGACCCCTGCTGCCGGGCGGACTCAGCCTGCCGACGTCGGCGGCATCACGCCGGCGGCCTGTCCGAACGCGATCCAGTCTCCGTCGGGCAGGCGCACCATGAATTCCCGCTGCTTCCACGGCTTGTCTCGCGGCGGGTCGACGTCGCCGGCGGGCAGCGTGTCGAGCAGGGGCTTCAGACGCGCGTACAGCCCGTCGATGTCGGCCATGTCCACGTACACCGTCATGCGCGCCTTGCCGTCGGGTGTCGTCACGCGAGCCGGCTCCTCGAGGATGCGGAATCCGTGTCCCTCCAGTTCCAGGTACGCGTATTCCGTTTCGCGGTACTTCACCTCGAACGGGAGGACCTCGGTAAGGAGATGCAGCGCCCGCTCGAGGTCGGGCACGTGGAGGAACGGCGTGATCTGGTGGATGCGCATGGCTTTCCCCTGGTTTGCCCTGTCCGGGGCCTGTTCACGGATGGGGTCCGTTCCCCCGTTTCCGCAGCCCGGGCGGACGCGGGTCGGAAAGGCTCGCGGCCGCGATACGGGAGCGCGCGGAAGTGGGATTCCGCCCGAAAGTCGACATATTTCCCCCAAAAACGGGGCGAATTTGTCGTATTCCGGCCCTTTGTCGACGTATTGGCCCCGAAAAACGGTCAAATACGTGGGATAGGGCCCCAATTTTCCACGCCGCGCTGCATATCAGTCGTCCGGGCCCGGACCAGCTATTCCTGTCGCCCCAGCTTCTCCTTCAGCCGGTCGGTGACGAGGTGCTTCGCGACGTCGAAGGGATCGCACTTGCCGCTGACGGACGTGAACTCGATCGGTCCCACCCGCTGCGCGACCCGGAGGGCCGCCTCGTTCAGGACGGCGCTGCGTTTTCCGATCCCCATCAGCGCCGTGCCCATGGCCATGCGGACCGCCTCCGATTCCGTGTCGATCGTGTCGTCGATGTGGCGGACGTGCGCGAGGAAAAACGCTTCGTCCGGGGCCTTCGCGCCCGTGAACTTGGACGCCTCGTACAGCAGGCCGTATCCGCAGGAGCGGCGCACGGGGTCGTTGCTCCGGACCCACCGGTCGGCCAGCTCGACCACGAACGGGGTTTTCGCGAGGGTGGCATCGCACGACGCGAACACGTGCGCCAGCATTCCGCCCGAAAGCTCCTCGACCTGCCGCTCGGCCTGCTCGTGCGTGATCTGTGACGGGTCGTCGATGAGCAGCGCGATCACCCGGGCATCGTGCACGTCGGTCTGCCAGAGCGCGAGCGCGAGGTCCCGGTTGCGCCCGATCCGCTTGGCGAGGGCGCGCAGCCGGGTGAGGCCGATGCCGTAGGTGCGCATGCCGCCGGTTTTCACGCCCACGCGCTCCCAGTTGCGGATTCCGCGCTCGTCGCGTTCGGCGTCGAGCAGGGCGAGGACGTCGGGGACGGAATTCGGAGGGGTCATGTCTCGATACGGTCAGGTCGGGGGTTCACGGCGCTCCGCCGCGGGTCGCGGGACCCGGCATGCGCATGCGCCACACGTCGTTATGGTAAATGAAAACCGTCTCTCCGTCCACGACTTCGGAGTACTTGCCGCCGGTCATGTACAGCGCGTCGCCGTCGGTCCAGACCGCCACGCCGCCACGGGGCGACCACGGCGCCGTCTCTTCGGTGAAGGTCACGCCGTCGTCCGACACGAGGATGCCGGGCGAAAACCCGTTGTCCCGGTTCACCCCCACGAGCCAGAGGCGGTCGCCGAACACGATGGGCGACCCGCCGTCGGACCGCTCTGAAATCCGCTCCGTCTCCCGCCGCCATTCGATCCCGTCGGCCGTGGACCATGCATCCCGGTAGCGGGGCCCGTCGAGCACGCCGCCCCCGATCAGGTAGAGCCGGTCCCGGAACACCACCGCCGCCGCGCCCTGCCGCGGCGCCCACGGGGCGCGCCCGGTGACCGTTTCCCAGGACAGACCGTCCGCGGAACTCCAGACGGCTGCGGATTCCGTCGTTCCGTCGTAACCCCCGAGCATCCAGAGACGCCCCCGGAAACTCGCCGCGGCGTAAAACACCACGGGCGGAAGATTCCGGGCACTGCCCACGGACTCCCACGTTTCGTAATCGGACGTGCGGAGGATGTCCGGCTCGACCATGAAGCGCTGGTAGTTGCCGCGGAGTGTGCCCAGCGCCCACTCGGCTTGCTCGTGCTGCACGTACTTCAGGTAGGCCGAATTGAGACCGGAGGGCACGAGCGCCCCCAGGCTCCACGAGGCCCCGTCGCTGGATAGCCACGTGCCCTTCGAGTGGAGCGCGACGAATCTCCCGGAAGCGTCCACGCGAACCGGGAAATTGTAGCTGGGCTCGAAGCCGGCGTTCTCGGTGAGCCGTTCCCAGGCGTAGTCGCCGGATACCGCAGCCCCACCGAGGAGGAGGTCGGGATTCGCGTCGCGACCGTCCGCGCAACCGAGAGCGACGAGGCAGACTGCGCACAGGACGGCGCGAGCGGCGTCCCGCATCGGAAAGGGGATGTCGGGCATGGGGTCCCGGTGGTGGGGGTGCGGCCGGCAGTTTACGAACAGCGACATTCCTGAACCTGCTCCGCCCGTTCGCGGCATCGACGTCACTTCCCCCACGTCACCGTGCGACGGCGGCGCCTCGGTGGACCGGAATCGTCCGAAACGTGGAAAGAAACCGCCCGCTCCGCGCAGGCCAGCGGCCACCCGTGGTCCGGGCGCCGGGCGGCGGCCGCCGATCTGCGCCCGTTACGGCTTGCCCAGGACTTCCCGGACCTTTCGGGCCAGGGAATGCGGGGTGAAGGGCTTCTGGAGAAAAGCCACTTCGTCGTGCATGATTCCGTGGCGCACAACGGCGTCGTTGGTATATCCCGATATGTACAGGACCTTGAGATTCGGACGCGAGGCGTGAAGAGATGCGGCGACCTGCCGCCCTCCCATTTCCGGCATGATCACATCGGAAATCAGAAGATGGACCGGGCCGTCATGCATCTCGGCAAGGTGGATCGCCTCGGTACCCCGACCGGCCGACAGGACGGCATAGCCGAGCCCCTTGAGCGTGGAGGTGATGATTTGCCGAACACTGGGTTCGTCCTCAACGAGCAGGATCGTCTCCGTGCCCGTCGGGGACGGGCGATGGTCGCTCGCCCTCTCCTCGGCACCATGGTCCTCGACCACCGGCAGGTAGATCTTGAATACGCTGCCATGGCCCGGTTCGCTGTAGACCCAGATGGACCCGCCGCTCTGCTTGACGATTCCGAAAACCGTCGCCAAACCCAATCCGGTACCGACGCCGGGTTCTTTCGTGGTGAAAAACGGTTCGAAGAGCCGCGATTGGGTGGTCTTATCCATGCCCTCGCCGGTATCGCTTACGGCAAGCATGACGTAGCGTCCGGGTTGCACTTCCATGTGGGATCTGGAATAGGTCTCGTCGAGATCCACGTTGGCCGTTTCAATAGTGAGTGTGCCGCCCAGCGGCATTGCATCTCGAGCATTGACGACCAGGTTCATGAGAACCTGATCGATCTGGCCTCGGTCCACTTTCACCTTCTCGAGCGAGGAGTCCAGCGCTACGGTCAGCTTGATGTCTTCCCCGATCACGCGATGGAGCATCTTCTCGATGCCCTGCACGACGGAGTTGAGGTCCACCACTTTGGGTTCCAATACCTGTTGCCGGCTGAATGCCAGCAGTTGGCGCGTCAAAGTCGCGGCTCTCTGGCCTGCCGCCGCAACCTGCTCGATATACCGACGACAGGACGGAGGCAGGGCGGGGTCCTCCAGCAGACGGCTGCTGACCATGAGGATGATCATCAGCAGATTGTTGAAATCATGTGCCACCCCTCCCGCAAGCCTCCCGATAGCCTCCATCTTCTGGACTTGGCGGAACTGCTCTTCCAGCCGCCTGCTCTGCTCCATTTCGTCCCTCAGCGCGGCGTTGGCCTGCGCCAGTGCGGCCGTCCGGTCTTCAACCCGCAATTCCAACTCATTCCGGATCTCCCAGAGCTTTCGATTGGCTTCCTGGATCTCCTGGGCCCGATGGAAAATCTCCGCCTCCATCCGCTCGCCCTGGGAGCGTAGCGATTCCGCCAATCGTTCGTGCTCGAGCCCTTGCTGCTTGACGCGAACGAACTCCGTCGCATCCTCGACGCGATGAATGATGAAGGCCGTCTTGCCGTCGTTACCCACCACGGGATAGTTGGCGGGGCTCCAGTAGCGCTCTTCGAAGCCTCCTCCCTCCGAGTCGGGACGACGGATTTCGTATTTCTGCACCGCCATCGCATCGGGAATGCCGTACTGAACCACGCGCCGCAATGATGCGCTCAGGTTCCTGACCCCCGTAGCTGCCGGGTCATCCGGATTGTCGGGAAACACATCGAAGATCTGTCGTCCGACGATCTCTTCTCGCCGCGTCATGGTGGCCCGAAGGTAGGCATCACTCACGGCCACGATCACGAAGTCGGTATTCAGGACCAGGTACAGGCCGGGCGCGGCCTCGAACAACAGACGATAATCCGGGACCGGGAACGAGTTCGCCGGTGAAGAACCAGGATGCCGCTCCTTCATTGCCGTCTCCCTCGCGTCGTGCTACTGATCCGCGCTGGCCCGACCGTGCCATCCGATATCGACGTTCTGCCCCACACGAGCGAAACGGCACGGCTCTGCCGGAATGATGGCGAATGGATGCGATTCGCGCATCGGCAATCCTGTCCGATCGGCCGGGCAACGGCGCCCTATCAGGATGGGCACTTTTGCCCGAGAGGGCGGGTGGGAATGCACCACGCGACGGCCGGCGACCGGCCACCTCACCCGGTTTCACCCTCCGCCCGTGGTATCGTGCTCGGCGAAATACCCGGTGGTATCGGGAGCCGTGGGCAGCGGCAGCCTCGGACCTGCCATGAGCGAGTCGGCGGGCATCAGCTTGCGCGAGGCATTGGGCATGTCCCGGGTCGTGGCGCTGAAATCGCAGCCAGCCAGGAGGAGGACGGCAGCTAGGCAGCTTGCTGCGACAAGGCGAGGGAGGACCTTCATGGCGGCAGGGAGGGTAAATGGCTGAGGGGAATGCGTCGTTACCGCCGCCGGCGGAGCGGCGTGTCGAGTAGCCGGTGGTAATCTCGTTTCATCGGGTGGGGCGCGCACCGGCAGTTGTGACCGATCGAGTAGGCACGGTTGCCCAATCTCGATAGGCAGTCCTGCCTATGGGGAATAGGTCGGAATGCCTATCCGGTCGGTCAGCCCTGCGGAGGTTTCGTGCCGATATTGACATACGGGCTTCGCGCACGTCGGGCGTGCCCTACGTATTCCATGACCCCCAGGCAAACCGTCATTCGATGGATTCGGGCGGACACGACGCTTGCCGCCGCGCTCGTGCTGGCGATCTGCGCCGTACCGACGGCGGCCGGCCAGGACGGTGTCCGCTTCCGGCATCTCGGGGTGCGCGACGGGCTTCCGACCAATGACATCGGGGCGATCCTGCGCGACGGCCACGGGACGCTGTGGTTGGGCACGGCCGACGGGCTCGTTCGGCACAATGGGTCGACGATGGAGGTCTTCCGCCCGGATCCGGCCGATTCGACGACGCTCAGCGACGGGGAAATCCGGCGACTTGCCGAACTGGACGGCAGGTTCCTTTTGGTCGGAACCCGAAACGGCGGGCTGAACGTATTCGACCGGCGCACTTCGCGCGTGGCGCGCACATCGGGCGCGGAGGGAAGCGGGCGTCCGACCGGCGCCAGCGTGGTATGGATAGAAGCGTATGGGGACGGGTCGGCGACGGTAGCCTATAGAAACGGCGAGTTGTGGCGGGTGTCCGATGAGGGGCGGTCGATCCGGCCCATTCGTGTGGCGGCCCCGAATCCGTTGGAGGGGAAGTCGCTCTCGACGGTGAGCCGCGACGCGGCAGGGCGACTGTGGGTCGGAACCTGGGAGCTCGGGCTGTACGCGCTGGAACCCGATGGCGCGGCTGGGTATCGGGAGGTTCCGAACCTGGCGCCCGAGGTGCCCGGCGGCCGGGTGCGGGCGATCCACCACGACGCGGTCGGCCGGGTCTATATCGCGACTTCCGGGGCCGGACTGCTCTGTCTTGACCCGCGCACCGGGGAGCAGCGGCGGTGGACCCGGGAGTCGGGGCTGACGGACAATCGCCTGTATGCGCTGATCCCGGACCGGTGGGGCAGGCTGTGGATGGGTACGATCAACGGCGGAATCAACGTGCTGTCGACCGATCGGGAGCGGGTGACCGTGTTCCGCCACGATCCCAAGCGCGAAGAGAGCCTGACCGGCGACTGGATCAACGAGTTGCACATCGATCCGGGCGGGATGCTCTGGGCGGGAGGGGAGAGCGGCGTCGACTACGTTCCCCTCGAGGAGACGCGCTTCGACGGACCGGCGATTCCGGCCGGAGCGCAGTTCGACGCCTCGATTCCGTGCCCATCCGTACCGGATTGCGCGATCGCGACGGGACCCGACGGGGTCCTGCGCTTCGAGCTGGCTCCGCATGGGGAAACGGCCCCGGAACGCCTGGTGACGGGGCCCGCGCCCGGACGCACGGTGTCGGCGCTGGCCGTGGCAGGAGCTGCGCCGAACCCCGGAACGCTCTTCCTGGGAACGGTGGATTCAGGATTGTTCGAGCGATCGCCGTCGGACTGGCGCGGCGTGCCGGTCCACGCGCGGGGCAATCGTCCGCAGATCGCCGTGCACGCGATGGACCATGACGGGCGCGGAACGCTTTGGATCGGAACCGACGGCGACGGCCTCCTGGCGCTCGACGCGGGCGCGGGATGGTCGCGCGTCGTGTCGAGGCTTTCCCCGGACACGGATTCTCGCGTACTTCCGGTCGGCGATCGCCCCGACAGCGTGTTCGTTCCGTGGCTTCACGTGAGTGCCGTGCTCGCCGGGCGCGAGAGCACGTGGTTCGGCACGTTCTCGGGGCACGTGTACAGGGTGCGCGAACCGACGGACGAACCGACGGAAGTGGTCCTGGCCGGGCCCTCGGCCGTGGCCGGCCGCATCCAGGACCTCGCGGCCGCTCCCGGCGGCCTCGCCTGGGTCGCATTTCCCGATAGGGTCATGCTCGTGGGGCCTGACGGGGCCGTCCATCGTGAGCATGTGCGTCTCGACGGTCTGCCGGGAGAGCGGCTCGTCGCGATGGACGGGCTGGAGCGGGGTGGGTTCGTGGCCGCGACGGCGCGCATCCTCGTGGTATCGCTCGACGGCATGCGCGTGCGCTTCGTGCTTCCGCCCCTGACGGCCGAGGAGTCCATTCGGGACGTGACGGCCGTTCGGGGCGACAGGGTCCTGCTGTCCACGACCCGTTCGGCCTATACGTTCGACCCGTCGGACTTCGCCCCGGTCGAATGGTCGCCTTCCATCCGTGTGGTCCATGCCAGGGCCGGATCGATTACGGTCGCCGAACAGGTGGAGAGTGGCGAGACCATTACGCTCACGACCGCCGCGTCGTCCTTCGCGTTCGAAATCGCCTTCCCGAACTTCGATCGGGCCGGCCTTGTCTCGGTGGTGTACCGCATGCAGGGGTTCTCGCCGGAATGGAGCGCGTTCGACGAGCCGGGCGAGCCGCTCCGGTTCTCCAACGGCGGGCAGCGCAGCGGCGAGTTCCTGCTCGAGATCGAGGCCCGATCGGCCGACGGGCGCCGCGTGCGTTTCGAGGCTCCGGTAGTCATTCCGACCCCTTGGTGGCGTTCGCGTGGGCTGCGGGCGGGCGCCGCGATAGCTCTCGTCCTGATCATGGCAGTTTCCGCGCAGCGCAGAGCCCGGCGCAAGGAGGACCGGAACCGCGAGGTGCGGCACCTGCTCGCGATTTCGCGGGAGCGGGAGCAGCGCGAGGTGGCGCGATGGCTGCATGACGAGCCGCTCCAGGATATCGTCACCTCGAAGGTCCTGGTCCAGACGGCCCACAGCATGAATCCCGCCGATGCACTGAAGGAGGCCGACCAACTCCTGGGTCGAGCGGCGGTCGGCATTCGAAGGCGATTGGCGGCCCTGCGTCCGAAGGAGGTGGAGTCGCCGGACCTGGCATCCGCGATCCCGGCGTGCGTCGCGCAGGCCGGCCTCGATCGGGTGACGACCGTCGCGCTGGAGGACGTGGGGCAACTGCCGGACGGCGTGGCTTCGGCGCTGCAGTCGGTGTGCCGCAACGCGATGGCCAACATTGCCCGCCACGCCGAAGCGGGTTCGGTGCGGATCGATCTTCGTCGCAGGTGGTGGGGCGTCTGCCTCCGCATCGAGGACGACGGAAAGGGCTTCGCGGCGCCTGACGATGTACTCGCCCTGGCGCGGCAAGGCCATTTCGGCCTCCTCGGCATGGAGGAGTGGATGCGGAACGCGGGCGGCGAGCTGCGCGTGCGTTCCGCCGTGGGAAAGGGCACGCTGCTGATCGCGAACGCCTACGTTGGCCCCCTCGGACGGGTCGGCAAGGCGTGGGAGCGATGCAGAAACGGCCTCACTGAAAGGAAAAAGGCATGATCCGGGTATTCCTGGCAGATGACCACCCGGCGTTCCGGGCCGGCGTTCGCATGCTCCTCGACCAGCAGGACGATCTTACCGTGATCGGGGAGGCCGCGGGCGGGGCCGAGGCAATTGTCGAAGTCGAACGGCGAACCCCCGACGTGCTCCTGCTCGACATGGAGATGCCCGACGTCGACGGACTCACGGTCGCGAGGACCCTCGCCGAGCGCGGGTGCACCACGCGCATCCTTCCGTTCAGCGGATACGGCGATACCTCGTACGTCCTGGGCGTGCTGGACGCGGGCGCGAGCGGCTACATGATGAAGGACGAGCCGATCGAGACGATGGTGAAGGCCATCCGCAAGGTCGCCGCCGGCGGGGTGTTTGTCACCGACCACCTGGCCGTCGAGATCGTGCACGCCGTGCGCAGGGAGTCGGCGGAAGTGAAGACCGAACGGGCCAAATGCGAGGATCTGTGTCGCAAGGGCTTCACGCTGCGCTATCTGCAGATCCTCAAGCTCGTCGCGCAGGGCATGAGCAACGCCGACATCGCCGAGCAGGAGTTCAAGTCGGAACACACGGTGCGCCACCAGGTCGACCAGATCAAGTCCATGCTGAAAATCGTCTGGCGTCCGGCGTTGGTCGCCTGGTGCTGGCGGAACGGCATCGTGGAACTCGACGAGCGCCTCTTCGAAGAGGTCTGCGGCGTCGGCGACGCCGCGTTCACCGCAGGGGACTGAGCCGTTTCACGTTGTGTGGTGCGGAGCGGGCGGGCATGGGCAGAATTGCCTATCCGGATCGGTCAATCGTGGCTATTGTGGCCTTCGCCAGGCAGGGCGATACTCCGTCGGTCCTTCCAAAGGGATCTCTCCCGTGCCGAACCGCACGGCCGTCAACCGACGCCGCACGGATCGGATCGGGGTCGTCAACAGCAGACCCGCCCCCCGGACGTGACAGCAATGCGTGGAAAGAAGAGGATGGCCGTCGTACTGGCGTTCGCCGCAGCGGCCGCCGGCGCGACGTTCGATCCGGTCACCGCCCAAACTGCACGGCGCGAGGTCGTGACCGTCACGATTCCCAACACCTACGTGGACGTGGCTTCGGGCCCGGAAGCATGGACTGATGCCGTGAGAGGGTGCGTGGAGGCCCTGCGATCGCGCGGAAAGCCGATCGTGGACACGCAGGTAGCCGCCCAGTTCGTCGTGATCGTACGACTGGACACCCTGCCCGGTGTCGGGGCTGCCTCACTCGCCGGCATCGAGAAGGCGACCGGGCGCCTGGTTACCAGCGACATCGTTTTCGGTCGGTCTCCGCATGAACTCGGCGTGGCCGTTGCTCGACGGGTGGCCAGCATGATGGCGGCCGGACCTGTCCGCTCCGCCATGGTGTATCCACCACGGTGAACCCATCTCGCCCCGTCGATCTCACCGACCCATGCCTGGGATCTTCCTGCTCCCGTCCGGAATCGGGAAGGCTACCCGGACACCGGCCGAGCGCCTCGATGTACGGGGTCTGCTCGGAAGTACGGCGGCACCTGGCGACCCGGCGCGCCAGGATCGCATTGTCGGACATGGGGTTCCGGGGGGGGTGACGCCGCTTTACGACGGTCGGCACTCGGCGGAGCTTCCGGGCGAGCCAAAAAACGCCTCGAGGAGGAACTCGCGGGTCCGGATGGGCGCCACCTGGCGATCCTGATCGTGGCCGGCACCGGGGTGGAGCTTCACGTCGAGGCATTTCGGGTCACGGCCGGAGGCCAGGTACCGCTCGACGAAGTCCTTCCCGTTGACGCTCGGAACGATCGTGTCGTCGAGACCCCAATGCACCTGTGCGCGCGGGGTCTTCCCTGCGAAATGGAGCGGTGAAGAGGCTAGCAGATGCAGCCGCGTCTCGACGAGGCCGCGTCGACCGGCCACGGCCTCGCCCAGGAAGTAGTTGATGAACTGGCCGCCCGTCTCCCCGGGCACGGCGCGGCTGCGCAGCCCGTCTTCCACGAGTTCGCGCTGGGTCCATCCGTCGAGGTCCATCCGCGAGAACCAGTCGGTCGGGGCGGCCCAGGCGACGACGCAGTCGATGCGCGGCTCGCGCATTCCGGCGAGGAGCGCCACGGTGCCCCCTCGACTGCGGCCGAAGATGCAGACCCGCGACGTGTCGGCCTCCGGCGTGATCCCGAGCGCGACGCGAAGGAAGGCCATGGCGTCGTCGGTCGCGCCGTCCCATGCGTCGGACCGGTCGCCCTCCGACGTCAGCGTATCGCCCGAAACCACGATGCGCTCCCCCCGGTAGCCCGGAGCGACGTACACCACCCGACCCCGGTCGTCGCCGAGGAGGCCGGGGCTCGTCAGGCCGCCCGGCACATCGAGCGGGAAGAAGGAGGCCGAGACGCCTTTCGTTTCGACAAGAACGGGGAGCGTGCCGGGCGCCGCGCCGCGCGGAACGATGACGACGCCCAGGTGCCGCTGTCCGTGCACCCGGTGGGCCACGATACGCGCCTCGGCCGGCACGCCGTCCAGATCGACGGACCGTCGCAGGATCACGCCCTCGACCTCCCCTCCAAGGTCGCGCCGGGCCCAGCGTGTCCACACGGAGTCGATTTCGGCGGCCGTCGGGGCCTCGAACAGGGATTCGAGCGGAAAAGGCACCGTCCAGCCGGTGCCGGCGCCTGCGGCCAGGACCCCGAGGCGCCGAAGCGCCGTGGCGGCCGGCTCGTTGGCCGCATCGATCGAAACGGCCCGCTCGTACGCGCTCCGCGCTTCGTCCCGCCGTCCGGTGAACACGAGCGCATCGCCCAGGGCGACCTGCACGGACGCGGCGTCCGGCAGCAGGGAGCCCAGTTCGCGGAAGAACGCGACGGCCTCCCGGCTGCGCGTCGGGGCGCCGCGCAGAAACAGGCGTCCGATCTGCACGGCGCGCGCTTCCGGATCCGGATCGGAGGCGGCATACTCCCTCGCCGCCTCCTCGGGTCGCCCGGCCAGGAGGAACTGGACCGGGCGGAGCGTGCGCTCGTCGAGGCGTACGTACGAAACCTCCGCGGACAACCCGTGCACGCGGGCCCTCGCGACCGGTCCCCGGGCCTCCGGGAAGAACCGCACGCCGAAGCGCGGATGCGAGGCCACAACGAACGAATCGGCCGAAACCCTCCGCAGTACCATCGGACCGGCCCAGAGCGCCGGGTGCATGAGGAGGTCACCACGGCTCGGGGTGAATGTGACGACGGCGTCGCTGCGCTCGGCCTCCTCGCCGTACGTCCCGGCGAAGACCTCGAGATCCGGTTTCAAGGCCGACGCTTCAGACCCGGAAGACGACGCGCCCGGCGCGCAGGAGCCCAGGAGGCAGGCGGCGAGACCGAACGTGCCGAAGAGGGCTAATGCAGGGCGGCGCATGGGCTTGGCGGCGGTCTTGCCGTATTGGTTGCATGCCTGCCGGGGGTGACGTGGAAGGGGACGAGATGTTGCGCCGACACAGGGCGAATCGCAGTGGGGAGGCACGCGAGGGCGGCGCGTGAACTCCGGAGAAGAATCCAATCCGGCATCGAGGGGAGCTAGGCCGGGACGTACGACAACCGCACCACGTCTCCGATCCGATCGTGCGACACGAGGCGGAGTGGGGGCCGCGGCCCGCCGAAATACGGCCTGCCCCGGCCCAGCGCGACGGGGTGGAGGTAAATGCGGTACTCGTCGATCAGGCCGAGTTCACCGAGGCTGTGCGCCAGCCCCGGACCGGCAACCTCGATCT
Source organism: Rhodothermales bacterium (assembly GCA_024711125.1). Lineage (GTDB taxonomy): Bacteria > Bacteroidota > Rhodothermia > Rhodothermales > UBA10348 > JANJTM01. Next base: position 14,958 of record JANJTM010000069.1, read on the forward strand.
CTCCGCCAAGCTCGCCCTTGATCGCCCGGATCGAGCGCTCCAGGTCTCCCGAGATCAGCGACGCGTTGGGGCCGACCGACGTGAGCGTGCGCGAAACCACCCACTTGGGCTGTTTCCGCCACGCTTCCGCGAACGCCCGCTCGTCGTCGTCCCACTCCGGATGCTCGTCGTCCCAGTACCGCATGATCTCGTACATCGTGCGTCCGTAGATGCTGCCCGCCTGGCCCCTCGCTTCCTCGACGAAATGGCGGAAGAGCGTGCGGTCCGGCGCGAACGCCGTGTGGTCGACGTAGCCGTCGAGGGACTGGTTCATTCCGAAAATGAGTCGGGCCATGGTGGGTGGTTGCCAGTGTGGGGGTTTGCGATGCCGTCCGTCACCGAACCTGCCGGTGCCGAGCCGGTCTACTCGATCCCGGCTGTGTTTGGGCCTACCGCTTCTTGCTCCCGACCCCGGGCACCGCCGTGACCTGGCGCATCCAATCCGCGACCTGCACCTCGTCGAGGTCGTCCACCGTCCGGAGTTCGACGCCCCGCGTGGCCTTGCCCATCGCCAGCGGCGTCACGGGCGGGACCGGCTTCAGCGCCGCGCCGTTAATGAACATGAGCTTGACGTGCCCGGCAAACCCACCGCAGCTGAAACACCAGCCGTCGCCAACCCCGTAGTACGCCATGCCCCATTTCACGGAGCGCTCCAACCCCGGAAGCGTCCTCGCCGCAAGGGCATCGACGCGTTCGGCGATCGCACGCTGCGGCTGCGGAAGACTCGCGATGTAGGCGAAGACCGGCCTGTCGCCGACGGCGGCCTTGGCCGGGCTCGCCTTTCCGGTTACCATCGATTCGGGGAGCGGGGGGGCGGAATGGGC
>JANJTM010000081.1 GCA_024711125.1 Rhodothermales bacterium
CACGGGTTCGTGACGTTCCAGTCCGGGCAGGCGCTCAGCCTGCAGGTCTCGTGGGCCGAGATGGTGAAGCGCGAGGAGGTCTCGGTGACCTTCCAGGGCTCCCGCGCGGGCGGAAAGATCGAGCGCCTCTTCGGCCGCGACGGGCTCGACGAGACGGCGATCGACTCGTGCGAACTCTATACGCAGGCGGGCGGACGCTCGCTCAACTCGTCGATCACGGTCGAGGCCTGCGAGGACATGGGCCGCATCGGCTCGGCCGCGAACTTCGTGCGCACGGTGGAGGGGCTCGAGGCCCCGCTCAATACGCCGGCCGAGGCGCTGGCGCTGATGACCGTCATCGACGCGCTCTACGAATCGGCCCGCACCGGCAAGCCCGTGGCCTGCTGAATCGGCCGGCCGGAAATGCGACGCGCCGGACTGGAGGCATGCCCCCCTGCCCGGCGCGTCGCCGTTTCCGCACGGACGATCAGATGAAGAGCGGAGCGAGCACGAGGGTGATCGTCGCCAGGAGCTTGATCAGGACGTGCAGCGACGGACCGGCGGTGTCCTTGAACGGATCGCCCACGGTGTCGCCCACGACGGCGGCCTTGTGCGCGTCGGTCTTCTTGGCGACGACGACGCCGTCGACCACGAATTCGCCGGATTCGATGTACTTCTTGGCGTTGTCCCACGCGCCGCCGCCGTTGTTCATCACGGTGGCGAGCAGGATGCCGCCGATCGTGCCGACCATCAGGAGGGCCGCGACCGATTCCGCCCCGATGTTGCCTTCGCCCGAGAGGTACTTGAAGCCGACGCCGACGGCGACCGGGGTGAGCACGGCGAGCAGGCCCGGCGCGACCATTTCGCGGAGGGCGCCCTTCGTGACGAGGTCGACGCAGGTGGCGTAGTCGGGCTTCGAGGTGCCCGCCATGATGCCCGGGTTCTCGCGGAACTGGCGGCGAACCTCCATGATGACGACCTGGGCGGCCTTTCCGACCGCCTTGATGGCCATCGAGCTGAACACGAAGACGAGCGTGGCGCCGAGCAGGCCACCGATGAAGACCGGGACCTTGCTGAGGTCGACCTGCATGGCGACGCCCGTGATCTTGCGCACCTCGTCCATGTAGGCGCTGAAAAGCAGGAAGGCCGCGAGGGCCGCCGAGCCGATCGCGTATCCCTTCGTGAGGGCCTTCGTCGTATTGCCGACGGAGTCGAGACGATCGGTGCGCATCCGGATCTCTTCCGGTTGTCCTGACATCTCGATGATGCCGCCCGCATTGTCGGTGATCGGACCGAAGGTGTCCATCGCCAGGATGTACGCGCAGGGCGCGAGCATGCCCATGGTGGCGATGGCCGTGCCGTAGAGACCGGCGCCCTCGACGCCCACGAGCGCCATCTCGCCGCACCAGAACGAGGTGAGCAGCGCCACCGAGATCGTGATGACCGGAAGGCCGGTGCACTCGAACCCGACCGCGAGACCCGAGATGATGTTGGTGGCGGGTCCGGTGCGCGACGCTTCGGCAATCGAGCGCACCGGGCGGTACCGGTATTCGGTGTAGTACTGCGTGATCCAGACGAAGGCGTAGGCCGTCAGGATGCCGATGATGCCGGCCGCGAAGAGGTATCCGCCGCGGACGGTCACCGTCGCGCCGGCGACCGGCACGAGCAGCGCGTAGACCGAGATTCCGAACCCGATCATCGCCAGGACCGTCGTGACGAGGTAGCCCCGGTTGAGCGCCTTCATGGGATCCTCGTCCTCCCTGCATCGCACCGAGTAGACGCCGACGATCGTCGCCAGGAGACCGAAGGCGCGCGCGAGCAGCGGGAAAAGGATGCCGCCCAGGCCGAAGACCGGGAAGAGCGCGATGCCGAGGATCATGGCGCCGATATTCTCGGCCGCCGTCGACTCGAAGAGGTCGGCGCCGCGGCCCGCGCAGTCGCCGACGTTGTCGCCCACGAGGTCGGCCACGACGGCCGGGTTGCGCGGATCGTCCTCCGGGATGCCGGCCTCCACCTTTCCCACGAGGTCGGCGCCGACGTCGGCCGCCTTGGTGAAGATCCCGCCTCCGAGTTGGGCGAAGAGCGCGACGAAGCTGGCCCCGAAGCCGAATCCGACGATCTGGAGCGGAACGTGGCTGTAGTCGTCGAGGCCTCCGAAGAGGTAGAAGAGCCCGCCGACGCCCAGGAGGCTCATCGAAACCACGGCGAGACCGCTCACGGCGCCGCCGCGCAGCGCGATCTGGAGCGCCCGGTTGAGGCTCGTCATCGCGGCGGTCGCGGCGCGGATGTTGGCGCGGATCGACACGAACATGCCGATGAAGCCCGCGATCGCCGAACAGACGGCGCCGGTCAGGAAGGAGACGGTCACCTTCCACGCGACGCCGCGGCCCATTTCCTCGATGTTCGGAACGTCCCGGTTGGCCCAGTAGAAGGCGAAGATGACAGCCGCCGCCACGATCGCCAGGGCCCCGATCGTCCGGTACTGGCGCCTCAGGAACGCTTCGGCGCCTTCCTTGATGGCGTTCGAAATGGCCATCATCCCGGCCTGTCCCGTATCCGCGGCGAGTACCCATCGGGCCATGAACAGGGCGACGAGCAGCGAGAGCACGCTGACGGAGAAGACCGTCGGCAGGACCCAATCGATTCCCATGAACCCTCCTTGCCGTGAACGGCGACAGGTGTCGGGCGAACGCGCGTCCGGGATGCCGTCCCCAATATCCGTAACCGGCACCTGGAGTCAAGGGAGACAACCCTTCCGGCATGGGATCCTGGGCTCCATATGCCCGTATTTGCGCTTTCTTGATACGAGGAGCCGTGCAGCCAGCCCAACCGCCGAGCGTTTTTCACCCGAAGCTCGTCACTGTCCTGCGCGAGGGGTACTCGTGGACGCTCTTCCGGTCGGATCTCGTGGCGGGCCTGGTGGTGGGCATCGTCGCGCTTCCGCTCGCCATCGCCTTCGCGATCGCGTCGGGGGTCAAGCCGGAGCAAGGGCTCTACACGGCCGTCATCGCCGGCTTCCTCATTTCGGCATTGGGCGGAAGCCGGGTCCAGATCGGAGGCCCCACGGGCGCGTTCGTCGTGCTCGTCTACGCGGTCGTCCAGGAGTACGGGTACGACGGTCTCGTGGTAGCGACCCTGCTTGCCGGCGCCCTGCTCGTGGTGATGGGGCTGGCGCGCATGGGGGCGGTGATCAAGTTCATCCCGTACCCCGTGACGGTGGGTTTCACGTCGGGCATCGCGGTGATCATCGCGCTGGGGCAGGTGCGCGACTTCCTGGGCCTTTCGATGGAATCGGTTCCGGCCGAGTTCTTCGAGCGGCTGGGGGCCCTGTGGGAGGCCCTGCCCACCGTGTCTCCGTGGGCGGCAGGGATCGCGGTGGCGACCGTACTCACGCTGCGGCTGCTTCCGCACGTCACCCACCGGGTGCCGGCGTCGCTGGCGGCCCTGCTCGTGACGACGGCGATCGTCCGGTTCTTCGATATCCCGGTCGACACGATCGAGGGAAGGTTCGGAGCGGTGCCGTCGTCGCTGCCGACCCCGCGCCTTCCGCACGTGGAGTGGTCGACCGTACACGAACTCTTCTCGCCGGCGCTCTCGATCGCGCTGCTCGCGGGCATCGAGTCGCTGCTGTCGGCGGTCGTGGCCGACGGCATGACGGGGCGCCGCCACCGGTCGAACACCGAGCTCGTGGCACAGGGCATCGCGAACCTCGCCTCTCCCCTGTTCGGCGGAATTCCCGCGACGGGCGCGATCGCACGCACGGCCACCAACATCAAGAGCGGGGCGAAGACCCCCATCGCGGGCATCGTGCATGCGCTCACGCTGCTGTTGATCCTGCTCGTTTTCGGCCGCTACGCGGGCATGATTCCGATGGCGACGCTCGCGGGCATCCTCATGGTGGTGGCCTGGAACATGGGCGAGTGGCACGTTTTCCGCCGTCTGCTGCGCAGTCCCCGCAGCGACGTGATGGTGCTGCTTTCCACGTTCGGTCTCACGGTGATCATCGATCTGACGGTGGCCATCCAGGTCGGCGTCGTCATGGCCGCGCTGCTCTTCATGCACCGCATGAGCGAGGTGACGCAGGTCAAGCGACAGGTCGAGGCGATGCGCCGCCCGGCGGGCGCCGACGACGACGAAATGGCCGATCCCGACCGCACGTCGGCGCTCGACATTCCGGCGGGCGTCGAGGTGTTCGAGATCGACGGGCCGTTCTTTTTCGGCGCGGCCGAGACCTTCCGCTCGGCGATCGCGCAGATCGAGGACCCGCCGCGGGTGCTCGTGCTGCGTATGCGCAAAGTCCTGACGCTGGACGCGACCGGCCTCGCCGCGCTGGAGGACGTGCACGAGCAGACCGCGCGCCGGGGAGGCACGCTCGTGCTCTCGGGCGTGCACGCCCAGCCTCTGGTGGTCATGCAGCGCTCCGGATTCCTCGACCGCGTGGGCGAGGACAACGTGCCCGGCGACATCCACGATTCGATGCGGAGGGCGCGGGCGCTGGTTGCGGCCTGATCGAAGCTGCCGAGGGACGCGGCCGCGGCTACGGTCGGCGGAAGTCCGCGCGCGCCTTCTCGGCCCGCTCGCGGCACCAGCACCCCTCGACGTGGTCGTTCACCAATCCCATGGCCTGCATGAACGCGTAGGCGGTCGTGGGCCCGAAGAACCGCCATCCGTGGCGCTTGAGCTCCTTCGACAGGGCCTTCGACTCGGGCGTCTCGGCCATGGTGCGCAGGACCTCCCACGTGAGACGGACGGGACGGGACGCGGGGTCGGGCTCGAACCGCCAGACGAAGGACGCCAGTGAACCGTAGCGATCCACGATTCCCCGGGCGACCCCGGCGTTGTGGATCACGGCCTCGATCTTGCCGCGGTGCCGAACGATCCCCGCGTCGCCGAGCAGCCGTTGGACGTCGGCCTCGTCGTAGCGCGCCACCCGCTCGACGTCGAATCCGTCGAAGGCCCGGCGGAAGTGCTCGCGCTTGCGCAGGATCGTCAGCCAGCTCAGCCCCGACTGGAACGACTCGAGCGACATCTTCTCGAAGAGCCGCACGTCGTCCGCGACGGGATAGCCCCACTCGTCGTCGTGGTAGGCGGCGTAGATGTCAGGCGAAAGGCCCCAAGGGCACCTCGAAGGAACTTCGATCACGCCTTCCACACCTGTTTCGCGACGCGCAACCAGTTGCCTCCCATGATGTTGCCGATATCCGCATCGCCGTACCCAAGGCGACCGAGTTCGGCGGAGAGGTCGGAAAACTGCTCCGGAGCGAACATCGTGAGCGGCGCGCCCTCCGGAAACGCCGCCGGAAATTTCGCGCGGAAGGTCACCAGGAAGTCGTCGAGCTCGGCCTCGTCGAACACGTAGTCGGTCGAGAACCCGACGTGGCGCGACCCGACGCGCTGCACCACGTAGTCGATCGCCCGGGCCACGCCGGCCGCGCTCGTGTCCCCGCCCGGCAGGAAGAGCCCGAACCCGACGATTCCGACCACGCCGCCCGTCGCCGCGCAGGCGTCGATCACGGCATCGCGCACGTTGCGCGGGTGGTCGCAGAGCGCGCGCGGATTGCTGTGCGAGAGGATGACCGGGTTCTGCGCGTGCTCGAACACGTCGAACGTCGTGCGCTCGCCCGTGTGCGAGCAGCAGACGACCATTCCGACCTCCTTCATCGCGGCCAGCACGTCGCGGCCGAACGGGCTGAGCCCGGGGTCGTCCGGCTCGATACAGCCTCCGCCGACCACGTTGTGGGCGTTGTAGGCGATCAGCATCCAGCGGACGCCCAGGTCGTACCAGAGTCGCACCAACTCGATGCGGCCGTCGAGCGCCGTCATGCCCTCGACGTCGAAGGTTATCGCGAGGCGTCCGGAGGCCCGCGCCGCCTCGATCTCGGCCACCGTTCCGCAGAGTGCGAAGCGGTCCCCGTTCCGCGCAATCCAGTCGCGCATCGTCGCGGCCACCTGGATGCCGAGGGTCCATGGCAGCGAATCGAAGACCAGGTTGAGCGAGACCACGTCCACGCCGCCCGCCCGGTAGCGCTCCAGTTGCGGGAGGAACGCCGCGTCGGGCCGCAGCGGCATGCAGGCGTGGTTGTCCCAGACGGGCGGGCGGATCATGGCGGCGGCGGTGGCGGTAGCGGTGGGGGCGGCGGTTTCACGACGGCTCCGACGGCGAATGAGGCCGAGCAGCCCGATGTTCCGGCGCCCCCTGCACCACCTGCACCGCCGGCGCCCCGGGCACCACCGGCGCGGCTCCGGAAACGGAACCTCCGGAGAGCAGGATTCCACAGTCGGCCCGGTCGCCCGTCCTGGCGGGCCCGAGACTGGAAAATGTGGCCCCTATTCCATGTATTTGCCCGCTTTTGGGGGTCAAAACATCGAAAAAGGGCCAGAAGTCGACATATTTGCCCCCAAAATGGGGCCAAAACGTTGAAAAAGGTCCTGAAATTCCAGGTTCGCGCCCGCTCCCCGGTGACTTGCAGGGTACTTGTCGCATGCATGTTTGCGCGGAAACCGGTCGTGGGGCCTGGTCATCACGCTCCGGGTTGAGGCGGACCACGCCCATCGGTTTCCAAATCCTGACCCCTCGCGACCATCGGCGCGCGGGGTCAGGACACGTAAGTGCCCGACCCGCGGGGTTCAGTTGGACGAGACCTCCGATACCAACTCCTGTTGCAGCACTGCCTTGAAGGACTCCGCGCCCGCGTCGAACGCCCGGTCGTTGATGTGCGCCACCTCGGCCACCGCGTGGATCGCCCGGTGCAGCGCACTTCGCATCGTCGTGACCGGGAACAGCTCCGTCGCGGCCTGGAGTGCACCCAGCGCGACGATGTTCTTCACGCGGAAGACGCCCAGTTCGGCCGCCAGCCGGGTGAACGGGATGCCGTACGCGCGCACGCCGTCCGCCAGCTTCGGGACCGAGTGGATGACGGTCGCGTCGTACAGCACGATGCCGCCGGGCCGCACGGTCGGGCCGAATTTGTCGAGGCTCGGCGCGTTGAACGCCACGAGGACGTGTGGATCGGGCACGGCGGGCGAAAGGACCTCGCCGTCGGCCACGTGCACGTCGGCATAGGACGTTCCGCCCCGGGATTCGGGTCCGTAGCTCGGGATGTACGTCCCGTCGAAGCCCTCGTCGATCGCCGCGTTGCAGAGCAGCTTGGCGATCGTCTGGGCGCCGTCGCCGCCGGCACCCGCCAGCTTGATGCCGACGTCCGACGGATCGAGATGCCGCGGGAATCCCTTGTTGAAGCGCCGGGCGGGCACGTCGGTCGTGCCGAGGGTCCTCAGCATGCGTTCCACGTCGTAGTCCGGCTCGCCGGGCTCGAACCAGGGCTCGGGTGCGGTGTCCTTCTTCACGCCCAGCGGATAGACGGGCACCATCTGCTCCTCGACCCACTTCTCGGCCTCTTCGGGCGTCATCTTGAGGTGGGTCGGGCATTCGGAGAGCACTTCCACAAAGGAGAATCCCCGTCCCTCGACCTGCATCTGGATCGCCTTGTGGATCGCCTTGCGGGCGCGCATGCGCTGCTTGTTGTTGAAGAGGGCCACGCGCTCCACGTAGACCGGGCCGTCGAGCCCGGCGATGAGCTCAGCCATCTTCAGCGGCTCGCCCATAAGCCGGTTACGACCGTCAGGGGTGGTCGCGGTCTTCTGGTGCATCAGGGTGGTCGGCGCCATCTGCCCGCCCGTCATGCCGTAGATCGCGTTGTTCACGAAGATCACGGTGAACGGAAGACCCATCTGGGCCGCGGAGATGATCTCGGCCAGCCCGATCGACGCGAGGTCGCCGTCCCCCTGGTACGAGATGACGATCGAATCGGGGTTGGCGAGCTTGTGCCCGATGCCCACGGCCGGTGCGCGCCCGTGCGCCGCCTGCGAGTTGCCGACGTCGAGGTAGTAGTACAGGAAGACCGAGCATCCGACCGGCGAAATTGCCACCGTCCGGTCCTGGATGCCGAGTTCGTCGATGACCTCGGCCATGTACTTGTGGGCCAGCCCGTGGCCGCACCCCGCGCAGTAGTGCGTGGCATGGGCCTTGACGCCGTCCTGGGCGCCGTTCCGCTCGAAGCGGTTATAGAACACCGTGTCCATGGGTCACCTCCTCGAGCTCGAGGATCCGGTCGATGATTTCCTTCTTGGAGGGCAGCACGCCGCCCGAACGCCGCACGTGGGCCATGTGCGGAAGCGCGAGGCCGGCGTGGCTCATCGCGAGCCGCACCTCGTCCTCCAGCTGCCCGCTGCCCGCCTCGACGACGACGAAGCCCTTCGCGTGCGGCACGAAGCTCGCCAGCGCGTCGATCGGGAACGGCCACAGCGTCACCGGGCGGAAGAGGCCCGCCTTGATGCCCTGTCGCCGCAGGTCCTCCACGGCCCCCTTGGCCATGCGTGCCGGGGTGTTGGCGGCGATCACGATCCACTCGGCGTCGTCGCACAGGAAGGCGTCGGACCGCTGCTCGGCCTCGCGCATGCGGTCGTATTTCTCGTTGAGAAACACGTTGTGCATCTCGAGCTCGGCTTCGGACAGCCGGATCGAGTTGATGAGGTTGCCGCGATGGTTCGCGTCTCCGAAGACGGCCCACTCGGGGATGCCGGGCTTCACCATCGCGTCGGGCAGCTGCACCTTGCCCGTGATCTGTCCCAGGTAGCCGTCGCCGACGATCACGACCGGGTTCCGGTAGCGGAACGCGAGGTCGAACGCCAGCATCGTGAGGTCCAGCATTTCCTGGGGAGAGGCCGGCGCGAGCACGATGGCGTGCGTGTTGCCGTGGCCGAGGCCGCGGCACACGAGCTTGATGTCGGCCTGCTCGGGCGCGATGTTGCCGAGGCCCGGCCCTCCGCGCATGATGTTGACGAACACGGCCGGCACTTCGGCGCCGATCATGTACGAGATGCCCTCGAGCATCAGCGAGAACCCGGGCGACGACGTGAAGGTCATCGTGCGACGACCCGCACCGCCCGCGCCGTACATCATGTTGACGGCCGCGACCTCGCTGACCGCCTGGACGAACGTGCCCCCGAGGCCCGGCAGCAGCTTGGCGAGCAGCTCGGCCCCTTCGGTCGACGGCGTGATCGGATAGCCGAAGAAGTGCCGGCAGCCCGCGAGCAGCGCTCCGACCGCCGACGCGTGCGTGCCCTTGAGCACCATCGGTTCGGTGTGCGGAAGGGGGAGCTCGACGTCCGGCGTGCCCACCGGCATCTGCGCCGTCGACGCCTTCGCGCCGAACAGGGTCTCGGGATCGACCACGCCCGGATCGAAATCCTTGTCGGGCTTGGGCATCAGGCCGAACGGCTCGGGGCAGGCCTCGAAACAGAGGCCGCAGCCGTTGCACTTTTCGAGGTCGATCACGACGGGCGTCAGGCCCGTTCTCGGATCGATCTCGGTGCCCATCGTGATGGCGCCGTGCGAGCAGGCCTCGACACAGCGGCCGCAGGCCTTGCAGAACTGCGGGAAGAGGAAGGGCTTCGGGCGCTCGGCCCGGGTCACGGTCTCGCTCATGGCAGACGAAGCGGTTGCGGCAGCCGGTGCGCGCGGATGCGGCTTTCCGACTACGACGACCAACCTACCGGAAGCGCTTGCAGCCCCGTGAGAGCATTGCGCGGATCGGCCTGCGGGACCCCGCCTGACGGCCCTGCGGGGCTTTCCCCTACGGATTCGCCGGGGGCGAAAACGGCTCGGACGGGGCCGCCACAGGGTTTCGCGGCCAGCGAATCGACGCGTCCCCGGATGCCCGGGGACGTCGGTTCGTCGCCCTCAGCGAACCCCCGCGTTCTCGAAATACAGCAGCCCGCCGGGCATGCCCCCGACGACCAGGTCGAGATCCCCGTCGGCGTCGAAGTCGCCGAGCGCCGGCGCCGCCAGGACCGGAGCCGGTATCGGCAGCGCACCCCGCGGCTCGTACGAAGCCTCCTGCGCCGTGCCGACGTTTTCGAACACCAGCACACCCTGCAGGTCGGTCCCGACCAGCAGATCGAGGTCCCCGTCCCCGTCCAGGTCGCCGAACGCGGGCACGGCACGGCGACCCAGGCGCCACCCGTTCCACTCGTCCGAGACCAGGGCGAACCGCGGGGCCTGCGCGGTGCCCTCGTTCCGATAGAGATTCAGCGTGCCGGAGGCCTCCCCGACCACGAGATCCAGGTCGCCATCGGCATCGAGGTCGGCGAGGGCGGGGCTCGAGTTCGAGCCGCGCGTCAACTCGACGTACGGAGCCGCGACCTCGCGGAAGCGCTCGGCGACCCCACGCCCGGCGGCGCCCTCGACACCCGCCCATCGGTCCGTGTGACGATTCCACCGGCCGAGCAGGAAATCGGGCGTGCCGTCGGCGTCGAGGTCGCCGAACGCCGGCGACGGGTGGAACGACTCGGCGGGACGCCAGGGCACCTCCTCGACCAGCGCGGGGCGCGTGGCCGTGCCCACGTTGCGGAAGACCCGCAGCGATCCCGTCTCGTTGCGGTCGGGGTCGATCTTGTTGCCCACGACGAGGTCCAGGTCTCCGTCGCCGTCGAGGTCGACGGCCCGCGGCACCGAGTCGGATCCCACGTCGATCGTCGCGAGCAGGCGACCCGTTTCGACGCTCCAGGTCGTCCCCTGGCGCAGCAGGTACAGATTGTCGACGATCGACCGGTTGGAGTTGAACGCGCCGCCCAGCACCCCGACGGCCATGTCGAGATCGCCGTCACCGTCGAGATCGGCGGGGGCGGGCGCGTTGTATCCGCTCGTCAGCAGCGGATCGCCCACCGGGAAGGGCTCGGGCTCGCCGCGGAAGTCCGGGGCCTCGCAGGTGCCCCGGTTCCGGATGAGCAGCACGCCCGGCTCGAAGAAATCGCCCCAGAAGAGGTCCAGGTCGCCATCGCCCTCGACGTCACCGAACGACAGCGTGTTCGCACCGTGGCGGGAGGCCATCATTCCGACGATCTCGATGTCCTCCCAGCGGTCGGTCACGAACTCGAACCGCGGGATCCCTCCCGCATCGGTGCCGGCGGCCTCGTAGCGCACCACGGTGCCGGTGATCTGGCCCAGGAAGAGGTCCAGCCGGCCGTCGCAGTCGATGTCGACGAGGTTCGGAATGTTCTGCCGGTCGCTGAAGATCGGTCGGCCCGTGACGTCGCGCAGCGTATCGACGGCCAGTTCGAACCGTGCGCTCCGGGCATCCCCCACGTTGCGGTACGCTCGGATGTGGCTGAAGAGCTGTTCGGCCACCAGGTCCAGGTCGCCGTCGTCGTCGAGGTCCACGAAACGGTACCACTCGCCCACCTCCAGGTCGGCGAAGCGGTCGGTGCGCCACGTGAACTCGAGACCCGCGTCCGTGCGCTCGAAGAAGCCCACCCTTCCGGCCACTTCCTGGACGAAGAGGTCATGGTCGCCGTCGCCGTCGATGTCGGCGAACTGGGGGCGCGGCACGTTGAATCCTCCGAGGAAGGGCTCCCGCACCGGCTTTCCGTCGGGATCGGTAACCGGGAAGGGGGCCACGCGCCGTACGAGCGCCCGCCCGAACTCCTCGACGGACCTCGCCGGTCGCGCGATCCGGGCGTCCGCGCCGGGAACGCCCGGAGCCGAGGCGCCCCCGTCGAGCCCGGCTGCGCACGCCGACAGCGCCAGCGCGAGGAGGAGCGCCGCGATCCGCATGTCAGCGGCCGGACGGAACGCCGCGGGATCCGATGCCGGTAGGCGCCATTCCGATCTCGATCACCTTGTCGATCGTCCCGCTGGCGGCATCGATGCGGACCAGCGTTCCCGGACGGGTCGCGAAGCCGTGCATGCCGGGCATCAGGTGCATGCCCGAGTGGTCCTCACCCGGCCCGAAATCGTAGCGCGGCTCGTACGCGTTGTGCATGTTCGTATTCGAGAGGAACAGCCAACGCCCGTCCCGCGAAAACACGATTCCCTCCGGATCGGCCAGTCCCTCCCCTTCGATGGTGGCCGCCACGCTCCAGTCGGCCGGGTCGTACACCGTGATGCGGTTCGCGTTCTTGTTCGGAACGAAGACCCGCTCTCCCTTCGCGTCGTAGGCCAGCAGCCACGGTCCGCCCGGACCGTCGAACGTGCGCTCGACGCGGGCCCCGCCTGCGGGGCCCGGGGGTCGGATCACGAAGAGCGTTCCGGTCATCTGTCCCCCTCCGATCACCGTGCCGTCGACCGGCGAGGCCGCGAACTGCACGATCGTATGGATCGGCCCGTCCAGCGACAGCAGGGTCGCATCGCCCGTCGCCAGGTCGACCGCCGCCGCCCGGTTCTCGGAAAGGCTCGCCGCGTACAGGGTGGTCCCGTCGGGCGACAGCGTGAGGGCATGCGGGCGCGGGAAGAACACTTCGACGTCTTCCACCACCGTCATGTCGCTGCGACGGATGCGCGCCACGGTCTGCGGAGGGCTCACGGCCGTCATCGACCGCCCGACGTACAGCCAATCGGCATTCGGATCCAGCGCCAGGAGACCCGGGAAGGGAGTCTCGGCAAACGCGACGATCTCGTTGTCCCGGTTGAGCTTGAGAACCCTTCCAACCCCGATCAGCGACACGTACCAGTGCGAGCCGTCCGGCTCGACCACGATGTGGTGGGGCTTGGCGTTGACCGGGAAACCGAGCTTCGTGAAATCCACGACCCGTGCGACCACGCCGGCGTCCGCGTCCACCACCGATACGCTCGCTTCGCCCTGGTTGCAGACGTAGATGAAGTCCCGATCGCCGGTGTACGGGAGCGCTCCCGCGTCGTCCCGGGCGCCTTCGGCCACCCAGCGGCGGAGCGTTTCGAACTCCTCGTCGCTCAGGGCCGGCGAGCCGGCGTCGGACGGATGCGCCTCGAACGCGCCCTGGCCCCCGGCAAGTCGGAGGGCGAGACTGCGTTCGGCGTCGAACGGAATGAAGGCCTCGCCGAACGTGGAACCGGCCAACGCACCCTCCCAGGAATCGAGACGAAGTCCGGCCTCGGCCTTCGCGGCGCCGTGGCAGGACGCGCACCGGGCCGCGAGGATCGGTCCGGCGGTGCGGGAAAAACCGTCCGGCGCCTGGGCGCGGACGGCACCGGCCGCGGGCAGGAGGGCCGTGACCAGGATGAGAAGCCGAAAACGGGGCGACAGGTCCATGGGCGGGGGTGTCTCGTTCCAAATCGGAGACCTCGAACGAACGACCGCGCCGAAGGATGCACTACTCGACCCAGGACTCGAGGAACCGCTTCTCGCCACGCTCGGCCTCGGCGAGCGCCTCGTCCAGCATCGCGCGCAGGAGGTCGTCCGGAAACGTTCCGATCACCAGCCGGCCGTTGATCAGCAGCGTCGGCGTCGAGCGGATGCCGTTGGCGTACTGCTCGTGCGTCTTCTCGTATTCGGCGCCGGTGCGGATGATCTCCCGAAGACGGGCCCGCGTCGTCGAATCGGTCAGCGCGGCCTCAACCCCCAGCTCGCGGGCGATCGCCGCGCGCCACTCCGGCGCCTTGGCCGCCGTCTGCTCGGCGAACACGCGTGTGTACAACGCCTCGAACCGATCGGGCGCGTACAGCGCCATGGCCGACAGGTCGCAGGCTCCCGGATGCTTGTCCTTTTCGACCACGTCGTTGCACGCCGCCTCGAGCGGGAAATGCTGGAACACGACGTTCATCTTGCCCGCGTAGCGCGGCTCGAGCCTTTTCAACTGGTCGGAGAAATACCGGCAATCCGAACAGAGGAAGTCCTCCCAGGCCACGATGCGCAGTGGCGCGCCGGCGAGCGAATCCGAAGCCCGGATCACCCAGTTCGGCGAGATCACGCTGGGCTCGGGCACGACCGGAAGGGCGCGGAACTGCGCCGTAACCCGCAGCGCATCGCCCCCGGCCCGAGCCGACCGGCGTGCGTCGTGGTACTCGGCCATCGAGAACGCCACGACCGCCGTCACGAGCGCCGCCGCGGCCAGGTGGCTGGCGGAAGGCACGAAGCGTCCGGCCTCATCCCCTCGCCAGGTCGCCCACAGTGCGAGGAACGAGAAGACGTAGTAGATCGAGCAGAGCAGGCACAGGCTGCCGAGCCCGAAGACCGAGTAGAGGAGCAGCGCGACCACGCCGACGACGTTCGCCGCCGACAGGAAACGGGTCGTGCGCACGAGTCCCGGCGTACCGAACCACGCCGACAGCACGACGAGAAAGGCCATCACGAATCCGAACGTGCCGATCGGCACCCCGGAGACGGCGGAAATCGGCGAAAAGGCCGACGAGTCGCAGTTGAAGAAGGCGCTGATGTCGCAGAACGATCCCTCGAAGATCGTGGCCGGAAAGTTGGCCGCGAAGTAGTGCTCGACGGTGAGGGCCGATCCGGTCGCCATGCCGATGCCGGCGACGAAGAGCCAGGGCCTGCGCAGATCGATTCGCATGGTCGGGGCGGGTTCGAGGTGGACGGAATGTGCCGGGTGGTTCGTGGTGGCCCGAACTTCCCCCCTGCCCTCGAACCGTGCTGCCGTGCCTTCCGCCCGCGGTGGCGTAAGGGGCTCCCCGGTGGCGCCGTCACATGACCACGCTTCCGTTGCAGTTCCGTGACAACTTCGGCCGGCGCCGGCACGTTACGGAATTGGGCAAGGGGATTCCTCCTCCTCCGGTGGCGCCGGGTCGGTCGTTGGGTGATCGGCCGGCCCGGTGCCGCCCCCCACGTCCAACGGGCCCGCGGCGTCCCCATTCGCCCCGAGACCCGTTGCCGCGAAAAGGCCCCCGCCGCGATCCGCGACGGGGGCCTTCGTTTTCGGACGCCTGCAGACGCCTACTTCATCAGGAGCATGACCTTCGACCGGGTGCCGGCCGGTGTGGTCAGTCGATAGAGGTAGGTCCCGCTCGGGAGATCCCGGGCGTCAAACGTCACCTGGTGCCAGCCCGAATCGAGCGTCGCGTCGACGAGTACGCGCACCTGGCGACCGAGCACGTCGTAGACCACGAGCTTGGCCGGCCCGCCGCTTGCGAGCTCGAAGTTGATCGCCGTCGACGGATTGAACGGGTTCGGATAGTTCTGCTCGAGCGCGATCGCTTCGGGCACCTCCGAAGTCCGGACATCGTCGGCGCCCTTCCCGGCCGCCTTGTCGGCCGCCTTCATCGCGTGCTTCCACGCTTCGCCGTACTCGTTGATCGCCTTCTCGGGCTTGCCCTTGGCCAGCTCCCGGTCACCCTTGGCGAGCCGGTCGAGCGCGTGCTCGAGTTCCTTCTGGCACTTCTCGATGGCACAGACGGCGGTCGCCTCGTCGATCGCGATCATCGCCATCGCACGGTCGATGTCCACGAGGCGCGCGATGAACGACGATACGTCGGTGTCCTTGACCTTGGAGAGCCGCTCCACGGCCTGGCGCTCCTCGTCGAACACCTTCTTGCGGGCCGGGTGTGACGCGTCGATCCAGTTGTCGGCCTCGAGCGCCTTGTCGAGATGATCGACCGCCTTCTCGACCTCCTTGTCGTCCTTCTTGTCGAGGGTGCCGACGAGTGCGGCGAGGTCGTCGCGGACGGACTGCTTGTCGACCATCGAGAGCGGCAGGCAGGCCGACGGGTTCGGAGCGGTGGACCAGGGGTTGAACGCGACGCCCGGGCCGACGCCGACGCCCGTACCGGGGCCGACGAAGGATCCCGGAGGCGCACCGACGGTCGGGTCGAAGCGGTTGGGGCCGCTGGCATCGCCGTACCAGTTGCAGCGGGCATCGACCGTCGCTGCCGGGGCGGCGAGGGTCAGCGCAGGATGCACGAGCACACCCCAGAACGTCGCTTCGAAATTGTTCTCGTTCACGCGGGCGGAAGCCCACGACGGGTTCGCTTCGAACCACACGGCCACCGCGTCGGAGGGGGACTTCTGGTCGGCCAGGTTCCGGACGGTGTTGCGCCGAACGATCGCGCCCGGGGCGTTCGCCTCGAGCCCGATGCCGTGGGCCCACAGCCCGGACAGCCCGTCCACCGTGTTGTCCTCGATCACGAGCCCGGTGGTGCAGCGGTTGGCGATGATGCCGTACGTGCCCCAGGGCCGGATGGCGCCGAGACTCGTCACGCCGGCCACCCGGTTGCCCGCGATGAGCACGTTGTCCGAGCAGTCGCCGTTGGCCGAGGTATCGAGGACCGAGATGCCGGAGGCCGACCGGCCATTGGCGGCCACCTGTGCGATGTCGTTGCCCAGCACGGACACGTTGTCCGGCCCGTACTGCAGGTAGATGACGTGCACGTTCGCGTTGGTCGTGCCCGTTCCCACGTTCCGGAAGTAGTTGTTCTGCACCACCGAACCCGACGCCACCTGCTTGACCAGGACCGAGTAGGTGCCGGCAGGTCCCGGATTCGTGAACGAGAAACCGTCCACGGTCACGGAGGGGGCATTCAGGGTCAGCAGCCCGGTCAGGGTGGCCTCGGCCGCATCGAGCGGCGCGCGACCGCCGACCGGAACGCCGACGCCCGGGCCGTGCAGGAGGAGCGACTTCGCCACCGTCGGATTCTCGACGTAGGAGCCCGCGGCGACGATGACCGTTCCGCCCGCGGTCACGGCGTTCACGCCGGCCTGGATGGTCTTCTTCGCGCGGGCGGGGGAAGCGCCGCCGAACGTGTCGTCACCGGCAACCGCGTCGACGTAACACAGGGTAGTGCACGCGTACTCCTCGAAGTCGTACACGGTCGGGGTGGCGGCCGTACTGACCGTCAGGGCATCGGCATATCCCTGGAACAGGCCTGCCCAGCCCGAACCCATGCTGAAGCCCAGGCCTCCGTCGATGACGGCGCCCGGGTACTTGGCGAGGACCTGCGACCAGGTGGCATAGACGGGAAGCGCCGGAGTGGGCGTCGCCGGCCAGGCGGGCGATGCCCACCACTTGGCGGCCCCACCCAGGATGCCGTCCCAGGTCTGCCACGCATTGTTGGCAATGGCTCCGACTCCGCCCGCCTGGTAGACCGGCTCGAATACCATCGTCACCGGGGCGAGCGGCCCGACGCCGTCCAGATCGACCCGCATGTTGAGCCCGATCGTCTGGGCCGCGCTGGTCGTCGAGACGGACGACCGGTAGGCCCGGTAGGACAGCGCCGTGAGGCTCGCGAGCGGAGTGCCGTAGTGGGCATAGTTCATCAGCTGGGCCTTGGCCTGGCCTCCGCCGCCGATCGACGAGTCCGTGATGAACCGGATGCTGCCCACGCCCGCCGGAGGCGTGGCGGGACCGATACGGAAGTCGTACGACCCGCCGGTGCGCGTGTCCGCCGTGAACCAGTCGTTCGGACCCGGCACCGCGGCCGGGTACCCGGCGAAGACGTTGTGCGTCTGCACGACCGTCTGCGCCGACACCGTCGAAGCGGTGAGGGAAATCAATGCCGCAAGCGCCCATACGAATGCTCGTGAGGCCTTATCTGCTTGCGGGCCGCGGAGATGAATAGAGGACGTCTTCATTTCTCTGCCCTTGGTTGTGAAACAACGCGACCCCCGGAGTAGGTGGCCGAGGTGCGACCGGCGGGGATGCCCTGCTTCGGCGCAGGTACAGGAAACGGGACGAATTCGCGGATTTGCGATCGTATGGCGTCGGCTTCACGCCGATGCCTTCCGCGCAGACCGGGAAAGCCCGCGGTCAGGCCGCGAACATCCGGCCCAGCACGCCCAGCACTTCGGTGCGCGTTTCGTCCGGGATGGAGCCCAGGTTCCGCACGATGCGACCCCGGTCCACGGTGCGGAGCTGGTCGAGCACGACGTGACCCTCGACCCCGTCGAACCGGCACGGGACGCGGGTCGGCCACGGCCGTCCGCCCGTGCTCATGGGGGCGACGATGAACGTATCGAGGTGGCGGTTCATCTCGTCGGGGGAGACGACGAGGCAGGGCCGCGTCTTGCGGATCTCGCTGCCTATGGCCGGGTCGAGGGCGACGAGGAGTACGTCACCGAGTCTTACGGGTGCGCGAAAGGTCATCGGGGCCTGCCGTCCGGATCTTCCGGCCAGCGCCATTCCGACCGATCCCAGTCGCTTTCCGGCAGATCGGAATCGAAAAGGGTGTCGTCGCCGGACCCGGCCATCTGCGCGAATGCGACATCCCACCCGGCACGCGGCTCGCGGACGGCATGGATCACCAGGCGGTCGTCGAAGACCTCGATTTCGACCTCGTCCGTGATGCCGGTCCGTTCGAGCCAGGGCTTCGCGAAACGAACGCCCCGGGAGTTTCCGATGCGGACCAGTCGGGTTCGGTAGGCCATGCCGGGGGCGAAAGATTTCGTATCCACTTTGTAATCACGGACAGAATGATTGGTTCCGCTGAACCACCATCGGACCCCGCGATTTCCACGGCATAACCTCCCGATGCAGGCTACCAGCTCACGTACTTGTACCCCAGCCGGATCAGCTTGTACGCGTCGGCGAGTGTTGGCGCGTCGAACTCGATGGTGTAGCCGTCGACGCGACGCACGCCGGGGACCGATTCCATGATGTCGCTTCGGGTCGTCGTGTCGAACCGGACGCGCACGGTGACGGGCTCGGTGACCGGCACCGGGAGCTTGGCCTCGCGCGTCACGAGCGCGGCCCGCGTCGCGGCGGCGAGTTCGTTCCGCACGACGGTCGGATGGGGCATCCGCGCGACCTGCCCTCCGATCGCGGTCTTCGTGGTCACGACCCGCGTTCCGGGGGAGATCGCGGAAAACTCGGCGGCAAAGGCCGCGTCGCCCGCGGCCATGAGGACCGGGACCCCGACGCTGCCGGCATAGAGCGCGTTGAGTCCGCCCTCGCCTACCTCGGTTCCGTTGATCCACAGGCCCTTGACCGTGCCGGATCCGGTGTGGGCCAGGAATCCGTCCTCGGTGCCCGCCATGGCGTGGTAGCCGAGGAAGAACGCGCCCGCGAACGTGCCGTCCAGCTCCTGCACCATGCCGAGCGGCTTGATGTTGCCCTGCACGTACTGGACCCGCGGGTCGAGGCGGGTGTGCAGCAGGTTCTGCATGTCGCCATGGGAGTCGTTGACGACGATTTCGGCCGGTCCGATCGCGAGAATGGCCGCGACGACGGCGTTCACCTCGTCGGTCATCAGCTCGCGGCCGGTCTGGTAGTCCTTTCCGCCCGTACTCGTCATCGCCGACGTGCCGATGCCGCCGATGCCCTCCATGTCGACCGAGAGGAAGTAGCGGGGCTGGGCGTGGGACGCCGACGGAACGGCGAGCGCGATGGCCGCCGCGACGGCCAGGATTCTGAATTGCGACATGAGAGTACCGTGCGAGTGAAGAAATGCACGAAAAGCTACGACGCGAGGTTACCTCGAGACACGTTCTCCGTCAGGGGTAGGAACCAACCCCAGGATTCGTCGTGGAATCACTTGTACAATTGTACGACTCCGTGCGCATCGTCCTGGACACGTCGGCGCTGATTGCAGTCCTGACCGGGGAGCCTTCCGCCCCCGGGATCGTGCGCGCGACCTGGGGCACCGAACTGGTCGCGCCGGCTTCCCTGCCCTGGGAGTTCGGAAATGCCATATCGCAGCAGTTCCGCCGTGATCGCATTTCCCTGGAGTCCGCCAGTAACCTGGTCCACGCCTTCGAGCGCCTTCCGATCGCCCTCGTGGACGTGTCGCTGGAACGGGCCGCCGAGGTAGTCAATGAGACCCGGCTCTTCGCCTACGACGCGTACATGCTGGTCTGCGCCGAGGCCGTGAGGGCTCCCCTGCTTACGCTGGACCGGCGACTCGCCGCTGCGGCCGCGTCCATGGGCATAGCCACTGTCGAACTACCCGCATGAAGGTCTACACGTACTCCCAGGCCCGTCAGAAGCTGGCTTCCCTGCTCGACGAGGCCCGAGCGTCCGGCGAGGTCCGCATCCGCCGTCGCGACGGACAGGTCTTTTCCGTGCAACCGGTGGCCATGCACGCCTCGCCGCTGGACATAGAGCCCGTCCGGCTCGGATGGAGCCGGGACGAGATCGTCGAAATCGTGCGCGCGGGGCGGGAGGGCGACCGCTAGGCAGTGGTCCGAGCGAGCCGGACCGGAGGCCGGAGCCGGAGTCGGGCCCGGGGGGAGACGGGGACGGTCCAAGGGCCGGAGCCGGGGCCGAAGCCGAGTGCAATATCGGGCAATAGTCGATGTATTTGCCCCGTTTTCGGGCCCAATACGTCGCAAAAGGGTTGAAAATCGACCTATTCACCCTGTTTTGGGGGCAAATACGTCGCAAAGGGGGCGAAATCCCACATCCGCGCCTAAGCGGGCGTTCGAGACCCGTTTCAAGCGTCCTGTTCGGCGGCCGAGATCCGACCACCGTGCCCCGCCGGCTGTCGGCACCCCCTCCGCGGCCGAGGCCTGGCGCCCACATAGACCGCCGCGGCCCAACGCAAGCAACCCGCCGACCGCAGAGCCCCCGTGCCGGCCACCGGGGCCCGCCTCAAACGCCCTTCCGCCCGCTCACACCCGTACCAGGTAGCTCACCTTGGCGAAGAACCCGTCGGCCTGGCGCTTCATCTGGCGGTAGCGGAAGGACTCCGGCTCCTCGAGCGTCGCTCCGTATCCCAGGTACAGCAGCGTGCCCGGGATCGGACGGTACGAGAAGAGCCAGTCGGCCTGGAAGAGGTTCTCGATCGAGCCGGCGTCCGGGGTCCCGTTCACCAGGATGGGCAATCCGTCACGGTTGACGAGCGCCGAGCGGTCGCGCGCGGTGTACTGACCGATGAAGCGCAAGAAGATCGAGCGCGTCAGCTGGTATTCCACTTTAAGACGCGGAATGTCCTCGGTCGAGTACCGGGAGCCGTCCCGCGTGCGGTCGAGCGCCAGTCGCGTGTACTGGAACGTCGCGCGAAGCGACTGGGTCGGGCGAAGATCGACCGAGGCCGTCCACTGGTTCTGCCGCCCCGGCGCGGCTTCGCGGAAGATCGGCGTGCGGCCGAAGCCCCACGACGCCGACGCGGTGAAGAGCCGCCAGGTGGGGGTCGTAACGCGGATCGAGCCGGTGAAGAGGTTGTCCTCGATGTCCGGCACGACGAAGGCCTGCCCACCGCCGAGCGAATACGCCGAGTACATCCACGGCTCGAACGCATAGAAATTGCGGGCGATGTTGCCGCCCAGGCTCCAGCCTCCGCGCAGGGTGGCCGACGGGGAGACGGATTCGCTGCCCTCGATGGCGCCCGCGCCCGGATCGTCGTAGGCCCAGGTGCGCGAAAGCGTGATGAACGCCGACGCCGTCTGGAGGAAGGCCGTCGGCGATCCGTACATGGTCAGGCGGTTGGAGGCGCGGCCCGACAGGATGTTGGTCCGGTTGACGAAACCGGCCGCGGCCTGGAAATCCTGCGAAACGCCCTCGATTTCGTAGTGGAAGCCCCACGAACGGCCGGTGCGGTCCCAGGCGGCAGACCAGGACGCGCCGTCGGTGCCCACGCCGTCGACCTCCGAGATGGACCCGACGGCCTGCATTTCGACGTAGTACATGCGGTCATGGTAGAGCCGCGTGTCCAGGCCCACGAGGCGCGAGAAGTCCCCGCCGTCCTCCCGCGCGGTGAGCACGCCGCCGAGCGTGGCGTTCCGCCCGAAATCACGCCGGAGGCGCGTGACGAGGAAGAGCGGATTGTCGTCGCCCGAAGCGGAATTGGATGCGTCGTCGGCGGCCAGGATGGTCGCCACGTTGAGCGCTCCGACCTTGCCGGCCACCTTGGCGCCGACGACCGGCTCGGCGATGCGGCGGGTGTAGATGAGCTGGCCCGGCGTGTCGAAGAGTTCGAGGCCGTCGAGGAAAAACGGCCGTTTTTCGGGGTAGAAGAGGGCGAACCGCTCGTTGAGCGTGACCTGTCCGATGTCGGCCTCGACCTGCGAGAAGTCGGGGTTGATCGTGCCGTTGAGCGTGAGGTTCTGGCTGATGCCCCAGCGTACGTCGGCTCCGAATTCGCCGTCGGCGTCATAGCCCCAGGCGCCGTCGGATTCGCGGGAGCCGTCGAGACGCCCGGTCGCGGTCGGGGT
Organism: Rhodothermales bacterium; assembly: GCA_024711125.1. Taxonomy (GTDB): domain Bacteria; phylum Bacteroidota; class Rhodothermia; order Rhodothermales; family UBA10348; genus JANJTM01. The sequence continues at coordinate 21,828 of JANJTM010000081.1, forward strand.
GATTTCGAGGACGAGTCCGCGCTTCATGTCCCGCAGCCCGACGAGTTCGCCGGCCTGGCCGAGGAAGCTCGCGCTCGCGCGCACGACCGGTGCCCACGAGTCCTGGTAGCCCGAATGCTGTGACTTGCGCAGTACGTGCAGGCCCCAGTTCTGCACGTCGCCCTCCTGGTAGCGCAGGCTCTTGAACGGAATGCGGATTTCCACCTCGAACCCACCCTCGACCAGCCGACCCTTCGATTCGAAGTAGTAGTCCGGGTTGAGGTCGATGTTGCCGTCGAGAAAGTTCATCGAGCGCATTCCGCCCCCCATCGCCGAACGGCCGCCGGCGCCGCCGCCGAACGCGTCGGCCCGCGTCCCGTCGGCCTGCACGCCGAGCGGATTGACCATGAACAGGAAGGAGTTGCGCCGATCGTCGTACGTGTCGAGGAGGATCTGGACCTGGTCCTCGGCCGCGATGTTGTCGCGGTTGGCCTGGGTGGCCATCACGACGTCCCCGTGCGCTTCGGCCGCCTTCACCCCGAAATGGATGGCGTCGGGCGCGTACCAGACGTAGACCGTGGTTTCTTCTTCCGCGGGCCGGCTGTCGACCGGCTGGTACTGCGAGAACCCGTTCAGCACGGCGGCCTGCATCCAGACCGCCTCGTCGAGCACGCCGTCGACGACGATCGCGGCCTCGATGCGCGGAATCTCGACCTGCAGCTGCCGGTCGCGGCCGGAATAGACCTGCTGCGCCGCGACGGGGGTGGCCGACAGCACGAGCACGAGGGCGACGCACGGCGCCGCGAACGGACGAAGGAAACGCATGGACCCGGGGTTACTGGAGCCGCAGAAAATACGGCGCGCCCCGCTTCACGCGGGCTTGCCGCCCGATCGGGACGGAATTGCCACAAACAGCCGGTACACGACGAGCCCGGCCACGAACAGGAGCAACCCGTAGAGCCCGGTCTCCAGGCCCGACCCCAGTACGGCGAATACCGAGAACAGCGCCGATCCGGCGGCCGCGAGCTTCAGCCCGTTGAGCCCGCGCCGACCTTCGCGGCGCTGCATGACCCACTCCGCCGCGCCCGAGGCCGCGTACGGGACCAGCGTGGCCAACGTCGTCAGTGCGATCAGGAACTCGAACGCCGATACAACGCCCTTCGTGTAGTTGAGTGAAACCAGCAGGGTCGAGACGCACCCCGAGAAAAGGATCGCGCGGGCAGGCACCCCGCGGCGGTTCAGACCCGCGAGGAAGGGCGGAAACAGCGCGTCGAGCGCCGCCGCGCGCGGCACCTGGCCCGACAGCAGCACGTTGGCGTTGAGCGCCCCGAGAATGGAAACGATCGCGCCGGCGGCGACGAGCCGGGATCCGAAACTTCCGAACAGCCGCTCGGCGGCGGCCGAGAAGGGCGAGTCGGACGCGGCCAGCTCGGCGGCCGGAAGCAGCGACATCACGCCCGCGGTCGCCAGCATGTAGACGATCGTGACGGTGATCGTGCCCGTCACGAGCGCCTTCGGAATGGTGCGGCCCGGATCCACCGTATCGTCGGCCGGCACGGTGGCCGCCTCCACCCCGATGAATGCGCCCATGGTGAGGATGACGATGCCGGCCAGCGTCAGGAAGAGGGACGATTCCGGCGCGGTGGGCGCGGCCACCAGGGCGGCCGGATCCCCCGCCACGAGCCCGGCCGACGACACGACGACAAGCGGAAGCAGCTTCAGGACCGTGGTCACCACCTGTACGGCCCCCGCCTCGCGCAGTCCGGCCACGTTGACGCCGACCGTCAGCCAGACCACGCCGATCGACACCGACGCCTGGGCGACGGGCGAGGCCGCGAGACCCGGCACGAAAACGCCGAGATACCCGACGAACGCCACCGATACGGCCGCGATCGCTCCCCAGATCGACACCCAGTAGCCCCAGCCGATCAGGAACGCGGGCAGGCGTCCGAAGGCCGCCAGCGTGTACGCGTACGGCCCTCCGATGTGCGGAAGACGCCGTGCGAGGGCTGCGAGCGTGAACGCGATGCACAGCGTTCCGCCCGCCGAAACGAGCCATCCGACGAGGCTCAGGCCTCCGTACGGAGCAAGCACGGCCGGAAGCATGAAGACCGCCGAGCCGATCATCGTGCCGACGACGAGCGACCACGAGCGCCAGAAACCGAGGGCCTTGTCCATCGACGGAGGTAGCGGGGCGAAAGGAAGGCGGGGCCGGGGCGCGGGCACGATACGCTTCGTCCCCGACCAATGCGCGGTTGCCTGGGCGCGCTGTAGATTATTCCGCATGGACACCGTGTTCATCGATGCCCCGGCGTGGCTCGACGCCTTCCTCGCGGCCCGCGGACCCTGCGCGACCGACGAGGACCGCATGCGGCTCGCGATCGACCTCTCGCGCGAAAACGTGGTTCGGGGCACGGGCGGGCCGTTCGGCGCCGCCGTCTTCGCCGAGGGAAGTGACCGCCCGGTCGCCGTGGGCGTCAACAGCGTCGTGCGCCTGCGCAACGCCATGCTGCACGCCGAGGTGACGGCTCTCATGCACGCGGAACAGCGCGTGCGCTCGTTCACGCTGCACCGCTACGGCCTGCCGCGGCACGAGCTCTACACCTCGTGCGAACCCTGCGCGATGTGCCTGGGGGCCGCGCTGTGGAGCGGCGTCGTGCGCATCGTGTGCGGCGCCACACGGGACGATGCGGAATCGCTGGGCTTCGACGAGGGCCCGGTCTTTCCGGCCTCCTATTTCTACCTGGAGGAGCGCGGCATCGAGATCGTGACCGGCGTGCTGCGCGAGGAGGCGGCGGCGGTGCTGCGGGCCTACGCGGAGAAGGGCGGGCCGGTGTACAACGGCTGAGCCGGACCCGGACGCTTTCGGGCAACCCGCCCGTGAACGCCGCCGCGTGACACAATCGCGACACGTTGCGGGTTCGCACCCTTCACCGGTGCTTCGTAGGTTCGCGCCTGCTGCCCCCCGTCCGTCCCATCTTCGAGGTACTGCCATGACGGGTTTCCGCCTTCCCGGCCTGCTTCTGCTCCTTCTCGCTTCGGCGCTTCCAACCGCCGCCCAGGTGCGCGAGGACCGCACGCTGCTCTCCTGGCCCCAGATGAACGCCATCGCCCAGGAGGCCTCCGGCGAGCGATCGATGCACAACCTGCTCGAGCAGGTACCCTACCAGCGGGTGCGTCCGCTCTCGGAATATGCGGAAGGCCACTTTCACGAGACGCGCGTCGTCGAGCGGCTCGCGAAGGAATACGGCTTCTCGAACGTCGAAATCGAGAGCTTCCCGGGCGGACGCGGCACGGATTACCAGCCGACGGTCGGGCAGCTCTGGATGATGGGACCGCTTCCGCGCAAGGTGTTCGACATCTACGACACTCCCGTCGCGCTGGCCAACGGCTCGGTGACGGGCGACGTGACGGCCGAGGTCGTGGACGTCGGTGACGGCTCGCGGCCCGAGGACTATGTCGGCAAGGACGTGGCGGGCAAGATCGTGCTCGGCGCGGGCCGTGCGAACGCCCTGCAGCGGCTCGCCGTCTTCGAGCGGGGCGCCGTCGGCGTGCTCTCCTACGGCGCGGTCTACCCCATCACCGAGATCGACGCCATGATGTCGCAGGGCGTCTCGGCCGCAGGGCCCGACGGCCAATCCGGCGGCTTCGGCTGGTCGATCACGCCGCGTTTCGGACGCGAGCTGTCGATGCGACTGGCGGCCGGCGAGAAGGTCGTCATACGCTCCATCGTCGAAGCGACCTCGTTCCCGGGAGAGCTCGAAATGGTGCACGCGACGATTCCGGGCGACGGGTCGAGCGACCAGGTGCTGTTCGTTTCCGCCCACGTGTACGAGGGCATGATCAAGCAGGGCGCAAACGACGACAACTCGGGCGTCGCGATCACCCTCGAGATGGGCCGCGCCTATATCCAGCTCGTCAAGGACGGCCTGCTGCCGGCCCCCAAGCGTACCATCCATTTCCTCTGGGTGCCCGAAATCAGTGGAACCAACGCCTGGCTCACCGCCCATCCCGACATCAAGGCGCGCGCGATCGCGAACCTCAACTTCGACATGGAGGGCATCCGCCTCTCGACCGCGGGCTCGTACTGGGTATTGCACCGCACGCCCGATTCGATGCCCCACTACGTCAACGACGTCTCGCAGTCGGTCATGGAATTCGTGTCGGAAGGCAACCGCGAACGCATCCGCTTCCGGGGCGACGGCTACGGCTTCACGTGGCCGGTCGTTTCCACGAACGGCTCGCGCGACCCCTTCTACATCAAGATCGACAAGCATTACGGGTCGAGCGACCACGTGACCTTCATGCAGCACGGCATCCCCGCCGTCATGTACATCACGTGGCCCGACCGCTGGTACCACACCAGCCAGGACACCCCCGACAAGCAAGACCCGACGCAGCACAAGCGCGTCGCGACCGTGGGAATCGCCGTGATGGGCATCATCGCGGGCGCCGACGACGCCATGGCCTACCGCGTGGCGAACGAGGTGCTCGGACGCGGGTCGGAGCGCGTGGGAGCGAATCATCGGAAGGGGCTCGGGTACATGGCCGACGCCGCGTCCCCGGCGGATCTGGTCGAGGCCTACAAGGAGGCCCGCAACGCGGTCCGGCACCAGGCGGGCGTCGAGAAGTCCGTCTTGGCGACCGTGGCCGAACTGTTCGCCGACCCGGCCGCGGGCGCTCGGACCGTCGCGCCGCTGCAGGTGCTCGTCGACGAACGCGCGGCTCAATTGCTGAAGGAGACCACGGCGTCGTACAGGGCCGCCGCTGCCCTGCACGGGGTGCCCGCGACCGAGCCGGCGGTTACCGAGCTGGAGCGCACGGCGGCGCGCACGGTGGTCGAGCAGGTCGCGCAGGCGGGCGGCGGAGGCGGCTTCGGCGGCGGGCGCGGCGGCCAGGGCGGCCCCTCGCTGACCCCGGAAGACCGCGCCGCGATGGCCAAGGTGCCGTCGGTCATGTCGGCCGAGCTGCGGCAGCTGCTGCCCAAGGGCATGACCGTGATGGCGATCCGCGACTTCCTGGCGGGCGAGTTCGACCCGCTGCCGCTGGCGGACCTCATGGACTACCTGCGGGTGCAGGAGAAGACGGGGGCGGTGCGGTTGGTGCAGCGGTAGGGGCTCGGCGCGCTGCCTGACGATGGAAGACCGGTCCTGCCGGAGGTCCGGGGTGGACTCCGGCGGGACCGGCGCGGGTTCGGCGCAGTGGGCAGCACGGGGTTGCGCTGGAGGGGCTCCGGCCGGTCGACTCCCGATGGAAGCATGCTCGAGCGTCCCGGTTCGGCCGCGATGTACTTTGGGGGACCGCCCACCGTATTCCGAAATGACCCTCCCGTTCGCCGACCTCAAGCTCTCCCGCCGCCTCGAAAGCGCCGAGGCCGCCGCCAACGCCGCGTTCGTCGAGGCGCGCGCCACCCTGCAGCCGTCCTCCCGTGCCCGCTGGATCGAGGTCGCCGGCGCCCGATGCATGTTCGACGGCCCGGACTCGCCCATCTCGCAGGTCTTCGGACTCGGCCTCTTCGACGAGGTCACGACCGCCCACCTGGACACGATCGAGGCCTTTTTCCGCGCGGAGAACTCCCCCTGCGACCTCGAGATCTCGCCGCTCGCCGGCCCCGAATTCAGCGCCATGCTCGCCGAGCGCGGGTACGTGCCCGTCGAGCACTCGAGCATGACGTACCAGCGCGTGCGCTGGGCCACCCTGCGCGAATCGGACGTCCGCGTGCGGCGCATCGAGCCCTCGGAAGCGCGGGCATGGGCCGAAACGTCGGCCCGCGGCTGGGCCGACCACATCGAAGCCGAGACCTTCCTTCGCCAGTTCGGTCACATCGTCGCGACCCGCGAGGGCTCGATCGCCTTCTTCGCCGAACTCGACGGCCGCCCCATAGCGACCGGGGCGCTCTTCGTGGCCGACGGGGTCGCGCTCTTCAGCGGCGCCTCGACGATCCCCACCTGGCGGGGTCGCGGCGCCCAGCGCGCCCTGCTCAACGCCCGACTGCGCCACGCCGCCGAAGCCGGCTGCGACCTCGCCGTCATGGTCACCCTGCCCGGCTCGACCTCGCAGCGCAACGCCGAACGCGCGGGCTTCCGCATCGCGTATACGCGGACCAAGTGGCGGAAGGACCCGGCGTGAGGGGTCCGACGGTTCGGTCTGGCCCGGTCAGAGGTAGGCGTGTTGACGCTTGGGCCGGATCGAGACCCTGCGGTCCGGTCGGAACCACGCAGGGGTACCGGCCCAGTTTTCGGCCACGACGGTCGCCGGCGGGACTGGCTGTGCACTTGGGCCCCGATAGTGCACAAGACGGCCCTCCGATCGCGCGTTATTGTGCACTCTGATCCCAATTTTGCACAAAACGGCCCTCCAATAGCGCGCATTTGTGCATTTGGGCCCCGATAGTGCACACGACCACCCTTCGGGCCGGTGCGGAGCGGAGAGAATGACCCGGGAAGCGACTGGCCCGGCTCCCGCACCGCGCGAAAACAGCGGCCCGCGTGTCGAATGGCCGCGCCCCTGCCGAAAGGAGTCGCGAGTACGGCGTGAACACTCCCTGGTCAGGCTGCCGACGGCCGATCGGCCCCGAACGGTCCCCGGAGCATGAGCCACAGGAATGCTGCCGCGAAGAGACCCATGATGGCCGCCGCGACCGCGACGATCGAGTCCTGGGATCCTGCCGCATCCATGAGCACGAGGGCGCTGACGAAGAAGAGCGTCGTGTTGAGCGACACCACCGGACGGCCATAGATGCCCCCCGCGGGACCCGTGCGGGCCAGCCAGTCGGTCGCCGCGACGGCGAGCCACGCCCCGCCGAGAAGTTGCCCGATGTACCCGGATCCGGAGGCCTCTAGCCCTGGGACGAGTTCCCCGGCGGCGAACAGCATGGCGAAGCCGGCGGCGGCGAGGACGGCGGCCGCGGCGGTGAGGAGGAGTCTGGAGGTCATCGAGCGTGCGGTCTCCGGCTTCTTGGCGTGTGCGTTCGTGCCAGCCAATATGAAGATTCCGGTCGACGTATGCAGATTCCTACTTTACTCGGTACCGCGACACCCCCCACCGCCCATGCCCCCCGTCCGCGACCTCGACGCCCTGATCCGCGGCATGGAGCCCGTGCTCCATGACGGCACGTTCGTCTTCGCCGCGTCCGACCCCGGAGTCGAAATCGCACTCGGGGAGATCGTAGCGTACGTGCGCGAGGCTGAGGGCCCGTCGTTCGTTGTCGAGGAGGCCGTCGCCCGTCGATGCGGGTTGACTCCCCTCTCCCGTTGTGCCTGGATCACGCTGACGGTGCATTCCGACCTGGAGGCCGTCGGCCTCACGGCGGCGGTATCGGCGGCCCTCGCCCGCGAGGGCATCGCCTGCAACGTGGTCGCCGGCGCGCGGCACGACCACCTCTTCGTACCGATCGACCGCGGCCACGATGCACTGGCTGCGCTGCGGCGGTTATCCCGCGACGCCGCTTCCCCGGGACTCCCCGGACCCCTCCCCACCCCCGACGAGTTCGCCCGCCGCTACGCCGACGCCTGGAGCGGCGGGAAGCCCGACGCCGTCGCCGCCCTGTTTTCAGAACACGGCTCGCTGGTCATCAACGACGGGGAGCCGGCCGTCGGCCGCGCGGCGGTCGCGCGGGTCGCCGCGGACTTCATGACGGCGTTCCCCGACCTCGAGGTCACGTGCGACCGAATGGCGCTTGAGGATGGGTCCTGGCGCTGGTACTGGACGATGCGGGGGACCAATTCCGGCCCGGGCGGATGGGGTCGGCCCATCGACATCCGCGGATTCGAAGCGCTCGAATTCGACGAGGAGGGCCTGATCCGGGTCGCGAGGGGTCATTTCGACCAGGTCGACTACGACCGGCAGCTCGCACCGGTCGGCGGTTGAGCGAACCCACGGGGACGCTCGCCGTCTCACCGGACATGCGCGTCGTCAACCGCTCCGATCTCGTGTTCCGCCTGTTCCTGGGCCTCCTGATCGGCCTGGGAGTCGGCGTCATGTCGGTATTCGGAACGGAAACGGGCTGGCTGCCCGGCTTCATCGCGCTCGCGGCGTTTCTCTTCGTCGCCATGCGCAGGCCGCTTCGCCGGTGGCGGGCGGCGCGCTCCTCCCTGCCGCCGGGCGCGACGGAGTGGCTCGAACGGCATATCCGCCTGTATCGCCGCCTCGACGCGGCCGGACGCCGGCGATTCGATACCGACGTCCGGATCCTGCTCCAGGAGTGGGTCTTCGAAGGAGTGGGCGACCTGGAGGTCACCGACACCCTTCGGTTGGGCGTGGCCGGCGCGGCCGCGCTGCTCCTCCACGGGCGCCCGGACTGGGAGTTTCCGCACCGCCAGACCGTGCTGTTCTACCCGGACGCGTTCGACGACGACTACACCGTCGAGAGCGAGGGCGAGTTCGAGGGAATGGCCCACGAACAGGGCCCGGTCATCCTGTCCGTCAAGGCGATCGAGGATTCGTGGACGGGCGGCGAGGACGGTTGGAACGTCGTGCTCCACGAACTCGCACACCTGCTCGACTACGGAACCGAGTTCGCTGCCGGGGTACCGTCGCTCGTCGACCCGCGCTCGGTCGTGGCGTGGCAGTCGCTGGTGCGCAAGGAGATGCTGCGCATCCGCCGTCGGCGCTCGATCCTGGACCGATACGGTGGGGATGACCCGGCCGAGTTCTTCGCGGTCGCTGTGGAGAGCTTCTTCGAGCAGCCGGATCTCATGGAGGAGCGACACCCCGAGCTCTTTGCGGCCCTGGAGGCGCTGTTCCGCATGGATCCGCGCACGGGGCGACCGCCTGCGGCCCGACTGACGGGGTGAACACGGGTGTGCATGACGGATCCGGGTGCGTACCGACAGCTCGGGCGCGACCTGCCGCGCGCTCCCTCCTCCGTACCGTGTCGATGCGCTGTTCCTCTGCCCTTTCCGGACCTTCACGTCCGAGGGCGTCCTGGCACCCCCCACCTCCCGGAGACGGTCGACCCTCGTCCACGTTATCTTCGCCGAGGTCCGCCCGTCGACCTGGCACCCGGGCCGACAAGCCACGAGTGCCCCTGAAGGCCTCCCTGGCGTTCGATGGCCATGCTACCCCCTCCGGAACCCCTGACCCGATCATCCCCATGAGCGTGTTCAAAGGCCTCGACACCGTTCTCCTGCGCGTTCACGACATCGAGCGGTCGCGCGAGTGGTACCGCGACTGCCTGGACTTTCCGGACCCGTACTTCGACCCGGAAGAGCGGCTTGCCGTCTTCGATCCGGGCGGAACGACGAGCATCACCCTCTGGGAGCTCAAGACCGGCGAGCCGCCGGTGTCGCGCGAGCACGCCCGGACGTTTCCGATCTTCTCCGTCGTCGACGCCCGCGCGACGTGGACCGAGCTCCGGGATCGTGGCGTGGCGGTCGGTCCGGTGGTAGAGAGCGGCGGCGTCACGTATTTCACGTTCGAGGACCCGGACGGTAATCTGCTCGAGGCCTGCCAGGTCCATTGACTCGGGGGCAGGTCGGGTTCGGGGCGACGGGCCGCGCGGCGACCCGCTCGCCCACGGCCGAACGGACGCTTCGCGCGACTGGACCGGCGTCGTAACGTCGGGGCCGATGTTCCGTATGTCGGCGCCATGTCCCTTCCGTCCGGCCACGCGCCGCACGGGCGGCCTGAACCGACCCGATCCCCATGAAACGCATCCTCCTGCGCTCGCTCGTCGCCGCCACGCTCGTCACGGCCGCGTTTTTCGTCTATGCGTGGCTCCATCATTCCTCGGCAGGCGCCGTGTGGCCGTCGTCCGAACTGTCCGTGATCGAGCTTCCGCACCGTCTGCGCACCGGCGCCGAGCACGATTCGGCGCTTGCCCGCAACGGCGGAAACCCGTACGTGCTCGCGATCGACCCCGCGGGAGACGGCGAGTTGCTCTACTATGGCGCGTCGCACGAAACCGATCCGCGGCATCCCCAGGTGGCCGACATCACGTCGCGATGGGAGGCCTTCCGCCCGACGATCGCGCTGTACGAGGGGCGCAGCCGCGGCTATTTCTACGGGTCGCTCATCGAGGCCATCGGCGGGCTGCCCGAACCGGCCCTCGTGCACAAGCTGGCCCGACGCGACGACGTGCCGCTCGTATCGCTCGAACCGGCGTATGCCGACGAGGTGGCGGGGCTCCTGGACGAGTTCACCGCCGAGCAGGTCGCGCTGTACTTCTTCCTGCGCGTCTATACGTCCGAGGCGGGCGGAACGGCGAACGAGGATCTCGCGCTGGACCTGCTCGCCAAGCGCACCGATGTCGACGGCCTGCGCGGCACGTTCCCGACGCTCGCAGACGTGGACCGAGCCTGGACCCGGGATTTCCCCGCCGACGGAGACTGGCGCACGCTGCAGGGTGAACCGGGCTACCTCGCCGATGTCGCCGTCGCGTCGCGGCGCGTGCGCGGCGAGCACATGGCGAGGCTGCTCTCGCACCTCGTGCGCCGGGGAGAGCGGGTGTTTGCCGTGGTCGGAAGCGGCAACGTGATCCGCCAGGAGTGGAATCTCCGTGCACTCCTGGGTGTCGGGCCGGCGTGGGACCAACCGGATCCGGGGTCGTAACATGTGTCTCGCCCGCCGAACCGAGACCTCATGCCGTTCCCGCTCCGCGTATTCCTGCCGGTGGTCGCCGCCGCGGCGCTGACGGGCGCGCTCGCTGCGCCCGGACCGGTTGCGGCCCAGCCATCGCCGGTGCGCTTCGACCGGCTCTCGACGGAGGACGGCCTGTCGAACGACAACGTCAAGGGCATCCACCAGGACCGCAGGGGATTCCTGTGGATTTCCACCGATCGCGGGCTGAATCGGTTCGACGGGTACGCTTTCCGGGTTTTCCGCCACGACCCGGACGACTCGACGAGCGTCGGGGACGACGTGGTCAATGCCGTGCTCGAACGGTCGGACGGCCGGTTCTGGGTCGCGACGGCGGGTGGCCTGAACGTGCTGGACCCGGCTTCCGCCACCTTCACTCGCCTGCGACACGACCCGGAAGACCCCTCATCGGTCCCCCCGGGCCCGGCGAGGGCCATCGCCCTGGACCCGGACGGGTCGCTGTGGGTGGCGACCGGCACGCTCGGTCTGTACCGCATCGAGCCGGATTCGGGGGTCGTGGAACGATTCCGGCACGATCCGGACGACCCCGGGAGCCTCTCGAACGACGCCGTCGCCGCCCTGCGCGTGGATCGGAGCGGCCGGCTCTGGGTGGCCGGGCAGCAGGCGGGAATAAGCCTCCTGGACCGGGAGACCCGGAGATTCCGGCACTGGCGGCATGATCCGGACGACCCGGGCAGCCTGGTGACGCCGTTTGTCCGCACGATCGCCGAGGACTCGAAGGGCCTCCTCTACCTCGGGCTCTGGCGGGGCGGAATCGCCCGGCTGGATCCGGAGCGGCCCGGCCGGTTCTTCCCGTATCGCCACGATCCGGAAGACCCCGGCTCGCTCAGCGAGGACAATCTGTCGGTGCTTTACGTGGACCGCTCCGACGTGCTGTGGGCGGCGACGGTCAACGGCGGCCTCAACCGGCTCGACCTCGATGACGCCGACGGCCGATTCGCGCGGTTCCGCCACGAACCCGGCGACCCGTGGAGCCTCGGATCGACCGACGTCCGGGCCGTTTTCGAGGATGCCGCGGGGGTACTCTGGTTCGGGACCGAGCGCGCGGGGCTGAGTCGGCACGACCCGCTCACCCGCCGGTTCGGCCACGTGTACCATGATCCCGGGAGACCCGGTTCGATCGGATCGGGCGAGGTGACCGCCATTCTTCGGGACCCGGAGGGTTCGCTCTGGATCGCGACGCGGGAGAACGGCCTGGACCGTTTCGACCGGCGGACGGGGCGTTTCGTGCACTTCCGCACCGATCCCGACGATCCGGGCAGCCTTCCGGACGACCGCGTGCTCAGCCTGTATTCCGACCGACCCGGGGAGCTCTGGGTCGGCACGTGGGCGGGTGGCCTGTCCCGGCTCGACACGCGGACCGGACGCTTCGAGCGCTTCCGGAACGACCCCGCGGTGCCCGGCACGGTTCCGTCGGGCGGCGCGCTGGCCCTGGCGGCATCGACCGGGGGACGGTTCTGGCTGGGCGCCGGGGGCGGACTCGCACGCTGGGACCCGTCGATCCAGCGGTTCGAGCGATTCGCGATGGTCCCCGCGCCGATTCGCAGCGTCTCCGCACTGCTCGAGGACCGGAACGGGGTGCTGTGGTTTACCTCGGACGAGGGCGGTCTGCGGCAACTGGACCCGAAGACCGGTGAAACGGCGGTCGTCGCCGGGCCGGGAGGCGCGGTGCGGGTCCTCTCCCTATTCGAGGCGCAGGACGGCGGGATCTGGGTCGGAACCACCGACGGGCTCGCCCGCGTGGATGCCTCTTCGGGCACGCTCCTCCCCGTTCCGCTCTCGGCGGGCCCCTTGGTGGACGTCGTCGTCAGCATCGAGGAGGACGACGAGGGCCGCCTGTGGCTCGGCACGGAGGACGGGATCGTGCGCTACGACCCGTCCGTCGGCTCGGCGGTCCGGTTCGACGAGACCGACGGCCTGCAGGCTCGGTCCTTCTCGCAGGCATCGTTCCGCGACCGTGACGGCATGCTGTATTTCGGTGGGCGGAACGGGTACAACGCCTTCCGCCCCGAGAACCTGGCGAGCGACGCGTCGCTGCCCGCCGTGGCGTTCACGCGGCTCGAGGTGCCGCCTTCGGACGGGGTCGGGGCCGCGACCGAAATCGACCTGTACGACCGGACGAGCGTGGAACTGTCGTACCTGCAGCGGCTCCTCATCGTGGACTTCGCCGTACCGGGCTATCGCACTCCCGGCCGGGTGCGCTACGAATACCGGCTGACCGGGCTATCCGACACCTGGACGCCGCTCGGGGACGGGCATCGACTGACGCTCACGGGGTTATCGCCCGGTTCGTACGTGCTCGAGGTGCGATCCGCCGCATCCTCCGGCGCGCCCGTCCTGGACGTCAGCCGGCTCGCGATCAGCATCACGCCGCCGTGGTGGCGATCGAACCTGGCTTACGTGCTGTACCTGCTCGTGGCCGTCGCGGGCCTCGCGGCCGTGCGCCGGTACGAACTGAACCGCATCCGCCTTAAGGATCGGTTGGCCGTGGAGTCTTCCACGGCCGAGAAGCTGCGCGAACTGGATCAGCACAAGAGCCGCTTCCTGGCGAATCTCAGCCACGAATTCCGGACGCCGCTCACGCTCATCATCGGACCGCTGCAGCGCATCCTCGCGTCCGAGCCGGCCGGATCGCCCGTCGCCGAGGACCACCGCGTGATGCTGCGCAATGCCCGCCGGCTGCAGCGCCTCATCAACCAGGTGCTCGACCTTTCGCGACTCGAGTCCTCGGCGATGGACCTGGCGACCGAATCCCGCGACGTGAACGCGCTCGTCCGATCCATCGTCTCGGCGATGCATCCGCTCGCCGAACGAGAGGGAGTCACCCTGTCGGGACCGGCCCCCGAACCCATGGTCGCGCCGATCGACGAGGACCACATGGAGAAGGTTTTCGGAAACCTGGTCTCCAACGCGCTGAAGTTCACCGAACGCGGCGGCTTCGTCGAGGTCTCGATGCAGCGCGGGGTCGCGTGGATCGAAATCACCGTCGCCGACTCGGGCCTCGGCATTCCGCCCGAACATCTCGCGCACGTTTTCGACCGGTTCTACCAGGCGGATTCGTCGCCCCGGCGGCGCCACGAGGGCACGGGCATCGGCCTGGCGCTCGCGAAGGAACTCGTGGAACTGCACGGCGGAACGATTTCGGTGTCGAGCGAGCCCGGCCGTGGAAGCACGTTCGTCGTGCGGCTGCCGGCGGCGGCCGCACCCGTCGCCGACGTGTCCCCGCGGGTCGCGGCTCCGGAAGACATCCGGGCGCTGCCGGGCGGGTTGCCGCCCTCGCCGAGTCGCCCGGTCGAGGCGACGCCGCGGGCGCCGGCGGACGGCGATCGGACCCGCATCCTCGTCGTGGACGACAACGACGACGTGCGCCGGTTCGTACGCTCGCTGCTCGAACCGCACCACGAGGTCGTCGAAGCCGGTGACGGGGCCGAAGGACTGGCATCGGCACGCGCCTCCCTGCCGGATCTCGTGATCGCCGACGTCATGATGCCGAAGCTCGACGGGTTCGAACTGGGCAGGCTGCTCAAGAACGACCCGATGCTGGCGGGCGTGCCGGTCATCCTGCTGACGGCGCGCAGCGGAATCGACGACGAGATCGAGGGACTCGAAACGGGGGCCGACCATTTCGTGCGCAAGCCGTTCGAACCCGGGGTCCTGCTCGCCACGGTCCGAAATCTTCTCACGCAGCGCGAGCGGCTGCGGGCGTGGTACGGTGCGGTTTCCGAACCCACCGACCTCCCGTTGTCTGCGTTCGCCGCGCGGGTACTCGAGGTCGTGGACGGTCGACTGGACGACGCGCTCCTCTCCGTCGAAACCCTGTCGGACGACCTTGCGCTCAGCGCATCGCAGGTGCGCCGGCGGGTCAAGGAGGAGTTCGGGGTGTCGCCGAACGAGTTCATCCGCAACCGGCGGCTGGACCGGTCGGTCGAGATGCTGCGGGCCGGCGCCGGTACCGTGTCTGAAATCGCCTTCGCCGTGGGCTTCAACAGCCTGCACTACTTCTCGCGCGCGTTCAGCGCCCATTTCGGCAAGGCGCCGTCGGAGTACCTGCGCGGGCGCGGCGTGCGGTGAATGCACGGGGGCGCTCGGCGCGGATTGTGCAAGACGATGCGCGGTTTGTCGTGTAGACCGGCGGTATCGTCCATGGCGCCCTTCCACGGCCTACCCTCGCGGCCGCTGCCCCATGGATACCGATCCCCTGCCCGAAAACGACCCACCCGGCGAGCGTCCGCCCCCCCTCTCCGACTACCTCGCGGGGGAAATCGATGCGCTCGATTCGATGCGCCATGGCGCAGCGAAATCCCGCCAGGAGAGTGCGATGCGCCATGGCGCAGCGAA
>JANJTM010000009.1 GCA_024711125.1 Rhodothermales bacterium
ATGATTCGCCCGGTCGCATCGACGGCCTCGAACAGTCGCACGAACCGCCCGATGTCCATGACCTGGTAGGTGCCGGGCGCGGTGGACGCGAACTGGTAGACCGCGTTGGCCGGGCCGAGGTCGTCCACGGCGAGGGTGACCTTGAAGGTGTCGCCGGTGCGGACGTTGAGATCGACCGTGTATTCGAGCGGCTGCCGCGCCTGAGCGTGGGCGATGTCCCAGGCCGCGGCCAGGAGCACGATGAGCAGGAACGCGATGCGGAAGGTGCTTCTCATGGCGGCAAGTGGAGGCGTGACGGGCGGCTCTCGATGCCCCCGTTTTCGGTCCCTGTCCGAAAAGGTTGCGGGCGCAGTCGCTTGCCCGGGGGGGCGGCGTGCGGTAAATACTCGGGCAAACCCGGACGTTGCCCTTGATACCTGCCCTCCCCCTTTGGCTCCTGTCGCTGCTGCTCCTCTGCCCCCGGCCCGTCGCCGGCCAGGAAATGGCGCGTCCGGAAACCCGCGTCGTGATCCTCGGCACGGGCACGCCGAATGCCGACCCGGACCGATCGGGCCCGGCAGTCGCGATCGTAGTCGGGGATCGGGCCTACCTGGTCGACGCAGGGTCCGGGATCGTGCGTCGTGCAGCGGCCGCGGCCAGGGACGGCACCGAAGCCCTGCGGGCGTCCAATCTGGATCGGGTGTTTCTCTCCCACCTGCATTCCGACCACACCCTCGGGCTTCCCGACCTCATGTTCAGCCCGTGGGTGTTGGAGCGGAAGGTCCCCCTTGAGGTGTTCGGTCCGCCGGGCACGATCGACATGGCTTCGCACCTGGAGGCGGCATGGTCCGCGGACATCGAGAACCGGCTCGGCGGCCTGGAGCCCCAGCAGACGAGCAACTACCGGGCCGTGGTCACCGAAATCGTGGGCGGAACCGTGTATTCTGACTCCCTGGTGACGGTGGATGCCATACCGGTTCCGCACGGCCTGTGGGAGCATGCTTTCGCGTTCCGGTTCACGACACCCGACCGGGTGATCGTCGTCTCCGGCGACACGACCCCTTCGGACGCGATCGTCCTGGCGTGCTCGGGCTGCGACATCCTCGTCCACGAGGTCTACGGCACCGAGGCTTTTCAGCGGCGCGAGCCGGAATGGCAGCGCTACCACGCGGCAAGCCACACGTCGACCGTCGAGCTGGCGGCGCTCGCGGGTCGTGCTCGCCCGAAACTCCTCGTGTTGTACCACCAATTGTACTGGGGCGCGACCGACGCGGATCTCGTGCGCGAGATTCGAGCGGCCGGGTACGAAGGACCGGTCGTTTCGGCGGCGGATCTGGACGTGTTCCGATGAGCGCTCGACTTCCGCTCAATTCAGCAGCGTGATCGGAATCGCTACCCGCTTCCCTGCGGCCTGGACTACAGCGAAGTACATCCCGCTCGGGAGCCCCGTTGCATTCCTCGCTTTCCTTGTCTGTCACTTTCCGATTATAGCCACGGGCGAGGCCAGGCCGGTCGACGTCTCCCAGACGAGATACAGGCCGGGAGCCTGGCCCACGAGGTCGAGCGCAATCTTTGCCCCTACCGGAAGTGAGCCGGTGTAGAGCGTCCGGAGGCGGCTGCCCATCATGTCGACCAAGACCACCTTGGCATGCGACACGGACGGTAGGTGCCACTCCATCGTGCTGGCGCCCGTCGTAGGGTTCGGATAGACATCGAATCGATCAGACCTCGTCGGCACTTCCGCCCACTCGGGAAAAGCCGATGTCCCCACGGGAGGAGCCCCGAACTCGTAGGCACCCATGTCCACAGAGGCCCACCCGGTGCCACCGTCGACGACCCGCGTGTTTCCGACCAGATCGGTCGGCCAGTGCTCGTAGACCCTACCGTCCTCGTCCAGGTCGAACGAGTCGAATAGGAGCGACCCGTTCTGCCCCGCATCGATGGCTGGGGAAATGGCCGACAACCGGTAATCGTCGTCCAAAGTGCCGGGAACTCCGTCAGGCCCGAGAGGGTCGGCGAAAAGCGGATCTCCTCCCATGAGTCCCGAGCCGTCTCGCGCGTGAGAGGGCAAGGGATACTGGATGATCGAGTGGTCGATTCCTACATGATCCTCACGGATCCCCCAGGAAAAGAACTCCGAATCCTCTCGAATGTCGTTCTCCCAGAAGATCGAATTTGAAATACGGGTTTTCGTGCCGTCTGAGACGAATACGGCTCCATCATTGAGCGAGCGGTTGTACGCGAAGACCGAGTTTATTACGGTGTAGGTTCCCCGGTAGGCATAAATGGCACTCCCGAACACTTCGGAAGTGTTCCCGATGAATAGATTGTTTACGCTGAACAGGTTGGCGTCGGTCATTTTGACCGTCCCCCACCGCGTGGTATTTCCGATGAACCGCGAATTCCAGATGTAGAGTGTACGCGGCCTTTGCTCGTCTGGAGTGAACGATATCGGAGTAATAGCCTCATTGAATGCAATCGTCGATCCGAACAGGTATAGGTCACTGCTCCCACCGGAAATAACGGTCGATCGGTTCCGGTAGCCACTGATCGTCAGGCCTTGAAGTACCGCACCTCCGGAACCGACGACGATTCCGGTCCCGAAGTTGTCCCGCAGCTCCGAAACTCGAACTGTAAGCGCCGGATGTCCGGACACTGAAGCGATATCCGATCTGATCGTCCAACCGCCCCCAAAGACATTGTGGGCAAATCGGCACCGTGAGATCACGACCAAGGCGATCTCATGGGAGGCTGGAGGGTTGACAGAAATGATAATCGCACCACCACTCCGGTCGCCGAGTGCTCCCTCGGCCGTTCCATCTTCTATCGACAACCCGTCGATGACCACCGGCCAGGTGACATCAGTGATCTCGATCATGCGGGACGAGTTGTCGGCACGGAGGGGGTTACCGGGTTCGATCACATTGTCGTCGTTTCCCAGCAAGTCCCCGCTCAGCACCGTCCAGCGATCTCCCCAGTCGCGATCGTCCGGAGAGGTCTCCGATCCGGCAAAACCGCCGAACAGAGATATGCCCTTCCTGATCTCGAAGGACGCCTCTCGATCACCTGGGACCAGGCCCGCCCCTTGGTCTGGCCTGTACACCCCTTCCGCCACCCAAACCTCGTCCCCGTCCTGCGCCATCGCCAGCGCGTCCTGCAAAAACACGAACGCGTTCGCCCATGACGAGCCGTCGTTCGCGCCCACGGCGTCGGTGTCGACGTAAATCACGCGCTGTGCCGACGCGCCGGGCGCCCACAGAAGCACCGTGAGTACGATAGCGATCCAGAATGGCAGAGCAGCTTTCATCGGCAGGCCTCCCTCGGCGATTCGTCCGAGGAACAGCATAACCATTCATGCTTCCGGGAGCATAGTCGCGGACAGGGTCATTCGATAGGGGGCAATCCCTCGGTTTGAGGGGGGGGGGGTATTCCCTACGGCCCACGATTGACTCGCGCAGGCTATTTTCCCGCCGTGCTTGCGGTCGATAGAAAGTGAGATGACTACGTGAATCGTGCCCACTTGGCTGTCTCGGCCCTGCTTGCGCTGCTTTGCGTGACGAGCGCGGTCGCACAGACCAGCGTTCGCCACGGCGAGCCCTATCGGGACGCCGCGCTCCCGGCCGATGCACGCGTCGCCGACCTGCTCGCGCGGATGACGCCGCGTGAGAAGTTCCGGCAGCTCTTCATGATCCCGGCGCCGGGCGGCGCGTCGCTCGAGGGATTCGAAGACGGTCTGTTCGGCTTCCAGTTCGCGACGGGGACGCGGCCCGCCTCCGAAGCCGGCGCGGCCGGCCAGTTGCTCGCCTACGACCCTGGCCTCGCCGCGCGCGACGCCGCCGAGCGCATCAACGAGGCCCAGCGCTGGTTCGTGGAGCACACGCGCCTCGGCATTCCGCTCCTGCCCTTCGACGAGGCGCTTCACGGACTCGTGCGTACGGGCGCGACCGGATTTCCGCAGGCGATCGCGCTCGCGGCGACCTTCGACACGGTCCGCATCGGCGCGGTGGCGCGAGCAATCGCGGCCGAGACGCGCAGCCGGGGCATCCGCCAGATTCTCTCGCCGGTGCTCGACCTCGGGCGCGACGTGCGCTGGGGGCGCGTCGAGGAGACGTACGGCGAGGACCCCTACCTCGCGGGCGAGATGGGCGTCGCGTTCATCGGCGCCTTCGAGCGGGCCGGGGTCGTCGCCTCGCCCAAACACTTCGTCGCGAATTTCGGCGAGGGCGGGCGCGACTCGTACCCGATCGAAGTTTCCGAACGCCAGCTGCGCGAGGTCTACCTGCGGCCGTACCGCGAGGTAATCAGGCGGGCGGGCGCGCGCTCCCTCATGGCGTCCTACAATTCGGTGGACGGACGGCCGTCGTCCGCAAACCGGCGGCTGCTGACCGATTGGCTGCGCAGCGAAGCGGGCTTTCGCGGCTTCGTGATTTCGGACGCGGGCGGAACGGGCGGCGCCAACGTGCTCCATTTCACGGCGGCCGATTATGCCGATGCGACCGCCCAGGCGCTCGAAGCCGGGCTGGACGTGGTTTTCCAGACCTCGAACGACCATTTCGGGCTCTTCTGGGAGGCGGTCGAGAAGGGGCTCGTGGACCCCGCCGTGCTGGACACGGCCGTGGCGCGCGTCCTGCGTATCAAGTTCGAACTCGGGCTGTTCGAGAATCCGTTCGTCGACCCGGAGGTGGCGGCGCGGGTGAACGGCGCGCCGGAGCACCGGGCGCTGGCGCGCGACGTCGCGGCGGCGTCGATGGTGCTGCTGAAGAACGACGGTGGGATGCTGCCCGTCTCCCCGGCCGCGCGCCGCATCGCCGTCATCGGCCGGGACGCATCCGACGCCCGGCTGGGCGGATATTCCGGCCCCGGCAACCGGGTCGTTTCGATGCTCGACGGCATCCGCGCCCGGGCGACGGCCGCGTCCATGGCGGTCGTGCACGCCCGCGGCGTCGCCCGCGAGCCCATCCGCCCCGTGACCATCCCAGCGTCGGCCCTGCGCACGCCGTCGGGCGAGCCGGGGCTCGAAGGACAATACTGGGTCGGACCCGACTTCGAAGGACCGCCGGCCGTCACGAGACGCGACGACCGCATCGATTTCGGCTGGACGCTCTACTCCCCCGACCCGAAGCTGCCGTACGACTGGTATTCCGCCCGCTGGACGGGGTCGCTCGTTTCCCCGGTCACCGGGCGCGTGCGCCTCTCCGTGGAGGGCAACGACGGGTGGCGCCTGTGGCTCGACGGCCGGCTAGTCGCCGAGCGCCCGACGCGGCAGACCGTGCGCGCCACGTTCGTCGAGGTGGACCTCGTTGAAGGCCAGCCGGTCCCGATCCGCCTCGAATACCGGGAATCGGTCGGAAACGCCCGCCTTCGCCTCGCGTGGGACGTCGGCGTCACGGACTCGTCCGACGCCGACATCGCCGCCGCCGTCGAGGCCGCCCGTGCCGCGGACCTCGCGGTCGTCGTCGCCGGCATCGAGGAGGGCGAGTTCCAGGACCGCAGTTCGCTCGCGCTCCCGGGCCGCCAGGTCGAGATGATCCGGGCCGTCGCAGCGACCGGCGTACCCACGGTCGTGGTCCTCGTTGGCGGAAGCGCGATCACGATGTCCGATTGGCTGGCCGACGTGGACGCAGTGCTGCTCGCCTGGTACCCCGGCGAAGCGGGCGGCGAGGCGCTCGCCGACGTGCTGTTCGGCGACGTGTCGCCCGGCGGGCGGCTCCCGATCACGTTCCCGGTGTCGGAAGGGCAGCTGCCGCTCACCTACGGTCACAAGCCGACCGGCCGCGGAGACGACTACCGGGACGGGTCCGGGCGGCCGCTCTTCCCCTTCGGTTTCGGGCTTTCGTACACGGAATTCGAGTATTCCGACCTGCGCATCGAGCCGGCGACGGTCGATCTGGAGCGGATGGACATGGTGCGCGTGACCGCCCGCATCACCAACACGGGCGAGCGCGCCGGGGACGAGGTCGTGCAGCTTTACCTGCGCGACGAACTGGCGTCGGTGGCGCGGCCCGTGATGGAGATGCGGGGATTCCGGCGCGTGCGACTCGAACCGGGAGAGTCCCGCGACGTGACGTTCGACCTCACCCGGGAGGCCATCTCGATGCTCGACACCGACCTGCGCGAGGTCGTCGAACCGGGCCGTTTCCGCATCATGATCGGAGCGTCGTCCTTCGATATCCGGCTCCGAGGCCACCTCGAGGTGACCCCTTCCCCCTGACCCCATGCGTCGTTTTCTCCCTCTCCTGCTGCTCGTGGCTGCCTGTTCGGCCCCGGCACGCCCCGACTACCCCGCTGCCACGTCAAACCTGGTGCTGTCCGCCCCGATCGACCGCTGGGACGAGGCCCTTCCGCTCGGAAACGGCCTGACCGGCGGACTCCTCTGGGGCTCGTCGGATACGCTGCGGCTGTCGCTCGACCGCGGCGACCTGTGGGACGGGCGCATCCCCGAGACGCTGCAGCGCGACGACTGGACGTACGCGACGATGCGGCGCCTGAAGGCGGAAGGGAATCATGCGGAACACGTCCGGCTCTTCGACGAGCCGTACGACCGCATTCCGTACCCGACCAAGATCCCGGCGGGGCGGGTGGAGCTCGACCTGGCTGCCGGATCGACGGTCGAGCGATTCGAACTCGACCTGGCCTCGGCCGAAGGGTACGCCGCGGGACCGGACGGGGCCGTCGCGACCGCGTTCTGGTCGGCCACCGAGCCGGTCGCGATGGTCCGGGTGCGCGGAACCGCCCCCGGCGTGCGCATCCTGGGCCCGGCGTCGGTCGACAAGCTGGGCTACGCGCCCGCCGTCATCGACCGGGACGGCGACCACGCCTGGTTCGTCCAGGAAGCGGCCGAGGGGCTCGTCTACGCGGCCGTCGTGGGGTGGCGCGGGCGCGGAGACGCCACCGAGTTGGCGATCGCGATCACGACGAACCGGGAGTCCGACGACCCGCTCGCGGCCGGCCGGGTGCGCGTGGACGCCGCGCTCGAGCGCGGGTACGAGGCGCTCGCGGCCCCGCACCGCGCGTGGTGGGCCGACTTCTGGACCGGATCGTCGGTCGCGATCCCGGATTCCGCCCTCCAGAAACACTACGATTTCGTGCGCTACCTTTTCGGCGCGGGATCGCGCCGAGGCGCTCCGCCGATCCCCCTGCAGGGCGTGTGGACGGCCGACGAGGGCAACCTTCCGCCGTGGAAGGGGGACTACCACAACGACCTGAACACCCAGATGACGTACCTGCCGACCGACGCGGCGGGGCTCTTCGAGGCGGGGGATGCGTGGCTGGATTTCAACTGGAACCTCCTGCCGCGCTACCGGCAGTTCGCAGCCGAGTTCTATGGGGCGGATGGCGCCGCCATCCCCGGCGTGATGACGCTCACCGGCGACCCGATGGGCGGATGGGGCCAGTACTCGCTCTCCCCGACCAACGGCGCGTGGGTCGCGCAGTCGTTCTACCTGCGGTGGCGGCACACGATGGACGAGTCGTTCCTTCGCGGGCGTGCGCTGCCGTTCTGCCGCGAGATCGCGACGACGCTCGCCTCGCTCCTCGAACCGGGCGCCGACGGCTTCCTCGACCTTCCGATGTCCACCTCGCCGGAGATCCACGACAACACGCCCCGCGCGTGGCTCGAACCGAACTCCAACTACGACCAGGCGCTCATGGCCTGGCTCTTCGGAGCCGTCGCCGAGATGTCGGCCGCCGTCGGCGATTCGACCGACGCCGCCCGCTGGACCGGCCTGCGCGAGGCCCTCGGACCGCTCCACGTGGGCGAGGACGGCGCCCTCACGTTCGCGCGCGGCGAGTCCTACGCCGAGTCGCACCGGCACTTCTCGCACCTGATGGCGATCCATCCGCTCGGCACGCTGGACTGGCGCGAGCCGGAGGACCGCGCCCTGGTCGACGCCTCGCTCGACCGCACGCTGGCGCATGGCACGCAGTGGTGGACGGGGTACAGCTTCTCGTGGATGGCGTCGCTGCTGGCGCGCGCCGGCCGCGCCGAGCAGGCGCTGCAATACCTCACCGACTACGAGCGCGCGTTCCTGCTGCGCAACGGATTCCACGCGAACGGCGACCAGATCGGGGCCGGACTTTCCGCCTTCACCTACCGGCCCGTAACGCTCGAGGGCAACATGCTGGCGATGGACGCGGTGCACACCATGCTGCTGCAGTCGCACGGCGGGCTGGTCACGGTCTTTCCGGCGACGCCCGCGGCGTGGCCCGACGTCTCCTTCGAGCGGCTCAGGGCGGAAGGCGGTTTCGTGGTTTCGGCCGACCGGCGCGGCGGCGTCACGACCCGCGTCGAAATCGAGGCCCCGCGAGGCGGCGTGCTTCGCCTTGAGGACCCCTTCCCCGGCCGCGGTGCGTCGTGGACGGCTCCGTTCGAACTTGAGGGCGAGGTGCTGGTATTCAACCTCGACGCCGGAGAGGTGCTCATCGGAGGGAGTTGATGCCACGTTTCGCCGTCCTGATCCTGCTGGTTCTCGCGTCCTGCGATTCCGGACCTTCCTGGTGGGTGCCCGGCGACACCTCCCACGCCGGCCGCCGCGGGGAGCGCGTTCCGGGGCCTCCGATCGCCTGGTGGCCGCTGGATGGCGACGCGGTTGACGCCTCCGGCAACGGGCACGACGGGCGCGTGCACGGCGCGGTTCCGACCGCGGACCGGCACGGACACCCGGCCGACGCAATGCGGTTCGACGGCGTCGACGACTGGATCGACTTCGGTACCTCGCCGCTGCTGAAACCCGACTTTCCGATCACGATCACGATGTGGGTGCGGGTGGACCGGGCCGGGGGCTCGGCGCCGTTCGCCAACAGCTTCGACCCACCGGATAACACCGGGACCTGGGTCGCATTTTCTTCCGATCGCAACCGTCCGGCGATCGGAGTCGGCTACGGCGGTCCCGCCGGGGGCTCGTCGCGGCTCGCCGCCATCGGAAGCAGCCCCATTGCCCTCGGCGAGTGGGTGCACCTGGCCGCCGTGCTGCGCTCGACGTCGGACATCTCGATCTGGCTCGACGGGGTGGAGGAGACCGTCGAACTGGACCGGGCCGGCGGCCGACTGCAGTACGGCCCGGGACCCGCGGTCGCCGGCGTGCGCAAGTCGGGTTTGACACTGCCCCTGCTCTATTTCGCGGGCGCCCTGGATGAATTGCGCCTGTATGACCGGGAATTGACGGTGGCCGAGATCCACCTGCTCGCCGGCCGGACGGCGGTGCGGGAACGCTGACCGGCCCGCGGGGGGTGCGTACGGCTTCCACCTCGACACCGAACGCCGCCCGCATTGTCCGCCGAAGCGTTTCGGGGCCGGCGAAGTGGAATAATCGCCCCGATTACACTTCCGGGGCTGAAAAATCGATGCGGAAGTGGAATATCGGCCCCGATTACACTTCCGGAGCCGAAAAAACCGATGCGGAAGTGGAATATCGGCCCCGATTACACTTCCGGGGCCGAAAACCGGGTCGCGTGGAATATGACCCCTGATCCGGAGCGAACATGTCGGATGCCCACCGCGGTTCCGTCAGATACGAATCCGCGGCCATTTCTGCATTTCGGATGTCGTCAGCCGCGGTGATCTCCCGGAGTCAGTGCGCACATCGGCCACGCTCTAACGCATGACCGTGCGCGGAGAGCGCCCGTAACGCGGTCGCGCAAATGGGACGGTCCCGACGGCAACCTTCGGAGGATCGCGCCGGTTCTGGGTTCGTTGCTTGGCTTCGACCCTCGAGTGCGCGCGAAGACCCCCATGACGATCCCCTCCAGCCCTGCGCCACGAACCTTGGCACGACCGGCCGTCCGCCCTGCGGCGCGAGCCAACGTCCTCAGGTTCCGGTTCCAGACCACCCTAGTGCTGCTCCTCGCCTGGACCGCGTCGGCCGGGGGCGCTTCCGCCCAGCCCTACACCTGGCCTTCCGACCCCCTCGTCCGCGAAAAGCTCGAGACCTGGCAAGACCAGAAGTTCGGCCTGCTGCTTCACTGGGGCACGTACAGCCAGTGGGGTACGATCGAGTCGTGGTCGATCTGTTCGGAACCCTGGATTTCGCGCGGAGGCGCCGACTACGAGCAGTACAAGCGGGATTACGAGGCGCTCGCGACCACCTTCAACCCGGTTTCGTTCGACCCCTCGACCTGGGCCTCGGCCGCCGCCGACGCGGGCATCCGGTACATGGTCTTCACCACGAAGCACCACGACGGGTTCAACATGTTCGCGACGAGGCAGTCTTCGTACGGCATCGCCGGGCCGGCGAGCCCCTTCCGCAATGACCCGCGGGCCGACGTGACGAAGGTCCTTTTCGACGCATTCCGGGCGGAAGGTCTCTCGGTCGGCGCCTATTTCTCCAAGCCCGACTGGAACCACGACGACTACTGGGCGCCCGAGTGGGCGACGCCCGACCGCAACAACAACTACGACATCCGGCGATTCCCGGAGCGCTGGCAGCGGTTCCGCGACTTCACGTTTCGGCAAATCGAGGAACTCATGACCGGCTACGGACCGGTCGACATCCTCTGGCTCGACGGCGGATGGGTGCGCCCCGACTCGACAATCAATGAGGAAGTGATTTCCTGGGGCTACGACATCCCCAAGTGGGAGCAGGACATCGACATGCCGCGCATCGCGGCGATGGCGCGGCGTCACCAACCGGGGCTTCTCGTCGTCGACCGGACCGTGCACGGGCCGTACGAGGACTACCGCACGCCGGAGCAGCGGGTGCCGTCGGTGGCAATAACGGACTACCCTTGGGAGTCCAACATGTCGATGTCGGGCTCGTGGGCGTACGAGCGGAATCCGAACTACAAGCCCGCCCGCACCCTCGTGCACACCCTCGTCGACGTGGTCGCGAAGGGCGGAAACTATCTCGTCGGCATCGGCCCCGGCCCCGACGGCACCTGGGACGCCACGGCCTACGACCGGCTGAATGAAATCGGCGCCTGGCTGCGGGTGAACGGAGAGGCGATCTACGCCACGCGCCCCGTCGCCCCGTACGTCGAGGGCAAGCTGCGCTTCACGCGGTCGCGCGAGACCGGGGCCGTCTACGCGATCTGGCTCGCCGACGAGGGCGAAATCGCCCCTCCCGCCGTGCTGCAACTCGACCGCATCGTGCCCGCGCCCGGCGCGACCGTCACGCTGCTCGAGACGGGGCAGAAGCTGGAGTGGGAAGCGGTCTCGACGGGGGCGGTGGTGCGCATTCCGCGCAGGGCGGCCGCGCGTGTCGGCGCGTCGTTCGCGTGGACGGTCAAGATCGACCGCGTGGTGGACTGACCGGCTACCACGACGGTGATCAGGGCCCTAGCGCCCCGATCGGAACGACCCGGACGCCGTCAGGACGGGTGTAGCCGTATCCGAATCCCTGGATCACGATGAGAGCAGCGGGTGGGGGTCCGTCCACCTGGGAC
>JANJTM010000041.1 GCA_024711125.1 Rhodothermales bacterium
GCCCGACGCGGTCGACGAGCACCACGATCTTCTTCATGACAGGAGCCCTCGCTGCTTGATGCGGTCCACGAGCTGGTCCACCACGGCCGCGGTCGAGCCCTGGAGCAGTTCGGCGGTCTTGCCCGACGGCGGCAGGAAGACCTCCAACGTCGTCACGCGGGGGGCGGGGACGGGGAGCCCGAGGTCCGCCGCGCCGCGCACGGGGATTTCGACGTCGGCGACCTTGCGGATGCCGCGCACCGAGACGTAGCGCGGCTCGTTGATGCCGGTCTGCACGGACACGACGACCGGAAGATCTACGTCCACGACGCGTTCCAGCCCGCCTTCGACCTCGTGCCGGACCCTCGCCGAGCGGCCGGTGACCGACAGAGAAGTCGCGAGCGCGACCTGCGGAAGGCCGAGCAGCTCGGCGAGCAGACCGCCCAGCGCGCCCGAGCCCTGGTCGCTGGACACGGCGCCCGTCAGCACGACGTCGGGCGCCGAGGGCGCGATGGCGGCGGCGAGCACGCGGGCGGCGCCCAGCGCGTCGAGGCTCGCAAAGGAGGGATCGTCGAGGCGCACGGCCGCGTCCGCGCCCATCGCGAGCGCCTTGCGCAGCACGTCGTCCGACTCCGCGTCGCCCACCGAGTAGACGGTCACGTGCCCGCCGTGCTCGTCGCGCAGGCGGATCGCTTCCTCGACGGCGAACCGGTCCCAGTCGTTGAGGCCGAACGTCAGGTCGGCCGTCCGGATGTCCCTGCGGGAGGCATCGATCTCGACCGTGGCCTCGGCCAGGTCGGGAACGCGCTTCACGCAAACGGCGATGTTCATGGTGTCAGGATGCGTTGTCTTCGGGTCGGGAAACGTCCCCCGCGACTCCGGCCGACCGGGCCACGAGTTCCGCGAGGTCGATGATCTCGAGGTCGTGCCCGGTGGTCTTCACGGCGTCCTCGAGGTTGATCATGCAGAAGGGGCACGCCGTCACGACCACCTGCGCCCCGGCGTCGGCCGCCATCGCGAGCCGCTTCTCGCCCATCCGGCTCTCGCTCTCGCCCTCGTTGTAGAGGCTGAGCAGGCCGCCCCCGCAGCAGAAGGAACGGTTCTTCGACCGCTCCATCTCGACGGTCTTCAGGCCCGGGACGGCGGCCAGCAGGTCGCGCGGCGCGTCGTACACGCCGTTGTGCCGGCCGAGGTAGCACGGGTCGTGGAAGGTGTAGGTCCGATCGTCGCCCAGCGGCCCGAGCTTCAGCTTGTTGCCCGCGACCAGTTCGGCGAGGTATTCGGAATGGTGCTGTACCGGCTTGCCGGTCGCATAGCCGTCGTTGCGCAGCGCGTTCAGCGCGTGCGGGTCGTTCGTGACGATGCGGTCGAACGTGCGGGCCTCCATGGCCTCCTGGTTCTTCCCGCGCAGGGCCTCGAAAAGCCCCTCCTCCCCGATGCGCCGCACGTCGTTGCCGGAATCCACCTCGTCGCGGCCGAGGGTGCCCACGTCCTCGCCCGCCGCCTCCATCACGCGGGCCAGCGACTGCCCGATGCGCTGGATGCGTGGATCGAACGAGGTCGTCGAGTCGGCGAAGAACAGCACGTCGGCCTCGTCGCCCTCGGGCAGCACGCGCACGGCCGTGTCCTTCGCCCAGTCGCCCCGCACACGGGCCGGCTTTCCGTACGGATTACCCTTGGAATCGAGGTCGGAAAGCACCTTCTGCAGGCCTTCGGGCACTTCACCGCGGTCCACGAGCCAACGTCGCATGTCGACGATCTTGTCGACGTACTCGATCGTCACCGGGCAGGCCTCCTCGCAGGCGCCGCAGGTCGTGCACGCCCAGAGCTCGGCCTCCGTGATGACCGGTCCCACGAGCGGGGTGCGCTCCCCGTCGGCCGGCAGCGTTCCGAACATCGGGTAGCGGTCGTAGGCGCAGTCCCGGCTCTTGATGGACAGCATGCGCGGCGAGAGCGGCGTGCCGGTCGCGTAGGCCGGGCAGTGGTCGGAACAGCGGCCGCAGTCGGTGCACGTGTAGAAGTCGAGCAGGTGCTTCCACGTGAAGTCCTCGAGGTGGCCGACGCCGAGCTGCTTCACGTCGTCGAGCCGTTCGACCTCGTGCCGGGGCGGCTTCACGGCGCCCGGCGTGCCCACGTTCGAAAGGAATACGTTCGGAAGCGACGTGATGACGTGGAAGTGCTTCGAAACGGGCAGGTAGCACAGGAACGACAGGAGCGCCACGTGGTGCACCCAGAACCCGGTTTCGCGGGCCGCACCGAGGGCCTGCGCATCGAGCCCCGACAGCAGGCCGGCCGCGACCCCGGCGAGCGGAAGTCCGCCCGCGAGCGCCCCCCCGGCGATTCCGGCGCCCTCGTACACCGCGTCGGCCACCATGAGGAGCGAGATCAGGCCCAGGATGACGTACGCCTCGCCCGCATGCGAACCCGTGGCAAACCGGTCGTGGTACCGGGCGGGGCGGAAGACGGCGCGCCGCACGATGGCCACGACGCAGGCCGCGAGGACCGCGGCCGCCACGACGTCCTTGATCACGGCGTAGGCGTGGCCGGCCGTTCCGCCGAGCCCCGGAAGGTGGAATCCCGCGCGGAATCCCTCGCCCAGCAGGGTGAGCGAGCGCAGGCTGAGCACGACGAAGCCGGCGAAGAGCACGATGTGCAGCACGCCCGCCACGAGGTAGCGCGGCTGGCGCGCCTGGCCGAATCCGATGACCAGGAGGCGCCGCATGCGCTCGCCGAGACGGTCGGTGCGCGGGTCCGGGGCGCCCCGGCGAAGCAGCGCCGCGCGACGCATCATCACCCACGAGAAGACGAGCAGCGCGACGAGCAGCAGCAGGGCGTGGAGGAGCGTCCGCGTCGGCATGGAGGGTCCGGTCTGGGGGTACGAACCGACGTGAGCGAAATTTCGCTCGCGTGGAACCGATCCTAACGCCTGGCCGCCTGCTGGGCAAGGGGGAATCCCCTGCAACCCGCGTCGGGGCGGGAATTTTCAGACGGATTTGACGGACGTCCCGGCGGGAATGGGCTGGCCATTCCCGCCGGGTCTCCGAATCAGCGCACGTCGAACCGGTCTGCGTCCATTACTTTGCCCCACGCGGCCACGAAGTCGCAGACGAACTTCTCCTCCGCGTCGTCCTGGGCGTAGACCTCGGCGATCGCGCGCAGGATCGAATTCGATCCGAACACGAGATCGGCGCGGGTACCGGTCCAGCGAAGCGTGCCGGAAGCACGGTCCCGGCCCTCGAAGGTCTCGCCGTCGGCATCGGCCGGCGTCCATGCCGTCGCCATGTCGAGCAGGTTGACGAAGAAGTCGTTCGTGAGCACGCCCGGACGCGCCGTGAAGACGCCGTGCGTCGAACGGCCGTGATTCGCGCCGAGAACCCGCAGTCCGCCGACCAGCGCGGTCATCTCCGGTGCCGTGAGCGTCAGCAGCTGCGCCCGATCCACCAGCAGTTCCTCGGTCGACACCGTGAACTTCGCCTTCGCCCAGTTGCGGAAGCCGTCTGCGATCGGCTCGAGTACCGCGAACGACTCGACGTCCGTCTGCTCCTGCGTGGCGTCGGTTCGGCCCGGGGTGAAAGGGACCTCGACATCGAATCCCGCCGCGCGTGCGGCTTCTTCGACGCCGGCGTTACCGCCGAGCACGACGAGGTCGGCCAGCGAGATGCGCTTGGCACCCTTCTGTGCTCCGTTGAAAGCCGCCTGAAGGTGCTCGTAGACCTCGAGCACGCGCGCGAGCCGGGCAGGCTCGTTCACTTCCCAGTCCTTCTGCGGAGCGAGCCGGATGCGGGCGCCGTTCGCGCCGCCGCGCTTGTCCGATCCACGGAACGTGGAAGCCGACGCCCAGGCGGTGGTGACCAGTTCCGACACCGAAAGACCCGAAGCGAGGATGCGCGCCTTGAGGTCTGCGATGTCGGCGGCGTCCACGAGCGCGTGGTCGACGGCCGGCAACGGGTCCTGCCAGATCAGCTCCTCGGCCGGGACTTCGGGCCCGAGATACCGGGCGCGGGGCCCCATGTCCCGGTGCGTCAGCTTGAACCACGCCCGGGCGAACGCGTCGGCGAACTCGTCCGGGTTCGCCATGAAGTGCCGGGAGATCTTCTCGTACGCCGGGTCATAGCGCATCGCCATGTCGGCCGTCGACATGAAGATGGGCACCTTCTTCGTCGGGTCCTCCGGATCGGGGGCCATGTCCTCCTCGCGCAGGTTCTTCGGCGTCCAGACCCACGCGCCGGCGGGGCTCTTCACCAGCTCCCATTCGTAGCGGAACAGTACTTCGAAGTAGGACATGTCCCACCGCGTCGGCGTGGGCGTCCACGCGCCCTCGAGACCGCTGGTGATCGTGTCGCGACCCTTGCCCGACCTGTAGGTGCTGAGCCAGCCGAGCCCCTGCGCCTCGATGGGCGCCCCCTCGGGCTCCCGGCCCACGTGCGATTCCGGACCCGCGCCGTGCATCTTGCCGAACGTGTGCCCACCCGCCGTCAGGGCGACCGTTTCGTAGTCGTTCATCGCCATCCGGGCAAACGTTTCCCGCACGTCCCGGCCGGACGCGACGGGATCGGGATTGCCGTTCGGGCCCTGCGGGTTGACGTAGATGAGACCCATCTGGACCGCCGCGAGGGGCTTCTCCAGTTCGCGGTCGCCCGAGTACCGCCTGTCGCCGAGCCATTCGGTCTCCGTGCCCCAGTAGATGTCCTGCTCGGGCTCCCAGACGTCCTCGCGTCCGCCGGCGAATCCGAAGGTCCGGAAGCCCATGGACTCGAGGGCGCAGTTGCCCGCCAGGATCATCAGGTCGGCCCAGGAGATCCGGTTTCCGTACTTCTGCTTGATCGGCCACAGCAGGCGGCGGGCCTTGTCCAGGTTTCCGTTGTCGGGCCACGAGTTGAGCGGAGCGAAGCGCTGCGTGCCAGACCCCGCGCCGCCGCGCCCGTCGGCCGTGCGGTAGGTGCCCGCGCTGTGCCACGCCATGCGGATGAAAAGGCCTCCGTAATGACCGTAGTCGGCCGGCCACCAGGGCTGCGAGTCGGTCATCAGCGCGACCAGGTCCTTCTTCACGGCCTGCAGGTCGAGCTTCGCGAATTCCTTCGCGTAGTCGAACGAGCCGCCGAGCGGATTGCCCGCCGGCGGGTTCTGGTGCAGCATGCCCAGGTTCAGCTGGTTCGGCCACCAGTCGCGGTTCGAGGTTCCGCGCTGG
Organism: Rhodothermales bacterium; assembly: GCA_024711125.1. Lineage (GTDB taxonomy): Bacteria > Bacteroidota > Rhodothermia > Rhodothermales > UBA10348 > JANJTM01. Next base: position 5,168 of record JANJTM010000041.1, read on the forward strand.
GCGGTCGGAACATGCATCCGGCCCGTAACAGGGCACTTGCTGTCGTCGTTCATGATGGATTCGTGCGTCGGTAGACGACTCGTTTGCGTTGATTCCGCAAACTACCCATTTCAACCCGAGCCCGGGGAAAAATGGCGAGAATTCGACTCAGAGGGCCGATCCCGCGCGTACGAGTCGGTCCATCAGCCGCTCCAGCGTGGCGGCCGGATCGTCGCACAGGCCGGTGTGTACGGGCGACGGCTGGATCATCGTGGATCGAGGCGCGACGAGCATGAGGAAGCGTTCCCTCCTCGACAGGCCCGCCAATGGACCGGTCCCGTCGCAGACGGCCGGATACGACGCCAGGTGGCGGCGCACGGCGTCCAGGTCCACGTCCGGAGCCAGCGCCAGGAGGCGTCTCTCGTCCAATTCGATGCGCGCTTCCGCATAATCGAAATCCGCGCAATAGAGGATCACCCCCACGTTCACGAACTCGTCCCGCTCGACCTTGGGGACGACCCGGATCACGGCGTAGTCATACGGATGCGTCGCGGGCACGGATCGCCTCCTCGAGAAATGCCATGGGGGATTCCCGGCGGGTCAGCAGGTACTCGGCGTATACGCGCCGTTGCCGGTCATGGTCGGCAGCGTCGTCCCCGGCGAGCCATTCGGACGGAATCAGGCCCGTGACGCGCTCCACGATTTCGGGTGTGACGCGCGCCGCGAAGTGCGGGCCGATGCGGTCGAGCGCCCGGGCGAACGGCAGCAGCACGTGGCCGCGGATCATCGGGAATAGCTCGCCGGCCCGGTCGACGAACTCCTCGGCGCCGTGATGCACGTACAGCGCGGCCCCGTGGTCGATCATCCACGGGCGCCGGTGCCAGGTCAGGAGGTTGGTGTTGCGCGCCGTGCGGTCCACGTTCGACACGAAGGCGTCAAACCAGACCACCGCCGACGCGAACTCGGGGTCGACTTCGTCGGCGATCGGGTCGAAACCCAGCGAGCCGGGCAGGTAGTCCATGGCCAGGTTGAGCCCGGCGCTCGCGCGGATGAGGTCCTGGATCTCCGGGTCCGGCTCGGTGCGCGCCAGCACGGGATCGAGTTCGGCGAAGACGATCTCGGGCACGGGGAGACCGATCGCGCGGGCGAGTTCCCCGACGACCAGTTCCGCGATCAGCACCTTGGGCCCCTGGCCGGCCCCGCGGAATTTCAGCACGTACGTACCGTCGTCGTCGGCCTCGACGATCGCGGGCAGCGATCCGCCCTCGCGCAGCGGCGCGACGTAGCGGGTGACGTGGACGGTGCGCAGGGACATGACTTCTCGGGGACGGGCGGAATCTAATGCCCGGCGCGGTGCGCTGCGTGTGGTTGAATCTGCCGAGTGCGGGCCGTAGCGTTCTCCCTTTCCATCCGATCGGCATCCCGTGACCCCTGCCGCCCGCTCCGTCCAGGTCTTCGGCTGGTACATCGTCGTACTCGGCCTGACGCTGCTCGTCGTTCCGAATACCCTGCTTGTCCTCTTCCGGTTCGAGCCGACGGTCGAACCGTGGATCCGGGTGGTCGGAACGCTGCTGCTTCCGCTCGCCGCGATCTACCTGGTCGCAGCCAGGCACGAGGCGACCGCGATCTTTCGTGTCACGGTCTGGAACCGGTGCTGGATCCTCGTCGCGTTCACCGCCTTCTGGCTGCTGGAGATCGCGAAGCCCGAACTCATCCTTTTCGCCCTCGTCGATGTTGCGGGCGCGGCGTGGACGTGGTCGGCCCTGCGCAGGCGGGCGGATTCGGGAGTGCAGTGAGGTCGCGTTCACGACCTCGGCGAGCCCTGCGAGCATGTCACGAGACTGCGCAGAATGACCTGTCCCGGGAAGGTGGACCGATCCGGGATGCGGAAGTGGAATTTCGACCCCCTTTTACACGTTGAAACGTTTCAATAAGGCCAGATATATCGAAAGTGGGCCTTTAGTCGACCTATTCAGCCCAAAAAGTGGGCGAATACGTGGAATTTTGGCGCGGATTCCACTTCGTAGTCCCGAAGCGGCCGAGCTGAGCCCCTCGCGGCGCCCCAAAGCGGCGAGTCCCGGGAATGATTGCAGGCCTCGGTCCCGAGCCGGCGGATGGTTCGGGAAAACCGTACTCTCGCCCCCGACAACGGACACCATCATGACGAACGCGCACAGAGCCGGGTTGCTGACCGTTGCCCTGGCTTCACTCGTGGCAGCCCCCCCGGCGGGGTCGCAGACCCTCCAGTACAGGTCTCCCGACGGCGTCGAATACCGATCGTCGGTAGATCCCAAGGGCCTCGTCGCCGTGCTGCAGGCCGAGGATGCGCTGGCGGCCGATCCGGACGATGTGGACCTCATGGTCGGGGTCGGAACCGCGCTGGCGGGCGTGCGGCAGATGCGGGAGGCTATCGACGTGTTCACGAGGGGGCTCGCCGTGCACCCGAACAGCGCGGTGCTCCACCGTTGGCGCGGGCATCGTTACCTCAGCATCCGGGAGTTCGGCAAGGCCGAGCGCGACCTCGAGCGTGGACTCGAACTCGACGCGAACCTGTACGGCATCCTCTACCACCTCGGTATCGTGCGGTACGCCAAGGGCGACTTCGACGGGGCGGCCGAGATGTTTCGCCGGGCCCTTCCGCTCGCGCCCAACGGCGTCGAACTCTCCGGCTCGACGGATTGGCAGTGGATGGCGCTCTCGCGGGCCGGTCGCCACGCCGAGGCGAAGACCCTGCTCGACGCACGCCCCGACACGGCCTCGACGGGCGCCGCGTACGACTGGCGCCTCAAGCTCTATCGCGGCGAGATCACGCCGGAAGAGGCGCTTGCCGGGGTCGGAACCGAAGACGTCAACGTTGCGACCGTCTCGTACGGCATCGGAAACTGGTTCCTCGTCCGCGGCGACAAGGCGGCGGCCCGGACGTGGTTCGAGCGATCGGTCGCAGCGTCGGACGGTTGGCCCGCGTTCGGGTTCATCCTGGGCGAGGTGGACCTGGCGCGGATGCGCTGATCCGTCAGCGCGATGTTCCGAACAACTGCGTCCAGTAGATCTCTCGTGACGGGCCTTCGGCTGATCGGGCGACGCCGATTCCGACGTCGGTCAACGCGCAGTCGAGGATGTTCGTCCGATGGCCGGGGCTGTTCATCCAGGCCCGCATGACCCCGGGCGCGTCAGGCTGTCCCGCGGCGACGTTCTCGGCGATCCTCCGGAAGTCGTACCCCGCATCGCGGGCGCGCTCGGGCGCCGTGCGTCCGTCGCTCCCCGTGTGGCTCAATTCCCCGTGGGACGCCATGTCTTCGCTGTGGGCCGTGGCCGCGGCGGCCAACGAGTCGTGAACGACGAGGGGCGGACATCCCGCGGTAGCCCGTTCGACATTGGTCAGGCGCAGGACCTCGGCGACCGCCGTGGCAAACGGGGAAACACGGACGGCTGTGGTTGTGTCGCGCGTGACCGTGCGATTCCTCGGCGAAACGGTGACCGTCCTGGAGCGGACCTGCGCCTCGACGGGCATCGTCGGCGCGAGGGTCGCAAGCAGCAGGCCGATCAGCCAGGCCGTCGGATGGAGTGCTGTCAGGCGCATGGAAACGACACGGGTGGGGGTGAGACATGGTACGAAACAGGTATCCAGGTCCATAGCAAATGCATCCGCGGTTGTGGTAACCTCCCGGGCGCCTCCCGTCGGCCTCCCCGAAAGTCGCCTGACAAGGTTCCGATTTTCGGGGTAGAACCCTCCCATACCCGGAAAATGCCCCATGAAATCCCCTGCGACCCTTCTCCTTCTCCTCCTGCTACCCGTCGCCGCGATGGCCCAGGACCCCGTCGCCGAACTCGACGCCTTTTGGGCGGAAGCGGCCCGAACGGTCGCCCAGGGCGACTTCGAGGGCTACGCCGCGACCTACCACGCCGACGCCGTGCTGGTCTCGCTCGCGAGCTCCAATTCCTACCCCATCGCGGGCGCGCTCGCCGGGTGGAAATCGGGCTTCGACGACACGAAGGCCGGCAAGGCGACCGCGGGCGTGGAATTCCGCTTCACGCAGCGGCTGCACGACGCGACGACCGCCCACGACACGGGCATATTCCACTACTGGTTCGCGCCCAAGGACGGCGAGCGGACCGACGCCTACGTCCATTTCGAGGGGCTCCTCGTGAAGAAGGACGGCGCGTGGAAGCTCGTGATGGAGTACCAGAAGCAGGAAGCGACGGCCGGGGAGTGGGCCGCGGCCGGCCGCTGACGCATCGACTCCCCGGGCATTTCACGATCGGAACGCGGGAGCGGGCGGCGGAATTCGTCGCCCGCTCCTAGATTTAAACGTTTCGACCCCCGATCCGTCCGATTTCCATTCCGAGGAGGAAGTGGCATGAAAAAGGTGCTCTTCGCGGCCGCCGTGCTGACGCTCGCCGCCTGCAGCAGTCCCCCCGCGCCCAGGCCCACCGGCCAGGCGCTCTTCACGTCGTTCGACGAGCAGGCGAACGCGCTCCTCGCCGAGATGACGCTCGAGGAGAAGATCGGCCAGATGACCCAGCCCGACCAGGAGTTCCTGAAGTCGGACGATCACATCCGCGACTACATGTTCGGCTCCATGCTTTCGGGTGGCGGAAGCGACCCGGATACGAACACCTTCGCGGCGTGGCGCGACCTCTACGAGCGCTACCAGGCGCGCGCGCTCGAGACCCGGCTGAAGATCCCGATGCTCTACGGCGTGGACGCCGTGCACGGGCACTCGAACGTGATCGGCGCGGTGGTCTTTCCGCACAACATCGGGCTCGGAGCGACGCGAAACGCCGCGCTCGTCGAGGAAATCGCCCGGATCACCGCGAAGGAAGTGAAAGCGACCGGCATCAACTGGACGTTCGCGCCGTGCGTAGCCGCGCCGCGCGACGACCGGTGGGGCCGGACGTACGAGGGCTTCAGCGAGGATCCGGCGCTCGTCGCCGAACTCGGGGCCGCCGCCACCAGGGGGTTGCAGGGTGCGGATCTCACCGACCCGAATGCCGTGGTGGCCTGCGTGAAGCACTTCGCGGGGGACGGCGCGACGACCTTCGGCACGGGCATCGCCCGGGACGGGCAGATGCTGCTCGATCGGGGCGACGCGCAGATGTCCGAGGAGGAACTGCGTCGCCTCGCCATCGACCAGTACATCCCGTCGATCCTGGCCGGCGCCGCGACGATCATGCCGTCCTACAACATGTGGAACGGCGCGCGCGCGTCGGGCTCCCACCGCCTGCTCACCGGGATCCTCAAGGAAGAACTCGGCTTCGAGGGTTTCCTGATCTCTGATTTCGCCGCCATCGACGAGCTGCCCGGCGACTACAAGCAGGACATCGTCGAGTCGATCAACGCCGGTATGGACATGGTGATGATTCCGAACCGGTACGAGGAATTCATCACGCTCGCGCTGGAGGCCGTGAACGAGGGCCTGATCCCCATGGAGCGCATCGACGACGCCGTGCGGCGCATCCTGCGGGTGAAGTTCGCCTACGGGCTGTTCGACGAGGGCTGGTCACCGAAGGCCGACCCGGCGCTCGAAGCGTCCTTCGGCTCGGCTGAACACCGCGAAGTGGCCCGCCGGGCCGTGCGCGAATCGCTGGTGCTGCTCAAGAACGACGGCGCGCTTCCGCTCGCAAAGACCGCGAAGCGGATCCACGTGACGGGCCCCGGCGCCGACGACATCGGCATGATGTCGGGCGGATGGACGATCGACTGGCAGGGGAAGATGGGCGCCATCACCGAGGGCACGACGATCCTCGAGGCGATCCGCGCCACGGTTGGTGAGGGTACCGAGGTCACCACGTCGGCCGACGGCACGGGCGCCGAGGGTGCCGATGCGGTCGTGGTCGTGATCGGGGAGCGTCCGTACGCCGAGATGAACGGCGACGATACCGACCTCGCGCTCGATGCGGGGGATGTCGCCGTGTTGAACAACGCCCGCGCCGCCGGCGTGCCCGTCGTGACCGTGCTGATCTCGGGCCGCGTGATGGTCGTAGGCGACGCGATCGACGGGAGCAACGCCTTCGTCGCGGCCTGGCTGCCAGGCAGCGAAGGCCAGGGCGTGGCCGACGTGCTCTTCGGCGACCATAAGCCGACCGGCAAGCTGTCGTTCACGTGGCCGCGCTCGATCGAGCAGGTTCCGATCAACGTGGGCGACGCGACCTACGACCCGCTCTTCCCGTTCGGATTCGGGCTGACCTACTGATGGTTTCGGGCGGAACCGCCCGGATGTTGACGTTCTCGCCGCCTCCTTCGGGTTCGCCCGGGGGAGGCGGCGGTGTGTTCAGGCGGGCGGGGCGAACGAATCGGGCGCGACGGCTTGCTCGGGGCAGGCCCTGAGGAGTCGCCTGTCGGATGTCACGAGAGGCACGCCGTGCAGCCGCGCGGTGGCCACGTATTCCGCGTCGTACGAAGAGATACGGCGATCCAGGGCGAGGTGAAGTACTTCGGCCGTATCGACCGGGATCTCGCTGTCCGTCAACAGCGCGTCGGCCTGGGCCCATGCGCGGGCGGCCTCGCGACGGCCGACAAGGTCGACGCGCAGGTGCTTGAGGAGCACGCTGCGGAATTCGGAACGCCATAGGGGCGGCGCAATCCAGTGGCCGTCCCGCTCGAGGACGCGGTCGGCCTCCGCTTGCCCGTCGCCGCCCAGCAGCAGGTATGCGATCAGGTTCGTGTCCGCGACGATCATGCCACGTCCCCCATTTCATCACGATCCCGGTCGATCGCTCTGCGGATGGACTCGTCGGTCAGCCAGACGCCCCGCTTGCGCAGCGATTCGCGGGCTTCGCGGACTTCCGCCAGAAACGCATCCTTGTCGAAACCGCCGACCCTCGGTTCGTCGGCCAGCGTGACCTTCTCGAGGCACTCGATCACCTCCTGGTTGAGACTGCGGCGGTGCCGCGCCGCCCGTGCCGTGAGGCGCCGGTGCAGGTCCTCGGGCACGTTCTTGAGCGTGATGGTGGGCATGGTCGTTTGCATGGATCCGAAACACCTCCAAAACGGAAGCAGTGAGCGATTGGTTTCGGGCGCCGGACCGGGGTGCCGCATGCGCCGGGCTCTTGTCCCGTGATAGAGGCGGACCGTCCGACGAATGCAACCGGCGCACGCCCCGGTAGCGCTTCCGGAAAATTCACGGGCCGCGGAGTTGCGCTGACAGCGAACTTCTTCGTTTCTTCGATTCGCTGGTAGCGAAGTGCGCGACAGAAATGGCCCAGAAGGCGCAATAAGCACACTCGCAGAATCCCGGCACACGCCACCCCGCCCCCGAAACCCGACCATGCCCCGCCGGAACGCTCTCAGCACCCCCTTCGCGCCGCGCCCCGCCCGGGTCGCCGTGCAGGTGCTGCCGGTCGTCGCGACCGGCCCGGGGATTCTCGTGGGCGTTCTACTCGTACTCGTAGGCCTTCTGGGCCTCATTCTCTGACCCACCCCCCGGTCACTCCGTACGTAGAAGCCAAGTCAGGGCACGACGACGAGGGAGACCGGAAGCTCCCCGATCGCCGACATGCCGCAGGCTCATCGAAGTGATACCGTGAAGCGCGGGTTCGAGCGCGCTCCGCACCGCAGCCTGCTGCGCGCGACGGGTCAGATCCAGGACGCCGGGGATTTCGAGAAGCCGTTCATCGGGATCTGCAATTCGTACATCGACCTGATCCCGGGGCACGTGCACCTTCAGGCGTTCGGGCGCATCGTGAAGGAGGCCGTGCGCGCGGCCGGCGGCGTGCCCTTCGAGTTCAATACGATCGGCGTGGACGACGGGATCGCGATGGGCCACCTCGGCATGCGCTACTCGCTGCCGTCCCGCGAACTGATCGCCGACAGCGTGGAGACCGTGGCCGCGGCGCACTGCCTGGACGGCCTCGTATGCATTCCGAACTGCGACAAGATCGTGCCGGGCATGCTGATGGGCGCGCTGCGCCTCGACATCCCGACGATCTTCGTCTCGGGCGGACCCATGCGCGCCGGGCGCCTGCCCGACGGCCGCAAGGTGGACCTGATCTCAGTGTTCGAGGGGGTCGGAAAGCACCAGCGCGGAGCCATCACCGACCAGGAGCTGGACGAACTGGAGCAGTACGGCTGCCCGGCCTGCGGGTCCTGCGCGGGCATGTTCACCGCCAACTCCATGAACTGCATCATGGAGGCGCTTGGGCTCGCGCTGCCGGGCAACGGGTCGATCCTCGCCGAGGATCCGCGGCGGCACGACCTCGCGCGCCGCGCCGCCTCCCGCGTCGTGGACCTCGTGGGGAAGGGCCTGACGCCGCGCCGGATCGCCACGCGCGACGCCTTCGACGACGCCTTCGCGCTCGACATGGCGATGGGCGGGTCCACGAACACCATCCTGCACCTGCTTGCCGCAGCGGAGGAGGCGGGCATCCCGTACGATCTCGACCGCATCGACGAGGCGTCACGCCGCACGCCCTACCTCTGCAAGATCGCGCCCGCCACGCCGTTCATCCACATGGAAGACGTGGACCGCGTGGGCGGCGTGCCGGCCATCCTGAAGGCGCTGCATGCAGCGGGACATCTGAACGCCGATCGGCCGATAGTCACCGGCCGCACCCTTGCCGAGGAACTGGCGGAAGCACCGGAGGCCGACGGCGTTGTGGTCCGCCCGGCCGACCGGCCCTACCGCACGACGGGCGGGCTTGCCATCCTCCGCGGCAACCTGGCGCCCGAGGGCGCGGTGATCAAGACGGGCGCCGTCGACGAATCCATGTTCACCTTCGAAGGCCCGGCCCGCATCTACGCCTCGCAGGACGAGGTGACGCGCGGCATCCTGGGCGGAGAAGTCCAGCCGGGCGACGTCGTCGTGATCCGCTATGAGGGCCCGCGTGGAGGCCCCGGCATGCCCGAAATGCTCCAGCCCACCTCGGCGCTCGCCGGCATGGATCTCGACCGCTCGGTCGCGATGATCACCGACGGTCGTTTTTCGGGCGGAACGAGAGGCCTGAGCATCGGCCACGTCTCGCCCGAAGCCGCCGCCGGAGGGCCGATCGCGCTCGTCGAGCCGGGCGACCGCATCCGCATCGACCTGGAGGCCCGCACGCTGGAGCTGCTCGTCCCCGACGCCGAGCTGGCCCGACGCGCCTCCGCCCTGGAGCCCTTCCGCCCGAAGATCCGCGGCGGATGGCTCGAACGCTACACCTATTTCGTCACCAGCGCCTCGAAGGGAGGCGTGCTGCGCGTGCCGGATTTCGGCACGACCAACCGAACGAACCCATGACCGCCGTCACCGCCCACGCCACGAAGCCGGCCGCCCATGCGGCGCCCGAGCCGACGCCCGAAGTCCTTTCCGGCGCCGAGATCCTGATCCGCGCGCTCGAGGCCGAGGGCGTCGAGATCCTGTTCGGCCACCCCGGGGGCGCCGTCATCAAGCTCTACGACGACATGGACCGGGTGAAGCCGAAGTTCCGGCACGTGCTCGTCCGCCACGAGCAGGGCGGAACGCACGCCGCCGAGGGCTACGCCAAGGCGACCGGCAAGGTCGGCACGGTCGTCACGACGAGCGGCCCCGGCGCCACCAACTGCGTGACCGGCATCGCCGACGCGTTCATGGACTCGGTGCCGATCGTGGTGCTCACGGGGCAGGTTCCGACCCACCTGATCGGGAACGACGCCTTCCAGGAGTGCGACATCATCGGGGTCACGCGGTCGATCACGAAGCACTCGTTTCTCGTGCGCGACGTGACGAAGATGGCGGCGACCATCAAGGCGGCCTATCACATCGCGCGCACCGGGCGGCCGGGTCCGGTGGTGGTCGATCTTCCGAAGGACGTGCTGGCGGCAAAGGCCCCGTACATGCCGGGCGATGCGCTCGAACTGCGCGGGTATTCGTACGCGCAGCAGGGCGACCCCGAGGCGATCGCGACCGCGGCAAGGATGATCCAGGCCGCCGAGCGCCCGCTGTTCTACGTCGGGGGCGGAACGATCAATTCGGGCGCGAGCGAGGTCCTGACGCGCATCGCCCGCAAGACCGGCATCCCCGTCACCACGACCCTGCACGGCCTCGGCGCCTTCCCCGAGAACGACCCGCTTTCGGTCGGAATGCTCGGTATGCACGGCACGTGGTACGCCAACCAGGCCGTCCAGAACGCCGACCTGCTGATCGCCGTCGGCGCGCGGTTCGACGACCGCGTGACGGGCAAGCTCGAGGCGTGGGCGCCCCATGCGAAGGTGATCCACATCGAGATCGACCCGGCGTGCATCTCGAAGAACGTGCCGGTCGACTGCCCGGTGCTCGGCGACGTGCGCCTCGTGCTCGAGGAACTGGAGCCGCAGGTCGGCCCCAAGGACCGCGCCGCGTGGCTCGCGCGCATCGCGGCCTGGCGCGCCGAGTGCCCTCTGGACTACGCGACGGACGACGGCGCGCTGCATCCGCAGGCCGTCGTGCAGGCCCTGCGCGACAAGACGGGCGGAAACGCGGTCGTCGTCACCGACGTCGGCCAGAACCAGATGTTCGGGGCGCAATACTTCACGTACGTGCACCCGCGCTCGCACATCACGAGCGGGGGATTGGGCACCATGGGCTTCTCGGTGCCGGCGGCGATGGGTGCCGCGTTCGGCCTGCGCGACGCGGCGCTGGCGGCCTCAGCTGCCGGCGGCGACGGTGCACCGGCCGAGCCGCTGCCCGTCATCTCGATCAACGGCGACGGCGGTTTCCTGATGAACTCGCAGGAACTGGGCGTCGCGGCGGCCCACCGGCTTCCGCTCAAGATCGTCATCCTGAACAACGGCTACCTCGGCATGGTGCGCCAGTGGCAGGAGCTCTTCCACGAGGAGCGCTACTCGCACACCGACCTGCGCCCCTCGAATCCCGATTTCGTCAAGTTGGCGGAAGCCTACGGATGCGTAGGGCTGCGCTGCGAGCGCGCCGAGGACATCCGGGCGACGATCGACGCCGCGTGGGAGGTCACCGACCGACCGGTCGTGATGGATTTCCGCACCGTGCAGAAGGAGCTCGTCTTCCCGATGGTGCCGGCCGGCGCGGCAACCGACGACATGATCACCCAGCGCTTCAACCCGGAGCTGACCGCCTGATTCCGCCATGGCCCAGACCCTTACCCCCCAACAGATCTTCCGCCGCCGCACGGCCGGCGAACCGGTCGCCCCGGGCGACGCTCCGCAGGACAACCGCCACGTCATCTCGGTGCTGCTCGAGAACTCCGTGGGCGCGCTCAACCGCGTCGCCAACCTGTTCTCGGCCCGCGGATTCAACCTCGAAAGCGTCTCGGTCGGGGAGACGGACGACCCCGCGATCTCGCGCCTGACGATCGTCACGACCGGCAACGACCGCATCATCGGCCAGGTCATCCAGCAGCTCGGCAACCTCGTCGATTCGCTCGGCGTGGACGATCTCACGGGGTCGGAACACGTCGAACGCGAACTCTGCCTGCTCAAGGTGGCCTGCGACGCCTCGACCCGGGGCGAGCTGATGGACGTCGCGAAGATCTTCCGCGCGAACATCATCAACGTGGCGCCCGACTCGATGATGTTCGAGGTCACCGGCCCGACCACCAAGGTCAACGCGTTCATCGGCATGATGCGGCCGATGGGCATCCGCGAGGTCGCGCGCTCGGGCCGGGTGGCCATGCGCCGGCAGCTCATTTTCGGCGACTGACCGGCCCCCGCAGCGCCGCACCCCCATTCCAGACCCAAGCCATCCCCATGAAAGTCCACTACGAAGCCGACCGCAGCCTCATCCGCTCCCGCAAGGTCGCCGTCATCGGATACGGAAGCCAGGGACACGCCCACGCCCTCAACCTGCACGAGAGCGGGGTCGACGTGGTCGTCGGCCTGCGTCCGGGCTCGGCGAGCGCGATCAAGGCCGCCGCGAAGGGCCTGAAGGTCCTGCCGGTCGCCGAAGCCGCCGCCTGGGGCGACGTCGTCATGATCCTGATCCCCGACCAGCACCAGAAGCGGGCTTGGGACACCGAAATTGCCGCCTACCTGACCCCCGGCAAGGCGCTCGCGTTCGGACACGGCTTCAACATTCACTACGGCCAGATCCGGCCCCCGGCGGGCGTCGACGTGTTCATGGTCGCGCCGAAGTCGCCGGGCCACCTCGTGCGCCGCACGTACACGGAAGGCAAGGGCGTGCCATGTCTCGTGGCCGTCGCAGCCGACGCGAGCGGTCGTGCGCTCGACCTGGCGCTGTCCTACGCCGACGCGATCGGCGGCATGAAGGCGGGTGTGATCGAGACGAATTTCCGCGACGAAACCGAGACCGATTTGTTCGGAGAGCAGGCCGTGCTCTGCGGCGGGGTCGCCGAACTCATCAAGGGAGGCTACGAAACGCTCACCGAGGCAGGATATCCGGCGGAATTGGCCTATTTTGAGTGTATGCACGAGCTCAAGCTCATCGTGGACCTGTTCTACGAGGGCGGGCTCTCCTACATGAACTATTCCGTGAGCGACACGGCCGAGTACGGCGGCTACACGCGCGGTCCGCGCGTCGTGGACGACCGGGCCCGGCAGGCGATGCGGGACATTCTCGCGGAGGTGCGGTCGGGACAATTCGCGAAGGAATGGATCGCGGAGTGCGAGCGGGGCAGCGCCGAGATGGGTCGGCTGCGCCACGCCAACGCGACCCATCCCATCGAGGAGGTCGGAAAGGGTCTGCGTGGCATGATGTCCTGGCTGCGTCCTGCCCGTCCCGCCGATACCGCGGCCTCTCCGGTCGAAACTGCAACGCCGGTCGAAGCGGAAGCCGAACCCCAGGGTGCCTGAACGAGTGAAGGCGACGCGCATCGTGCTCCTTCCCGGCGACGGGATCGGGCCTGAGGTCATCGACGCGACGGTCGACGTGCTGAACGTCGTCGCGCGCCGGTACGAATTCGAATTGGAGCTGGAGCGCCGTCCGATCGGCGGAACGGCCGTGGACAGCCACGGCACGCCACTTCCGGACGAGACGCGCGACGCCTGTCTCGCGGCCGACGCGGCGCTGCTCGGCGCGGTCGGCGGCCCGAAGTGGGACTTGGAGCCCGGGCCACGTCGCCCCGAGGCCGGCCTGCTCTCGCTGCGCCAGGCGCTCGGCGCCTTCGCGAACCTGCGTCCGTCGTTCGTGCCGGACGCCCTCGTCGAGGCCTCTCCGCTGCGGTCCGACCGCGTGCGGGGCGTCGATCTGCTCGTCGTGCGCGAACTGATCGGCGGCATCTACTACGGCAAGCCGCGCGGACGGGACGAGGTGGGCGCGTTCGACACGATGCGCTACAGCGAGCCCGAAGTGGAGCGCATCGCCCACGTCGCGTTCCAGTGGGCGCGTCGCCGGCGCGGCAAGGTGACGAGCGTCGACAAGGCGAACGTGCTGGAGTGCTCGCGGCTTTGGCGCGAAACCGTGAAACGCGTGCACGCGCAGTACCCGGACGTCGCCCTCGACCATCTCTACGTCGACAACGCGGCCATGCAGTTCGTCTCGGACCCGCAGCGCTTCGACGTCGTACTCACGGGCAACCTGTTCGGCGACATCCTGAGCGACCTGTCGGCCACGCTGCCGGGCTCGCTCGGCCTGCTCCCGTCGGCCTGCATGGGCGGAATGACGCCGCTCTTCGAGCCCGTGCACGGCAGCGCCCCCGACATCGCGGGCAAGGGCGTCGCCAATCCGATCGGATGCATCCTCAGCGCGGCCATGCTGCTCGAAACGCTCGATTTCGAGGAGGAGGCGGCGGCCGTGCGAAGGGCTGTTGCCGGCGCGCTCGACGACGGATTCCGCACGAAAGACCTCGCCCGGGGCGCCGAGACCGCCGTTTCGACCGCGGCCATGGTGGACGCCATCATCGAACGAATCTGAGGGAAGCATCGCATGGTCTCACTTCGTGCAAGGTCCGGGCCCATGCCGAGGCGAACCGCAATGGCCGATCCCACTGAACTCGAGGCCGGTCGGGCCATGACTCCGGAAATCACAGGTCCTTTTCCACTCCTTGGCCCCGTTTCGGTCCCGTCGAAGTGGAATAACGGCCCATATTCCACTTCCCCGGCTCATTTTGGCCCGTTTAAGTGGAATAACGGCCCATATTCCACTTCCGCAGCTCGTTTTGGCCCGTTTAAGTGGAATAATGGCCCAGTTTTCCATTTCCTCCTCCGCTGTGGGCCTTTCCGCATCGAATCGACGCGTCCCGCGGTTGCGGGCGTGCTCCGTCTGAAGAACCCATGACCGCCAAGCCCCAAGCGACGACCCCCGACCGGGTCGTCATCTTCGACACCACGCTGCGCGACGGCGAACAGGCGCCCGGCGCCGCGATGACCATTCCCGAGAAGGTGCAGATCGCGCACCAGCTCGCGCGGCTCGGCGTGGACGTGATCGAGGCGGGATTCCCCATCTCGTCTCCCGTGCAGGCCGACGGCGTGCGCCGCATCGTGCAGGAGGTGCGCGGTCCGGTGATCTGCGCCCTCGCCCGCGCCGTCGACGCCGACATCCAGGCCGCCGCGAAGGCGCTCACGGGCGGCGAGCAGACGCGTATCCACACCTTTATCGCGACGAGCGACATCCACCTCGCGGCCAAGTTCGCGAGCGACCGCTACGGCCGGTCGATGGCCGACAAGCGGAAGACCGTGCTTTCGATGGCGGTCGACGCCGTGCGGCAGGCCAAGGCATTTACCGCAGACGTCGAGTTCTCGGCCGAGGACGCGGGCCGCACCGAGGTCGAATACCTCGTCGAGGTGATCGCCGCGGTCGTCGAGGCGGGTGCGACCACGATCAACCTGCCCGACACGACCGGGTACTGCGTTCCGCGCGAATATGCGGCCATCTTCGAGTCGGTGCTCGAACGGATCACCCTGCCCGAGGGCGTGGTGCTCTCGACGCACTGCCACGACGATCTTGGGCTGGCGGTCGCCAACTCGATTTCGGGCGTGCTCGGCGGTGCGCGACAGATCGAGTGCACCATCAACGGCATCGGCGAGCGCGCCGGCAACGCGTCGCTCGAGGAGATCGCGATGATCTTCCAGGTGCGCGGGGACCGGTTTGGCCTCGCGACCGGCATCGACGCGCGGCAGCTGATGGCCACCAGCCGCCTGGTGTCCACCTTCTCGGGCTTCCCGGTGCAGCCCAACAAGGCCATCGTCGGGCGGAACGCCTTCAGCCACGAGGCGGGCATCCACCAGGACGGCATGCTCAAGTCGCGCGAGACCTACGAAATCATGCGGGCGGAAGACGTCGGGCAGTCGGTCGAGTCGATCCGGCTCGGGCGCCATTCCGGCCGCCATGGACTGTTCGCCCGGCTGCAGAAGCTCGGTGTACACGTGCCCGATGCCGAGCGCGAGGCGGTCTACGCGCGGTTCGTCACGCTCGCCGACCACAAGAAGGAGATTTCGGACAGCGACCTGCACTACCTCGTCAACGTACCGACGAGCGAAGCCAAGACCCCGCACTACGCGCTCGATTTCGCGGCCGTGGCCGTCGGAACCGACCGCGAGCCCGAGGCGGTCGTAAGGGTACGCCACCTGCGCACCGAGCGCGTGATCGAGCGCAAGGCGACAGGCGACGGCCCGATCGACGCGCTCTACCGGGCCATCGACCATGCCGTGGACGAGCGGCACGAGCTCGTGAACTACACGATCCGCAGCGTCACCGAGGGTGCCGACGCGCTGGGCGAGGTCTCGGTGCTCATCGGGATCGGCGGGCCGTGTTTCGCCGGCCGCGCCTCGTCCACCGACGTGATCCTCGCGTCGGCCGAGGCGTACGTCAACGCGCTCAACGCCGTCGCCGCGCACCGGGCCGAGGAGGAATCGGTCCGCTTCGTGGGAGACGGCATCATGCGCGCGTTCGGAGGCTGATCGACCCGCCGCACCCGCGCCTGCAGCGGCTTCGGCCGCCACTACCCCCGCCCGACGCCAGCAACCCATGCCCCAGACCCTCACCGAGAAGATCCTGGCCAACCACGCCGGCCGCGAACGCGTGGTGCCGGGCGAGAACATCTGGATCGACGTCGACATCCTGATGACGCACGACGTGTGCGGTCCGCCGACGGCCGCCATCTTCAAGCGCGAATTCGGGGCCGACGCGAAGGTCTGGGACCCCCAGAAGCTGGTCATCCTGCCCGACCACTACATCTTCACCGAGGACCCGCACGCGCGGCGCAACATCGAACTCCTGCGCGCCTTCGCGGCCGAGCACGACCTGCCGCACTACTACGATGTCGGAACGGCCCGCTACAAGGGCGTCTGCCACGTCGCGCTCGCCGAGGAAGGCTTCAACCGGCCCGGCACCACGCTCTTCGGCACGGACAGCCACACCTGCACCTCCGGCGCCTTCGGGCTGTTCTCCACGGGCGTCGGCAATACCGACGCCGCGCTCATCATGGGCACGGGCCGCATCTGGGTGCGCGTGCCCGAAACCATGCGCTTCACGTTCGAGGGGGCGCTTCCGCCGTACCTGATGGCCAAGGACCTCATCCTGGCGGTCATCGGAGACATCACGACCGACGGCGGCACCTACCGTGCACTCGAATTCGATGGCGAGGCCGTCTACGATCTCTCGATGGAAGAGCGCATGACGCTCACCAACATGGCGATCGAGGCGGGCGGCAAGAACGGCATCATCGCCCCTGACCAGAAGACGGTCGACTACGTGCGGCAACGCACGTCGGCGCCGTTCGAATGCGTCTACGGCGACGTGGGGGCGCGTTTCCATTCCGAATACCGGTACGACGTCTCGACGATGGAGCCGGTCGTCGCTAAGCCCCACCGTCCCGACAACCGGGCGACCGTGAGCGAGGTGGCCGGCACGAAGCTCGACAAGTGCTACATCGGGAGCTGCACGGGCGGGAAAGTCGAGGACTTCGAGGCGGCCGCGAAAATCCTCAAGGGCCAGGAAGTGCGCGTCGCGACCTACGTCGTGCCCGCATCCACCGAGGTCGAGCGGATGCTCCACGAGCAGACGATCGGCGGCGAGTCGCTGTGGGACATCTTTGTGAATGCCGGCTGCCACATGGGCCACGCCTCCTGCGGCGCCTGCCTCGGCGGCCCGATCGACACGTTCGGACGCGCCGCCGGCACCGAGGTGGTGATATCCACCACGAACCGCAATTTCCCGGGCCGCATGGGCTCCAAGCAGTCGGCTGTCTACCTCGCGTCGCCGCTCACGGTCGCCGCCTCGGCTCTGCACGGCGTCATCACCGATCCGCGGGAGGTGCTGGCATGAAACCCATCATCCGCGGCCTCGCCTGGGTCACCGGCGACGCCATCGACACCGACCAGATCATCCCGGCGCAGCACCTCGTCTACTCGATGGACGAGCCCGAGGAGCGCCGCCTGTACGGCCGGTACGCGATGAGCGCCGTTCCGCCCGAAAATCAGGGCCTGCCGTATGGCCAGCGGCCCTTCACGGCCGAGGACGCGTACCGCAGCGAGTACACGATCGTGGTCGCGGGCCCAAATTTCGGGTGCGGCTCGTCGCGTGAGCACGCGCCCTTCGCCCTCATGGAAGCGGGCTGCGAGGCCGTCGTCGCCGAGTCGTACGCCCGGATCTTCTACCGGAACGCGGTCGACGGCGGCTTCCTCGTGCCGTTCGAGACGCGGGAGCGGCTGTGCGAACGCATCCGCACGGGCGACGAGCTGGAGATCGATACGGCGGCGGCGACGCTCGTAAATCACACGACGGGCGAGACCTTTCTTTTGAACCCGCTGGGTGATGTGGCGGAGATTCTGAAGGCGGGAGGCGTGTTCGAGTACGCGCGGCGGGCGGGGTTTATAAAGCGCTGAGCGCGGCGCGGACCGCCGCGGTACGGGCGTAGGGGATACCCCCCCCCTATTACTCAGGGAATACCTCCTTCCGAATGGCCCGGCCGGCGACTATGCTATCGGCAGGATGGATGGGTATGCTATTCCTCGGATAAATACACGAGGGAGGCCTGTCGATGAAAGCTGCACTGTTCTTCAGGACCGTTCTCGCGTTGGCCGCGATCCTCGCCGCCCCCGCCGTGCAGGCGCAGCGCGTCATTTACGTCGACACCGATGCCGTGGGCGCGAACGACGGCTCGTCGTGGGCGAACGCGTTCGTCTTCCTGCAGGACGGGCTGGCGGCAGCACAGGACGGGGACGAGGTGTGGGTGGCGGAGGGGGTGTACCGGCCGGATCAGGGAGCTGGAATCACGCCAGGGGATCGCGAAGCGTCATTCTTGCTCAATGCTGGAGTTTCGTTGTTCGGCGGATTCTCCGGATGGGAGACCATCCGTCCAAGCCATGACTGGATGGCGCATCCTAGTCTCCTTACGGGAGATCTCCTAGGCAATGACAATGGTAACCTTGCGCGCGAGGAGCCAAGCCGTTCGGATAACAGTTGTCACGTCGTCACAGCGTACGATTCCGGAAGCCCGATTCGGATGGAGGGGTTCAATATCCGTGATGGCAATGCCTCAAGTACCTGTTCTTTCAGAGGCGGTGGTGGAATTCGCTCAGAGCTAGCCGAACTGACCCTCCGTGACGTCCGGATCGAGCACAATACGGGTGTTATCGGGGCGGGCATGTTCCACTCGGGCGGTCACTTCGGGCTCCCCGGGGGCTTGTGGGCTGATCGTATTGAACTGGCAAGCAATCGGGCCGACGTTGATGGAGGTGGATTGTACGCACAGGCCGCGTTCATGGAAATCTGGGATTCGATCTTCGAGAGGAATCAGGCGGGCTTTGCAGGCGGTCTATACACGGACGGCTCGGTGGTCCTTGTGGTCAAGTCAGGATTCTATGGGAACGATGTCAGCGTTCAGGCGGAGGGGACCAATCTGTCCATGATCGGATGCCGCGTTCAGGGCGAGACCACGCCGGGTAGCGGCAGCGGAATTGTGCTCTCTAGTGAGGCGTCCGGATACATCGTCAATACGCTTATTGCGGGGAACCAGGTCTCAGGTTCGGCTCCAGTCTGGGCAACAGAGAAGAGCGTAGTTGAGATCACCAATTCAACAGTTGCCGACAACTCTCTGACATCGAGCGCGCACGCTAGTGCCATCTGGTGCCAGGACTGCACCGTTCGCGTCCTGAACGCGATCCTGTGGTCCGCCGATGACAGTGCGCCGCTGATAGCTACTTCGGGGACCGCAAAGGTCAGCATCGGATCGAGCATAGTTCGATCGGGCACCCTATCGGACTTCGAAGATCTAGGCGGGAATCTGGATTCCGATCCACTATTCATCGACCCCGCAGGACTCGACGGCCTTTTGGGGACCCCGGATGACGACTTCGGACTGATGCACGAGTCGCCAGCAGTAGACGCAGGCTCGGGAGCCTACTTGCCAGCCGACTCACTGGATATCGACTTCGACGGCAATGTTGACGAGACACTCCCACTTGACCTGGCTGGGATGCCGCGCGTGGTCGGTCCTACCGTGGACATCGGGGCCCTTGAGGCCGGAAGCGCGAGCAATAGCGTTGGTGAACCCAGCCAACCGGCCATCTTCACATTCAGTGTTGGAGATCCATTTCCGAACCCATTTGTGACAACCGCCTCGGTTGAAATATCTACGGTCGGAGCCGTTGTTGTGCAGGCGTTTGACCTTCTGGGCCGAGCGATGTCGCAGCCCATAATCGTGCAGAGGACACTTGAGCTGCCGACTCGGATAAATGTGGACGGCTCGAATTGGGCACCTGGAATTTACATGGTGGTAATTCAATCACGAACGCACCGTGCTGCCCGCACAATTGTGCGGATGCGGCATCCATAATGATGGCGTAGGACGGGCAAACATGTTGGAGATAACCTGTTATAAGGCTCCCGCATGATAGGTTGTGTCCGGCAACTATCAAGACAAATAAACTGAAGATCGCGCCTACTCTACGATCCGTCCTGGGATTGAAGGGCGGCGTCAAGCACAATAATAAATCACCTTCGGGCCGTTCAAATGAAAGCACCATTCCTCGTTGTCATCTTGTTGACGATCTGCACCCCTGCGGCAGCCCAAGACTCAATATCCTCGCTTCCAAATGCCGAGATATTCCTCCAGATTGAAAGCGAATCGTCAATGACGCGAGTCACCGTCGGAAGCACAACGCATGGGCCGTTTTCGATTGAGGACAAAGCGTCCTGTAGTGGCGAAGACACGGAGTACGCATGGATGGCGGATTCGGGTGGAAGTGTGCCGACAGGTTGCACATACACATCTATCGAAGTTAATACACTGACTTCAATCCGCATCGAGATCGACTATGACTCGGGTTCGCCGTTTGTTGCGGATGTAGATGAGACGTACTACTACTTTCAGTGCGAAGACGACTACGAAGCAGAAGACTATGGATATTTCCTGTGCCCGAATACAGCTCAGCCGGTCGGTCAATCGAACCAAAACGATCTATTGCTTCTTGTCACGTCGGAGAATGATTTAGAAGTGTTGCCGACAAACCTCACAGGTTACACTGCAATCAACGAGGCTATATCGACAGATGACTGGCTAATCCCTCATAACACGGACGCCGTGTGCGGCACGAATCCGACTTGCCTCAGCAGCACGACGGCAATCAGCTACTACTTCGCGCCGCTGTCACCGCCGACATTTGCATTGACGGATAGGGATCTCTCAGTGCCGTCTACGAGGACCTGGCGCATCGAAGACGTAACCTTGCAGTTTGACAGCGGTCGCGCGCTTGTAGTCCAAGGGACACTTGAGGCATATAATTCGACGCTAGAGGGAAAGGGCGCAGGATCGTGGGACGGGATTGAGTTGGCAAGCGGGAGTTCCGCAACCCTCAACTCCACGACGATCTCCAAGGCTGGAATTGAGGCCTTTAATGCGGAGCTCTCGACGAACGGACTCAGCGTCGACAAAGGCGGATCCGGAACGGCCGTCTACATCAGCGGCAGCAGTTCCGACATCGAGCTGTACTACTCGGAAATCGTGAATGCGACAGCGTCAAGCGGGACGGTCGTCGGTCTCGCATTCGACAATAGCGCGCACGGGTATATCGGACATACCGACATCTATGCGGCGAGCAGCAACGGTGGAGATGCGTTGACTGCGACTGCCTACGCTGTTCCGGAACCCGGTAACTGGCCGTACTCGACTGGTGGCTATAACCGTTTCAACGGTGCCTACCGATCGAATGTGGCTACCTCGAATGGCCGGATTGCGAGCGGCTACTATCCCTATGGGGGGTACAATGACTATTGTTCCTCGTCAACGTATGATATGTACAACGACGGCGGAACCATCACCTCCGTGAACAACAAGTTCCGTTCCGGGGGGAGTTATAATTACGGAACAGTGTCTTCTATATACGAGCAGACCGGGGCCACCTGCTTCACCGGAAAGGGTAATGTGTTGGCCGCGACGCCGTCGATGGAGGCCCAGACTGACCTTACGCCAGTGGACGAACTGCTCGCCGGTGCTTTCGCAACGACGATTGCGGCGGAGCACGACACGACAGACGGAAGGGCCGCTCGCCTTGCCGATGCCGCCGATGTATTTGCGCAAGTGTTACGCGAGCAACCGGGTACCCGATATGCGGTTACCGCTATCATGGGTCTTTTCCACGCGGCCAGGGCGGCCGACGACGAGAGGTGGATGGAACCAGTGGCTGTGCTGGCATCGAGTGAGGGTCTCGAACAGGCTGCAGCTCTTGGGTTGATGCTCCAGGCGAATCGCTTTTGGGGTCATCGAGCGGAAGCGAGGGAGGTGGCGGGCGACCTCATTCAAAAGTTCGGGGACCGATGGGAGGGGTTCAATGCCACGATGAATCTTGTCGAAATGGCGATCGAGGACAGCGCATTCGTCGATGCCGGTAGCCTTCTTTCCGGATCGGTAGCCAGGGATGAGAATCAGGAGGCGGCTCTTATTCGCCAGTGGCGGCGCCTGGCCCGTAGAACCGACGTGGTGATTCCGCCCATCAGGTGGGCCGATCCGAACGAGGGGACAGCGGGCGCTCAAGTCCTGGAGGTAGAAGCCGACGCATATCCCAACCCGTTCAATCCCGTAACAACGGTGACATTCCAGGTCCGAGAGGCGACGGAAGGATCGATCGTGGTATTCGACCAGCTGGGGAGACGCACCGCAACGCTGGCTACGGGGACGTTCCAGGCGGGCCGTCACGACGTAACCTGGAACGCATCGGGTGTGCCCAGCGGCACGTACTTCATCGTCATCCATGTCGGCCGTGAATACCGAACGGTGCCCGTCACTCTCCTGAAGTAGACACGCGGCCCCCAGGCAGCCGAGTCGTACGCCCGCATCTTCTACCGGAACGCGGTCGACGGCGGCTTTCTCGTGCCGTTCGAGACGCGGGAGCGGCTGTGCGAGCGCATCCGCACGGGCGACGAGCTGGAGATCGACACGGCGGCGGCGACGCTGACGAACCACACGACGCGCGAGACCTT
>JANJTM010000044.1 GCA_024711125.1 Rhodothermales bacterium
GACACGGTTCGCGAGGGGTGAATCCGATCGAAGATACATCGTCCGATCTGTTTTCGTCGGCGGCCCAGTGCCCTCGCCCTGACCGTCCGGCTCCCCGTCGACCCGTGAGTCGAGGCCGTCACCCGGTCGGAGTCGTGTCCAACGGGCGGTACGCCGTGCCCGTGGCCGCGTGCCGCTCGAGTACGGCCGGCAGCCGCAGCAGGAAGTCGGCATAGTCACGCTTCGGCTGCGGCGTCCAGACCATCTCGGCGAGGGCATGGGCTCGCGGGAAGACCATGTACTCGACCTTTTCGGGCGTCTTCATCTGCTCGGTCCACACGTTGCCCTGCGCGCCCAGGACGTGTCGGGCTTCCTCCGGGGTCAGTTCCGCGGGCACCGGGTCGAATTCGTAGACCTGGGCGAGCGGAAGCGGGTAGCCCGACCAGTCGGCCGAGATGGGTTCGGTCTCCTTCGGACCCTGGTAGAAGTCGAAGTAGAGGTGCCTGGTGGGCGACATGATGACGTCGTGCCCCATGCGCGCCGCCGCGATTCCGCCCTCGGTGCCGCGCCACGACATGACGGTGGCGCCCGGCGCGAGACCGCCCTCGAGGATCTCGTCCCACCCGATCAGCCGGCGGCCGTTCGCCGACAGGAAGCGCTCGATGCGCTGCACGAACCAGCTCTGCAGTTCGAGTTCGTCGGCCAGGCCCTCGCGGCGGATGATCTCCTGTGCGAGCGCGCTTTCCTCCCAGCGCGTCTTGGGCACTTCGTCGCCGCCTATGTGGATGAAAGTCGACGGAAAGATGCCCATGATCTCCGTGAGCACGCCCTCGAGGAACGCGAACGTGGCTTCGCTCGGGCAGAACACGTCGTCGTGGATGCCCCAGGTCGTCGACACCTCGCGAGGCTCGGACGAGCAGCCGAGTTCCGGGTAGGCCGCCAGCGCGGCCACCGCGTGCCCCGGCATCTCGATCTCGGGGATCACGGTGATGTACCGCTCGGCCGCGTAGGCCACGATCTCGCGCATCTGGTCCTGCGTGTAGAACCCGCAATGCTCGATGCCGTCGCCGACGTAGGGGTCGTAATTCTTCTCGAGCACCGTCTCCTTCCGGCACGAACCCACCTCGGTCAGGCGCGGGTAGGCCAGGATCTCGGCCCGCCACCCCTGGTCCTCGGTCAGGTGCCAGTGGAACGTGTTGAGCTTCAGCTCGGCCATCCGGTCGAGGTACTTCTTCACGAACGCGACCGGGAAGAAGTGCCGGCCGACGTCGAGCTGCAGCCCGCGGTACGGGAAGCGGGGCGCGTCGTCGATCTCGACGGCCGGGATCGACCATTCCGCCCCCGAGCCCGGGACCGGCATCAGCTGGCGCAGGGTCTGCAGGCCGTAGAACAGCCCGGCCGGGTCCGAGCCTGTGAGTTCGATGCCGTCCGCCGACACGCGCAGCCGGTACGCCTCGGACCGGCCGTCCGGGGCGATCGAAAGGCGCACGAGTCCGTCGCCGTCGGGTACGATGCTCGTTTCCGGCCCGCCCGTGTCCCGCACGAGGGCCGACAGCAGGTCGGCGTGGCGCGAGACCTCGGCGCCGGCCACGATGACGACGGCCCCGGGAGGTGCGAAGGCGCCGTTCCCGACCGTCATCGCGGCCGGAAGCGGCACGAGCGACGGAACCGCCGCCGGTTCGGCGGGCGAGCAGGAGGTCACGGCGACGGAGAGCGCGACGAGCGCGGAAAGGACGAAGGGGCGCATCGTGGTGGGGACGGTACTGCGTCCCCAAGGTACGCCGCGCCGCCCGATCTACCGGACGACGATTCGGATCTCGTCGCGGTACTGCGCGCCATCCAGCGCCACGTGCGCGCCGTCGGCGAACTGCAGCTTCAGGGTATGCTCGCCGGGTGCCAGGGTCAGCTCGGCCTGGGTGGATCCATCCCCGTAGTGGATGTGGTGCTCGTTCTTCGGGATCACCTGTCCGGGCTCGACGAAGAGCGTGTCCACCAGGACGTGCAGGTGGCCGCTGCCTTCCGCCATGACACCGGCGGGCTGCAGGGTGAGCCCGACGACTTCCATGGAGAGGGCCACGGGGTTCGAGAGCGTATCCCCGTCGGCAGGGGTCAGGAACCGCACGGCAACCTCGGCCGCAGGCGCCGGGGCGGGGGTTTCGGTGCGTCCGCCGCACGCGGCGACGAAGAGGACGGCGAAGACGGGCAGGATGAAGCGCATGGTTCGGGCCATGGGATGGGGGACGGTCCGAACGAGGCGCCCCGGGGCACGTTCCGGAAAAACGGCGTGAAGACGGCGGTCGGCGGGCATCCGGGCTATCTTGGGGCCGCGTTCCACCAGGGTTTCCATGATCGAACTCCTCGCAGAAGGCATCGGCCAACGCTTCGGGCGCCGCGTGCTGTTCCGCGGCCTCGGGTTTTCTGCACGGGGCGGGGAGACGCTGGCCATCACCGGCTCGAACGGCTCGGGCAAGTCCACGCTGGTGCGTATCCTGGCGGGCGTCATGCGGCCGACGAAGGGTTCGGTGACGCTCTCCCTGCCGTCCGGCCCCGTTCCGGAGGCCGAGCGTCCGTTCGTGACGGGCCTGGTGGCGCCGTACCTGAACGTCTACGACGGGTTCACTCCGCGGGAGAACCTCGAGTTCGTCGCCCGTGCGCGGAGGCTCCGGGACGCGGCGCGGCGCATCGACGCAGTGCTGGAGCGGGTCACGCTGGCCGATCGCGCCGACGACCTCGTCGGCACGTTCTCGTCGGGCATGAAGCAGCGCATGCGGTTCGCGGCGGCGCTCGTTGCCGATCCTCCGCTGGTGATCCTCGACGAGCCGACGTCGAACCTGGACGAGGCGGGCAAACGCACCGTGCGGGGCATCGTGGACTCCTGCGTGGCCGAAGGGCGCCTCGTGCTCGTCGCGACCAACGACGCCGATGAGGCCGAGGCCT
This sequence comes from Rhodothermales bacterium, assembly GCA_024711125.1. Classification (GTDB taxonomy): domain Bacteria; phylum Bacteroidota; class Rhodothermia; order Rhodothermales; family UBA10348; genus JANJTM01. The sequence continues at coordinate 2,917 of JANJTM010000044.1, forward strand.
GCGATCGCACGCTCAGCGTCACCGAATTCCGCTGACCGGGCCGGTCAGCCGAGAGCGCGGCGCCGTGCCGGCGTCAGCCCGACGACGACCGCGTGCACTTCCGTCGCGCCGGCGGCGAGGAGGGCGCGGGCGGCCGAAGCGGCCGTCGATCCGGTGGTGAAGACGTCGTCGACGAGCAGCACCGGGCCGGAAGGCAGCTCGAGACGGGCTAGGAAGACGTGCGAGCGCCCCGCGGCGCGTTCCACGCGGGCAAGATGCGTGCTCGAGGGATCGGCCCGGACCCGCTCGAGCGCTTCGATCGGCGCGCCCCCGCCGCCGGCCGAGACGAGCCCACGGGCCAGGTACAGCGCCTGGTTGTAGCCACGCTCCCGCTCCCTCACCCGGTGCAGCGGCACGGGCACCACGGGGCATCCGCGGAGCGAGGCCGGCACGGGCAGCCGCGCGAGGCGTTCGCCGATCGGGATGCCGGAGAGCGGCATGGATCGGTATTTCAGGGCGTGGACCAGGGCACGGGCGGCCGATCCGTCCTCCATGAGCCAGAGTCCCGTGACCGAGGCCAGCTCCGGCCATGGGGCCGCGGCCGCCGCAGCGGTTTCGTCCGGAACGCGAACGAGCGATCGACGGCACGGCGCGCACAGCGTCAGCATTCCGACACGAGGGGCTCCGCACGCGACGCAGGCGTCGTCGGTCAGGAGGCGTCGCATTGCGGCCATCGTCGGGCCGGTCGGACCGTACGCCCGAATTGCATGGCAGGCATCGAGAAACGCCGCGGATATGAAATGAATAGCACGGTTCACGGGAGTGTCCGGGGGAGTCACGAGGGGATGCCCCGCTGAAATGCCGTATACTCCGGCGCCGGGTCGACCGGCCGAATTCCGAGTACCGACAGCAGGCGCGCATGGCGAGCAGGAAGCGCAAGGGGATGTGGATCAAGAACACCCACACCCGCCCGGTAGTCATAGAGATGAAGAACCGGACTCTGCAACTGGAGCCCGGTCAGGAAGTCGTGGTTTCGGCCGAAGAGGTGCTCGACACGACGCTCCGGGCCAACCTGCAGGTGCGCTCGGTCTCCATCGTGCGGCCGTCGACCGACGAAGAGGAGGAAAACCTGCTGCGCGAACTGGCCGGCCAGGGTTCCGACGCATCCTAGCCCGCGGGACCGACGATGAAGGTGCTTGCCCTGGAGCCGTGGTACGGCGGTTCCCACCGGAACTTCCTCGACCACCTCGTTCGCCACTCCCGGCACGAATACGAGGCCGTTACCATGACGGCCCGGTTCTGGAAGTGGCGCATGCACGGCGGGGCCGTGACGATGGCGCGCAAGGCCGAGTCGCTCTACGACGGGACCGGCCGCCCCGACGTCATCTTCGCGACGAGCATGCTGAACGTGCCGGCGTTCCTCGCGCTCACGCGGCACCGGTTCGCCGACGTGCCCGTCGTGATGTACATGCACGAGAACCAGTTGACGTACCCCCTGCCCGAAGGCAAGGCACGCGATCACACGTACGCGTACATCAACTACCTCTCGGCGCTCGCTGCCGACCGCATCGTATTCAATTCGCGGTACCACTTCGACGAGTTCATGGAGGCGCTTCCGGCGCTGCTGAGGCAGTTTCCGGACTATACGCACCTGCACACGGTCCAGAAGATCAAGGCGAAAAGCTCGGTCCTGCACCTCGGCATGGACCTGCGCGGTCACGACCAGTACGCCGCCGCCTACACGCCGCATCCCTGGGGGCCGGGCATGCCTCCGCCCATCGTGCTCTGGAACCAGCGCTGGGAGCACGACAAGAACCCGGCGGGTTTCTTCCGCCTGATGAACCGGCTGGACGACATCGGGCTGCAGTTCCGCCTGATCCTGGCGGGAGAGCGCTTCGACGAACAGCCCGAGGAGTTCGAGCGTGCCTTCGAGCGTTACGCCTCCCGGATCCTGCACTACGGCTATGCGGAGGACTTCGCCGAGTATTCCAGGCTCCTGCACCGTTCGGACCTCGTGGTCTCGACCGCGCGGCACGAGTTCTTCGGCATCTCGCTGATGGAGGCCATCTACTGCGGGTGCCATCCGCTGCTTCCGAACCGGCTGTCCTACCCGGAGCTGATCCCGGAGTCGCTGCACAAGCCGCTGCTGCATGCCCCGGTCCTGTACGAGGATGAGGACGAGCTCTTCCGCATCCTGTCGGCCATCCTGAAAGGGGAGGAGCGGCCGCTTCCGGTTTCCACGCTCAAGGGCATTCCCGAGCACCTCGACTGGCGCAAGCACGTCGTGAAGTTCGACGAGTTGTTCGACGAGGTGGGCTCGAGGAAGCGGAAGGGCTGATCGGAAGCGGCGGCGTCGTGCAGGGGGCCGTCCGACGCGAGGTCGGCGATGCCCCCCGCAGCGCCCGGAGCCGTGACGTGCGAACTTGGAAGGAGCAAGGCAACGCGTGGAGGTTTCCCCATGCCGATTCCGAACTCCAAGTCCCCGAAAGGAAAGCCGCTCCCGCCCGCGGACCGACCGAAACGCACGACGGCGGAGCAGCGGCAGGACCCGCACCACTTCCACCCCAGCCGCGTGACGAAGCAGCGGGTACACAAGCACCGCAGCCGGTGATTCCGGCGGCCGAGGGGGCAGGGACCCCCTGTCCACCCGGATACGGTTCGGCGACGTGAGCGCGGGCGCGTGCGAGGACGGAGCGCCGCCCACCGGCGCGACCGATTCGATGCAATCGTTACATTTCTGGCGAGGCGCGTGGCGCCCGCGCGTCGTACTTATACCCTGTCTCACGCACAGAGGCCCGGTGATCCGGGCTGCAGCCACTCCACAGCGTATTGTCCCCTCTCGCAGGCCAACGACCGAGCAAGGCGGCGCCGGATTTGAACCGGAAGATCGGACTGCTCCTCCTCCTTGCGGCGGCCGCGGCGGGCGGTACGCCATATGCCGGTGCCCAGGTCGTTTCCCCCGGCTTTGCGGTCGAGCAGTTCACGATCGAGGATGGGCTGCCGGTCAACAGCATCAACTCGCTGCTGACGACGCCCGACGGATACCTTTGGCTGGGCACGCTCGGCGGCCTCGTCCGATTTGACGGAATTCGGTTCACGACCTTCACGGCCGGGAATACGCCCGGCATTCCGTCGAATCGCATCGTGGCCCTGTATCGCGGGCGGGGCGAGTCATTCCATTTCTCCACCGAGCGGTTCGACCTGGTCCGGGTAGATCCGGACAGCATCCGGACTATCGGCCGGTTCCCGGGCCAGATCCGGGCCGTGGAGGAGGACGCCGACGGGGAAACATGGATCGGTTCGCACCCGGGCCCGTATCGATACCGCTTCACGCCGGGGGTCGTGCCGGAAGTCCGATTCGACACGGACACGGCCGTGGCCGGGACGTTCGTCGGCGACCTGCACCTCGACGGTTCGGGCGTTCTGTGGATGACCGACATGCACACCGGAAGCATCCGGCGGCGCGTCGGAGAGCAGTGGTCGGATGTCGGGACCGTGCCGATCGTCCGGGACCGGGGGTTGCGGTTTTTCGAGGACCACTCGGGACGCCTCTGGCTGGGTGGAAAGGGGCTGTCCCGGGTCAGGGACGGTCATGTGGAAGCCGTCCAACTCGAGGGGCCACCGGCGAACGGGCCTCACTTCACCGTCGACGGCATCACCCAGGCCTCCGACGGGTCGCTGGTCATTTCCAACCCGCTCGGACCGTTTCGTGTGGTCGACGGACGGGTGGTGGTGGGTGGGCAAGGGGCAGGCCCATCCCCTGACTATTCCGGGGCCAATGTCGCCGCCATGGCGACCTGCCCGGACGGACGGGTCTGGACCCACCATCGAGGCGCCATCTTTGTCGACTCGAAACCTGCGGGACGCATCGCTCCGTTGATCAGGACCATGTTCTGCGGCCGGGAGAACAACCTGTGGCTGGGCACGGACGGGGGGTTGTTCCGCGTGCACCGACCGGAAGTCTCCATGGCCGGAGTCCCGGAAGGCCTGAGTACGGAAAACGTCACCAATATCATCGAAGACGCGACCGGTGCGGTCCTCGTCTCCGGGCACGGGGACACGTGGGACCGCTTGGTAGAGGGCAGCGCACCCGCTTCATACCGGCATACCGCCAACGGGGCGCCGTTCTACCTCGATACATCGGGCTCGCTGTGGCACGGGGCCTTTCGGTGCCCCGCCGAGCGGGCCGCGTCGGACGGGTCCTGCACGAGGTTCGAGGCCACCCACCCGACTCCGGCGCTGCTTACGGTGCGATCGATCCTGGAAGACCGGACCGGGACCTTCTGGTTCGGCGTCCTGAACGGGGTGTTCCGGCTGCGCGACGGACTGTGGGAGAAGCCTGAAGCGTCGGTCGACGGGCCCACGACTCCCGTGCGATACCTGCTGGAGAGCCGTTCGGGCGTCCTCTATATGGCAACCTTCGGGCAGGGGATCGCCGTGCTCGCGCCGGATGCGGCCCGGGGCGACGGACGTTTCCGGTATCTCGCGACGACCGACGGACTCTCGTCGGACAACATACGCGGGCTGTTCGAGGACGAGGACGGATCGCTCTGGATTGCGACCGAGGACCGGGGTCTGAACCACTATGATCCTTCGACGGGCCGTATCACCGTCATCCGGCAGGCCGACGGGCTCTACTCGGACGATCTGCACCAGGTTGTTGCCGACGATTTCGGCCGACTCTGGATGAGTTCGAACCAAGGTCTCTTCTGGGTGCATCGTGCGGGATTGAAGGCTTTCGTCAAGGGAGATTCCACCCGCGTCGGATCCGTCTTCTATACGGAACAGAGCGGAATGCGCTCGCGCGAGGCCAACGGCGGTTTCCAGTTCTCGGCAATGAAAGCACGGGACGGTCGCCTGTGGTTCGCGACGCAATCGGGCGTTGCCATCGTCGACCCCGCCGGGGTAGGCGACTTCCTGGATCCGAGCCCGGTTCTGCTGGAGGAGCTGCAGACGGCGAGGCGTCGGGAGTCGCTGCGAGGCCGGCACGAGGTGCGCCTTGCGGCAGGAGAACGCACGTTCCGCATCGCCTATACGTCCGTGAACTTCAGTGCGCCCTCGCGGCTGCAATTCCGCTATCGCCTCGAGGGGTATGACGACGAGTGGATCGATGCGGGGTCCCGTCGCGAGGCCGGCTACACGGGAGTTCCGCCGGGACACTATGCGCTGGTCGTGGCAGCCTCCCAGGGAGATGGGACGTGGAGCCCGGTATCCATGCCCCTGGACATCGATATCGCGCCGTATCCGCACGAGACCCTGGCATTCAGAGGGTTGCTCCTGCTGGGTGTCCTGGGGCTGGGGTGGGTCACCGTGAGACGGCGCACGCGAAACCTCGAGGATCGCCGCCGGCAGCTCGAGGCCGAGGTCGAAGAGCGCACCCGGGAGCTGATGGCCGAGAAACGGCGCACCGAAGAGCAGGGAGAGCAGCTGGTACGGTTGGATCGCCTCAAGAGCCGGTTCTTCGCCAACGTGAGCCACGAGTTCCGAACTCCGCTGACGCTGACGATCGGTCCGCTGGAGGACCTCCGGGACGACCCGGAACTGCCCGATTCGGCCCGGGAGGGCGTCGAACAGGCCCTCGCGAACAGCCGGCGCATCCTGCGGCTCATCAATCGCCTGCTCGATGTGGCGAGGCTCGAAGCCGGGGAGATGCGGCTCGCGGCAAGCCGCCAGGACCTGGCCGCGTTCGTGCGCGTCGCGGCCGAGCCGTTCGGCCCGCTGATCGAGCGCAAGGGCGTGCATTTCGACGTGCAGACGCCCGCGGTGCCCGTGCCGGTGTGGTTCGACGCGGAGAAACTGGAGCAGGTCGTGGTCAACCTGTTGTCGAACGCCTACAAGTTCACGCCGGAAGGCGGGGCGATCGGCGTGACGGTGACGGTCGACCGGACGGTCCATCCGGGACACGCCCGGGTCGCGGTGCGCGATACCGGGGCCGGGATTCCGGCGGAACTCCTTCCGCACGTATTCGATCGATTCTACCAGGCCGGCGACCCGACGGCCGCCCCGCACGGGAGCAGCGGCATCGGACTGTCGCTGGCCCAGGACCTCGTCCTGCTGCACGGAGGCACCCTGACGGTCGAGAGCACGCCGAGGTTCGGGTCCACCTTCACGGTGACCCTGAAGCTCGGACGCGAACACCTGGACGACGACCAGGTCGCGGCTTCGGCGCCTCGGGACGTTTCGGTAAGCGTCGTAGGACAGATCGACGGCCTGGATGACCTGGAGACCGTCGTGGACGCAGGGGCCGACGATTCGGATGACCGTTTCACGGTACTCGTGGCCGACGACAACGCCGATATCCGGGCGTATGTGCGCCGGCACATGGAGCGGCAGTACCGGGTGCTGGAGGCGGCGAACGGGGTGGAAGCGCTCGACCTCGTGCGCAGGACGATCCCGGACGTCGTCGTCAGCGATATCATGATGCCCGTCCTCGACGGCCTGGGGTTGCTCGCGGCGATCCGTGCGGACCGGGACACGGACTTCATCCCGGTGGTCCTGCTTACCGCGAAGGCCGGCGAAGAGGATCTGCTCCAGGGTCTCGAGGCGGGCGCGGACGCCTACGTCACCAAACCCTTCTCGATGCGCGAGCTGCAACTGCGCATCGACGGGCTGATCGCCGGCCGGCTGCGCCTGCGACGGAGGTTCCAGGATCCGCGGTTCGAGCGACCGGGTCCCACCCCTGACGTGGCGGCGCCGCGTGAACTGTCGGGTCCGGACGCCGTATTCCTGCGGCGCGTTGCACAGGCCATCGACGAAGGACTCGGCGACGAGAACTTCGACGTGCAGCGGTTGGCAGACGCCCTGCGGCTGAGCCGGAACACGCTTCACCGGCGCCTGCGCTCGATGGGCGCCCCCGCACCGTCCGAAGCGCTTCGACGGGCACGCCTGGAGCGAGCCGCGGCCCTGCTCGCGCGCAACGAATGGAACGTCAGCGAAGTGGCCTACGCGGTGGGCTTCCGGAGCGTCTCGTACTTCTCGTACTGCTTCCACGAGGCCTACGGCGTGACCCCGTCCACGTACTCCTGGCGGGCCGCCGACCTTCCGGGCGCCGACCCCGAAGGTTCCCGAGAAGGGGGGAGTCCGACGCGATGAACCCGGGGCGCCCTGCGGACCGGGGTGCCCGACGGACCGACCGGAAAAGCAGGCGGGGGCGCTCCCCGTAAGGAAGCGCCCCCGCGTCACGATCCCGAAGAGACCGAGCTTACATGTTCGAAACCAGCGCCTCGCCGAATTCCGAGCACTTGAGCAGCGTCGCGCCTTCCATCAGCCGGTGGAAGTCGTAGGTGACCTTCTTCTGGCCGATCGTCTTCTCGACCGACGAGATGATCATGTCGGCGACCTCGGTCCAGCCCATGTGGCGGAACATCATCTCGCCCGACAGGATGACCGATGACGGGTTGACCTTGTCCTGGTTCGCGTACTTGGGCGCGGTGCCGTGCGTCGCCTCGAAAATGGCGTGGCCGGTCACGTAGTTGATGTTGGCGCCCGGCGCGATGCCGATTCCGCCCACCTGCGCCGCCAGGGCGTCGGAGATGTAGTCGCCGTTCAGGTTCAGCGTCGCGAGGACCTCGTATTCGGCGGGCCGCGTCAGGATCTGCTGCAGCATCGCGTCGGCGATCATGTCCTTGACGACCGTGCCGTTCGGGAGCCGGGTCCACGGGCCGCCGTCGAACTCGACGCCCCCGAACTCCTTCTGCGACAGCTCGTAGCCCCAGTCGCGGAAGGCGCCCTCGGTGAACTTCATGATGTTGCCCTTGTGCACGAGCGTGACCGACTTCTTTCCGTTGTCGATCGCGTACTGGATGGCGGCACGCACGATGCGGGCAGTGCCTTCCTGTGAGACCGGCTTGATGCCGAAGCCCGCCGTGGCCGGGAAGCGGACCTTCTTCGCGCGGTCCGGGAAGGCCTCGAAGAAGAGCTTCTTGAACTTCTCCGCGTCCTCGGTGCCCGCCTGGAATTCGATGCCGGCGTAGATGTCCTCGGTGTTCTCGCGGAAAATGATCATGTCGACCAGTTCCGGCTGCTTCACCGGCGACGGAACGCCCGTGAACCAGCGCACCGGGCGCACGCAGGCATAGAGGTCGAGCATCTGCCGGAGCGCCACGTTCAGCGAGCGGATGCCTCCGCCGACCGGCGTCGTGAGCGGCCCCTTGATCGCGACGAGGTGGTTCGTGATCGCGGTCAGGGTGTCCTGCGGAAGCCACTCGCCGAAGGTGTCGAACGCCTTTTCGCCCGCGTACACCTCGAACCAGGAGATCTTCCGCTTGCCGCCGTAAGCCTTCTCGACGGCCTTGTCGAACACGTACTGCGAGGCGCGCCAGATGTCGGGACCCGTGCCGTCGCCTTCGATGAACGGAATGATCGGATGGTCGGGGACGTGAAGGACGCCGTCCTTCATCGAGATGGATTCGCCGGCCGTGGGCGTCTTGAGATTCTGGTACATCGTCGGGCGCGTTGGATTGGGTTCGCGACAAACCGTCAATCTACCGATGCCCCGGCGTGTCCCCTGTCGGGTAAACCCCGTGCCGGCCCGGATTTACGGTGAAATGCAAGAGTTTCGGGGCGGTTTGATGCCCGGCTTGGAGGGAGGTGGGGACGGCCGGCGGACGGCTGGCCTCGACGGAGGCGGGGACGGCTGGCCTCTGCAATTTCCCCGCACTGGCCGGCATCTCCGGCTCGCCTTGGAATATTGCCCCCTCCTTACACGTTGAAACGTTTCAATATTTATGAATATGTCGCAATACGCCCAGAAATCGACATAATTGGGTGCAAAAGCGGGCAAATACATGGAATCGGGGCCACATTTTCCAATCCAAGGCCAACGGAGGCCGGCGACGAGGCCACGCGGGAGGCCCAGTTCTCCTGAGGATCCGTTTCCGCAGCCGCGCCGCAGCCACCCGCAGCCGCTCCACGGCCGCGCCGACGCCGCAGCCACCCGCAAGGCGCGCCCCCGAGCGGGCTTCCGCGCTCGAATCGAACCCGGATGGGGACGGGTAAGGACCTAGAGGCGCCCGGTCAGGGCACGCAGGCGGAAGTCCCACACCCGCCACGCCGCCTCGCGCACGATGGCCTTCGACATCTTGGAGCTGCCCTCGACCCGCTCGATGAAGACGATCGGGACCTCGACCAGCCGGAAACCCGACTTCCAGGCCCGGTAGTTCATCTCGATCTGGAACGAGTACCCGTTCGATGTAACCCGGTCGAGCGGAATGCGCTCCAGCACCCGGCGGTGGAAGCACTTGAATCCCGACGTCACGTCCTGCACCGGGAGCCGCGTGATGAACCGCGTGTAGACTCCCGCGCCGTACGACAGGAAAAGCCGGGAAAGCGGCCAGTTGATGATGCGCACGCCCCCGATGTACCGCGATCCGATCGCCAGGTCGGCGTCTCCGGCCGCGATCGGCGCGACGAGCGACGGGAGGTCGGCCGGCTGGTGTGACAGGTCGGCGTCCATCTCGCACACGACGTCGTAGTCACGTTCTAGCGCCCAGCGGAATCCCAGGACGTACGCGGTTCCGAGCCCCATCTTGCCCGGTCGCTCCAGCAGGTGAACCCGGCCCGGCTTCTGCTCGGCGGCCGCCCGAACCAGGTCGGGCGTACCGTCCTTCGATCCGTCGTCGATGACCAGCACGTGGGCTTCCGGCAGGGCCGAAAACACCTGGTCGAGGCACGCCGCGATGTTCAGCGCCTCGTTGTAGGTCGGAATGACGACGAGCGGCTTGGACACGGGTTCAGGGAGTCAGGCCGATCGAAAGACCACGAAGGCGGCCGGTTCCGCGTGGCGGCGTCACTCGTGCGCGCCGTGCCGGCGCTGCCGGAGAAATTCGAGCGTATGGTCGGCCAACTCCCGGGGTACTTCGACGGGAGCCGTTTCCCGCGCGATCTGGATGGTCTCGTTGTACTGGTCGAAGTACTTGGCGCACGGAGGGCACCGCCGCATGTGCCGCTCGAAACGGGCCTTGGTCTTCGCGTCCAGGTTGCCGTCGAGGTAATCCGCCAGGAAACCGTTGACGTCCTGGCAGTTCGGAAGACCGGAAATCCTGTGCCCGATCTGGTGTAGGAGCCGTCTGATCTTGCCCATGCCGATTCAGTGCAGGTGTCCGTCGAGCATCGACCGAAGGGCCTGTCGGGCCCTGTGCAGGCGCACGCGCACCGCTCCGTTGGATATGCCGAGCATGGAGGCCACGTCGTCGGTATCCACTTCCTCGATGTCCCTGAGCAGGATCACGGTGCGATAGTCGGTCGGCAATCGGTCGATGGCGTCACGCACCAGCCGCACGCGCTCGGACTTCTCGGCATACCGCTGCGGGTCCCACGATTCGACCGGATCGGCATACGAGCCGCCCGAGAACGCGGGCTGCATTCGGTCGACCGCCTCCTCGTCCAGCGGCACGAACCGCTTCGACTTGCGAAGCGATGCGCGGGCGAGGTTGATGCCGATCGCGTAGAGCCAGGTGGTGAACTTCGATTCACGGCGGAACGAAGCCAGCCGCTCGAAGGCTTGAAGGAACGTTTCCTGGACCAGGTTTTCGGCTTCGTCCGCGTCGTCCACCATGCGCTGGATCACGCGGAAAAGCCGACCCGACTCCTGCCGGACCAGGGCCTCGAACGCCGCTTCGTCGCCCGCGAGGAGCGCTTCCACGTCGAAACCCGGGTCGGCCGAGGTCGAAGGAATCATCTGAAGTGCTTGGGATGGGTTCTCGGAGAAAACGTTACAGCGCTCCGAACGCCGATGCACTATCCTTACCGGAAAATCAACCCGGCGATCTCGACGCAGGATCCCCGTGTCGCACCGGGCAGGGGCACGGATCCGGCGGAGGCCGGCCCCGATGCACCACCGCGTACTCCGGACGCTGTTTCGATCGAGCCACGGTGACCGTGCGCGGGCGCGGCTTTTCCTTTCCGCGCTCGCATGCGCGATCCTGTCGTTGCCGGGCTCGGCATCGGGCCAGGTGGTCGCCGACCGTTCTGCCGGTGCCGACGTCGAGGGCATGCGCACCGCCTGGGTGCCGAGACCGGTCGTGGACCGGGCGCTCCGGCGCGGCCAGGCATCACCCGCCGCCTTCGCGCGCGTGGTCGGGCAGCCCGACTCGGTAGAATTCCGCCTCGAGAAGCCCCGGCGCAAGCTGGGCAGACCCGGCGACCGGAGGCCGGCGTGGGTGCCGGGCGACGACCGGTCGCATACGGCGTTGCCGTCGCCGGGCAACGAACCCGGGACGGACGGCGTGCCCGCCCGGACCGATCCTTCGACACGAATCGACCAGCCGTCGTGGGTGGCGACCTTCGACGGGCCGGGCTACACGGATGTGGCGGTCGAAAACGGCAGCTACATCATTCCGGCCGATCCCTCGGTCGCGGCCGGGCCCGAGCACGTGGTGGCCGTCGTCAACACGTCGATCGTCGCGTGGTCGAAATCGGGATCCCAGGTCCTGCGGCAGCCGTTTTCGGCCTTCTTCGCCCCGCTGGCGCCTTCGGGTACGCTCTTCGACCCCAAGGTGCGGTACTCGACCTTCGACGGCCGGTTCGTCGTCGTCCTGCTGGAACTGACGGACGCGGGCCAGGGAGCCCCGGGAAACGTATCGAACCTGCTGGTCGGGGTGTCGCAAACGGCCGACCCCGCGGCCGGATGGGTGCTCTCCCGTGTCGACGTGCGTACGTCGATCTCGGGCATCTCGTACTGGGCCGACTTCCCGGGGCTTGCCGTGGACGACGATCACGCCTACGTGACGGCGAACCTGTTCGCTTTCGGAACGGGCACGTACGGCGGGACCCGGGTCTGGGTGCTGCGCATGGACGAACTGGCCGCCGGGGCGCCCGGGCCGTCGGTCCCGCTGGACCCGTTCGCGCTGGCGTCGGTGCCCGACCTGTCGAGTACGCTGCAGCCCGCGGTGGTGCACGGCAAGCTTCCGGGAGACCCCACGGCCACGTGGCTGGTCGAATTCAGCGGGCTCAACGACGCCGTCTCCTCGTATGTCGGGCTCTTCCGGCTTCTCGATCCGCTCGGCTCGCCGTCGGTCGAATTGAGTTTCCTCGAACTCGGCACGGTAGACGACTTCCACTCGTCGCTTCCCGGAGCGCCGCAGGCCGGCAGCGCCACGACGGTCGCCACCAACGACCGGCGAACGCTCGATTCGGCCTGGCGCCGGGATCGCCTCGCGGCATCGTTCACCCTGGTTCCGCCCGGCGGTCCGGACGGCGGCCAGGCGACCGCGGCCTGGTTCGAGGCCGACGTGTCGTCCCCGGGAGCCCCGTCGCTCCTGGTTTTCGGAACCGAGGGCGCCGAGGAACTGGCACCGGGCACCCATACCTACTTCCCGTCCGTCGACCTGGGGGCCGACGGTTCGCTGGCCCTCGGGTTCTCGGCATCCTCGGCCGGAGCGTTCGTCGGGGCCTTCGCGAGCCTGGGCCCGGCCGGAGAGCCGGCCGGAAGTCTTCGGCCGCCGCTCGCCCTGCACTCGGGCACGGCTGCCTACGTGCGCACGTTCGGATCGGGGTCCAACCGGTGGGGGGATTATTCCGGCGTGGCTTCCGATCCGACGGGGGACGGCAGTTTCTGGGTGTTCAACAAGTTCGCCGATTCGCGCGGTGACCTCCTTCTGGGCGAGGACGGCCGCTGGGGTACACGGATCGGGAGGCTGGCCCTGGTCGACGTGGCCGCCGATCCCGTCGCGACGGACGACACGTACGAAGCGCTCGAAGACGAGCCCCTGTTCGTTTCGGCCCCGGGCGTCCTCGCGAACGATACCGACGAGGATTCTCCGCTGCTCACCGCCGGGCTGCTCACGACGGCGGCCTTCGGCAGCCTCACGCTGCACCCTGACGGCAGCTTCGAATACGCGCCCGAACCCGATTTTTCGGGTACCGACGGATTCGCGTACACGGTGTCGGACGAGTCCGGCCGGTCGGACACGGGTTCGGTGTCCATCGCCGTGCTCGGCGTGAACGATGCTCCGGTCGCGGCAACCGATGCGTACGACACGGTCGAGGACACGGCCCTGGAGGTCCCGGCGCCCGGGGTGCTGGCAAACGACAGCGATGTCGATTCGCCCGGCCTCACGGTGCAGGTTGTGACCGGGCCGACCCACGGAAGGCTCGTCCTCGATCCCGACGGGGGGTTCCGCTACGATCCGGACCGCGAATTCTCGGGGGTCGACGGATTCCGGTATGTCGTGGGCGACGGCGTGGGGGGTACGGACGCAGCCGACGTGGTCCTGACCGTGACCGCGGTCAACGACTTGCCGTCGGCGGTGGACGACGAGTACGACGTGCCCGAAGATTCGCAGCTGGTCGTGGCCGCGCCCGGCGTCCTGGGGAACGATTCGGACGTCGATTCGAGCACCCTGGTCGCGTCGGCCGTCACCGCGCCGCTCCACGGGATCGCGACCCTCCTGCCGGACGGGTCGCTCACCTACGCGCCGTTCGCCGACTTCTGGGGCGAGGACCGGTTCACGTACGAAGTGCGCGACGAAGACGGATCGCGGGCACTGGCGGGAGTCACGATCCGGGTGGATCCCGTGAACGACGCACCGGTGGCGACCGACGACCGCTGGGTCACGACCGAGGATACGCCGCTTGCCGTGCCGCCCCCGGGCTTCCTCGCGAACGACGCGGACGTCGACTCTCCCCGCCTTTCGGCCGAACTCCTGGTCGGGCCCTCGAACGGTGTCCTGTCCTTTTCTCCGCACGGGTCGTTCTACTACGTCCCGACCGTCGATTTCTCGGGCCTGGACGGGTTTACCTACCGCGTACGGGACGAGGCCGGAGGCGACGATATCGCCGCGGTGATCCTGGAGGTTCGTGCCGCCGACGACCCGCCGGTGGCGTCGCCGGACGCGTGGACCACCCCCGAGGATACCCCGCTCGTCGTGCCCGCCCCGGGTGTACTGGGCAACGACATCGATCCGGATTCCCCGTCGCTGGCGGCCGAAATGCGGGAAGGGCCCCGGCAGGGCTCCCTTTCGCTCGCTCCTGACGGCTCCTTCCGATACGAACCCGAGCCCGATACCTGGGGAACGGACGGGTTCACGTACGCGGTGATCGACGGCTCGGGAGGCGTCGCGACCGCGAGCGTCACGCTCACGGTAAGTGCCGTCAACGATCCGCCGCGGGCGACCGCGGCGGCGATCGAAGTGCCGGCCGGCGGCGTCGTGACCGCGACGCTCGACGCGACCGACCCGGACGGGGACCCGCTCGTTTTCACCATCGCCGTTCCGCCGACCCGGGGCACGGTGGTCCTCGCGGGCAACGCGGCGACCTATTCGCCCGAGGCAGGCTTCGCCGGCGCGGACCTGTTCCGGTACGCCGTGACCGATCCGGGGGGCTTGACCGACGTCTCGGGGATCGCCATTTCCGTTTGGGGAACGGCCTTCGCCCAGGTCGTGCACCTTCCGCAGGAAACCGGGCCGACGATCGACGTGCGTTTCGGCCAGGAAGACCTTGCCCGCGACCTACGACCGGGCCAGGCCGGGGAGTTCACCGCGGTAACGTCCGGCGTGGCGCGGCTCCGGGTCTCGGATGCCTCGTCGGGTGCCGCGCTCTGGGACGAAGAGATCACCCTCGACCACGGTACCTGGCAGCATCTGGTCGCGCTGTGGGCCCCCGACGGTGGTTTCGCCGTGCATGGTCTGGCGGAAGCCCGGGCCGATCACGCCCTTCCCGGCATCCTCCTGCGCACGACCCACCTGCTGCCCGGTCGGCGCGTGACGATTCTCCGGGAGGCCGATACGCCCGACCACGCCGTCGTCGACGAGCTGGCCCGCGACCTGCTTCCCTACAGCCCGACGCCCTATTCCGGGATCTCCGATGCCGGGCACAACCTGCGCGTGACGGTCGAAGGGGACCCGGGGCCGGGTGTCCGGCGGGAGGAAACGGTCCGATTCGACTTCTCCGGGCACGGCGGCCGCTCGGTCGCGCTCTTCGTCCATCCCGTCCGGGAATCCGACGGTTTCGGTCTGCGCGCGGTCACGTCTGCCGGAGACGTACTTCTTCCGGTCGTCGTGACGGACGCGGAAGAGGAGATGCCCCGCGGAATCGCGGTGTCGGCCGTGTATCCCAACCCGGCGGTCGACGCGGTGCGCCTTTCGGTCGAGAGCGTGCGGCCCGGCCGCGTCTGGGTAGACGTCTTCGACCTGCTCGGAAGGAGGGTTCTCCGCATCGAACCGATCCTGCACGGCACGGGCCGGGAGGAGCTGCTCGTCGACGCAAGGACGCTGCCCTCCGGGGTCTACGTGGCCCGGATCACGCAGGAGGAGTCGGACCGGGGCCCCGGCCGCTTCGCGGTGGCCGACCACCGCTTCGTCATCGTACGCTGACTCGGCAGGCGTCTGCCGTCTGCCCGGGCAGGTCCCGGAAAGGCAAAGAACGGGTTAACCGTGAGCGGCAGGCGAACGGGAGCCGTAACTTACAGGGCTGTAGCTCGGTGCGCGCCCATCCGCGGGATGCTGCGCACCCAGGCCCCAACGAATCCAAACTTTCTGCAGATGGCGAGAACGCCCAAGTCTGCCGGCGCCCGCAAGGCGTCGGCGAAGGAGTCGGTCGAACCCGTGGCCGCGGAGCCGGTCGCTCCGGCGTCCGATCACGAGGAGTTTCCCCAGCACACGCTCAAGCTCGAACTCTCGTTCAATGTCTACCCGGCCGGACGGTACGGCCACGAGGACTGCGGACTGACGGTCGACGACGTGCTCGGCATGTACCGCAACATGCTGCTGCAGCGCCGCTTCGAGGAGCGCGCGGCGCAGATGTACGGAAAGCAGAAGATCGCCGGTTTCCTGCACCTCTACATCGGCCAGGAAGCCGTCTCGACGGGTTCGGCCTATGCCATCCGCGTCGGACACGACTCGGTCATCACCGCCTACCGCGACCACGGCATCGGCCTCGCGCTCGGCATGTCGGCCAATGAGTGCATGGCCGAGATGTTCGGCAAGGTCGGCGGCTGCTCGAAGGGCAAGGGCGGCTCCATGCACTTCTTCTCGGCGGCCAAGCGCATGTTCGGCGGGCACGGGATCGTGGGCGCCCACATTCCGGTCGCCGTCGGCATCGGGTTCGCCCACAAGTACAAGGGCGACGGCGGCCTCTGCCTCGGTTTCTACGGGGACGGCGCCGCGGGCCAGGGCTCGATCCACGAGGCGATGAACCTGGCGGGTCTCTACGACGTGCCGGTCATCTTCGTGCTCGAGAACAACCAGTACGCGATGGGGACGGCGGTCCACCGTGCGTTTGCCGAGACCGAGTTCACCCGGCATGCGGTCGGCTACGACATGCCGGCCTCCCTGGTGCACGGCATGGACGTGTTCGCGATGTGCAAGGCCGTACAGGACCACGCGAAGCTCGCCCGCGAGGGCAAGGCGTCGCTGCTCGAGGTGCGCACGTACCGGTACCGCGGTCACTCGATGAGCGATCCGCAGAAATACCGCACCAAGGAGGAACTCGACAAGAAGAAGGACGAGGACCCGATCCTCCGCCTGAAGGCCTATATCCTCGAGCGGAACATGGCCTCGGTCGAGCACCTCGACGCCATGGACGAAGACGTCAAGGACGAAGTGATGGCCTCGGTCGACTTCTCGGAAGCCAGTCCCGCACCCGCCCTCGACGACATCTACGACGACATCTACGCAGAGTCGAACTACCCCTACCTCGCCTGACCCTCAACACGAAACGACGATGGCACTTCTGCAATACCGCGAAGCGATCCGCGCCGCGATGGTCGAGGAGATGGAGCGCGACGAGCGCATCTTCCTCATGGGCGAGGAGGTCGCCGAGTACAACGGCGCCTACAAGGTCTCGGAGGGCATGCTCGAGCAGTTCGGGCCGAAGCGGGTGATCGACACCCCGATCTCCGAGAACGGGTTTGCCGGCCTCGGCATCGGCGCGGCACTCAACGGCCTGCGCCCGATCATCGAGTTCATGACGTTCAACTTCTCGTTCGTCGCGATCGACCAGATCATCAACAACGCCGCCAAGATCCGCTACATGTCGGGCGGCCAGTTCCAGGTACCCATCGTATTCCGCGGCCCGAACGGCGCCGCGGGTCAGCTCGCCGCGACGCACAACACGTCGACCGAGTCGATCTACGCGACGATCCCGGGCCTGAAGGTCATCGCGCCGTCGAACCCGGACGACGCCAAGGGCCTCCTCAAGTCGGCCATCCGCGACGACAACCCGGTCGTCTTCCTCGAGAGCGAGGTCATGTACGGAATGAAGGGCGAGGTCTCGGACGACCCCGATTACCTGATTCCGATCGGAAAGGCCCGCATCGCGCGCGAAGGCAGGGACGTGACGATCGTCGCCCATTCGAAGAGCTACTGGATCGCGCTCAAGGTGGCCGACCGCCTGGCCGAGGAGGGCATCTCGGCCGAGGTCATCGACCCGCGCACGATCCGCCCGCTCGACATCGACACCATCGTCGAATCGATCCGGAAGACGAACCGCTGCGTCATCATCGACGAGTCGAACCCGTTCGCCTCCATTTCCTCCGAGATCACCTACCAGATCCAGGAGAGGGCGTTCGACCACCTCGACGCGCCGATCGTGCGCATCACGGCCAAGGACGTGCCCGCGCCCTACGCCAAGAACCTGATCGAGTGGTACATGCCGCAGGAAGAGGACGCGTACCAGGCCTGCAAACGGGTCCTGTACGCCCGCTGACCGTCCTGCGCCGATGCCCATTATGCCCCGGGCTTGATCCCGTAGGGCCGTGAGGCGTCCCCATCGACTCCAGTCCGAACCCATCCAGACCCAACGACCCTGATAGCGCCATGGCAATCCCGGTCAACATGCCGAAGATGAGCGACACCATGATCGAGGGTGTGCTCGTCGCGTGGCTCGCCGAAGAAGGACAGGCGGTCAACCCCGGCGACGTGATCGCCCAGGTCGAGACCGACAAGGCCACGATGGACCTCGAGGTCTACGACGCCGGCGTGCTGCTCAAGCGCGTGGTTCCGGCCGGCGAAGCCGTACCGATCGGGGCCCTGATCGCGGTGCTCGGCAAGGCGGGGGAAGACATTTCGGGCATTCTGTCGGGCAAGGGCGCAGCGAAGTCGGCGGCCGCTCCGTCCGCGCCCGCCGCCGCGGCTCCGGAGCCGGAGGGCGCCGCCGCACCCGCGCAGGTAACGGTCGCCGCCCCGGCCGATGGCCGCATCAAGGCGTCGCCCCTGGCGCGTCGCCTTGCGCAGGAGCACGGCATCCCGCTTTCGGCGCTGCAGGGATCGGGTCCGGAAGGCCGCGTGGTCAAGCGCGACGTCGAGGCCGCCGTCGGCGGCGCGCCCGTTGCCGCGCCGGCACCTTCGGCGCAGCCGACCCCGGCCCCGGCCGCCGCGCCCGTACCGGTTGCGGCTCCGGCCCCTGCGCCCGTCGCAGCGCCGGCCGGCGACTACGAGGTGATTCGCCTCACCCAGATGCGCAAGGCGATCGCCAGGCGGCTCTCCGAATCGATGAACGGGGCGCCCCACTTCTACCTCACGGTGGACGTGGACATGGACCCCGCGACCGCCTTCCGCACGCAGATCAATGCGCTCGCCGAATCGCAGGGTCGCGCCAAGGTCTCCTTCAACGACCTCGTCACGAAGGCCTGCGCGGTCGCCCTGCGGCAGCACCCGTGGGCGAACGCGTCGTGGATGGAAGCCGAGGGCGAAATCCGCCTGCACAAGGACATCCATGTCGCGGTCGCCGTCGCGATGGACGAAGGGCTCATCACGCCCGTGATCCGCCACGCCGACCGGAAGGGCCTCTCGCAGATCGCCGAGGAGACCCGGGCGCTGGCGGAGCGTGCCCGCGCGAAGCAGCTGCAGCCGGAGGAGTTCTCCGGCTCGACGTTCACCACGTCGAACCTCGGCATGTTCGGCATCGAGGAGTTCACGGCGATCATCAACCCGCCGAACGTAGCGATCCTCGCGATCGGGGCGATCCGGGACGTACCCGTCGTCAAGGACGGCACCGTCGTGGCGGGCCGCCGCATGAAGCTGTCGCTGTCGTGCGACCACCGCGTGGTCGACGGCGCGACGGGCGCGCCGTTCCTCACCACGATCAAGAACCTGCTCGAGGAGCCGCTCGGCCTGCTGCTGTAGCCCGGACGGGGCGCCGAGCCATGGCCCGCATCGCACACCTCTCGGACGTCCACTTCGGACGCATCGCGCACGACGCCGTGGTCGACGCGATCGTGCGGGATGTCAACACGGGCCGCCCCGACCTCGTCGTCGTGAGCGGAGACCTCACCCAGCGGGCGCTTCCGCGCCAGTACGAGGCCGCCCGGACGTTCCTGTCGCGGTTCGACGCACCGGTGCTCGTCGTGCCCGGCAACCACGACGTGTATGCATGGTGGAGGCCCGTGGGTCGCCTCGTGGACCCGCTTCGCCGGTACCGGGAGTATATCACCGAGGATCTGGCTCCCACGTGGCGCCAACCCGGCCTCTCGGTGTTCGGCCTCAACTCGGCTTTCGGCTTCACCGTGAAGGGGGGACGGGTGAGCGCCCGCGACCGCAGGGCGATGGGGACGTTCTTCGAAGCCTCCCCGGCGGGCGACCTCCGGGTCCTGGTCGTGCACCACCACCTGGCGCGTGTCGAGGCCCTGGGCCCGCACGACGTTGCCCGCAACGCGCGTGCGACGCTCGCGGCCGCCGTCGAGGCGCGGGTGGACCTCGTGCTGTGCGGACACCTGCACATCTCGCACATCGAGCCCATCGAGATCGTGCCCGCTGCCCATCGGCTCGTCATCGCGTCAGCGGGTACGGCCACCTCCAGCCGCGGCCGCCGGCACCACCGCGGCTCGAACTTCTACAACGTCGTCGACGTCGAGCCGGAGCGGTTCCGCATCGTCGAGCGCCTCTTCTCGCACGAGATATCGGGCTTCCGCGACGAGGTGGAATCGGTTTTCGAGCGGAACTGACCGGCGCTCACCGCACCAGCACGAAACGCCCCGTGGCGACGTGGCGCGCCCGACCGGCGGTGGCCGAGAGTCGGTAGAAATAGGCCCCCGTGGCCAGGTCACCCGCCTCGAACCGCACCGACCGACCGGCCCCCGCGTTAACGAGTCCCGCCTCCACGGTTCGCACGAGGCGACCGAGCGCGTCGAAGACCTGCAGCCGAACGTCCGCGGCCTCGGGCAGGTCGAAAACGACGGTCGTCACGGGGTTGAACGGGTTGGGGTAGTTGCCGTGGAGCGCGAAGACGGCGGGAAGTTCGGCCGGGGAAGGCTCGGCGTCCGTGCGTACCACCGAGCCCACCGTGCTGCCGTCGGCGCGGAAGGCCTGCATGGAGGGCTCGGCTCCCGTTCCGCGGGACATCACGATCGCCAGCCGGGAGCCGCCGGCGACGGCGTCGGCGAGCCGGAACCGTGTCCGTTCCCCGTTCGCCACGAAACCCAATCCTTCGAGCGGAATCGGGACGGATGTCGCCACCGTCCACTCCGATGCGGGCACCCGGACGAAAAGTGGCGATTCCGAGCCCGTCCAGGGCATGATATCGAGGTCGGCGCCGAGCGAACCGTCATGCACGAACGCCACGTCGACCCGGTCGGAAGGCGGCGCCGAGGTGGGGAACGACGGGGCGGCGGCGAGAGCGTACGTCCCGCCCGAGCCCAGGAGCGCGACGACCGAGGACCTGCCGTCTTCGAGCGAGACGGATCCGGTCGCCAGGGCGGGCGACGTCCCGGGGGTTCCGGCGACCCTGGCCTCCACGGACACCGCGGTGCCCTCGGCGAAGGCCCCGACGTCGACGGCGGGAGACCCCGTCAGGGCACCGCGCGAAGAAAGGGCCGGGCGCCCGCCGATCCACCAGTCGACAGTGGTACCGTCGGGCGACGCGTTGAGCAGTTGCAGGCCGGCCTGGATGGGACGCGGTTGTTCGGCGCCCACGGCGACGAACAGGCCGGCCGGTGTGAGGCCACCCGAGGATCCGGTGGAGGCGATGTCGACCCGTTCCGGGCCCGAAGTCGATGCCGCCTGGGTGCCCCGGATCGGACGCCAGGTCAGGAACGGCGAATCCCCGTCCCTGGTCACCAGGCGCAGTGCCGACGGATCGGACGGTTCGTCCACGTCCACGGAGATCGTGTAGATCTGAGAGTTGGCGAAGTTGACGCTGCTGGAAAGGCGCCACTGGTACGGCTGGATGCCGCGTACCACGGCGCCGTCCGGAAGGGACACGGGAAGCCCGAGCTGGCCCAACGGATCGTCATCCGTTCCCCTGACGGTTACCGTGGCCGAGGAGAGCAGTCCGGTAGGGAAGGACAGTCGCATCGGCCGGTACACGTCCCGACCGCCGACGGGGAAGAGCACCGTACCGTTGAATCCAGCCGGAAGCGCCTGCTGGAACTGGCCTTCCACGTGGCTGGCGGCGGCTCCCGGCCGGGTGATGGCGCTGCCGGAGGTGGTCGAACGCACCGCGTGTATGCCCGTGCGGAGCACCCCGCGTTCCAGCCGGAGACTACCGCTGTACGAGAGGACCGTCGGCGTGCCGTCGGTCCGCTCGAGCCGTACGGACGGGCGTGCACCGGTCTGGTTGAGCACCAGCCCGGCAACCGTTTCGCTGCCGCCGTCGAGCAGAAGGGCCTGCTCCGCACCGGTGAACGTGAGGGTGACACCTGCCGCGAGGTCTCCCGTCAGCGTGACGTCGCCGCCCGCGGCCAGCGCGCTGCCGGCGAACGTACCGTCCACGCGTACGGGGCCCGACACCGAGGCCGAAATGGAGCCCTCCACCGTCGCTTCCCTGCCGACGAGAAGGGAGCCGCCGACCGACAGCTGGCTTACCGGAGTCGAGTGGAGCAGGCCGGAGCGCAGGTGCGCAGAACCGGTGACCGTCAGGGTCCGACCCGCGAGATTGAGTCCCGAACCCGGTGCCGGGCTTTCGATAAGGAGGTGGCCGACGCTTCGGGAAATCGGAAGGACGGCCTGACGGGTGGGGGGAGCTGGCGAGCCCATGCGAACGAGCAGCGTATCCACGGTCAATGACGGCGGAAGCAGCTCGGTCGAGAGCTGAACGTCCCGGTGCGGGCTCACCACGTGCACGTCCGCCGCCGAAACGGTCCTCACCGTGCCCGTCGTTCGGCGGAATTCGGGCACCGCCGTCAAGTCCAGCCCCGCGAGCACGAGGCGCGCGGAGGGTTCCAGTCGAAGGTCGACCGCGCCGAGGTCCACCTGGCCGCCGAGGAACACCAGGTTCCGACGGACGGTCGCCGGATTGGACAGCAGGAGCCGGTTGGCCACGCCGGAACGCGACCCCGGCAGGAGGATCAGGTCCCGCACGGGGCTCGAGGACGGCAGCTCGGCTCCCGTGGACAACGTGTTCGAGCTGAAACCCGACGGCTGCCCGGTCAGGTCGCCGTCGTCGAGGTCGTAGGCCACGTCGACGGCGCCCTCCGCAAGCGGCGGGTTCGCCAACGCGCCCCGGCCACGCCGGACCAGGAGGGCTCCATCACCCAAACGCAACTGCTGCGGCGACGCGGTCACGAGGCTGGCGTCCGCTTCGCCGAAAACGAGTCGGCGCGAGACGCGAAGGGCCGCACTGCTGTCGGCCATGCGGGCCGATCGCTCCAGGACCAGGTTCGGAATATCGCTCGCCCCGCGGGCGAAGATCGACGGGTTGCGACCGCTGCGCACCACGACCGCGCCCTCCCGCAGGTTGCGCAGCATCTCGACCGCCCGCTCCTCCGGTCGGGAGCCCGCGAGAGTGGCCGGCGTCGCGTCCAGGACGCCTCCGGTCAGCGAGAGCACGGGGTCCGAGGCGCCGTCGAGCAGGAGCGAGTGCCGCCCGAGGTCCAGCACTCCGGACCGGATTTCGACACCTCGGTTCGCCACGACGATCCTCCGCGGGTGGTCGGTCGGAAGCACGGTCACGCGGTTCGACGTGCCGGCATCCACCAGCAGGCCCGAATACACGAGCGAGAGGTCGCTTCCGAGCTCCAAGGTAGACGCCCCGGCGAAAATCACCCTGCCGCCCGCGCCCGTGAAGTCCCCGACGATCTCGTCGGCCACCCCGTCGCCGGCCTGCCCGTCGGTATCGTGCAGCCAATCGGCCCCGTCGAGCACAAGGTCAGACGAGCCGAGGAAGAGATCGGCATCCCGTACTTCGAGGCGCTCGCCGATCCGGACGTCTCCGAGGAAAAAGATGTCGTCCCCGTTTCCCGCCTCGGGAGCCAATCGAAGCCGGGGGATGGGTGAGAGCGCACGAAGCCCCGTGCGTCCGCCCAGTTCCAGGAAGCCGGAACCGGGCTCCCCCGCTACCTCGAGGCTCGCACCGTCGGCGACGCTGACTTCGGCCTCCCCCCGCGTGCGGATGCCCGATGCTCCCGTCAGGGCGAGTCGTGCTCCGGTGCCCAGTTCGAATTCGGCCACTACAGACTCGGACCCCAGCACGACCGGCCTTTCGAGGCTCGAGTCGCCGGCCCGGAACCGCATCTCCTCCCCGATCGGGAGCGGACCTTCGCCCGTGACGAGTACGCCGCCACCGACAACGTCCAGGCCGCCCAGCGAGGTAAACCCGCTCAGCGTGACAGGCTCTGACGGCGGCGCGTCGATCGCGACGCGCCGGGCGCTGCCCGTACCGGCGGCGTCGACGGTAGATCCGGCGCCCACGCGCAGTACCCCGTTTCCCTCGACGGTGCCGTCGAGCCGATGGATGACGCCGGGCCCGGCGAGGGTGAGCGTATCGGACGGGACACGGAGGAGCCCACCGGGTGCGACGCGGAGCGCGCCGTCGATCGAGAGCGGGCCGGCCGCGTCCACCGCGAAGACCGGCGGGGAATTGAGACGGTCGATCGCCCCGACGTCCAGGTTGCGGATCGGGCCCAGATCGCGTTCCTCGCCGAGCGTGTAGAATGCCTGGAGGTCGCCCTCGAAGGCCAGGTCGAACGGGCGCCGGGCGGCGTTGACCGACGAGCCGCGCAGGCGGCCCGCCGGGCCGAATGCCGGGGCAGTGCCTTCGGGTCCAAGCACGAAGGACAGCGCGGGCGGGGAATCGGGTGCGAATTCCAGCTCCCCGCCGCCGAGATCTAAGCTGCCCGAAACGAGTCGGAGCGAGCCGCCCAGAACCCAGCGGAGTCCCGGGTCGGCGGTGACGATGGACGAGGCGTCGGCAAGCTCGATTTCGATGTGGCCGACGCGCCCGGTACCGGACGGGACCGGGATCTCACCGGAACCCGACGGACCGCCGATCACCGCGGGGCCGAGTTCCGACGAGTCGAGATCGCCGTCCACGTGGAGCGCCGCTCCGGGCAGGCGACCCGACAGCCGGACGGGGGTTGCCGGACTGCGCAGGACGGCTCCGGCCGGGATGTCCAGGCGGCCGCCGACGTCGAGGCCGTTCGGTATGCGCACGGTGAGATCGACGCCCGACAACACGCGGAAGTGGGCGGTGGCTACGGCCTGCGACGATACGAACGTCCTGTGCCCGCTTCCGGTCGCTTCGATCGTTCCGCCGTTCGCCGATACGGGTGCCGACGAGAGGTCCACGTTCCCGCCGAACCCGAAGGTGCCGCCGTCCGCGATCGACAGCGATCCGCCCGCCACGGACGTGCTCCCGCCGACTTCCAGTGTGCTCCCGGCGCCGATCAGCACGGGTGCCGATTCCGCCGTCGCGCTTCCGCCGATCCGGGCCGTGCGGCCGGACGCGACCGTGACGGCGCCCGATCCGACCACGAGGTCGCCGATCACCTCCACCTCGGCGTCGAGCGTGAGCCGCGGGCCATCGATCGCGAGTGACGCGAGTCCGATCGGCACCGACGCACGGACACCGGACGCACCGGCGCCCACCCACCGGACCGAGGGCGCGGGCAGGATCGCCGTGCCGGCACCGATCACGTCAAGGTCGCCGCCGAGCCGCCAGTTCCATGGGCCCGTCCCCGCGAAGGTCGCGGAATCGAGCACGAGGTTTCCGCCCACCCGGAGGTTCTGCGCGGGTTCGACGTGCACATCGGCTCCGGTCGCTTCGAGATCTCCGGCCAGGTCGAGCGTGCTTCCGGCGCCCAGCCGGAGCCCGGACCCGGCGCCGACCCGGGCCGACGTCCCGGCCAGAGAGGCACCCGCCGCAAGCCGCAGGTTCGCGTCGGCAAGGTCGAGGAGGTCCGTCAAGACGACGGTCCCGGATACGTCGACGTTCGCGCCGGCACCGAACACGAGGGACGACACGACCAGCGGCGTCGCCGCCGCGACCGCGGCCGAAGAGCCGGGCGGAATCCGTATCGAACAGGCGGCCGCATCCCACGCGATGCCAGGCGCCGCGTCGACGCCGCCCGCGGCGCTAACCTCGCAGCCCGCCGCCCCTTCCACCCGGGAGCCGCTCTCCAGGACCAGCATGCCCGTTTCGATCCGTGCCGAGGGGCCGATCGTCAGGCGCCCGGACGGACCCGTGACGATGCGCTCCACGGCGGCGAGCGATGCCGACGCGCCGAGCTCGAGCGGTGCGTCGATGCGGATGTGTTCGGCGCTTGCGGCTCCGCCCGCGGCGATCGACAGCCCGCCTTCCTGGACAAGCAGCGCTCCGGACACCGCCAGGGATCCGGAGAGGTCATATCCCGCCCCTCCCACGACGACTTCGGGCACGGGCCTCGGTCCGTACGACGCCGTGGCTCGCGCCAGGGAGGCCATGCCGAGTGCCGACCCCGCGCCGAATGCAAGGTCCTGGGGAGCGAGGCGCACGTCTGAGCGAAGGATCCACTGCGACGAACCGAGATCGAGCGCGCCGCCGACGATGCGGACCGCGCCGGCGACTTCCAACGAGGCCGAACGGACCGCGAGCGTTCCGGAGTCCATCTCCAGCGCGTCGGCAATCCGCACGGTTCCGGGAGCGTCGAAAACGAGTCCGCCCCCGTTCACGTGGACGCCGCCGGAAACGGCGCCGACCGTGGTCGTGAGCGTTCCGGTCTCCACGCGGAGGGACGGTAGCGAGCCGCTTCCGGTCATCGACAACGTCGCGAGGCCGACCAGCCGGCCGGTGAATGCGGATATCATGCCGTCATTGACATGGCCCCGCGCGCCCGCGGCGAGTTGGAGATCGTGGTCCTCGAGTTCGATGGTGCCCCTGTTGTCCAGCGCGGCGTCGACCCCGGCAGCGGCCTCGAGCCGCAGGTTTCCCTCGAGTCGGACGCGCCCGAGATTCCGAAGCGAGCCGGCAAGGCGCCCGTCGAAGCCGTCCTCGCCCAGGTCCAACTGCGCACCGGCGTCCACGACGAAACGCGCCGACGGGCCGGGTGCGGGCAGGTTCAGCCGTCCGACCGAAAGGCGGGAGCCCGGGTGGGCGCGCAGGACCGGCGAACCCGTGGAGGCGCCGGCGACGGCGAGCGAAGCGATCAGCACCCGTCCGGTGCCCCGGTGGGACAACAGGGTGTCCGGGAGCGCGGCACCCGAGACCGACAGGCCGCCCGACAGGAGAACGTCGCCCGGCCCGGTGACACGGACCGTGACTCCGTCGACCTCGAGCAGTCCCGAAAACTCCACCGGTCCGCCCTGTTCGAACTGCAGGCGACCGGTTAAGGGCCCGGCGGGCATGGGGAAGCCCGGCGCCGGACCGGTGCCGGTGAAGCGGACGCGCCGCGGAGACGGCTCGAACGACACGCTCCCGGAGACCGTGACGGAGCCGTATTCGATGGCGGCGTCCGACGGAGCCCGCTTCGCCGGTTCGTCCGGGTTGACGAAGTCGGGATTGCCGACGGACGACGAGACGACGACCTCCGGAACGGCGAACTCGATCGTGCCCGAGTTCAGCCGCATCGAATGCAGGAAGTTGAGGCCGGCCCCGTTGACGGCATGCCGGTTGTCGACGCCCGGTCCGAATACGAGCCTGGAGGCGGTGCCCGCCTCGAATCGCACGGTACCCGTTCCCACGTCGACCCGAAAAGCCCCTTCCGAGAACCTCACTTCGCCGGAGCCGGCGAAAGCGTTCAGGACGAACCGCATGGACTTGCCCGGGCTCGCCAGCGAGACGCCGTCGGCGTCGGCCCCCCGGTAGTATTCCCCGGCCGACACGCAGACGACGGAGCCGGACGGGAAACGGTCGAAGGCGTTCTCCACGGAGCGGACGGGCTGGGTCAGCGTGCCCGGGTTGGCGTCTGCACCGTCGGTCGCGTTAACGAAATGGGAACATTGGGCCGATACGGAGGCAGGGCTCCATGCCGAGAGCAGCAGGACCACGAGGATCCCTGCGGCCGTCGATCGGATCGGGGACGACATGGGGCGGCTTCCTTCTCTTTGCTCCTGTAGAACGCGAAGCTATGCACGACGCGCTTCACGGATTGTTGCCGGGCCGGCGGCTTGACATTGAGGCGACGCGCACCGGATCTTCTCTCCGATGCCGCAAACCGTCCGGACCTCCGGAACGGTGGCCGGATTTGTTCGGAACCCCCTTGGGTGTCGGGCAGCCGGCGCGTGTATCAACCGGTAACCCACGTTCGGAGGAGGCATCTGCTTCACGGCTACGCACATCCTTGTGAGCCCTCGGGCTCTCGGAGAGACCTCGGATTTCGACCCCAGCAGGGAGTCGGGAGCCGGGGCCGTCGTTGCTGGCTGACGTAGCCGTCCGACTCCCGCTCGAACAGGACCGCACGGTCCGACCCCTCGGGGTGCGAGACGAGTTCTGAACCGCAAACAAAACAGGCACGTTCAATGAACGCCACACGACTGCTTCGAGATCTTTCGAAGTCGCTGTCTGCCTTCCTGTTGGTGGCGCTGCTGACCGCAGCGACGGCCTTCGGGCAGACTATCTACGTGGACGCCGCCACGGGTAATGACCTGTGGGACGGATCGTCCATGTCCATCGGCCCGGCTCCAATCGGTCCGAAGGCGACTATCGGTGGTGCCCTTGCCGCTTCGGCAAACGGCGCGACCATCGTCGTCAAGGCCGGGACCTACCCGGAAGTGGTCACGGTCACCCTGGATGTCACGCTCCAGGTGCAGACCTCCGGCATCAACACGAAGGCGCTCATCAACGGCCTCGTATTGAACAATGCCCAGGCCTCTCCGAACAATGACATCACGTTCTCGGGTTCGGGCACCTTCGAGGTGCAGGACCAGCTGGGCGTCAATACCGAGGTGGTCATCACCGACGGTGTGA
This sequence comes from Rhodothermales bacterium, assembly GCA_024711125.1. GTDB lineage: Bacteria > Bacteroidota > Rhodothermia > Rhodothermales > UBA10348 > JANJTM01. The sequence continues at coordinate 30,928 of JANJTM010000044.1, forward strand.
TCGCGGCCGGGAACAGCGTGGTGAGCCTCGCGGCCGGAGCCGACCTGTCGAGAAGCGGCGTCGCCGCCACCGACGGGTATCTCGCCTCCGGTGCATTCGGATTCGCCGGCAACCACGACGTCACCTACAACGGTACCGGCACCCAGACGGCCGGCGGTGAATACCCCGGCAACCTCGGCACGGGTACGCTCACGCTCAACCACGCCGGAACCCTGACGATCGGTGCCACGACGACGCAGCAGTTCGATCACAACACCGGCAACGTCACGTTTACCGGCGGCCTGGTCGAGACGTTCGGCGGAACGGGCATCACGCTCGCGTCGGCCGGCAGCGCTTCGTTCAACAGCGTCGTCGCTTCCTCGCTCGACATCTTCGACATCACGGGTACCGGCACGGTAACCGTGTCGGGCACCACGAATGCCGCGGGCCTCGTGCGAATCGGTGCCACCGCGGTGGGCGCCAACCCCATCACCTTCGCGGCGATGAACATCGGCGGTGACGGAACCAACGCGCTCCGCGGCCAGAACGGCAGCACGCGTCCGCTCACGGCCGGCGCGGTCACCGTCACCAACGGCGACCTGAGCAACAACTCGACGGCCACGTGGACGCTCCTGTCCGCGGACCTCAACGCGTTCGACCTGCACCAGGTCAACGTGGGCGGTACGATCGTGGTCACCGGCCAGGTAACGGTCGGCGACCTGCCGGGTGCGAACCCCGCTCCGATCGGCGGCGAAGTCAACCGCATCATCAACGCGGGTACGCTGACCGTCGGACCGGTCGTCACCGAAATCGATGACACCAACGCGGCCGACGATCAGAACCACCACTACGTCATCCGGAACAACTCCGGTACGCTCACGGTCGGCGCCATCACGCAGGGCACCCTCGCGAGCGACGACGCCACGCCGGCCTGGTTGCCGAACGCCGCCTACGTCGGCCTTCGCAACGCGCTCGGCGCGACGCTGATTCTCAATGGCACCTCGACCATCTCGGGTGACATCAACAACCTCGAGAACTCGGGAGCGGGCGCCGACGGCATCCGCATCTCGAACGGCGTGACCATCACCCTGAACGATGCGGCCGGCTATGGTAACATGACCGCCCTCGGCGACTGGGTCGGCGCGCAGGGCACCCTGGTGTTCACGTACGTCAATGGCGGCGCCGACGCGTTCGGCCTCGGCGGCACCCTGACCCAGGCCGGCGGTTCGGTCACGATGGGTCCGGCGGTCGTCGGAACCGGCGCGCTCCTCGGTAACGCCTTCACCGTCGGGAACAACCTGACCTTCCAGGGAGGCTTCCAGACCTGGGGCACGGCCTTCACGGTCGGCGGTGTGGTCAACATCGCGGCGAACAACATTTCGATCGACGCCGGCGCCGCGCCGAACGACGGCACGCCGCACGGCAACTGGGGTGGCATCAATGTCACGGGTACGAACTGCGCCATCGGCACGTCGAACCTCGACAACGAGTCCGTCACCCTGACGACCGCGGGCTCCTATGCCCTCAACGATTGTGCGATCTTCGGCTTCCTGTCGGCGGCCGGTTCCACGCTTACCGGTGGCGGCGCCAGCGCCGCGCTGCTCGGTGTGACCGCCGCCAACTTCGTCTCGACCGGCAACTACGCCATCGGCAATACGCTGACGGCGGGTTCGGGCCTCGTCAACCTGACGGGCAACTGGACCATCAACGTCGGCGCGACGGTCAATGTCTTCCAGTTCGACAACGCCGGCGTCGCCGGTCCGGACTCGGACATCGCCGGAGCCCTCACGGTCAACGGCACGCTGATCTTCAATGACGACGCGGCCGGTGCCAACGGGCAGGAGATCCGCTTCGGGAGCGTCGCCATCGGCGCTACGGCACCGGGCATCACGCTGGCTCACGCCAACGTGGGTCCGTTCGTGCAGTTCTCCGTCGAGTCGTCGTTCGTCGGCGGCCAGTTCACCGACGCTTCGGCGGCGGCGCTGGAGAACGTGTTCAAGGTCTTCATTCCTTCGGCTGGCTCGACGGTCTCCGTGAAGCCCGGCTTCACGGTCGCCAACTTCCAGACGGAGGGCTCGGGCCGCACCGTCACGTTCACCGAAAGCATCACGGTCACCAACGACGTGATGCTCGGCAACGACACGATCCAGCAGCTCGGAACGAACTCGATCGTGATGTCGACCGCCGGTGGGCAGTTCATCCTCGATGACGAGGCCCAGGTGATCAACGATATCGTCACCACGGGCCTGCCCCAGGGTGCGATCGTGTTCAACAACGCCGGTCAGATCCTGACCACGACGGCGATGCCGACCTCCGCCCCGACGCTGACCAACATCGTGGTCAACACGGCGGGCGCCGGCCTGGCTATCAACAATGACATCTACTTCCAGGGTACGTTCCAGCTGATCGACGGTGGCGCGACCATCGCGGCCGGCAAGTTCGTCGAGAGCCTCAATGACCAGGCTGCCGGCGGAACCGCGGGTCGGATCTACCGGAACACCACCAACGAAGGCTTCACGGTCACCGGCACGCTTCAGGGCGTGTGGGATCTCGTCTTCACCGGGACGGGCGTGTTCCCGCCGGGCAACGGCGAGTTCTTCGATCCGGCCAACCCGGCACAGGGCATCAATGATCTCACGGTCAGCCCCGACGCCGGTGCCACGATCAACCTTCCCGGTACGGCGATCTCCACGCTCGGCAACTTCCTCATGGACGGTGGCGCCGGCTCGACCGGTTCCTCCAACGCCGTGACGACGATCGCCGGCACGTCGACGTTCAACGACTTCTTCAACGTCAACGCCAACTTCACCTCGACCGGCAACGTCGCGGTGAACGAGGACGTGACGCTCGGCAACGGCGTGGTCTTCACGACTCCCGCCAAGCTCGACGTCGCGAACAACCAGACGATCGCCGCCACCGGCGGCAACTCGGCCACCGTGGCCCTGACCGGCAACGATATCGACCACGACGTCGACGGTATGGTCGACGACGTGGCCGGCACGGGCAACACCACGGTCCAGATCAGCGGCACCGGCGTGGTCATCGACCGCGACGCTGCCCAGTCGGTCTCCCCGACGGCTACCGAGTCCGAGCTCGATAACGTGACGCTGCTCGCCGGCGCCACCGCCACGATCTTGGAAATGGAGCGGATCAACGGCAACGTGCTTGTCAACGGCGGTGGCGCGAGCCTCACGCTGACGACTACGGCCGATGCCACTTCGGCTGCCACGGAAGGTCGGATCGCCGGAAACGTCAACGTGCTCGACGGCGGAACGCTGTCGGTTGCCGCAAACGGAACCGGCAACAACGTGGCCGGCACGATGACCGTTCAGTCGGGCGGCACGCTGACGCAGCGCTCCTCGCTGACGATCGGCGGCGCCGTGACCTACGGCGGTGTCGGCGCGACGGCGGCGGTCATCAACCAGGACGGCTTCAACCAGACCTGGCAGGCCGGCGCCACGCTGACCCTGTCCACGGGGGCCAATACCCCGTCGTTCCTCCCGGCTGAGGGCACGGCTGTCGTGACCGACAACGCCGGCGCTGCGGTTACGGGCAACGCGGACGGCACGGTCATCCCGAACTTCACGGCCAACGGCTCGACCATCGACGTCATCCTCGTCGTCGATCGCGCCTTCTCCGTGACGGCGGGTTCGAACGTGACGGCCGGTCATGAAGTCCGTCTCAACGGCAAGAACACGGCCACCTATGCCGCGGCTGCGGACGGCTTCTTTGCCGCCAACGTCGCCGGCCCGGGCGCGGTCCGTACGCTCGGCACGATCCTCCAGGCTTCGGCCAACGTTCAGATCGACAACCTGATCGTGAACTCGGCCACGGAGACCCGGCTCGAGTCGAACAACGTGACGCAGCGCACCTTCACGTTCCTCACGCTCAACCACCAGACCGGCTCGTTCGATCAGGGTGGCCAGAACGTGATCGTCAACGGTGAAGGCACCGCTGCGGTCGACTGGACGGTGGCGGCTGCGGCCGACCACACCTACCAGTCGGATGGCACGACCGCTGACTTCACGGTGGGCGGAATCGGGACGGTCGTTCAGTCCACCTTCACCGGTGGCGCTGTCACGGTCAACCGTCTGTCCCTGGGTGTCGGGGCCGGCACTGGCTTCTACCACCCTGCCAATGGCGACGCCCTGGTCGTGGCTAACTGGTTCGATTTCGACGGTGATCCGGACTTCGCGAACAACGCGTCGTTCCCGGGCGCCGCGAACACCGGCTCGCTCGCGATCAACGACGGGGCCCAGATCCACATCTACCCGTCGGCGACCATCGACGTGAACGCCTCCTTCCCGGGCGGCACGGCTGCGGTCGACTTCTACTTCGAGACGGCCGGTGGCGCTATCGCCGACGGTGTCGAATCGGTGGCTCGCGTGCTTCCGACGACCTTCGACGATCTGTACGTCAACGGCGGCTCGAACGCCACGCTGCCCGACAACACGAACTACCAGGTCAACGACACCTTCTTTACGGGTGGCGGTAACCTGGATGTTGACGGCGACGGCGGTAACGACCAGACCTACACCGTCGCCGACGGCGGTACGGTCAACTACAACTCGGCCGGCTTCTTCCTGAACGACGACCGCGTCGCCCGCGGCGGCGCCGCTACGCTGAACTACAACCAGATCGGTGGTACGTACGGCGTCCTCGGCGAATACCCGGCGGCGTTCAACTCGACGCAGACGGCCATCAACGTCAACGACGGTACGTTCAACCTCTTCGGTAACCCGGGCGCTTCCTCGATCGGCGCGCTCACGGTTGGCGATGGGGATGCCAACGCGGCCGTGTTCAACGAGCTGGGCGTGGGCTTTACGGCCACCTCGGCCACGGTGAACGGCGACGGCACCTACAACGGTGCCCTCACGGTCAACGGCCCGACGACGATCTCCGGTGCCATGACCGGCGGTCCGCTGGATGCCAACGGCCCGCTCACCACGGGTGCCGGCGTTGCCGTCACGGTCAATACGATGGTCTCGGGCTCGCCGGTCGTGCTCGGTGGCAACTTCAACAACCTGACGTTCGACGGCGCGGCGGTCCAGACTGCCACGTTCCCGGCGAACTTCACGATCGGTGGTATCGGCGTCCCCGGCACCCTGACGATCAACAACCCGGCCGGCGTGGACGCCAACGGGTCGATCATCATGGGCTCCGCGACGCCGGCGGCCAACTTTGCCGGTTTCCCCGGCACGGGCAACCAGTCCGTCCTCAACCTGACGAGTGGCGTGCTTCGCATGGCCGCCGGCAGCACGATCACGGTCAACCACTTCGGTTCGGGCCAGCAGGGTTACACCCAGGGCACGGGCTGCGTCTTCGGCAACGTTCGCAAGTTCCTCTCGAACCCGGCGGGTATCGCGGCGAATTCGGCGAACTCCGACCGCATGCAGTATCCGCTCTGCTCGCAGACGGGCACGATGCGCGACTACGCCTTCACGATCGACAATCCGTCCATCGTGGGTGTGGCCAATGCTTCGGTCACTGTCCGTCACGACGTGGAAGGCCAGGCGGGCGCAGCCGCCATGGTCGGCACCAACGGTCTGCCCCAGCAGGTCAATGGCGTCACCATCGGCCGCTACCCGATCGATCCGACCTTCTGGTGGACGGTCACCCCGTCGTGGACGATGTCGGCCAACCAGACCTACAACGCCGAGCTGTTCGCGTATGACTACCCGAACTTCTCGCTGTCCTGCGGTCTGACGGCGTGCGACATCAACGAGATCTACTCGATCGACCGTGAGAACGGTTCGAACAACAACCTGTGGTCGCCGTCCTCGACGTCGATCAACAACTACCTCCTCGGCGCGGACGACGTCGTCGTCGTCGCTTCGAACGCGGTGGGTGATCTGAACGTGAACGGTTCCCGCTTCACGCTCGGCCTGAAGACCATCTTCGGTGCCGCTGCCGTGCAGCCGACCTTCGCGACGACCACGGGCAATGGACACACGTTCGACCTGACGACCCTGTTCGTCGGTCAGTCCGGTGTGCTCACCTACACCTCGATCACGCCGGCGGATGCGTCGTGTGTGGTCGCCGGTGCGGGTACCCTTGCCGGTGACAACCTGACGATGACCGGCGGCGCGGCAGGTACCTGCGCGACCACGGTCACGGTCAACGCGACGGACGAGTTCGGCGCCACCGCGTCGGCTACGTTCAACGTGAACAACTACCCGGCCCCGGCCGGCTCGGCGAACATCACGCTGGTCAAGAACGTCGGCGACGCCTCGGTGTCGTACGACCTGACCACGCTGTTCACCGGCGGCGCCCCGGCCACGGCCTTCATCAACCCGACTCCGTCGGCGAACGTGACGGTCGGTCTCGTCGGCAACACCTTCACGATCAACTTCCCGGCGGCCACCGCCGGCCAGGAAGTCGTGACGGTCCAGATGAATGACGGCGCATCAACTCCGTCCCCTGTCGCTACCCAGACGTTCCTCGTCACGGTGAATCCGGGTGTGGCCTACACGGCCGGCACCTTCACCAACGTGGTTCTTACGGAAGGCGCCACGAACTCGCAGGCCCTGGCCGGCAAGTTCACGGGCGGTACGATCGGCGCGGGCGGATACGCCTACGCCGCCAGCTCCGACGCGACGGGCGTCGCCACCAGCGCGATCACGGGCACCAACGTCGTTTCGACGGCGGTCGGTCCGTACGTGATCGTTGCCGGCGTGGTGACTGCTGACGCGGCTCCGGCGAACGTCACGGTTTCTGCGACGGACGACCTGGGCGCTTCGGCGCAGGGCATGTTCACGGTCACGGTCAATCCGAAGGCGGGCAACGTGTCGGGCTTCGGTCCGGACCCCGCGTCGGCCAACATGACCCTGGACTTCTTCCTCGGTCTGCAGGCGCTCACCGCGAAGCAGCAGATGGCTGCCGACTTCGACGGCGACACGCAGACCATCCCGTACGATGCGGCCCAGATCTTTAATGCCTGGCTCACGGCCAAGCGGGAGCTGGTCCTGAACCCGATGGCGGCGATTGCCTATGGCGACGTCAATGTCGAGGGTCTGAATGCGGTCGTTCCGGTCCGGATCGACGGCGAGGCATCGGACGTGGTTTCGTTCTCGTACACGGCAGTGGTCGACCCGAACTTCGCCAAGGTGACCTCGGTCGTCTCGGCGGCCGAAGGCTGGACCATCCGCTCGGTCACGGCTGAAGACGGCACGATCACCATCGCGGGCTTTGGCCTCGACGAGATCCCGGCCGACGGAATCGTGGCCACGATCAATCTCACGATGCTTGCTGAAGGCTCCGAGTTCACGATGGCCGGCCAGGGTGCCGTCAACGCGAACGCCGCCTCGGCCATCGGTGACGTGATCGTCGGCGAGCTGCCGGAGAACTTCTCGCTGCTCGGCAACTACCCGAACCCCTTCAACCCGTCGACGACGATCTCCTTCGATCTGCCGGCCACGGCTGAAGTCACGGTTCAGGTGTTCGACATGCTGGGCCGCCAGGTTCTGGTCCTCCCGGCTCAGACGATCCAGGGTGGCGCGAAGCGTTCGGTTCAGCTGAACGGTTCGACTCTCGCATCCGGATCGTACTTCTACCGGGTCATTGCCAAGATGGACAGCAAGACCGCCGTCGAGAACGGCAGAATGCTCCTCGTGAAGTAGTGGAAACGGGGCGGGGCGCCCATCGAGGGCGCCCCGCCTCCGCTACTCTCCCGACGTCCGGCAAGTCACCCAAGAAGAGCGAATAATCCAATGCGAAAGGCATTCAACAGATTGCTTCAGGCCAGCGCGCTGCTCGTCATCGGCCTGTTGGTTGGAGCCAATGTCGCGGCCGCACAGGTTTCCCTGTCGGTCAACGACATCTCCGGCCGACCGGGCGAGACGGCCACGGTGGCCGTGGAGCTGAGCGGCGTCGAGGGCGGTACGGCGATCCAGTCGTACAACTTCACCGTGGGCACGGCCAACGGAAACGTCGTTCTCACCGGATACAGCGATGCCGCCGGCACGCTGGACGGCGATGCCGACTTCGTGACGAATTGGAACCCCGGCACGGGCACCATCGGTGCTTTTGCGCAGGGAACGAACATCACGACATCGGGAACGCTCGTTTACCTCACGTTCACGTTCCTGGCAACCGGCACGGACACGATCACGCTCAATGGATTCACCCTCAACGCCGGGAATCCGGCGATCGTGGGCGACTTCCAGTCTGCGGTGGTCATCGCCAACCGGTTCATCGTCGCTTCCACGCACACGCAGCGTGTCGGCGATACGTTCACGATCGATATCACGGCCGAGGATGCGTTCATCGCCGGCGATAACGCGATCTCCTTCAACTTCGTGCTGAACTACGACCCCACGGTCGTTTCCCTCGGCGCGGTGTCGACGGGCGCTCTGAACCCGGGTTGGACGATCAATTCGTCCGGCGCGGCCGGCACGCTGAACGTCGGCGCGTTCTTTGACGGAAGTGCCCTCGTGGGCACGGGCACCATTGCCACGATCCAGGCCACGGCTCTGACGGTCGGTTATACTGACCTGATGCTCAGCGGCGTCACGATCAACGCAGGCGTTCCCATGTACGGCGACCAGGACGGCTCGGTCACCGTGGTGCCGAATTCGGCTCCTACGGCTGATTCCAAGCCTGCCACGGTAGTCGAAGACGGTTCCGTTGCGATCACGCTGTCTGGCAGCGATGCCGACGGCGACCCGCTCACGTTCTCGATCGTTACGCAGCCCTCGCACGGCTCGGTTTCCCTCGCCGGTGCGGTGGCCACGTATACCCCGAGTGCGAACTATCACGGTGCCGATTCCTTCACGTACCGCGCCAACGACGGGTATGTGAACTCGGCCGCCGCGACGGTCAGCATCACGGTAACCCCGGTCAACGACGATCCGGTCTGGACGGCCCAGATGGGCGACATGACCGTGCTCGAAGATGACGGCGTAATCACGTTTGCGTACGGCGCTACCGACGTCGACGGCGACGCTCTCACCTTTACGAAGGTGCAGGGCCCTGCCGGTGCCACGGTCAGCGCGGCGGGTGCGTTTTCGTGGAATCCGATGGGATATCCCGGCGTGTGGCCGGTCCAGGTGTCCGTTACCGACGGTACGGTCACGCTGACCTCTACCGTTGCCACCATCACGGTTTTCCCCGTGGATGGTCTGGGCGGCGTGCTTGCCGGTGTGCACGAGATGCCGCCGGTCGAGTCGCCTGCTTCGGGCGTCTCGATGCTTCGCCTCGTTGCGGATCAGGATCTGCTGGAGGTGTATGTATCCGCGGTCGATCTGAGCGCTCCGTTTACGGCGGCGCATATCCACCTCGGCCCAGTTGGGGAGAATGGTGGAGTCGTGGTTCCGCTGACCTCGACCACGGTGTCGGCTGACGGCCGCAACGTGACGATCAACCAGGCAGTGAACCTGGCGGCTGTTTCTTACCCGGCCGGTGTTACCAAGGCATCGTTCGTCGATGCGCTCCGCTCGGGCGGCGCGTACGTCAACGTCCATACCTCGGGCAACCCGGCCGGCGAGATCCGCGGTCAGATCCTGCTGGCGACCAACCGGGCTCCGGCTTCCACGGAAACCCGCGGTCCCGCGTCGGTCACGATCGCCGGAAACCCGGCTGACCGTCTGTTCTCGGTCTCCTGGTTGCCTGCAAACGATCCGGACGGCGATACGGTCAACTACATCTACCAGATGTCGCTGAACGCGTCGTTTACGGATATCGTGGCGGCAGAGCGGTTCGGAACGGGCAACGGCTACCGCCTGACGGTCGCCGAAGCCGCTGAGCTGTTCGATGCCGTCACGAATTCGGCTCCTGGCAACATCAACGTGGGCGGTTCGATCACGCTCTTCCACCGCGTAATTACCTCGGATGGCTCCCTCTGGACCGTCGGTCCGTCGTCTTCGGTCACGCTCACGCGTGGCACGGTGACCTCGAACGAAGGCCTGGATCTGCCCACCGAGTTTGCGCTGAAGGGCAACTATCCGAACCCGTTCAATCCGACCACCACGATCCAGTTCGATCTGCCGCAGACCAGCGAGGTTTCGGTGACCGTGCTCGATCTCCTCGGTCGGGTCGTGATGGCCATCCCGGCCACCACGATGGATGCGGGCGCCTCCCGCAACGTCCAGCTGGATGCTTCCAGCCTGACTTCCGGCATCTATCTCTACCGAGTGGTCGCGCGTGCTCAGGACGTGACGCACACCCAGGTAGGCACGATGACGCTCGTCAAGTAAGCGGGCCCCTGGTTCGTTCGGAAGCCCCGGCCGTCACACGACGGCCGGGGCTTCGCGTTTTTCATGAACGCGCGTACCCGGCAGACGGAATTCCGCGGGGCGGGTGTGCAGGATCGGAACGCCGAATTGCCCGGATGGGTGAATCGATCGGTGCGATCACGCCTTACATTCCGAAGGATCAACCGGAAAGCCATGCGAGACGGAAATCGGAAGTCGCCGTTTGGCAAAGCCACCGTCGTGGCTTGCGTACTTGTGCTGACAGGGGTCACGCTGTGGGCGCCCGAGGCGAGAGGACAGGTGCAGGTGAGCATGACCGACGTATTCGCAGCGGTCAACGATGAAGTCTGGGTCGACGTGGTGCTTGCGGGCGTCAACCCGGCCACGCCGATCACGTCCTTCCAGATGACGGTCAGGCCGTCGGATGCCTGGATCGAGATCGCGACGGTCAACATCCAGAACGCATTTCACCAGACGACCGGGACCCTCACGGCGACCGGATGGACGGTCGGTTCGTTGTCCACTACGGGCAAGATCGGCGGATATACGGGGGGAGGTGGTGGAATCGTCGCGTCGGGGACCCTGGTCCGATTCAAACTGCGTTTCACCGGAGCCGGAAACGGAACGGTGTCTCTCGTCGACTTCCGATTGAACACCGGCGTTCCGGCCCATGCGCCGGCCGTGCCTCTGTTGGATGTTACGGTTACGGCCGCCGGCAACCGCGCGCCGGTTGCGGTCAATGACAACTTCGCTTCGACGGAAGGGGGCCTGCTTTCGGTGGACGCCGTTTCCGGCGTTCTTTCCAACGACACGGATGCGGACGGTCAGCCCTTGACCGCAAGCCTGCTTTCCGCGCCGTCAAATGGGTCCTTGATCCTGAACGTCGACGGCTCTTTCACGTACCAGCACGACGGCGGTGAAACGACCGGAGATTCCTTCACCTACCAGGTGAGTGACGGCAGCCTTTCCGATGACGGGCTGGTTTCGATCACGGTAACCCCGGTGAACGATCCGCCGACCGCGCTCGCCGTATCCACTTCCGCCCGCGCCTCGGTCCCCAAGGCGATCACGCTGGGGGCAAGCGATCCGGACGATACGGTGTTCTCGTTTGCCGTGGTTGAGGCTCCGTCGCACGGTAGTGTCTCAATCACGGGAGATACAGCCACGTATACGGCGACCGCCGGCTACGTCGGCCCGGATTCGTTCACGTATCGGGCCAATGACGGTGAGGCCGACTCGCCTGCGGCGACGGTGTCGATCAACGTCACGGCCAACACGGCACCTACCGGGGTGGCCGATACGTACTCGGTCGAGGAGGGCGGAGCACTCATCGTGGCTGCGGGGACCGGAGTCCTCGCGAACGACTCCGATGCCGACGGCGATGCGCTGTCCGTCACGCTGAAGACTACCGCACAGCATGGCACGCTGGCCCTTACCTCTGCCGGTGGATTCAACTACCTGCACGACGGGTCCGAGACGCTGACAGATGCGTTTACCTATACGCTGAGCGACGGGTCGGCATCGGTGGACGTCGTAGTAACCATCAACGTGGTTCCGATCAACGACGTACCCGTCGCCGTAGACGGGACCGCCTCCACGCAGCGGAATACTCCGGTCTCGATCCCTCTCCAAGCCTCGGACCCCGACAATCCGGTACTCACGTACTCCGTGCTGCTGCCGCCCACCTCCGGGGACGTCGTCATAGTCGGTTCCACCGCCACCTACACCCCGTATCCTTCCTTCTCAGGGACCGACGACTTCCTGTTCGTCGCCTCCGACGGGATGGCGACTTCGAACGCGGCCAGCGTAACGGTCACCGTGATGGGTGTCGCCCACGTACAGTGGGTTCAGAACATTTCCGATCCGCTCCTGGACCCGGCCGATATCTACGTCGATGGGGTCCTCGTCTGGAACGACGCCCGTTTCCGGAAGGCAACCGGATTTTCGGAGTTTGCCAGCGGGCGACGCCTGGTGGCCATCGCCCCCGGAAATTCGACCTCCGTCTCGCAGGCGGTGGATGCCACCGAGGTCGACATTGCAAACGACGGTACCTACACCGTGGTCGCTTCCGGCACGGTAGCCACCGACGTCCAGGTCTCGGTTCTCGACGGCGCCCGCACGACCGGGACGTCAGGGACCACCGTCGATGTGCGCGTCCTCAACGGTGCGTCCAACGTCGCCTCGCTGGATGTCCGCTGGATGTCCGACACCAACGACCACAGCTTCCTTTTCCCGGTGGCCACCGGACTTCCGTACGGCTCCTTCACCGGCTACGTAGGCATGGTACCGCGCGGGTACAACCTCGAGGCTCGTCCCGCCGGCGGAAGCGCGATCGACACCTACCGATTCGATTGGAGCGGCGGCGGGGGTACGGCCATGGTCCTGATGTCCTCGGGTCTTGCAGGGACCGCCGGCACGTACGGCTTCTCGCTGATGTCGGTCGACGCAGCCGGTGTCGTCACGCTTCCGACCGTCGTGACCTCGACGAGCGGAAGCGACCTCGTCCCGCGCACCTTCCAGCTTCGCGGCAACTTCCCAAACCCGTTCAATCCCACGACGATGGTACAGTTCGACCTTCCCGAGGCCGCGGAGGTATCGGTTCGGTTGACCGACCTGCTGGGACGGGAAGCGCTGACCACGCCCCCGGAATTGGTGGACGCGGGCATGAACCGGGGTATCCCGATAGACGCGCAGGCGCTTTCGTCCGGAATCTACATCTACCGCGTGACCGCGCGGGCCGGAAAGACGCTGTACACGGCCGCCGGGACGATGACCCTGTTGAAGTGATCCGGCGCACGGATATGCGGAAGTGACCCGGCCGGGTCGGGACCTCTGCGGGAGTCCGTCGCGTATACGGCCTCCCCGCAACCCGCCGTACGGTCCCGACATGATCCGGCTTCGATTCCTGACAGCGGTCGCCACGCTTACGGTCCTCGCTCCATGCGCCTACGCGCAGCAGGCTCGACCGCTGCAGGTCGACTTGGACCAGGCCGTGTTTGCCTTCGACGCCGACCATTCACTGGTCGAAATGTACCTGGCGTTCGAGGCGGCCACGCTTACGTTCGAGGCGGTGGAGGGGGGGTTCCGGTCCAGCCTCCCGGTGGACCTGCGGATCCAGCGCGCATCGTCGGCCGCTTTGGCGGGTTCGCCGACGGATGCGGTGTGGAGCGATTCGCTCAACCTCTCCTTCGTGATTCCCGATACCACGGGGCTCGCGCCGGGGCAGCAGTTCGTGAACCAGCTGAGGGCGACCGTTCCGCCCGGCGAATACGAGGTCGTGGTCGAGGTACCGGGCGATCCGACGACGGGACGCACCGGGGTCTCGCTGCGACGGGAGATCGTTGTACCGGACTATTCGGATTCGGCGGACGTCGAGATGAGTGACGTCACGCTGGCAAGCGAGATCCGCCGGGCCGAGAACCGGGACGAAGCGTTCTACAAGAACGGACTCGTGGTGCGGCCGAACGCCAACCAGTTGTTCGGAACCGGCCTCTCCCGCATCTTCTTCTACTCGGAGGCCTACAACCTGGATCGCCTGGCACCGCTCGAGACCGAGTACACGGTCTTCGCCTACGTGGCCGAGGCGAATCTGCCGCAGCCGCTTGCAGACATGCAGCGACGCACTCCGCGTCCCCTGCGGTCCCCGGACGTGGTCGTGGGTTCGTTCGACCTGTCGGGTCTGCCGTCGGGCTCGTATTTCCTGCGCATCGCACTGCTGAACTCCAAGAACGAGGCACTGGTCGAGCGCTCCCGGAAATTCTACGTATACAACCCGGGAGTGGAGCGGGCACCGATCGCCGGGGTGGACGAGGACTTCGAGAACAGTCGCTACGCGAACATGCCGGAGGAAGAGGTCGAGAAGGCGCTCGAACACCTGGCGATCGTGGCGACCGAATCCGAGAAGCGGCGACTTCGGGGCATCACCGACCTGGACGAGCGTCGGAGATTCCTCATGGATTTCTGGTCCAAGCGCGACCCGAATCTCAATACTCCCGTCAACGAGTTCCAGGAGCAGTTCTACCAGCGCCTGCAGTATGCCAACGACCGCTATCGCACGACGTTTTCCGAAGGTTGGGAGACCGACCGAGGACGTGCGCTGATCAAGTACGGGACGCCGGTGGACATCGAACTCCACCTGTACGACCGGGACACGGTACCGTATGAGATCTGGTCGTACAACAATATCCCGGGCGAAGGCCAGGCCATCTTCGTATTCGCCGATCGGGACGGCTATGGCATGTTCGAGCTCATCCACTCGTCCGTGTCTGGCGAGCGCAAGATGGGGAACTGGTTGGCCGAATTGCGACGCTGATCTCATGCCTATCGATTTCGTATCCATCGATTCGCTGGCCCGTCACGAGGGCGCGACGGTCACCGTAAAGGGGTGGCTCTACAACAAGCGCGGCTCCAAGGGCCTCTGGTTCCTGATCCTGCGGGACGGCTCGGGCCTGGCGCAGTGCGTGGTTTCGCAGGAGTCCGCCGACGCGGCGACGTGGGAGGTGGCCGAAGCGTGTACCCAGGAGAGCGCGCTGTCGCTGACGGGTACGGTGCGTCGGGACGAGCGCCAGGTGGGCGGCTACGAGGTGCAGGTCACCTCGGCTACGCTCGTCAGCCTCGCCGAGGAGTACCCGATCACGCCCAAGGAGCACGGGATCGAGTTCCTGATGAACCAGCGGCACCTGTGGCTGCGCTCGCGCCGCCAGTGGGCGATCATGCGCGTGCGCAACCGGGTGATCTACTCGATCCACCAGTTCTTCCAGGAGCGCGGTTTCGTCCAGATGGACGCGCCGATCCTGACGGGCAACGCGGTCGAAGGCACGTCTACGCTCTTCGCCATCGACTATTTCGGGCGGCCGGCCTACCTGACGCAGTCGGGCCAGCTGCATGGCGAGGCGATGGCGATGGCGATGGGCAAGATCTATACGTTCGGACCCACGTTCCGCGCGGAAAAGTCCAAGACCCGGCGGCACCTTACCGAGTTCTGGATGATCGAGCCCGAAATGGCGTTCTACGACCTCGACATGAACATGGAGGTCGCCGAGGCCATGCTCGTCCGCCTGGTGACGGACGCCATGGAGCACTGCGCGGAAGAGCTGGCGATCCTCGAGCGGGACCTCGAGCCGCTCAAGCGGGTCCAGGGGCCGTTCCCACGCGTCACGTACGACGAGGCGGTGGAGATCCTGCATTCGGACGAGACGGCCCGGATGATGGACGAGAAGATCGAGGGGCTCAAGGTCGAGGAAGCGTCGCTGCGCGCCGAGCTCGAAGCGAACCGGAAGGCCTACGGCCAGGCGAAGAAGCACGAGAAGCGCCAGTACGACGCGCGCGAAATCGCGATCAACCAGCGGCTGGCCGACATCGAGGAGGAGAACCGCTACCTGCCCAAGTGGAAGGAGTCGGCGCGCACCTTCGAGTGGGGCAACGATTTCGGAGGCTCGGACGAAACGGTGGTCACGTGGCACTTCGACCGCCCGGTCATCGTGCACCGTTTCCCGCACCACTTCAAGGCGTTCTACATGAAGCGCGATCCCGAGGACGACCGGCTCGCCCTCGGCATGGACGTGCTGGCGCCCGAGGGGTACGGGGAGATCATCGGCGGCGGCGAGCGGGCCACCGACCTGGCGTTCCTCAAGGCCCAGGTGGAGGCCCACGGCCTGCCGGAGGAGGTCTTCTCGTGGTATTTCGACCTGCGCCGGTTCGGCTCCGTACCGCACTCCGGGTTCGGAATGGGCCTCGAGCGCACCGTGTCCTGGATCTGCGGACTTCACCACCTGCGGGAGGCGATTCCGTTCCCGCGACTCATCGACCGCATCTACCCATGAAGCAGCTTTCCGCCCTCCTGTTCATCGCCCTCGTGGCCGTTGCGGGGGTCAGCGCGCAGCCGGTGCAGCGCACCGTCACGGTCTCGGGCGAGGCCGTCGTGCGGGTGCTGCCCGACCAGGCGATCGTGCGTTTCGGAATCGTATCGAGGGACCGGCGCCCGGACAAGGCCCAGGAGAAGAACGACGAGGCTGCGCGCGACGCCATGAACGCCGTCCGGCGCCTGGGTGTCGAGGAGCGGAAGATTCGGCTGCAGACGCTCCAGCTCGAGCCGGACCGGCGGTGGAACCCCGACCAGCAGCGTTGGGAAGAGGCCGGGTTCGTCGCAACCCGCGAGGTGGAAGTGACGCTCGACGATCTGGATACGTTGCCGGGCCTGGTCCAGGCCATTGTCCAGGAGGGCGCCAATCGCCTGAACGGAGTGTCGTACGGACTGGCTGACGAATCGGCGGTGCGCGTTCAGGCGCTGCAGAAGGCCGCGACCAACGCCCGCCACAAGGCCGAGGTGCTTGCCACGACGCTCGGTGCCGAGCTGGGCCCGGTGCTGACGATCAGCGAACAGGGGGTGTACGTGCCGCGTCCGGACATCATGCTTCGTTCCGCGGCGATGGACGGCATGGTGGCCGAAGCGGCGGCCGCACCCGATCCGGCGGCCTACGCCGCGGGTGAGATCGAAGTGCGTGCGTCGGTGAATCTCGTGTTCGACCTGAAATAGCTTTCCGGCGGACGAGGGTCGAGCGATGCCGGCCCGAGGGACGCCGAATCCGTCCAGCCCTCGGGAGGTGTTGTCGTGCCCGGTACGTTGATGGTTTCGATATCGGGGATCCGCGGCATCTTCGGCGCGGGTCTCGACCCCGGGGTCCTGGTGAAGTATGCGTCGGCGTACGCGGCGTGGTGCCGATCGCAGGCCAAGGGACGTCCCTCGGTCGTCGTCGGACGCGACGCGCGTGTGACCGGGCCCGTGTGCAGTGACCTCGTACGGGCCACTCTGCGGTCCTGTGGATGCGACGTGATCGACGCCGGGCTTGCGACGACTCCCACGGTCGAGATGGGGGTGATCCTCTCCGGGGCGACGGGTGGCATCGTGCTCAGCGCGTCGCACAACCCGGCCGAATGGAACGCGCTGAAGCTGCTGAACGGGAAGGGGGAGTTTCTCTCGCCGGAGGAGGGCGCAGCCGTCATCGCGCTGGCCGAGTCGGGTGAACCGGCCACGGTGGCCTGGGACGCCGTCGGATCCGAACGCCGTCACGACTTCATGGACGAACACATCGAGGCCATCCTGGCGCTCGAGTTCGTGGATAGGGCGGCGATCGGTGCGCGGGACTTCCGGGTGGTGGTGGACGGCATCGACTCGGTGGGCGGAATCGCGATTCCGCGCCTGCTCGAACGTCTGGGCGTGAGGCCCGAGCAGATCGTTCGGCTCCACTGCGAGCCGACGGGGCGTTTTTCCCACGTCGCCGAGCCGCTGCCCGAGCATCTCGGGGGCACGATGCAGACCGTGCGCGAGGCTGGGGCCGACGTGGGATTCGTCGTGGATCCGGATGCGGACCGCCTGGCGCTCATCGCCGACGGCGGGGTCTACGTTTCCGAAGAGCTCACCCAGGTCATCGCGGCCGACTTCCTCTGGAAGCGGCGAAAGGGGCCCTTCGCGACCAACCTGTCGTCGTCCCGCGCGATCGAGGACGTGGCGGCGCGATACGGCCAGCGGGTCTTCCGATCGGCCGTGGGCGAAATCAACGTCGTGAAGCGCATGCAGGAGGTGGGTGCCGTGCTCGGCGGCGAGGGCAACGGCGGAGTGATCCTGCCCGAGCTGCATCACGGTCGCGACGCCCTGGTCGGCGTAGCCATGGTTCTGCAGCACCTGGCCGAGGAGGGCAGGACGCTGTCACAGGTGCGCGCAGCACTTCCTCTGTACCACATCGTCAAGCAGAAGACCGACATCGGCTCGCTCGACCCGGATGCGCTGCTGGCGCGCCTCGCCGAGCGGTACGCCGGGTCCCGCATCTCGACGATCGACGGCGTCAAGCTCGATTTCGACGAGGGCTGGGTGCACCTGCGCAAATCGAACACCGAGCCGATCGTGCGTGTCTACAGCGAGGCGAAGTCGGCCGAGCAGGCGTCGGCGCTCGGGCGCAGGTTCATGGACGATCTGCTCGAGGGCTGACGGCTGCCGCGGACGGCCGGGGCCGGCCGCGAGCACTCGTCGATATGGCACCGACGCCGCCATTCGACGCCCAAACGGGCGCCGAGCTTCCGTTTGCGGCCGAAATCGAGGCAAGACGACCTCCAAGGAGTGCGGAGGTGGGATTTCGGCCCAAAGTCGACGTATTGGGCCCCAAAAGCGGGGGAATATGTCGAATATGAGCCGTTTGTCGACATTTTGACCCTCAAAAGCGGCCGAATACGTGGGATTTGGGCCATTATTCCACGTTCGGTGCCGTAATGCTCGGTCCCGTCACGTTCGGTCCCGCCATGTTCGGTGCCGCAAATTGCGGCGGGGACTAACCACCCGATCCACGCAGTCCTCTCCGCCACGACCGCCGTATTCGGCGGATTCCGAAGGGTCGCAAAGCGCGAACGGCTACAGGTCCTCGAACCGCGCGTCTTCTACGTCTTCGCGCCGCGCCGGGCTCCTCGGTGGCGGCGATTGCGCCGGGGGCGGGCGCTGCGGTTCACGGGGCAGCGGGCCCGGCGCCGGGGGCCACGGACCGCGTCCGGGGGGTTCCACGCGCCCTGACGCGATGCGCACGATCGAGAACGCGGAGCGCATCACGCGTGCGAGGATCCAGACGAGGACCAGGAACCAGAGGAGCTTCAGGAACATGCGGGCTCAGACGGGCCGCGCCGGGCTGAAATAGGTGGTGCCGGAGCGCCGTATACGCGCGATCTGTCGGAACAACTCCTCGAGGTCGGCCGAATTCCTGACGAAGTCGAGCCGGTTGGCGTTGACGATCAGGAGCGGAGTGCTCGAATAGTGGAAGAAGTAGGCGTTGTATGCGTCGCCCAGCGCCTGGATGTACCCCGGGTCCATGTTGGCCTCGAAGTCGCGTCCACGCCGCTGGATGCGTTCCATGATGCACTCCGTGGACGCCTGCAGGTAGACCACGAGGTCCGGCCGAGGCACGGACGGCTGCATGATCGTGTACATCGTTTCGTACAGCTGCAGCTCGTCACCCGACAGGTTGAGGCGCGCGAAGATTCGGTCCTTGTCGAACGCATAGTCCGACACCACGAGGTCGTGGAACAGGTCGCGTTTCGCGAGCGCCTGTTGCTGCCGGAAGCGGCTTGCGAGGAACGCCAACTGGGTCTGGAAAGCCCACCGCGGCCGGTCCTCGTAGAACCGGGCAAGGAAGGGGTTCTCCTCGAACTCCTCGAGGACCAGCGAGGCGCCGAAACGCGTGGATAGTTCGCGGGCGAGGGTGGTTTTTCCGACCCCGATCACGCCTTCGACCACGATGTAGCGCAGCTCGCCGGGCAGGAGTACGGTCTCGCGGGGAGAAGGCTCGCCCTGCGATTCGGGCCATAACTCGGCCTGGCCGTGGACGGCCTGCCCAGGTATGCGAAGCGATTCGCCGACCGGCTCGAGGGTCGAATCGTCCGGGCAGGAATCCAGCAGCCCGCTCACGGAGCGCAGTACGGGAGCCGGAACGCGGAGCGAAGGCGCGAGGTCGAACAAGGGGCGAAGGACGAACCGACGGGCCGTCATTCTCGGGTGCGGCACGGTGAGACCGTCCTCGTCGATGGTGGCTTCGCCGTAGACGAGCAGATCACAGTCCAGGGTGCGGGCCGCCCACCGGTTCGTCCCGTTGCGCACGCGTCCTCGTGCCAGTTCGATGGCAAGGAGGCGATCCACGAGCGCCCGCGCCGGCAAAACCGTCGAAACGGCGACGACCGCGTTGAGGTACGGCGGTTGTTCGTCACCCGGAACGGAGGTCTGGGCCGCATTCTCGTAGACCGGCGATATACCGGTAACCTCGATCCCTCTCGTCGCCGCGAGTGCCGAAACGGCCGCCTGCAGGTGGCCGATTCGATCCCCCAGGTTGGATCCGAGGGCGATGTAGGCTTGTGCGGGTTCCGGGGACGGCATGGGAAAGCGTATCGACCGCAAGGTAGGGCAGCCGGCCCCGGTAGAAAAAGAAAGGGGCGGAGCCGCATGGCGGCCCCGCCCCCGGTTTCCGGTCGGAAGTCCGACTAGAAATCCATGTCGCCCATGCCGCCGCCCGGAGGCATCGGCGCGGCGGCCTTCTTCTCCGGCTTGTCGGCGATCACGGCCTCGGTCGTCAGCAGCAGGCCCGACACCGAAGCGGCGTTCTCGAGCGCGGTGCGCGTGACCTTGGTCGGATCGATGACGCCCTGGCCCATCAGGTCGCCATACTCGTCGGTGCGGGCATTGTAGCCGTAGTTGCCCTTGCCCTCCTTGACCTTCTGGACGACGATCGAGCCCTCGAGACCGGCGTTGGCCGCGATCTGGCGGAGGGGCTCCTCGAGCGCGCGACGCACGATGGCGACACCGATCGACTGGTCCTCGTTGTCGGTCTTGACGCCGTCGAGCGACGAGATGGCGCGGATGAGAGCCACGCCGCCGCCGGCGACGATACCCTCCTCGATGGCCGCGCGGGTCGCGTGCAGCGCGTCCTCGACACGGGCCTTCTTTTCCTTCATCTCGGGCTCGGTCGAAGCGCCGATCTTGACTACGGCGACACCGCCGGCGAGCTTGGCGAGGCGCTCCTGGAGCTTCTCGCGGTCGTAGTCGCTGGTCGTGGTTTCGATCTGGGCCTTGATCTGGTTCGTGCGGGCCTTGATCTGGTCGGCCTCGCCGGCTCCGTCGACGATCGTCGTGTTGTCCTTGTCCATCACGACGCGCTTGGCGCGGCCGAGGTAGTCGAGCGTGGTGTTCTCGAGGCGGTAGCCCTTCTCCTCGCTGACGACCGTTCCGCCCGTCAGGATCGCGATGTCCTCGAGCATCGCCTTGCGGCGATCGCCGAAGCCCGGGGCCTTGACGGCAGCGACCTTGAGGGTGCCGCGCAGCTTGTTCACGACGAGGGTCGCGAGGGCTTCACCCTCGACGTCCTCCGAAATGATGACCAGCGGACGGCCCATCTGGGCGACCTTCTCCAGCACGGGGAGGAGGTCCTTCATCGCCGAGATCTTCTTGTCGTGGATGAGGATGAAAGCGTCCTCGAGCACGGCCTCCATGTTCTCGGCGTCCGTGACGAAGTAGGGCGACAGGTAGCCGCGGTCGAACTGCATGCCCTCGACGACGTCGAGCTGCGTGTCGGTGCCCTTGGCCTCTTCGACCGTGATGACGCCTTCCTTGCCCACGCGGTCGAACGCGTCCGCGATCAGCTCGCCGATCTCGTTGTCGTTGTTGGCCGAGATCGAGGCGACCTGGGCGATCTCGCTCTTGCCCTCGATGTCACGGCTCATCTCGCGGAGCTTCGCGACGACCGAAACGACCGCCTTGTCGATGCCGCGCTTGAGGTCCATCGGGTTCGCGCCCGCGGTGACGTTCTTGAGGCCGGCGGCCATGATGGCCTGGGCCAGCACGGTGGCGGTGGTGGTGCCGTCACCGGCCACGTCACTGGTCTTGGAGGCGACCTCCTTGACCATCTGGGCACCGACGTTCTCGATCTTGTCCTCGAGTTCGATCTCCTTGGCGACGGTGACGCCGTCCTTGGTGACGGTCGGGGCGCCGAACTTCTTCTCGATGATCACATTGCGGCCCTTCGGACCCAGCGTGACCTTGACGGCATCGGCGAGGGCGTCGACGCCACGCTTCAGCGCGGCACGGGCCTCGGTATCGAAGGTAATCTGCTTTGCCATGGTTGGTCTTTCGGAATGGGGTTGGAGCGGTCGGATCAGGCGACGATGCCGAGGATATCCGTTTCCCGCATGATGAGCAGGTCCTCGTTGTCGATCTGGATCTCGGTGCCCGAGTACTTGCCGTAGAGCACGACGTCGCCGGCCTTGACGGTCATGTCGATCTTCGTGCCGTTTTCCACGCGGCCGGGGCCGGCGGCGATGACGGTACCTTTCTGGGGCTTTTCCTTGGCGGTGTCGGGGATGAAGAGGCCGCTCGCCGTCTTCTCTTCGGCGGGCTGCGGCTTCACGACCACACGGTCACCCAGGGGCTTGATGCTGGCCATGTCGTTTGGGGGTTGATGAAGTGGATGATGGGGGGGCTGCCGGTCGCCGCTTGGCACTCTCCATACGACAGTGCCAGCGCCCGGCGAAAAAAAATGTGTTGGCACTCCCTGGCAGAGAGTGCTACATCAACCGGGTATACCTCCCCGGGTTCCGGGATCAGAGCCTGTCGAACCCGCGTCGGGACGGTCTCCGGCCGGTCTCCGAGTGCAAAAAAGGTGTGAAGGATGATTGCCGACGGGAGACAGGGATGCCGGAACGACGCCCTACCGTCGAGCGTGAGAATCTCCATGTCAAGAGCCCGCTGGATCACCGGAGCGCTCGGCCTGGCGATCCTGGCCGTGGCATTCGCCCCGCCGTTCGTCGACGGCACGGCGCGAACGCTCGTCATGCAGGCCTTCTCGGCGGTCTGTCACCAGATACCCTCGCGATCGGCGACGATCGACGGCGTTCCGCTCGCCGCATGCGACCGCTGCATGGGCATCTACTTCGGCTTGCCGCTCGCGGCCCTCCTGTTCACGCTTCTCGCGCGGGTTCTCGGCGACCTGGGTCGCCGGGCCCCGATCGCGTTGGCTGCGTCCGTGTTTCCGATCGCCCTGGACTGGACGCTGGACGCCCTCGGTATCCTGGAGAACACGGTACCGAGCCGCTGGGTGACCGGGCTGGTTTTCGGGCTCGTCGCCGGGTATTTCCTCGTAGCGGCCGTCGGCGACCTGGTGCGGCCCCGGCGGCGGCTGCCGGGTAAACCCTCGAATTGAAGCGGGGGGCTTTCGGGGGTTCGGCGCGACGGTTATGTTCCGGACGGTTCCCCGTCCGCCGGCGCTCCGGCGCGCCGGATCCGACCCACCAGCCCTGACCCGACCCATGCCCAGCAAGCAGCAGTCCATCATCCTCGGGGGACTCGTGGCGGGCCTCCTGTCCACGTCCTACCTGAGCTTCATCAACTTCCTTTGCTGCGCGGGCATCCTCGCGGGAGCGCTCGTCGCTGTTTGGCACTACACCGATACGAACGAGCTGACCCTACCGGCAGGGCAGGGCGCTGTCATCGGTATCCTGGCCGCGCTCGTCGGATGGCTGGTGTCGTTCGTCCTCAACTACGTGTTGATCCAGGCGGGAATCCGCGCCGACCTCACGGTGTCGCAATTCATGCTCGACCGCTTCGGCGCGAGCATGCCGCCCGAGCAGTACGACGCCCTGATCGCCCAGATGGAGCAGGAGATCACCCTCGGCAAGTACGTCGTCTCGGCCTTGCCCGGCCTTGCGCTGTCGGCGTTGTTCGGCGCGATCGGCGGAGCGATCGGCGCGGCGATCTTCAAGAAGGGCGAACCGGTCGAAGCGGCGTAAGGCGGGCGGCCCTCACCGGCGCCTGAACGCCTTGGGCGGAGAGAGGACCTCCCGCAGCACGATCGCCTCGCGCAGGGCCTCGGGCGAACGCAGGCGCACGGCGAGAGGATGGTCGGACCGCGGGGTGGCATCGACGACCGTGGGCGCTTGCTCGAGGTGCGAGTGCCCCTCCAGCGGGTCATGCCAGCCGAAGGCGTCGTCGCGCGGCGATACGGTGGCGTCGTCGAAGATCCGCGTGGACGCCGGGCGGAACGGAGAGGTTGCCTTCTCCCGGGTAGCCGGCATGGCCTGGCCTCGAGGGGTGCGCTCGAACCGTTCTTCCGCATCCGGACGCCCGGTCCGGACCTCGCGGAACTCGTCGTCGCGCCGACGCGGCCCGGTTCCGAGCCTCGAGGGCAGCGACGTGCGCCGCGGCGGTGCGGGCGTAGGGGCGGGCGGGTGCGCCGGGGACTGCTTCCGCGGTTCCGGCGGGGCGTGCGGCTCGTCCGGCACAGGCATGCCGAGGGCGCGCCGGATCTCCCTGAGCGCTTCGTCGAGTTCCGGGTCCCGCTCCTCTTCGACCGTTTCGCCGGGCAGCGGCGGAAGTTCCGGACGATTCGCGGGCCGCGGGGCACCCTGCTTCTGCTTCGCCCCGGTAAGGTGGCGCAGCACGTAGAAGCCGACGATGACGAGCAGGAACAGCAGGTCCGAATCCACGCGCCGCACCGGGTTGGGTTGCCGTGTATACGGCTCAGTGCCCCCGCAGTTCTTCGACCAGTCGCCGATTGGCCCGAGGGAAGGCATAGTCGGCAAGCGACTCGGCGGCGACCCAACGAGCGGTGCCGTCAGGGCGATCGGGCGGAAGAGCATCCGCCGAGGTACAGTCGAAGGCGTGCAGCGTGATCCGGAAATGCGAGTAGGCGTGGCGGATCATCGCCAGGCGCCGACCGACCCGCGCCCGCAAACCGAGTTCCTCGGCGATTTCGCGACGACAGGCCTCTTCGGGTGTTTCGCCCGGCTCCACCTTTCCGCCCGGAAATTCCCAGAGGCCGCCGAGCATGGCGTCGTCGGGCCGACGCTGGATGAAGAGGCGGCCGGACGCGTCGCGCAGCACGCCAACCGCGATATCGAAGTGCGGAACAGGCCGCTTCGGCACCCTCGTCGGGTAAGCCTCGGGCTGCCCCTCGGCGAATGCCCTGCAGGAGCGGGACAGGGGGCATTCGGAGCACCGGGGCGACCGGGGGCGGCAAACCCGCGCGCCAAGCTCCATCAGGGCCTCGTTGTGGGTACCCGGGTGTACGGGGTCGAGCATCGACGCCGCGAGTCCGTCGATGCGGCGTCGGGTCGTCGCCCGGCGCGGATCTCCCGGATCGGCCGAAAATCGGGTCAACACGCGCACCACGTTCGAATCGACGGCTGCGCACGGCAGGCCGAACGCCTGCGAGGCGATCGCCGCCGCCGTATAGGCACCGACGCCGGGCAGGGTCCGGATGGAATCGTAGTCCGAGGGGAAACGGCCGTCGAATCGTTGCACGAGGTCCCGCGCGGCCCGGTGCAGGTTGCGGGCTCGCGAATAGTACCCCAGGCCCTCCCACGCGCGGAGTACGTCGTCGATCGATGCGTCGGCCAGGCTTCGTACGTCGGGGAAACGGGTGACGAAGCGTTCGAAGTACGGCAGCGCCTGCTCCACGCGGGTCTGCTGCAGCATGATCTCCGACAGCCAGGTCGTGTAGGGGTCGCGCCGGCTGCGCCACGGCAGGTCGCGGGCCGACGCGCGGAACCATGCGGCAAGGGCCCTCCGCTCCGCGTCGAAGTCCCGCGGGGTATCGCCCGTCATTTCCCTTTGTAGGCGTACAGGTGCGGGATCCGGGGCCCGTCCTTTTCGCTGAGGGTGTACCACGAGAGTCCGTCTACCGCGATCGCTATCGCTTCGCCCTGCGGCTCGACCTGGTAGGGCAGGCTGTCCGGGTCCCCGACGAACGGGAAATCCCGGGTACCGTCCCATGCCCATCGGTACACGCGGAGGTAGGACTTGACGAGGACGAACCGGCCGTCGGCGCTCACGTCGCCCCCGACCCCGCCTTCGATGGCGTCGTCGCCGAAGGGAATGGCCTCGAAGGCGAGATGCCCGACCCGGCGAAGCGTGACCTCGGCATCCCCCGACGGCGGCACGGACGCGCGGTATACCTCCGGACGGTCGGTGCCCTTCGTCACGATGACGATGTCTCCCGAGCCCGGGTCGACCAGCAGCGTTTCGGCATTGCGGGCGCCGTCGGGGTAGCGGAGTTCCAGCGTGTCGAAACGGTCCACCTCGAGCGTCGCGCCGGCCGCGCCCGAAATGACGGGCTCGGGGAATCGGTATACGCGGATGCGCCTGTACCGGGACGCGTTGTCTCCGATGTCGCCTACGTAGAGCAAGTGCCGGCCGTTCACGGTACGAGAGGCCATGTCCTCCCAGTCCCTGTTCCTGGCCCCCCGGATCTCGACCGTGGCGAGCGTCCTGCCTTCCAGGTCGATCGCGAATATCCTGCTGCGGTCGCCGGAGTCGTTGTGCGTCCACAACACACGCGGGTTGGCCCGGCCGGCCACGAGTCCCGACGCCTCGTCGATGGCGGGATCGGCCAGCGGTCCGAGGTCGCGTGGTGCATTGCCGGAGTCCTGCCCGAACGCTGCGCCGGAAGAACCCGCAACGAGCAGCATGCAGAGGGCGAGGCGACGCATCGGTTCAGCGGCCGACGGTAATGGACAACTCCACGGCCCTCTGGACCGAGCCGCGCAGCCGCGCGGTTACGGCAAACCGGTGTGTTCCGACCGCGTCGACCGGTACGCGCCAGTAGAACGAACGGTCGACCAGCCAGCCCGTCACCGGCATGCGCGCGGGTTCGTACCGCTCGACGGGGCGCCCGTCAAGCGAATCCGGCAGTGCGCGGATCAAAACCTGCCCGGCCCGAATCGAATCGACCAGCAACGTGTCGCTCGGCGCCGGCCCCGGCAGGGTGCGCGCGCCCTTTGAAGGAAGCGCGACCACGCATAGCGCCAGCGCGGAGATGAGGATTCGCAAGCCGACCATGCGCCCGATCTCGGTGGGTTTCGCAGGAACATACGATCATCGAACCCGCCGGTTCGATCGGATCGGCGCGTTGATCGGGGTGGCGATGTCGCTTCTCACGGTGGTCCCCGCGGCGGCGCAGCAGCTCTCCTCCTGGTCCGTGGTCGCGGGCGGCATGGCGTCGATGACGGTAGTGGCCGATTCCTCGAACGTGGACGAGGAGGCGCTGGCATCGCTCCACAGGGTCGGGCGCCTGCTCGCCCGGATCGACTCGGTCGACCGGGTCTCCCGCAGGATCTTCGTGACGCCGGGGCCCGCGGTTCCGGTGTCCCGCATCGAGTGGCGCGTAGCGCACGGGCTCCCGGTCGAAGCGGCAGCGCTGCGCGAGCGGTTGGACGCGTCGGTGCTGGGCTCGGCCTGGAACGACTCCACGTTCTCGGTGGCCGTCCGGCGGCTCCTCGAAGGATTGGAAGCGCTGGCGTACCCGAACGCGGAAGTTCGCGTCCTGTCGGCCGCGCTGTCCGACGCGGATTCGTCCGTCGTCATCGCACTGGACCTGGTCCCGGGTGTGCAGCCCGTGCTCGAGGGGATCCTGCTCGGCGGCCTGCGGCGGACCCGGCCCCGGACGGTGGCCCGGTTGCTTGGACTTCGGGTCGGCACGAGGATCTCTCGGTTCGACGCCGAGGGATTGCGCAACGCGCTTGCGGCGTCGGGATTGTTCGAAGAGGTCCGGCTGCCCGTCCTGGTGCCTACCGGCGATTCCACGGCCATCGTGCAGGTCGTCGCGAGCGAAGTGGCTCCCGGTTCGTTCGACGCCGCGCTCGGATACCAGTCCGGCGCCGGAGGAGCGCCGGGTGGCCTGGTCGGCACGGGCCGGCTCGAACTGCAGAGCCCGTTCGGGGCCGGACGACGACTGTCGATGCTTCTCGACCGGTTGCCGGGGCAGACGAGCCGCGTGGAGGCGGGTATCTTCGATCCGGCCGTCCTGGGTTCGATGGTGGGCGCGGAGGCGTCCTTCCGCGGGCTTCAGCAGGACTCCACGTACAGCCGCCGATCGTGGCGGTTCGGCGTTCTGTTCGCGATCGCGCCGCGCCTCCTCGTCTCGGGGTCCTGGACGGCCGAGGTCACGCGCCCGGGCTCCGGAGGGTTGCCCGACGATACGGCGGTCGCGCGCGCCGACGGATCGTTCTTCGGCGTGGGGGTTCGCTTTTCCGCGATCGACGACCGGGTGAGTCCGGGCCGCGGCGCCGAGGGCACGGTCGATCTCGAAAGGGGCTGGGTCACGCGGTTCGCCGCACCCGGAGCCCCCGGGCGCGTACGATTCGAGCGGTTGTCTGCCGTGCTGCGCGCCTATCGGCCTGCGGGGCGGCGCGTGGTGTTCGTGGCGGGCCTGGATGGTGCGCTGTTGGTAGCGCGGTCGTTCGATCGGGCCGACCTGCTGCGTCTCGGTGGTGCTCGCACTCTGCGCGGATACGACGAGGATCGCTTCCGCGGTCGGGCCGTGGGAAGGGTTCTCGCCGAGGGACGTTACCTCGTCGACCGCCGGTCGTATGCCTATCTTTTCGCAGAGGCCGGTTTCGTCGACGTTCCGCCCGCGTTGGGCATTCCAGCGGGCCTCTCGGTGTGGCCCGGCTTCGGTTTCGGGGCGCAACTCGAGACGGCGGCGGGTCTCGTGCTGGCCACGTACGGGTTCAATCCGGACGACGGACCGACGCGCGGCCGGGTGCACATCCGCTTCTCCTTCGGGCTCTGAGGCCCGCGATCGTACCTACGCTGACGGGCAGACATCCGTGAAAAAGCAGTCCACCCCGGAAAAACACGTTTTCCACGTCGACGGGTCGCGGATCGCCGGCGACCAGGTCGCGTTTCCGGATGCTGAGGCCCAGCACCTGTCCCGGGTGCTGCGTCTCGTGCCCGGAGATATCGTCCGTGTAGTCGACGGGGACGGCGGACTCTACCGGGTGCGCCTGGACGCCGTGACGCGAAACGGAGCGCTGGGCAAGATCATGGAAGCGCTGCCGTCCCCGGCCGAACCCCTCGTCCGCTGTACCGTGGCGGTCGGCCTGTTGAAGCACGCCGGCCGATACGAGACGATGCTCGAGAAGGTGACCGAGCTGGGAGCGGTTCGCATCGTTCCTCTGCTCAGCGAACGCTGCGAGCGTTCCGAGGTCAAGGAATCGCGCAGCCACGGGATCCTGGTCGCGGCCATGAAACAGTGCGGGGCGGCCAGGCTGCCCCGGCTCGACGCGTCTACCCGGCTCGACCGGTTCCTGGACGAGCCGGTGGTCGGATTGCGCCTGGTCTGCCACGAGTCCGGTTCCGATCGGCGCCCGCTGGCGGACGTGCTGCGCGAGTACGGGTCGGGTGACGTAACGGTGCTGGTCGGGCCTGAAGGCGGCTTCACGGAAGCGGAACTCTCGCGTACCCGGGCTGCCGGGTACGTTCCCGTCTCGCTGGGGGCCCGGAGGCTGCGCACGGAGACGGCGGCGATCGCCGCCGTCTCGATCATCCTGAACATGACGGGTCGGTAACCATGTCCGAAGCATCGTCGCACCCTGGCGGCCTCGAGCGGGACCTGACGGAGCGGTCCGAATCCTCGGAAACGCTCGTGAACGGTCACCTCATCAAGGCAAACCGGGACGTTGTGCGTCTCCCAGACGGCACGAGGTCGATCCGCGAGTGGATCGACCACCCCGGGGCGTCGGCCGTCGTGCCGATCCTGCCGGACGGGCGCGTCGTGATGGTACGACAGTACCGCTTCCCGGCGCGCCGTACCTTTCTCGAGGTGCCGGCAGGCAAACTCGACGGACCCGACGAAGACCCGGCCGAAGCAGCGCGGCGGGAACTCGAAGAGGAGACCGGTTGGAGAGCCGGACGTCTCGAGCACCTGGCGTCGCTGTACTCGTGCATCGGGTACAGCAACGAGGTCATCCACCTCTATCTCTGTCGCGACCTTCGACCCGGTACACAGGCGCTCGCCGAGGGAGAGCACGTGGACCTGGTCGTCATGGATTTTGATGAAGCTCTCGCGAAAGCGTTCTCCGGCGAGCTGGATGACATGAAAACCGTTGCCGCGCTGACGCTTGCGGCCCGGCGGTTGGGCGAGCAAGGTTGAAATGGACCCCGTGGGAGGCGTATCTTTTCGGGCTAACGATTTGCGGTGATTGCATGGGCCGATTCGGTCCACATCGACCTGCACCGGTTTTCCGGATCCCATCTCGGCGCGACCATCCATGTTCTTCACGATCCTCATCATCCTCATCGGGCTCATCGGCCTCCTGATGACGCTCGTCGTCCTGCTCCAGTCCGGTCAGGGCGGAGGCCTCGCCGGCGTCGCCGCGGGCTCGACCACGCAGATCCTCGGGTCCCGGCAGGCTCCGGACGTCCTGGAGAAGATCACGTGGGGACTCGCCACGGTATTCATCGTGC
>JANJTM010000017.1 GCA_024711125.1 Rhodothermales bacterium
GGGCAGACCCCGCCACGCTCGGGCCGTCGGGCGGGCCCATCACGAAGGACAATACGTCGGTCGAGTATTACGCCACGATCTTCACTTTCGCCGAAGGGGAGGAGCCGGGCGTGATCTGGGCGGGGTCGGACGACGGGCAGATCCACATCACGCGCGATCACGGCGCGTCCTGGACCGACGTGACGCCGCCCGGACGCCTCTTCCCCGAGTGGATGCAGGTGAACGACATGGTGGTCGATCCGCGCAACCCGGGCGGTCTCTACGTCGCCGGTACGCGGTACAAGTCGAACGACTTCCAGCCGTACCTCTACCGGACCGGGGACTACGGCCAGACGTGGAAGCGCATCGACACGGGTATCGACCGGCAGCAGTTCACGCGCACGATCGAGGTCGACCCGGCGCGCCCCGGGCTGCTCTACGCGGGCACCGAGAACGGCCTGTGGATCTCGTACGACGACGGGGAGCGCTGGCAGCCGTTCCAGCTGAACCTGCCCGAGGTGCCGATCACGGACCTCGAGATCAAGGAGAACGACCTCGTCATCGCGACCCAGGGCCGCGGATTCTGGATCCTCGACGACCTGACGCCCGTGCAGAAGCTCGAGAAGGCCGATGCAGACCGTGCGTTCACCTTCCACGCGCCGCGCTACGTGACGCTGGGCGACGAGCATTCGGCCCGTCTGCGCTTCTGGCTGCGCGACGCGCCCGACAGCGCGAACGTGGTGCTCCGCGTCCTCGAGGAGGACGGGGACGTGATCCGCTCGTTCTCCACCCAGGGGAAGGGGGCGGAACGGCTCGAGGTTTCGAAAGGTCTCAATACGTTCTCCTGGAACCTGCGCTACCCCGACGCCGAATCGTTCGACGGGCTGATCATGTGGTCGGGCTCGGTGCGCGGTCCCCGGGCGGCGCCGGGCACCTTCCACGCACGCCTCGTCGTGGACGGGGACTCGACGGAAGTGCCGTTCGAGGTGCGACCCGATCCCCGGTCGACCTCGACGAAGGCCGACCTGGACGAACAGTTCGCGTTCCTGCTCGGCATCCGGGACAAGCTTTCGGAGGTCCATCGCGGCATCAAGCGCATCCGCTCGGTGCGGGCCGACGTGAACGCGTTGCTCGAACGACTGCCGACCGACCACGCGATGGGCGATACGCTGCGCGCCGCGGCGCGGGCGATGCTGGAGCCCATGAAGGCGGTCGAGGAGGCTCTCTACCAGACGAAGAACCGGTCGGGACAGGACCCGTTGAATTTCCCGATCCGGCTGAACGACAAGCTCGCGGGTGTGGCCTCGACGGCCTCCCAGGGCCACTACCAGCCGACCGACCAGGCGTACGCCGTGCGGGACGAACTGGTGTGGCAGATCGACGACGAACTGGAGAAGCTCGCGGCCGTGCTCGAGTCGCGGCTCCCTGCGTTCAATGCGCTCGTGCGCGAGGCCGGCATCCCGGCGGTGACGGCCCGATGACGGCGATCGGAACGGCCCGTCCGGCCGACGCGACGGCTCTGCGGGCCGCGTTCGCCGTGTTCGCGGTCGCAGGCCTCGTCGGCGCGCTGTTCCGCTTCGTGGTCGCGTACGGGTGGAGCGTCGGGCTGGACCCGGTGAACGTGCGCCACGCGCATTCGCACCTCATGTACTTCGGATGGGCGACGCCGGCGCTGTTCGTCCTGCTCGGCATGCGTGCCGTCGGGGGTGGTTCGCGCCCCGTGCCGGCCCGTCTGCTCGCGTGGACCCTGGGCCTGGCGGTCGTGACCGGCCTGGCGTTCCTGCCGTGGGGTTACGAACCGGCGCAATTCGGGCCGGCGCGGGTGCCGGTCACGATCATCCTGTCGACCCTGTGCATGGTCACCTGGTACGCATGGGTCGCGTGGTACCGCAGCGCGCGCCGGAGCCTGGTCGACGCAACCCTCCGCCCGCTGGTCGACGCGGCCGCCGCGTTCCTTGCGCTGTCCACGCTCGGCGCGTGGTCCGTGGTGGCCATGGTTCCGTTCGGGGGTGCCGGAGACACCCTCAAACTCGCCTTCGCGCATTTTTTCCTGCAGGTGTTTTCGGAGGGTTGGTTCACGCTGGGCCTGCTTACCCTGGCCTGGTCGCGTCTTCCGGACCGGGTCCGCGTTCCCGGTTGGGCGTTGGCGGCCGCCGGGCTCGGCATTCTCGTGGGATTCCTGCTTTCCCTGCCGTCGACCGCATTGCCGCTCGGCGGTCGCGTGCTCGCCCGGATCGCGGGGGTATCGCACGGCGTGGGCATCGTAGCGCTCGCGTGGACCTGGTGGCGTTCCGCACCCGCCTCCGCGCGCTCGTCGTGGGGGCTTCCGGTCCTGCTGCTCGCGGCCAAAGGCGCCACGCAGGTCCTGGCCGTGGGCCTGCCGGGGCCGTGGTGGGCCGACATGGCAACCGTGCGCGTGCTGTACCTCCACCTGCTGCTCCTCGGGTTCGTATCGCTCGGAATCGCGGCCGAAACGCTGAGCGGCGCATGGCTGCGGATGTTCCAGGCGGTCTGTCTTTCGGTGGTCGCTTCGCTCGTTCCCTTCACCGCGCTCTGGCCTTTCGCGCCGCCGGGAATGGCCGCGTTCGAGGCCGCGGCGTGGATTTCGGTGCTTCCGCCGCTCGTGGCGGCGGCGGCGCTCGTCGGTGGGCGGGTGCGCGCGGTCTGACGAATCCGGCGTTTCCGGCCGTACTCGAAGGGGAGCCCCCGCCCCTTCGCCCATGCGCGCCTACCCACTCCAGACGATCGGCTTCGCGATCCGCATAGGGATCGCGGCGGCGATCGCGGGCTCGGCGGGAGTGGCCGCTGCGCAGCAAGCCTCGCACGTCGTAGGTATCGGCATCGGTCCGATCGTCGCGCTGGCCGTCGAGTCCGACGGCTCTCCCCTCGGGCCGGAGGGAGCGCGGACCGACCGTTTCCACGTGACCTCCAACCGCGACAGGGCCCGCCTCGTGGCGAGACTCGACCGGGACCTGCCGCCCGGCGTGCGGCTCTTCGTGTCGGCCGAAACCGACCTGGTCGCCGATCCGGGGGAGCGCAGCGTGAGCTCGGGTCGCGAAACGATACTCGCGACGCGCGTCGCGAGGGGCGTGCGGAAGGCGCAGGTGCTTCGGCTGCGGGTCGAAGGCAGGGCCGACCAGACCGTCCGACGCACGCTGTCGGTGGGGCTGGTGGATCCGGAAACGGGCCGTGCGTCGTGGCAGGCCGTGCCCGTGGAGATTCCGGCCAATTGAGACCGCCGCTCCGGGCCCGTGTCCCGGAATGAGACTGGCCCGGTTTTCGAGGACCGGCCGAGGGTTAAGCACCCCGAAAAACGGGGCGATACTGAACCCATATCGGCGCTCCTTCCGTGAATCCCAGTTACAGCCCTCATTCGGTCGTTCTCGGCGGCTCCGGCTTCGTCGGCTCGCATCTCTGTGATCGTCTGCTCGAGGCGGGTCACCGCGTGACCTGCGTGGACAGCCTGCTTACCGGCCGCCGCTCGAACGTGGCCCACCTGGACGGGCGATCCGACTTCCGGTTCGTCGAGCAGGACATCTGCTCGCCGATCGCCGTCGACGGTCCCGTGGAGACCGTATTCCACCTCGCGAGCCCGGCGTCCCCGAAGGATTACTACACGTACCCGCTCGAGACGCTGGCCACCGGCTCGACGGGTACCCGCAACGCGCTCGAGCTGGCCCGTCGCCACGGGGCGCGCTTCCTCCTCGCCTCGACGAGCGAAGTGTACGGAGACCCGGAGATCCATCCGCAGCAGGAGGACTACTGGGGCCGTGTCAACCCGATCGGACCGCGTTCGGTCTACGACGAGGCGAAGCGGTTCTCCGAGGCGATCACCGCGGCGTACCGGCGCGAGCTGGACGTCGATACGGTGATCGTGCGCATCTTCAATACGTACGGGCCCCGCATGCGCGCGGCCGACGGGCGCGCGCTTCCCGCGTTCGTCTCGCAGGCATTTGCCGGCGAGCCGGTAACCGTGCACGGCGACGGGCTGCAGACCCGCTCGTTCTGTTTCGTCAGCGACCTCGTCGACGGGCTCTTCCGCGCGGCGATGTCGGGCGAGGCCGGGCCGATCAACCTGGGCAATCCCGAGGAGATCACCATAGGCGAGTTCGCGCAGGAGGTCATCGACTGTATCGGGAGCCCGAGCGAGCTGGTCTTCACGCCGCGGCCGGTGGACGATCCCACGGTTCGGCGCCCGGACATCACGCGAGCCCGGACGTTGCTGGGCTGGGAGCCCCGCGTGCCGCGAAAGGACGGCCTGAAGCGCACCATCGACTACTTCGCCGTGGAACTGGGATTCGAGTCGGCCCAACGCCGGGTGACCGACCGCGCGTCCCGCCGCCGTAGCGCCCCGGCCGCCCGTTCGGCCGTAACCGTTCCTTCATGACCGAAGACCGCCGTCATACGGAACCGGTACGCTGGACCGCCGAGCGGTCCGCGGTCGCCCCCGAGAGCCCCACGGGCTCCCGGGGCGCGCTCGTGTTGCCCGCCGACGACGGTTCGACGAGACTCATGCAGGGCGTGGAGCCCGCGGGGCTGCGCGCCGCGCAGCTGGCCGCGGCGCGCGCTTCGTGGGCCGAGTCGCTCTACCCGCAGGAGCCGCGGATCGAGCCCCGTGCGCGCGTTTCGCGACTGGCGACGCTGATCCGTCGGGGCCGTGTGGCCGGAGCGCTGGCGGCGATCGGCGTGTGGGCCGCCGTCGCGGCCTGGCTCGCATTCGTTCCGCCTTCGTACGAATCGTCGGCCACCCTGCTCGTCGATACGCGACGGCTGGCCGAGATCTCGTCCCGGTACGGCTCCGACACCGAGGCGCTCGGCGCCTTCGGCGGCGGCAAACTCGCCAACCAGGCCGAGATCGTGCGCATAGCGCCCGTGATCGCCGACACGACGGCCACCCGCCTGCTCGCGTCGGTCACCGCGGCCGAGCGCGGCTTCATCCCGGTGCCGGCTGAAACCCCGTCGGTCACCGAATTCGTGGCGCTCTGGCTCAAGAAATCGGCCGTCGAAGTCGTGGCCAAGGCATCGGACGACGAGGCCGACATGATCGAGATCCACGCCGAAGCGGGTTCCGCCGAACTGGCCGCGAGGATCGCCGATACCTACGCCCGCACCTACGTCGAACTGATCGCGCGCGGCGTACGGGACCAGCGCGAGCGCGCGCTGGCGTTCCACCAGGACCGGGTTACCGAGGTCGAAGGCGAACTCGCGGGCATCGACGAGCGCCTGAGCGACTTCTACAGGGACGCCGGAACGCTCGCCGTATCGACCGAAGCCGAGGTCGCGGGCCGGCACGTCTCGGAACTGCGTTCGGTGCTCGACGAGGCCCAGATCGCCTGGTCCACGCACTCGGCGACCCTCGAGGGGCTCGAGGCCGAACTCGCGCAGCTCAACCCGGACGCGCTCTCGGCACGGGTCGCCTCGAGCGCCGACGCCGAGATCCGCTCGACGCAGACGTACATCGCCGACCTCGAGCTGCGCATCGGGGCCTACTACACCCGCACGCCGTCCCTGCGCGAGGATCCGTCGCCCTCCCCCGACCTCGTCCACTACCTGAATGAGCTTTCGACGTCGCGCGCGCGCCTCGACGAACTGTCCCGGCAGCTCGTGAGCGACGTCATGACCACGGGCGGAATCGACCTGTCGCAGGAAACGGGCGGACGCTCGTACCTGCTCCAGCTTCGCCAGCGCATCGCGGGCGAACGCGTGGCCCTCGCCGCGGCCGAAGCGAAGCGGGATGCCGTGCGACGCCGGTTGGGCGCGTTCGAATCGTCCCGGCAACGGTATTCGCAGCAGGCGATACCCTTCGCCCAGCTGCAGCGGGACCGCCAGGTCGCCGAGCAGCGCTACGTTTCGGCCCTCCAGGGCCTGACGGCCCTGCAGTTGGACGACCCCGGCGAGACGGTGCGTCTCCTGGCCCATGCCGAGGTGCCGCGCGAGCCCGCCGGACCGGAACCGCTGTTCCTGGTGCTGTTCGGGGCGTTCGTCGGCCTCCTGGTAGGCGGCGGAGTCGCGTACGGACGGTCCCGTCTCGACGACCGCATCTACGGACCGGAGGAAGTGGAACCGGAAGGCCTGGCGGTGGACGGGGTTCTCCCGGACGTCACGCCGCTGGTGCGCCGCACGTTCCGCGGCGCCACGCACGCGCAGCTCGCCGGACGCCCGGTGGACGTGCATGTGGTCACGGTCACTTCGGCCCATACTCCCGAAGCCGCGCTCCTGCGCAAGTTCGCGACCCGCCTCGCCGCCACGTCGGCCCGCGGTTCGGTCTTCCTCTTCACGAGCGCCGAGGCCGGGGCGGGCAAGTCGCTCACGGCGGCCAGCACGGCTACGGCCCTCGCGCTGGCGGGCTTCCGCACGCTGCTGGTGGACGCGGATACGTACCGGACGGCACAGCGCGGCCTCGTCGGGTTTTCGGACGGAAGCCTGTTCGACGTCGAAGCCGGGGCCTTTCCGACCGGGGGTGGACTCGAATCCCGCGGCGGTGCCCTGCGACTGCTCTACGGCATCACGTTGTACTCCACCCGTCCCGTGGCGACGGAGCACCTGGCGGTGCACCAGCTGGGCCGCCTCATCGCTTTCTACCGTTCGCACTTCGACTATCTCGTCGTGGATACCCCGCCCGTGATGGCCACGGCATTCACGCTGGCGGCCGGCTCGCTGGCCGATCGCCGGTTCCTCGTCGCCGCCAGCGGTTCGACCCGGCTCGGGCTTCTGCGGCAGGCGCGCGGCGAAATGGCCGCGGCCGGCGCGCCCGTGTCGGGGGTGATCGTCAACCGCTTTGATGCCGGGTCCTCGCCGGCCTATCGCTCGACCTACCAGGAAATCCGGGGCTATTACGGAATTCCGGGCGCGCCATGAAGCGGTTCCTGCATTGGGACGAGATGCGTCGTCCCGTGACTACCCTGGCGGACCAGGGCGTGGTCAGCGTGGCGAACTTCGTCACGGTGCTCCTGTATGCGCGCACCCTCGATCCCGGCGAATTCGGGCTGGTGGCGCTGCTCCTGACCATCCTGCTCGCGGTGACCGCCGTCCAGACGGCGATCGTGGGCCAGGTGCACAACCTGCTCGGGGCGCGGCGTGAGGGGGAACCGCTCGCCTCGCTCACCGGGCACCTGCTCCTGGTCCAGGGCGTCTTTCTCGCGGCGGTGACCCTGCCGGCGCTCGCGATCGGAAGCGCCCTCTGGACGCTCGGCGGTTGGGGAGCGGCCCGATTCACGGTGGAAACCGCGATCCTGCTCGCGCCGTGGCTGTTCCAGGACACCGTGCGACGCTTCCTGTACACGAAGCGGATCATGGGCGCCGTGTTGCTGAACGACGGCGTGACCTACGGGCTGCAGATCGCGGGAGCGATCGCTCTCGCGGCCGGACTGCTGCCGCGCACGTTCGACGCGGCCCAGGGAATCTACTTCGCCGGGTCCCTGGCGGGATCCGTCCTGGGCGCGGTTCAACTGTACCGGATCGGATTCCGCGTGGAGCGATCCAGCCTGCGCGACGATCTCCGGTCGGCCTGGGGCATCGCGCGGTACCTGGCCGGCGGGGAGATCCTCGCCATCGTCGGGCGGAACGCGACGAGCTGGATGCTGGCCGGAACCCTCGGGCTTCCCGCACTCGGGGCATACCGTGCGGTATCCCATTTCGCGAACGCGCTCAATCCGATCAGCATCGCCACGGGCCTCTACCTGCCCGCGCTGGCGTCCTCGCGGTGGAGTCCGGAGCGAGCCGACGAGTACCGCGGATGGTTCCTCCGGCTGACGGCCCGCCTCGTGGCCGGATTGGGGCTATTCGTGCTCCTGCTGGGCCTGGCCGCCGAGCCGCTCGTCGCGCTGGCGTACGGGCCGCGGTACAACGCCTTCCCGGTCGTGCTGGTGCTCGAGATCACGCTGGCCGCACGGCTGCTCATGTTCCTGCACGACACGCTGTTCCACGGCATCGTAGGGGCGGGGGCCGACCGGTCGCTGCTCGTGGATCGCGTGATCCAGCTCGTGGTGCTGGCCGTCGCGGGATTTCCGCTCGTGACCGGATGGGGCGTGGTGGGCGCGGCCACGTGGCACCTGTTGTCGGCCGTGGTGGTCTCGACCTATGCGGCGTGGTCCTTCGCGAAGCTGGGTCGGGGTACGCGTCCCGTAACCGTGTCGGATCCGGACGTGCTGGGCTTCGGTGCCGAGGGAATCGTGCTCGCCGACCCCGGGGGACTGACGGTGCGCAAACGCTTCACGCACCCGGAGCGGGGACCCGGCAGGGCCCGCCGGGAATTCGGAATCCTCCAGCGTCTCGCGGCCGCGTCCGATCGGGCTCCGGTCGGCGTACGTGCCCCGCGGCCCGTGGCATTCCTCGCCGGCGAACACACCGTGGTGATGGAACGCTGCCCCGGGACGCCGCTCGACGAGTACCTGAACACCCGCAGGCCGAAACCGGAGGCGGTACGGCGCATCGCGGAACGCCTGGACGCGGGCATCACCCACGTCGTCGAGACCCTCGGCGAGCCGTACCACGATTTCTGCCCGCAGAACGTGTTGTGGGACGAGGGGGCGGGTTCCGTAACCGTGCTGGACCTCGGAAACGACCGCATCACGACGGACGAAGGCCTGCCCGACGAACCGTTCACGGTCAGCATGGGCTGCTTCCTCGGGACGACCGTCTACACGGCGGCGCGACCCGGTCGCGTCGGCCGCTGGGGCGACGTACACCGCAACGCACAGCTCTTCCGCGCGATCGTGGGGTCGCTGCGCGCCCGCGGCCACCGCATGCCGACCCGCGACCTGCTGCGCATGGCCTGGAGCCGGTACCTCGAAATGGGCCTGAACGGCTCGTGGACCCGGTGGGCATGGTATCTGACCGTGGGCCTCGTCGTGGCGAGTGTCGCCGTCGCCTGGTCGGCGCGTCCTCCGTTTTCGAAGAGGGTCCCGGAATGAACCCGCTCCAGCCCGTCTCGAGCCCTCGTGGCGCCGCCGCACCGGATTTGCAGCGCGATCTCGCCGAACGGAGGATCCGCGCCCGGGTGGTGCGGGCACGGGCCGACGAACTGGACGTGCTGGTCCACTCGCAGGACAGGGAGCGTTTCGAGGCCCTGCTGCGGAGCCGGGGTTTCCTGGCCGTTCCCGCGCCCGCCGAAGCCGGTCGGACGGCCGACCGCGACCGGCGATTCCACGTTCGGGACGGACTCGTCGTCGAGTCGATGTCGGTATGGGCGTTTGATCCGGCCGGCGGACACGCGTACCGCTGGATCGTACCGGGTCTGTCGGAAGCGATCCTCGATACGGCTCCGGGGCGCGGGGGACCCTTCTCCGAGGCACCGCTCTGCCTGGCTCACGTGCTGCACGAAGCGATCAACCGCGGCGCCCGGCGCTCCGACCGGCTTCGCTCGGCGCTCGTCGCACTGGCCGCGGCCGATCCTGGGGGCGAGGCCGTGAGCCGGTTTCTCGGCCAGGCTGCCGCCGACGCGGTGCGCAAGGCGCGCGCAGAGTCGCTCGGCACCGGGCCGGTGGACGCCGTATCCCTCGTGCGCGATCTCTGCAGGGCCACCCGGAGAGCTTCCCTGGGACAGCCCGTGCAGCACGCCGTGCGCCGCATGCACGATCTGTGGGACCGGGCGTGGCACCGCCGCCTCGGGCGTCGCCAATGGGCGATTTCCATTCTCGGTCCCGACGGCGTGGGCAAGACGACGGTGGCGAATCTCGTGGCATCGGGCGAGCCTCCTCCGCGGACCGCGTGGAGCTACCGGTACAACGGTCGCCCGAAGGGGTCGGGAGGGCATCGCGTGGCGCGGAGGGTCGTCAAGAGCCTGTGGTATGCCTGGGAACGGCGGGCGGTCGGACGATCCGTACCGTCGGATGACGTGATCCGGCTTGCCGAAATCAGGATGCGACGTCTCGAGTGCCTGGCGGCCGCCCTCGTCCGGCGACTCTCGGGCAACCAGCTCCTGGACATCCTGCTCCAGGATCGGGGAACGATCGACGAAGCCGCCGATCTCCGGACGGATCGCGCCCGCGCCCGGGCCCGCCGGCTGATACGGAGGGCGCTGCCCGGCAGCGAAAGCTGCTCGATCCTGCTCGTCGACGAGCCGGAGGCCATCCATGCCCGGAAGGACGAGAAGAGCGTCGGGGAGATCGCTTCGACCGTACGGCGGCTGCGCCGCGCGATGGCCGAACTGCTGCCGCCGGAAAACACGGTCGAGATCGACATCCGCGGTCTGACGGCCGTCCAGGTGGCCCGAAGCGTCGAAGTGTCGATCCGGTTCCGCTTGGACCGGGAATCGGGCCGCGTCTCGCCGGTCCCCTCCCGGGACGACGACGAGCCCGAACTGCGGTTCTTCGTGGTCGGGTTCCCGGGTCCGGGCGCTCCCGTGAGCGACGGCGTACACCGCGCCGTCGCCGGAGTGGCCGGAGCCCTCGCCCGGGACGGCCGGCGGGTGGTGATCGTCGGCCAGGGAGGCGAGTCCTCCCGGTACCGCCGGGACGGTTACGACGTGGTCACCTTCCGGGGTTCGACGCGACTGGGCCTGTCGCGGGAGCTGGTCCGCTGGTTTGCCGCTCGCAGCGGCCCCGGGCTCACGGTCCTGAACGGAGCCTTCAGTCCGCTCGTCGTCGCGCTCTCGCGCCGCCTCGTTCGGCGCGGTCAGCCCTACGTGCACGCACCGCACGACCCGTACAACGACGCGGTCTTCGCGTCGTCCCCCTGGAAGAAACGCGCCTGGTGGCTTTTCGCCGAGCGGCGCCTGCTTCGCGAGGCCGCGGCGATCCAGGTCCTGGACCCGCGCCACGGTGCCCTGCTGAGGCATCTCGGCGTCGAGACCCCGTGGTACGCGTTTCCGAACGGATTCCGGATCGAGGATCTCGACGAAGATCATGCCCCGCCGCCGCCCCACGACGGCCCGGCCCGCCTGTTCTTCCTCGGGCGCATGGACGCCCACAACAAGGGGCTCGACCTGCTCCTGCGCGCGGTCTGCCAGGTGCCCGACACGACGCTGACGCTGCAGGGGCCCGACTGGGGTGACGCCGGGACCCTTCGCGACCTGTGCGCCGAACTGGGCATGACCCACAGGGTGCGCATCCTGGCACCCGCCTACGACCGGACCCCCGGCTCGCTGATCGCCGAACACGACATCTTCTGTCTCCCGTCCCGTTTCGAAGGCTTCGGGCTTGCCGCGCTGGAGGCGATGATCGCCGAGCGTCCGGTGCTCATCAGCGACGTCGGCGGTCTGGCGCCCGGAATCGAGGCGGCGGGATGCGGGCGCGTGGTGGAGCCGACGGTCGAGTCCATCCTCGAGGGATTGCGTGACCTGCTGGCCCGTCGGGGAGAATGGCAGCGCATGGGCGCCGTCGGGCGCTCGTGGGCGATCGAGCACCTTACCTGGGAACGGGTGGCGGCCGATACCTGGGAAGCGTACGAACCCCTCTTCCGTCCGGCCCGGCGTCCATGATCCCGGCTCTCGTGCATACCGAACGCCGTGCGGCCGACCGCTGGGCCCTCGCCCTGCTGTCGGTCGTGCTCGCAGGGTACGCCTTCATGGGGCGCGGATTCGCGTACCTGGGCCTTCCGCCGCTCTTCATCGGCGAGATCACGCTCGCCGTATGCCTGGTGGCGGCCCTCTCGGCCGGCCGCTTCTTCGACGTCTTCCGGGGCATCACGCCCAAGCTGCTGCTCGCGTTCATCGTCCTCGGTGCCGTCCGGACGGCATTCGACGTGCCGACCTGGGGGGTGGACGCGCTGCGCGACGCGGTGATCTGGGGGTACGGCCTGTTCGCT
Organism: Rhodothermales bacterium; assembly: GCA_024711125.1. Taxonomy (GTDB): domain Bacteria; phylum Bacteroidota; class Rhodothermia; order Rhodothermales; family UBA10348; genus JANJTM01. Next base: position 11,725 of record JANJTM010000017.1, read on the forward strand.
TTCGCGGTCGGCGCGATGCTGCTTCGCGATCCCGAGCGACTGCGGCTCTTCTTCGGGCGTTACCGGAGGTTCATCGTCGGTTTCCTGCTCGTGGCCGGACTGCTGTACCTGGTTTCGCGAGGCCGGGAAGCCGCGCTTCCGCGCATGCCGGGGACCGACATGCCGATCGTCGAGGCCAAGGGCGGCGACATGATGGTGCATCTCGCCGGGATCACGGCCTTCCTGATGGTCGGTCTCGGGCGGTGGCGGTGGTGGCTCTTCCTCGCGCTGGGCGCCAACCTGGCGCTGCTCGCGGTGACGAACCGGGGCGGCATGGTGGCCTACGTGCTGGCGTGCGGGCTCGTGCTCGTGCTGCGATCGCGCCGCGTTCGGATCGCCATGGCCGCCTACGCGGGCGTCCTCATCGTATCGGCGTTCGTGCTGATCGATCCGCGCATCCCGCTGCCGAGCGGACGCGAGGTCTCGGTCGAACAGTTCACCGAGAACTTCCGCTCGGTGGCCGGCGGGTCCGACAAGTCGGCGCTGAACAATACGAAGAAGTGGCGTCTCGACTGGTGGTCGAAGATCGTGCGCTACACGTTCGCCGGGCCGTATTTCCTGGCCGGCAAGGGATTCGGCGTCAACCTGGCCGACGACGACGGATTCCAGGTGGTGAAGGGATCGGCGCTCCGGAGTCCGCACAACGGGCACCTGACGATCCTTGCCCGCATGGGAGTACCCGGCTTCCTGCTCTGGCTGGCTCTCCTGGGCGCATGGTTTCTCGGGAACCTCCGCTGCCTCTTCCGGGCCCGCGGTCGGGGCGAGGAGGCCTGGCAGGGCATTTTTCTCTTCCTGCTCGCGTACGCAACCGCGTTCCTCGTGAACGCCTCGTTCGACGTGTATCTCGAGGGTCCGATGGGCGGAATCTGGTTCTGGACCGTGTTCGGCGTCGGCCTCGCGGCCCCGCGGATCTATGCCCGGTTCGAGCGCCCGGTCCCGGTGCCGGCCCCGGTCGTCGCACCGACGGCCCCGCCGTTCTCCGTTCGGGTCGGCGCTCCGGCCCCCATTCCGACGATCGCATGACGACCGATCCCGTTCCCCGAATCGCCGGAATGCGCGTCGACCCGACGACCTACCGGGATGCCGTGGACGTCGTGCTCACCGCGGCTCGCAGCCGGCAGTCGGCCTACGTCTGTGTCGCGAACGTGCACATGGTGATGGAGGCGCACGACGACCCGGGGTTCCGCGCCCTCGTCGACCGCGCCCTTCTCGTCACGCCCGACGGGCAGCCGTTGGTGTGGGCCACCCGGCTGCTCGGACGCGGCCCGGTGGAACGGGTCTACGGCCCCACGCTGACGCTGCACGTCTGCGAAGCCGCCGCGGCGGCGGGTGTGCCGATCGCCCTCTATGGCGGCACGGACGACAGCCTCGACGCGTTCTCCCGCTTCCTGGAGACCCGGTATCCTTCGCTGCGCATTGCCTGCCGCATCGCGCCGCCGTTCCGCCCGCTGACGCCCGGGGAGGACTCCCGGTACACGCGGCTCCTGGCTGAATCCGGAGCCGGCATCGTGCTGGTCGGCATCGGGTGTCCGCGCCAGGAGCGCTGGATGGCCGATCACGAGGGCCGCATCCCGGCCGTCATGCTCGGCGTCGGGGCGGCGTTCGACTTCCATTCCGGGCGTGTGCGCCAGGCGCCGCCCCTCCTCCAGCGCCTCGGGCTCGAATGGGCCTTCCGCCTCGCGATGGAGCCGCGGCGGCTCTGGAGGCGCTACGCGAAACACAACCCGCGCTTCGCCGGCCTGTTCGCCGCGCAGCTCCTCTCGCATGTCCTCGGGCTCGACGCGCGGGATGCCCGGGGCACCCGCCCCGCGCGCCCCGTACACCGGCGCACGACCGCCGCCGCCCGCGTTCGGCACCGCGGCTTGCGCACCATCTCCGGGGCGCCGGAACGCACGGAGTCCCCCGAAAACCTCGAAACCCGCTCCTGACCGATGCCCCGTCCCCGTCGCGCCGATCGGCGCCGCGTACTGCTCGTCGCGTTCGCCTACGCCCCCGGCGCCGGTTCCGAACCGGGTCTCGGCTACAACATGGCGACGGCCCTCGCCCGCCGGTACGACGTCACCGTGCTGACCGACCAGGCGTGGCCGGGAACGCCCCCGGATCCCGGGCCCGGGGAGGACCTGCCCCGCGTGATCCGGCTCGCGCCGGCCGCATGGCCCCGAGCCGTCGATCCCCGCGCGTCGCAGCGCCGATGGGAGCTGTACTACTACACCTGGATGCGCTCGCTGGCGCGCCGACTGCCCGCGATCGTGGAGTCGACGGGTGCCGAACTCGTGCAGCACGTGACCTACGGGCGGTACTGGATGCCCTCTGCGGCCGATACGGCCGGCCGACCCTTCGTGTGGGGCCCGGTCGGAGGCGGCGAATCGGCCTCTCCCGAACTGCTGCGTTCGTCGCTCGCGGCGGTGCGGTACCCGGAGTATTTCCGCATCGCCGTTCGCGCGGCGTTCGAGCGGGACCCCGCGCTGGCCCGGACGGGGCGCGCGGCCGACCTCGCGCTCGCCGTCACGCCCGAATCGGCCGAACGCATGCGGCGGCTGACCGGGGCGCCGGTCGAGATCTACCCGGCGGTCAGCCTGGACGCGGCCGAACTGCGCACGCTCGGTGCGCTGCCGGCCCCTCCGGACGGCCCCGTGCGATTCCTCGCGCTGGGACGCCTGCTCTTCTGGAAGGGTTTCGACATGGCGATCGACGCTTTCGCCCGCGTCCGCGACCCGCGGGCGTCGTTCTGGATCATCGGGGACGGGCCGGAACGGGGTCTTCTCGAGGCCCGTGCGGCGGCGCACGGCCTGGGCGAGCGAATCCGGTTCCTCGGGCGTCTCGACCGGGCCGAAACCCTCGGCCGGTTCGCCGACGGGCACGTCCTGGTTCACCCGAGCCTGCACGATTCGGGCGGAATGGTATGCCTCGAGGCCATGGCGGCGCGCAGGCCCGTCATCTGGCTGGAACAGAACGGACCGGCATTCCTGTGCGGAGGGACGGGCGTCACCGTGCCGATGGTCGAACGCGAACGGACGGTCCGGGGGCTGACCGAAGCGATGGAGCGGTTCGCCGACGACCGCCCGTGGCTGCGGGAACGGGGCGAGGCCGCCGCCCGTCACGTCGCAGCCCACTACGAGGTCGAAACGCGTACCGACCGGCTCGTCGCGTGGTACGAGGCGCTGTGGGAAGAGCGGGCGGGCCGGTCCGCCCGGGAGCGGGAGGCCCTTCGCCCGCCGCGCGCGGCACGCCGTGCCGATCGCCGGGTCGGTTCGGCGGGATCCGAAGCCTGACCCGGGCGTGCGGCCCTTGTGGCCGCTCCCGCCGCCCGCAGACCCATGCGTATCCTTTTCGTCCACGCCTACTACCAGCAGCCCGGGGGCGAGGACCGCAGCGTGGACGCAGAGGCCCGGCTGGTCGCCCGGTTCGGGCACGACGTGGAGTGGTTCCGCTTCCGGAACGAGGCCATGGCCGGTTGGTCGGCGGTTCGCACGGCCACGAGCGTGGTCTGGAACCGCGAGGCGTACCGCGAGGCGCGCTCGATCATCCGGCGATTCCGCCCCGACGTCGTGCACGTCCAGAATGTCTTTCCGTCGCTTTCGCCGTCGGTCTACTGGGCCGCCGAGGCCGAGGGCGTACCCGTCGTGCAGAAACTCTCGAACCACCGGCTCTTCTGCGTGAACGGTCTGCTGTATCGCGAGGGCGCGGTGTGTACCGCGTGCCTCGGAAAGCCGGTCGCGTGGCAGGGGGTGCGCCACGGGTGTTTCCGATCGAGCCGGGTGATGAGCGCGGGTGTCGCGGCTTCGTTCGCCCTGCAGCGGCTGTTCGGAACCTGGGATCGTCGCATCGCGGCCTGGGTCGCGCTCGACGAAGACGGCCGCGAGCGCTTCACGGCCGCGGGGCTCGACCCGTCGAAGGTGCACGTGAAGCCCGATTTCGTCGAGGTTCCGCCCGAACCCGGATCCGGGGACGGGGGCTACGCCCTGTTCGCGGGGCGCCTCTCGCCCGAGAAGGGCGTCGATACGCTGCTCGCGGCGTGGGCCCGACTCGACCGGGACGTGCCGCTCCGCGTCGCGGGGGACGGTGAGTTGGCCGGCATCCTGCGCGACGCGGCCGCGGGCGACCGGCGCATCGTGCCGCTGGGTCGCCTGGAACCCGATGCGCTGCAGCGGGAAACGGCACGCGCCGCGCTCGTCGTCGTGCCTTCGCGCTCGTTCGAGACCTTCGGACGCACGGCGGCCGAGGCCCTCGTGCTCGGCACCCCGGTCATCGCCTCCCGCCTCGGGGCGTTGCGCAACGTGGTGACCGACGGCGTGGACGGGGCGCATTTCGAGGCCGGCGATGCCGACGGCCTGGCGCGGGTCGTACGCTCGTTCTTCGACGACCCGGTCGCGCTGCGGGCGATGCGGGAGCGCGCCCGGGAGCGGGCTGCCCGACGCTATGCGCCGGAGGCGGACCACGAAAGGCTCGTCGCCATCTACGAATCGGCCGTGCGGACGGCGGGTCGTGGACGAGCGTAGGCGCCCCTTTCGTCGTGGTCGGGTCCCGGCGTGGGCGGGCGTCGCGGTCCTCCTCGGGACGATCGCGGTGGTCGTCGCCGTGAAGCCGGTCGAGGCGCAGCCGGCGGCCGATCCCTGCGCCGCATGGGCTTCCGGCCGCGTACCGCCCGGTGGGCGCACGCTCTGGATCGACGGCTCGCACCCGTCGGCCGACGACTCGGGTCCCGCGACGCCGGATCGGCCCTGGTCCACGCCCGCGCCGCTGCGGCGGCGGGGCACGCTGCGTCCCGGGGACCTCGTCGTCTTCCGCGCCGGAACCTACACGGCGGCGGTCCGGCCGGCCGTCGCGGGAGCGCCCGACGCCCCGATCGTATTCGCCGCCTGCCCCGGACAGGAGGTCGTCGTCGACGGTTCGGACGCGCTCGCCACCCGGTGGACCCGTATGGGCGCGTCGTGGGTCTCGGGCGTCGTGGAGGCCCAGGGCCCGGTCGGCGGCCGCCACGACCGGCACCTGCTCGTCTTCGACGGACGGGTGCTCCGGCCGGCCGGCGACGATGGAACTCCCGGACCGGGGACCTTCCGCGTACGGGACCTCGGGCGCGACCGGGTGACGATCGAGCTCGGACTCGACGGAGACGCCGACCCCAATGCGGCCGAGGTGCGTATCGGTCGTCGCGGCACGCTGTTCGGACCGCCCGAGGCCTCGGAGGGCTGCCCTCGCGATCCGGCGGCCGGGTACTACCGGATCGAGGGGATTCGATTCCGCCACGCCGCGAACCCGGCCCAGAAGGGCGCCGTGTGTCTCGGGGGCCGAGCCGTGGAGGCCACGGGAGTGATCGTCGAACGGACGAACGGCCTCGGGATCGAGATGGTCGGAAGCGGTCACATCCTGCGCCGGTCCGCCTCGAGCGACAACGGGCAGGCCGGTATCGGGGGGCAGTGCGAGGCCTGCCTGCTCGAGGACGTGCGCAGCGACCGCAACAATTTCCGCGGGCACGACCGCTTCTGGGAAGCCGGGGGCGGAAAGTGGACCGACACGCGCCGCACGGTCTTTCGTCGTTACGGCGCCTCGGACAACGACGGCGTCGGGCTCTGGTTCGACGGCGACGCCACCGACAACGTGGTCGAGGAGCCGGACATCGACGGGAGCGAAGTGGCCGCGCTGATGTTCGAACTGGGCAGCGACCGGAACCGCGTCACGGGCGGACGTCTCGCCGGGACCCGGTACCGCGCCTGGTCGGGGTCGGGCGTGCTCCAGCAGGCGGCGGGCGACAACGAGCTGGACGGAGTGACGATACGGGACAACGAGGGGTCGGGACTGTGGGTGCGGCCTGACGACCGGCGCCCCACCGGCGGCATCACCGTGAGGGCCTGTCTGTTCGCGGGCAATGCCGCCGACGGGCGCGACGACGACTTCGAGGTACGCCTGGATGCGGATGTCGCGCGGGGCGAGCGTCCGCCGGCGTTCGTCTTCGAGGCAAACCGCGTCGTGCCCGCGCGGCCCGGCCTGGCGCTGGGCTACGCATCGTGGCGGGGGGGCGCGCCCCGCGCAGCCGACCCGGAGGCGGTCTTCGGCAGCGCTGCGGCCCTGCGAACGGACCGCGTACCGGATTGAGACGCCGACGGATCGGCACGGAGTTGGCGGAATCGCCGGCACACCCGGATCGAACCGCCGATGATCAAGACCTCCACGTTCAGACCGCCGTCCCGCACCCGGATCGACAGGCCGATCCCGGTCTCGTTCGAGGTGCCCGAGCACATCCGCCGGGAGAGCGTGAGAGCGGCGTCGGAGGTGGGTACCCACGCACCCGCGGGTGCCGAGGGTGCCCGGAGGCTGCTGAACTCGGCGGTACTGATGGCGGGCGACGTCTCCAGTCTCGCCGTCGCGTTCTTCGCCGCCATCGCCCTGCGCATCCAGGTCCTCGGCCCGCTGCCGCTGCCGGATTGGCTCCCGGTATTCTTCGGCTCGTGGATCGCCGCGGGTCTCGTTCTGCGACAGTACCCGGGTTGGGGGGTGGGACCGGTGGACGAACTGCGAAGCCTCTCGCGCGCCACGATGTTCGCGGGTGCGGCGACGCTCGTCTCGCTCGCGCTGGCCCGCGGCACCGCCGACGAGAGCCGGTTCGTGCTCGCGGCGACCGTGCTTGCGGGCCTCGTCGTGGTACCGATCGGGCGATACGCCGTTCGCAGCCTGCTGCTGATGGCGCGGGTCTGGGGCACCCGGGTCGCCGTGTACGGGGCGGGGCCCTCGGCGCATCGGCTCGTCAACCTGCTCGTGGACCAGCCCCACGTCGGGCTGCACCCCGTGGCGGCGTTCGCCGACGATCCGTCGTGGTGGGGGCAGGAAATCGCGGGCGTCCCGGTGCTCGGCGATACGCGCTTGGTCTATCCGGACGCCTCCACGGCGGTTTGCGCCGTATCCGGGCCCGACGAACAGCAGGAGCTGATCCAGGGGCCGCTCCGGTACTACGGCCGCGTACTGCTCCTGCCCGGGGTCTCGGAGGTATCGCCGATCGTGGCGAACACGGTGGACGTGGGCGGATTGCTGGGGCTCGAGCTGCGCGTCAACCTGGCCTCGAGATCCTCCCAGGCGGTCAAACGCGCAGCCGACGTGCTGCTCGTGGTGCTCTCGCTTCCGTTCTGGCTCGTGCCGGCCGCGCTCGGCGCGGTCGCCGTGTGGCTCGAGGATCGCGCGAATCCGTTCTTCGTGCAGCGCCGACGGGGAGTCGGCGGCAAGGACATCGCCGTCTGGAAACTGCGCACGATGGTGCCCGACGCCGAGGGCGTGCTGGCGCGGGCGCTGGCCACGGATCCGGCGCTCCAGGCCGAATGGATCGCCACGTCGAAGCTCAGGAGCGATCCGCGCGTGACGCGGGTGGGACGCGTCATCCGGCGCCTGTCGATCGACGAACTGCCCCAGCTCTGGAACGTGCTCCGGGGCGACATGTCGCTCGTGGGGCCGAGGCCGCTTCCCGGGTACCACGAGGAGCGGCTGCCGGATACCGGCCGCGAGATGCGCCGGCACGTGCGTCCGGGCGTCACGGGGTTGTGGCAGGTCTCGGGCCGCAGCGACACGGGCGACGAAGCCATGGGCTGGCTGGACGCCTACTACGTGCGCAACTGGTCGCTCTGGCTGGATGTCGCGATCCTCTTCCGCACGTTCCGGGCGGCCGTTGCCGGGACCGGGGCGTACTGACCGCAATCCGGGTCATGCCTCGGCGGCCTGCGAGGGATCGAACCGCACGGTGAGTTCGGGCACGCCGAACGACGTGCCCACGGCCAGCGCCGCCTGCACGGTGGAGGACTCGACCGGGACCAGGCGCACGCGGTCGGCTACCTCGGCGAGCGGGACGCTGGTCATGCGCCCCGACTGGAGCGCGACCATGCGCCCGTACTCGCCGCGCGACACGAGGTCGGCGGCGTACGACCCGAACGAGGTCGCCAGGATGCGATCGTAGGGCGTCGGCGTGCCGCCCCGCTGCACGTGCCCGAGGATCGTGGTGCGCACCTCGCTCTTGATCCGGGATTCGAGTTCCACCTGCAGCACCCGGCCGATTCCGCCCAGCCGGATGGGATCGGGGCTGTCGTCGAGCGTGCGCTCCACCGACAGCGCGCCCCCCTGGAGCCGGGTACCCTCGGCGATCACGATGATCGTGAACGAGCGCCCGAAACTCTCGCGGTTCTTGACCACGCGCACCACCTCGTCGAGATCCACCTCGAACTCGGGGATCAGGATGAGGTCGGCGCCGCCGGCCACCCCGGCGTGCAGCGCGATCCACCCCGCGTAGCGTCCCATGGTCTCGACGATCATCACCCGCTGGTGGCTCTGGGCGGTGGTGTGCAGCCGGTCCAGCGCCTCCGTGACGATCGAAACGGCCGTGTCGAAGCCGAACGTGCGCTCGGTCGCCATCAGGTCGTTGTCGATCGTCTTCGGAACCCCGACGATCGGCAATCCCATCTCGTGCAGCCGGTTCGATATCGACATCGTGCCGTCGCCGCCGACGGCGATGAGGCCGTCGAGCCCCAGGCTGCGCGCGTAGGCGATGACCTGGGCCGACACGTCGGCGCCCCCGCGCTTGTAGAACTTGAACGGGTTGGCCTTGTTGTTCGTGCCGAGGATCGTTCCGCCCCGCGTCAGGATGCCCGAGACGTCCTCGTACGACAACTGGCGGATGCGCTGGGTGATGAGCCCGAGAAACCCGTCCTCGAACCCGATCACCTCGGCATCGTGGCGCAGGATGAGGCTCTTGGTGACGGAGCGGATGACGGCGTTGAGCCCGGGCGCGTCGCCGCCGCCCGTCAGCAGGCCGACCCGGAGTCGCTTGGCCATGGGACCGGGGAAAAGTGGGTGCAACCGGGACCGAACGCGGCCCGCCGCGCGAGGGTCCGCGGGACCCGCACGTGCCGACGCGTGTGGGGGAATCCCCGTTTGACGGCGCAGGAGCACCCCGCTACATTGCGACGCGGATCCGGTACCTCTCCATGAAGATCACCTACTACGGCCATTCGGCGCTGCGCCTCGACGTCCTCGGAACCCGCATTCTCGTCGACCCCTTCCTGTCGGGCAACCCGCTCGCGAAGGGCGTCGTCTCGGCCGACACGGTCGAGGCCGACGTGATCCTGCTCACGCACGCGCACGGGGACCACTTCGGCGATACGGCCGCCATCGCGCGGCGCACCGGCGCGCTCGTCGTGGCGAATCACGAGATCGTGTCCTACGTGCAGTCGAAACACGGTCACGGCCGCGTGCACGGCATGAACACGGGCGGATCGTGGGATTTTCCGTGGGGCCGCCTGATCCAGACGTACGCGCGCCACTCGTCCTCCTTCCCCGACGGTACCTACGGCGGCAACCCCAACGGGTACCTCCTGTACGCGGAAGGGCGCTGTCTCTATCTCATGGGCGATACCGCGCCGTTCGCCGAGATGGCGTGGATCGGCGAGGAGCACGACGTCGACGTGGCCTTCATGCCGGTGGGAGACAACTACACGATGGGGCCGGACGACAGCCGGCGGGTTGCCCGCCTGATCGCTCCGGCGCTCACCGTGCCGGTGCATTTCAACACGTTCGACGCCATCCGGATCGACGTGGAGGCGTGGGAACGGCGCATGGGCGCGGCGGGCTTCCGCACGCTGGTACTGCGTCCGGGGGCGTCGTTCGAGGTCGAGCCCGCGTGACGGCGGACCGACCGGAGCCGGCTCTGCCGTCAGACAGTGCGCGGGTTGCCGTGCTGTCGGATACGCACGGCTGGTTCCACCCGGAGCTTCCGCGGTATCTCGAGGGCTGCGACGCGATCCTGCACGCGGGCGACGTAGGGGACGCCGACGTCGTGCGGCGTCTCGAGGCCCTGGGCCCCTTGCGCGTGGTGCGGGGCAACATCGACGGCCCGTACGCCCACCGACCCCTGCCGCTGCACGACCGGTTCGAGATCGCCGGGGTGCGCTTCCTGATGACCCACATCGCCGGGCGCCCCGGCCGGTGGGAGCGCACCCTCGGACCCATGCTGCGCGCCGATCCGCCCGACGTGCTGGTTTGCGGACACAGCCATATCCTGGCCATCGAGCGCGTGCCGAGCCTCGGGGGCATGCTGTACCTGAACCCGGGGGCCGCGGGTCGACAGGGCTTCCACCAGGTGAAGACGTGCGTGCTGCTTCATATCGAGGGTTCGAAGGCCGTGCGGGCCGACGTGGTCCATCTCGATCCCTGATGTCGGAGGGATCGGTCGGAGACCCGACGTTTGTCGGCCGCGGTGCGTACCTTCGCCGGCCCCCAAACGCCTTCCCTCATGGCCGCTTCCGACCCCGGCGCCGTCGCGCACCAGGAGCGTTCCGACCGGTTCGACCTGCGTGCGGTCTACGAGACCAGCCGCATCCTGAGTTCGAGTCTCGACCTCGAGTTCGTGCTCAACAACCTGCTCCTGACGGCCATGAGCAAGCTGCTCGTGTCGAAGGGAGTGGCGTTTCTTTTCGATCCGCTGACCGGGAAGTACCGTGTCGCGGCCGTGAAGGGCGTCGCGGGCGTCGACCAGGGCGACCTGCTGACGATCGAGGACGTGCGCCGGTGCGAACTCATGCAGGGCGAGGAGCTTCCGCCCGCGGTTTCTCGGCTCGGAATGCGGCTGGCCATCTCGGTAGCGCACGGCGACCGGGAGATCGGGCTGATCGCGTTGGGCGCGAAGCTGCTGGCGAAACCGTTCGAGAACCGCGAGCTGGAATTCATCCACTCGCTGGTGAACATGTCGTCGACCGCGGTGCACAACTCGCTGATGGTCGAGGAGCTCAAGATCGCCAACCGCGACCTCGACGCGAAGGTGCAGCAGCTCAATACGCTGTTCGACCTGTCGCAGGAGTTCAACGCGACCGTCGACCGCGACCGGCTGGTCAAGCTGCTCACGTTTGCGCTCATGGGCCAGATGCTGGTGGCGAAGCACCTGTTCCTGTTGGGCGTGGACTCATCCGAAGGCGCTGACGGGGTGGTGGACGGCAAGGCCTTCCGCGTCGTGACGTCCAAGGGGCTCGGCCAGGATCCGGTCGATCCGGCCATGCTCAGGCAGTTGTGCTCGCTGAAGGAGATGATCCTGCTCGACGGCGAGATCCCGGCCGGTTGGGAGGCGTTCGCGGGCAGGGGTCTGCAGATCGCGCTGCCCATCCGCCAGAAGGGGGCGACGTGCGGCGTGCTGTGCCTCGGGCCCAAGATGACCGGGCAGCCCTACCAGCCGGACGAGGTCGAATTCCTCTACGCGCTCGGCAACCTGGCCTTCGTCTCGCTCCAGAACTCGTATCTCGTCGAGCAGCAGATCGAGAAGGAGCGGCTCGAGGAAGAGATGCGCCTGGCGCGCACGATCCAGGAGGGGCTCCTGCCGAGTTCCGTGCCCAAGGTCGAGGGGCTGGACATCGCGGCGATCGCGCAACCGTCGCGCGACGTCGGGGGGGACTACTACGATCTCGTGACCCTCGAGGGCCATCGGATCCTCATCGCGATCGCCGACGTGACCGGAAAGGGGGTACCGGCGGCGCTGCTCATGTCCAACCTTCAGGCCGCGCTGCATTCACTGGTTCCGATCGACATCACGCTCGAGGACGCGACGTCGAACATCAACCGGGTGATCTGCCAGAACACCGGGTTCGACAAGTTCATCACCTACTTCCACGGCATCTATACGATCGCCGACCGAACGTTCAAGTTCGTCAACGCGGGACACAACCCGCCGATGCTGCTTCGCGCCGACGGCACGCTGGAACTGCTCGAGAAGGGCGGGCTGCTGCTCGGCGTCATGAAGGGTCTGCCCTACGAGGCTGAAACGACCACGCTCGCGCCCGGCGACGTGCTTGCGCTGTTTACCGACGGCGTGACCGAGGCGATGAGCCCCGACGACGAGGAGTACGGGGAGGAGCGGCTCGAGGCCATGCTGCGGGCCCACGCGGGGGGGACGGCGAAGGAAATCCTGTCGGCGGTGCGCGAGGACATCCGCGTGTTCACGGCCGATGCGCCGATCCTGAGCGACGACCTGACCATGATCGTCGTCAAGGCGGTGTGAGCGCGGGGGATGCCGTCCGGGACACCGCCGGGGCCAGTCGTTCTGCCTCCCGCCCGTCGAAACGGATTCCGGCGCGGAACATCGGGCCCCTCTTCCACGCCCGTGACCCGTTCCGGGACGCGCGAAGTGGAATAATGCCCCATATTCCACTTCCGAAGCGTTTTTTGGAGCTGGGAAGTGGAATAACGCCTCATTTTCCACTTCCGAAGCCGTTTTTTGGGCGGCGAAGTGGAAAATCGCCCCCGTATTCCACTTCGGGAGCGCTCGTCCGGTGACTTCCGGGGTTCAGGCCGCTCCCAATGCCCGCGATAACCCCTCGTGCCCACGCGAAGCTGCGAGCGCCATCAACGGGTCGCCGCTCGTCGTCGGTGCGTCACCCCGCGCAGTCCCCGCACGGGCAGATCGCGCGCAGCCGCTTCCACGTGTGGATGCCGGCGTCGTGCCCGTCATCCCACGTGATGCGGATGGCGTACGAGCCCACGGCCTCGACCTTGGGCCGCTCCCAGCGCTGCAGCGACGGCAGGCGGAAGATTTCCGGGTCGGGCAGTTCCCCCATGCGATCGTGGCCACCCATGCAGCCCGCGCACGGGCAGGCTCGCCGCAGGGCGTCGAGCGGGTAGACCGACTCGTGGCCGTCCTGCCATGAGATCGCGAGGACCTGCTCGTCGACGGAAACCGTGATGCGGCGGGGAGCCGGTTGGGGCGGAAGCATGGAGGGCCGGGGTTGACCCGGTGCACGCCGCCCGGGGCCGGCCGTTCCCGGATCCGTCAGCGGAACAGCACCTCGAAACCCACGACCGGCAGCGTGCCCCACTGCAGCCGCTCGCGCACCCGGCCTTCGATCTCGTCCCAGTAGGCCCCGGAGACGTTCCGCCGTCCGTACACGTTCCAGACCTCGGCATAGGCCACGATCCACGCGCCGGCCGCGCGGAAGCGCCGGTCGTACCGCAGCGTGAGCCCGTGGTACGACGCGAGGCGGTCGGCCTGGACGCGGGCGGCGTCGAGGATGCCCGTGCCGGCCGCCGTCGACGCGTCGACGTCGAACGGGGTGGAGGGGCGGCCGCCGGCGTACGTGAACCGGGCCCCGAGCTGGTTGCGCTCGTCGGGGCGCCAGCCGCCGTCGATCGTGGCGATCCAGCCGTTGTCGAAGATGCGCGGCCGCCAGGCGCCCATGGCGTCCCGGTACTCGGACCGGTGGAAGGCCAGGCTGGCGAGGCCGTAGACCCGGCGGGCGAGCCGCTGCTGGACCGAAACCTCGACCCCGCGCGCGCGGGCCCGGCCGTCGTCCGAGAGCGGGCCCAGATCCGGCCACAGCGGCATGGGCAGCGCGTCGTCGTACATCCGGTCGAGGGCAAACCGGAGCGGGTCCGAGGGGTCCTCGGGCAGATGTCGATACTCTTTCGCGTAGACGTCCACGGTCACCTGCATCGCTTCCCGGGGGACCCACGTCCAACCGGCTACGGCGTGGAGCGCCTCCGGGGGACGCAGGCCGGCGAACGCGGGGTCCTGTGCCGTCAGCGACGTCGGAAGCGCCTGTACATATCGCCCGCCCGCCAGCCGGAGCCACGAAGAGCGGCCCGCGGGCACCCGCAGCGCGAGACGCGGCTGCACGAAGGTCCCGGTCGCGTAGCGGTCCACGCGCAGGCCGGGGTCGAGGCGCACTCCGCCGGAAACGGTCCACGAGGCCTGGACGAAGGCTCCGGCCCGCGTGCGATCCACCGTCGGGTCGAGCGAGGCGGGCGCGCCCGCGTCGTACAGCGTGGTGCGGTACCGGGCGGCCTCGAGTTCCACGTCCAACCCGCCGTCGAGCGTCAGCCGACGCGACGGGACCCACCGGGTAGCGTGCGCCAGCCGCATCACGTGTTCGTCCGACCGGTCGTCGAGCCAATCGTCGCCCGTCGAGGTGCGCGCGAAGTCGACGCGGCGGCCGCTCCAGCCCCACGAGGCGGTCGTGGTGGACAGCCACGCGCCGTTCCACGAAGCCTGCCAGCGAAGGCCCACGGTGTTCGCGTCGAAATCGGCCGTTCCGAAGAGGTTCTCGTGGTGGTCCCGGGCCGACGCCCGCGTAATGCCGGAACGGTCGACGGCCGCGAGATCGAGCAGCGAGATTCGGTGCCGGGACGAAGGCCGGAGCACGGCCCGCAGCACGAGGTCCGAGTAGGTGGGGATCGCGTCGGCCTGTTCGGCCAGGAAGGTGTTCACCAGCAGGTCCACCCAGCTCCTTCGCACGCCGACCAGCCACTCCGCGCGGCGGTCGCGGGTCGAGCCCTCGGCGAACAGGCCCGCGCCCGCCATCGAGAAATCCCCCCGGAAGGCGATCGGCCGGTCGGTGGACGGCCGCAGGTCGAGGTCCACCACGGCCCCGAGCCGGTCGCCGTGCTCCGCGCCGAACGCGCCGGGCCGGAATACCACCTCGCCGATCAGGTCGGCCGCGAGCACCCCCAACGCTCCGCCCGACGATCCCTGGGTGGGGAAGTGGTTCAGGTTGGGCACGGGGATGCCGTCCACGAGGAAACGGGTTTCGGAAGGGCTGCCTCCGCGCACCGCGAGCCCGTTCCGCATGTCGTCCATGCGCGCGACCGACGGAAGGCCTCCGAGCAGGCGCTGCACGTCGGCCGCGGCTCCGGCGGCCCGCCGGATTTCCTCGGTGGAGAAGACCGCGACGCCCGAAGGCTCGTCCGCCTGCCGGGCGAACCAACCGGCGTGTACGACCACCTCTTCGCCCTGGAGGATCTCGACGGGAAGCGCCACGTCGACCACCGTCGTGCGACCGGGCACGACTTCGACGTCCGGCCGGACCACGGTGGCGAAACCCACGAAACGCACGGTGAGCACCCAGCGGCCCGGCTCGAGGTCGCCGATGGAGAACCGTCCGTCGGGGCCCGCGGCATCGCCTCGGCGCACGGCGCCCCTATCGACGAGTACGGTGGCGCCGGGAAGCGGAAGACCGGTAGCCGCCTCGATGACCCGACCCGAGACGATGCCCTGGGCACGGGCGGAAACGGGGAAGAGCAGCGCGACGGCGACGACGAAGGGAGAGAAGGATCGCATGGCAGGGGAATGGGGGGACCGGCACCACGGTACGCCGCTCCGGCCCGCTCCGTCGTCCGTCCCGAACGGCCCGGACGTGTACCCGTCGTCCGGGCCCAATGGCCCGCACCCGGAAGCGCCGCGGAATCCCGCCGGCGGCGGCTCAGGCGCGGCCCTGCCGCACCGAGAACCGGTATTCGGTCGGCGTCTGCCCCGTCTCCCGGCGAAAGGCCGTGTGGAACGCCGACTTGCTGGCGAATCCCGCGTCCTCGGCCAGCGCAAGCACGGTCAGGTGATCCGACGCCGGCTCGGCCAACCGGCGCTTGACCTCCTCGACGCGCCAGCGGTTGACGTATTCGTAGAAGGATCGGCCATGCCCCGAGTTCAGGGCCTCGGACAGGTGGTGGGTGGGCACCCCCAGCCGCTCGGCGAGAGGAGCGAGTCCCAGGTCCGGCTCCCGGTACGCCCGCTCCTCGCGCATCAGCCGGTCGAGGGCATCGGCGAGTTCCCGCACACGGTCGGCAGTGAGGCCCGAGCGATCGTATCGAGGGGCGCGCAGCGGTTCTTCCGGTACAGCGGGCAGCTCGTGCTGTCGCAGGCCGAGCCACCCGATGGCGTAGACGTAGGCGGCCAGCAGGATCGAGACGACGTCAGAGAACCCGGCGAGCGGGTCGTTCGAACCGAGCGCCCGACCCGCGATGTACACGACCGTGGATACGAGCCACAGCAACGCCCCGCCGACGAGCATGTGCAGCAGCCACCCGAGCGTGGCGTGCCGGTCCGAGGCAAACCGGAGGCGCACGGCTTCACGCTGCCGGCGCGCCACCCGGAGCGCCGCGACGATGTAGACCAGCGAATAGGCCAGCTTGGCCTGGTTCAGGCCGTTGAGCCACGGGGTCCAGGCGCTCGCCCCCGGGTCGGCCCGCAAGGCCAGCTTGGCCGCGGAAGGCTGCAGGTAGAACGGCACGAGCGCCGTCGCCACGGCGAGGAACGGCAGGAAATGGAGCCATGCACGTTCGGGAAGCCGCTTTCCGCCCAGTTCGACCGAACGCGCGTAGCAGTACACGAGCGGCCCGTAGAGGAACGGGGTCAGGAAGTCGACCCCCACGAGGTGCGGCGCGCCACGATCAAACCCCGTCGCGTAGACCCACGCCATCGCCAGGTCAAGCGAAAAACCCGCCATGACGGCCGCCAGGAGACGGTTGGCGGTTCGGTTGGCCCGGGATGAGGCCAGCACGGCCGCGAGGAACAGGCCTTGCGCCGCACCGAGCAGCTGGACGACGGGCAGCCAGCCCACGGGCAGGAATCCCGTCATCGTGCGAGCAGCGCCGAGGGAAAGGTGACCGGACTCTCGTGTCCGTCCTTCGAAACGGACGACACGCCGAAGAGCCAGTTGTCGATCACCACGTTCTCGAGTGTGAAGCGGGTGACGTTTCCCACGAAACGCCGGTGCTGCCACCGTGGCGCCGTCGTGTCGCGCCACCAGACCACGTATCCCGCGAGGTCCGATTGCGTCACGGGATTCCACGCGAGGGTGGTGGAGGGCGACACGGCGCCCCCGATGCGCACGTCGGTCGGCGCCGGCGGGGCCCAGGCCAGCGACGCCAGGGTGACGGCATTGACGGCCGTCAGGCGCGCGGCGTACTCGAAGTTCACGCCGGACAGCACGTCGCCGTACGCCCGGCCGTTCTCGACCCGCAGGTCCTGGTGCTGCCGGTCGTAATGTTCGTGCGCCTCCATGATGCGCACGCCCGCGAAACCGGCGTCGTTGAAGGGGCGATGGTGGCCGCCGCGCCCGAACCGGTCGAGCCGGTAGACCATCATGGGCTCGAGGTCGGGCAGGTACTGCCTCGTGAGCCGATCCACGGTGCGCGCGATCTGACGCGAGACGCCGTCCACCTCGCCCCCGTAGAACCGCCGCCGCCGCCGTTCGTCCTCGGTCTCGGTGACCGGCGTGGGTTCCGAGAAGATGCGGAACGTGCGGTTGTCGATTACGCCGTCGATGCCCTCGACGTTGCCGATCATGTCGTTGTTCAGCACGCCGACGAGATCCCACCCGCCATCCCGGGCGCGCCGCGCGAGATCCTGCCCTCCGAAGAGCCCCTGTTCCTCGCCCGAGAGCCCGGCGAAGAGGATGCTGGACGGGAAGCGGTAGCGGGACAGCACCCGGGCCGCTTCGAGCACGCCCGCCATGCCGGACGCGTTGTCGTTGGCCCCGGGCGCGTCGCTCGTTCCGTCGAGCGCGTCCGAGGCCCGGGAATCGATGTCGCCGGCCATCACGACGTACCGGTCCGGGTGCTCGGTGCCGCGCAGCACCGCGACGACGTTCACGATCCACGTGTCGGTCGGAATGCGGCCGCGCGGATCGCCCGGCACGAGCGATCGGTGATACGAAACCTCGAGACACCCCCCGCACGCCGCCGAGATGCGTTCGAACTCGGCGAAGATCCAGCGCCGGGCCGCGCCGATGCCCCGGGACGAAGACACCGTGTCGCTGAGCGTGTGACGCGTTCCGAACCCGGCCAGCGTGCGGATGTCGGCCTCGATCCGGGTGGCCGACGGGGCTTCGGCGATCTCCCGAAGCCGTTCGTCCTCGAAGGGCGGTACCGCGACCGCCTGGGCGGCGGCAACGCAGGGGACGAGAGCGGCGGCGAGCGCCACGATCGGGACGAGAGGATGGGCTCGCGGCATGGGGTCACGCGTCGGGGAAGAGGGATTCGACCAGCAGGCGCGCTTCCGGATCGATCACCACGCGGTCCGGAGCGGACGGCAGCGGAATCGTGAAGCGCTCGGTCGCTTCGTCCAGTCGCAGCGTCTCGATCCGGGGCACGTCCGACCCGCGGAGGTACACCGCGACGTCGAGCCGCAGATCGAACGGACGGGCCTGTTTCTGCACCAGGTTCAGCTGGAGCCGCCTCGTGCCCACGTTCCAGGTCCAGGCGCCGTCGAGCACGGGGATGCCGGGTTCGCGCAGCCACTGCCGGAAGAACCGGCCGAGATCCCGGCCCGAAACCCGCTCCATCGTGCGGCGGAAGTCGTCGGAAAGGGCGTTTGCATCGCGGAATTCCCGGTAGAAGGCGCGAAGCCCCTCGAAAAACGCCTCGTCGCCCACCTCGGCGCGCAGCATGTGCAGCACCCACGCACCCTTCTGGTAGGTGTTGGTCGACAACATCGCGTTCGGGTCGACGACGGTGGTGTCCACGACCGGGGATTCGCTGCGCGTCCGCGCGTAGGCGATCACCTCGTCACGGGCGTCCGTCATGTTCGACCGGAGCCGTTCGGAACCGTAGGCATGCTCGAGATAGACCTCGGCGAGATACGTCGCGAAGCCCTCGCTCAGCCAGGCATGGTGCCAGTCGGCCTCGGTGACCGAGTTCCCGAACCACTGGTGGGCCACCTCGTGGGCGACGAGGCGCTCGATCGAGCGATCGCCCGTGACGGCGGTCTCCGCGTAGAAGATGTTCGACGCGTTCTCCATGCCACCGTAGCGGGTCTTCGACTGTACGTTGGCGAGTTTCTCGTACGGGTACGGGCCAATCCGATCGACGAAGAACCGCAGGACGCGGCCGGCGAGCGCGAAGTCGAAGAAGCCGCGGTCCCTGTCCTGCGGGAAGACCCACGACTGCACGGGCGTTCCGGCCACCTCGTCCACGTGCTGTACGGCGAACCGTGCGGCCCCCACGGTCATCACCTTGGTCGCCATGGGTACCGACGTGCTCCAGTGCGTGATGCGCAGCGAACCGGGCAGGTCCGTTTCCTCGAGCAGTTCGCCCGGCCCGACGACCTGGTAATGCGAGGGCGCAGTGACCACGAATTCCACGGTGGCCTTGTCGTACGGATGGTCCACGGTAGGAAGCCAGTGGCGCGCCCGGTTGGGCCAGTTGTCGCCGAAGAACGTGCGGTCGCCGAACCGGTTGGACGAAACGATCAGCCCGTCGGCAGGCACCCCTCCGTAGCGCACGGTGAGCGTGCGCTCCTCCGACGCGCGGGAGGGGGCGTTGAGGGTGATGCGCAGCCGGTCGCCGCGGTGCTCGTACCGGGTCGGCGTGCCGCCTTCCTCGATGCCGAACACCGACATCCCCCTGCCGCCGCGCGGTCCGACGAGGTCGAGTTCGAACCCGGTTACCCCGGCCCGGCGGAACCGGACGGTGATGCGCGCCGAACCGGCGATGCGGTCGTCCGAGTCGGTCAGCGACAGGTTGAACGCGTAGTGCAGCACGTCGACGTTGGGATTCCGGGGGTACCGGTCGTCGATCGGCGCGAGGAGCCAGTAGACGGCGAGCAGGAGGGCCATCGGTTCTCGGGACGAAGCGGAATGAACGCGCCATGGGGGCGGCCGTTCGCGTCGCTGGTCCGGAAACCGGGGAGGGCCGCCGACCCCGTGGGATCGACGGCCCTCGCCACGGCCCGGGGGCGCTTCCGCGCCGGATACCCCTCTGTACCGGGCAGACCCGCCCCACGAAGGACTGGGCGTGCATCACGCGACCCGGAGGGGTGGGATGATCCACGCATGCGGGGTATCGGCCGATCGGAGCCGTGCTTGAAGCCCTTCGTGTGAAACTGCCGTGAAGGCGCCGGCAGGCTCCCACGACCGCGCTTAAGACGGTGTCCGGCTCGGCCGATACCGACCGGGCGGAAATCCTCCCGACGATCCCATGCCCCAATCCCTGCTCGCCTTCCTCGCCATGATGATCGCGACGAGTTCGGCGCTGACCCAGTTCGCCGCCTCGAATCGCGTGCGCGAGGAGATGATGAAGAGCGAACTCGAAATCATGGCCAACGCCGTGGCGCTCGAGGCCGTCGAGCTGCAGGCCGTTCCGGTGGGATTCGACGGGCTCACCCAGTTCAGCCGTCTCAAGGAGAACACCTATTTCACCGTCGAGAACCGGTCCGAGAGCTTCCGCAAGGAGTGGACCGTCAAGTACGTCGACAGCAGCGGCAACGAGTCGCAGTCGCCCACCGACATCCGCGAGGTAACGATCAGCGTGTACCACTCCCGGTACACCCGACCGCTCGTGGAACACACCCGACTGATCGGTCAATAACCATGATCAGCCTTCTCGACCACATTTCGTCGACCATGGTCTACGGGGCGTTGGCCCTGGTGCTGATCGCGACCCAGTTGCGGGCCCAGGAGACCTCCATCCAGCAGACCATCGTCTACGCGTCCAAGAAGCAGACGCTCGAGTTCGCCGACATGGTCGAGCGCGAGTTCAAGCTCATCGGGTCGGGCATCGATGCCCGGGCCGACATGATGCAGGCGATCGAGACCGACGAGCAGGGCAACGCGCTCTCGTTCTCGTTCCGCTACGACGACGACGCCGGGACGCCCATCCAGGTCGAATATCGCATGGTCCCGACCGACAGCGTCACGATCAACCGCCGGTCCATCCCGCTCTACGAGGTCCAGCGGTTCCGGAACGGCACGCGCGACGGAGGCGGTCCCAGGACCGTGCGCCGCTTCCGGGTGCAATTCCTGACCGACTCCGGAACGCTGACGGCCGACCCCGGCGAGGCCGAGCTGGTGCGAGTGACCTTCACCAGCACGCTTCCCATGGGTGACCTGGACGATTTCTTCCTTCCCGAGACCAACTGGGGCATCACGCTCCGGCCGATGAACCTCGCCATCTGAACCTTCGTCGGCCGGGTCGGCGCACCGTGCTTAATCCGGTGCACCCGGCGGCCGATACCCCCTCGTGCTACCCCGTCCTCCCCTCAAAAGCCGCGGCAAGCCGCGCGCTCCGGTTCCATGGGAAAATCCGCACTGATACTCGCGCTCGCCGGGCTCATCATCATGACCTCGGCGCACCTCACGCAGGATTCGCGCCAGATGGAGACCACCCAGGAGGAAGCCAATTACGAGGGCAAGGTCCTGGCCCGCGAAATCGCGCACTCCGGCTTCGACGTGATCGAACGCCGCGTGCGCCGCAACTTCACCGGGGTCCGTGGGACCTGGTCCCGCATCCGCAACCAGGAAGGCCACTACACGATTTCGGCGACGGGTCCGGCCGAGGGTCCGGTCGTGATCTCGTCGACGGGGGTATACCGGGGTTTCGAGTACACGATCAATGGACAGCTCAGCCGTGACGTCGTGCCGGTGCTCGATGCGTTCACGGTGGACGGGGACATCGACGACTTCCAGTTCGACCGCAACGTGGTCGTTTCGGGGCTGGACACGAACCCCGACGGCACCGACGGCACGTCGGAGGACGTGCACGCGGTGCTGGCTACGCGCACCGGTGCGTACAATACGTTCCGGACCCGGCTCACCGCGGCCAACGCGCCGGGCGTCGCGACCGCGCCCGATATCCTCCAGGGGTCCCCGAGTCTGAATCTCCCTCTCTTCGCCGAGACGGTGCGGAACTATGACGGAACGTACCTGGCGAAGTACACGTCGGACAAGACGCTCAAGAACATCACGCTCGGGTCCAGGGCCGATCCGGGGATCGTGTACGCCACCAAGGATTTCACGTTCGAAGGCCGGTCGAAGGGCTACGGCATTCTCTACGCGCTGGGCGACGTGACGTTCAAGGACGATGCCGTCTGGGAGGGCGTGGTGTACGCCGCCAAGGACGGCACCGAATTCCAGATGGAGGACGACGCGAAGATCTACGGCGCGGTGCTCATCTCGGCATACCAGCCCGACGAAGTGCTCCCCGACGGACAACAGGACCGGGGCCTGCCGGGTGGTCACTTCGACATCGACGTCTTCAACGGACCGAACCAGCAGAACGAACAGTACCACGAGCACCAGTACGACGACGACTACGACGCGACCGGCGTCAGCCTGTTGAGCCCTACCGGCTGCGGAAAGGGCGGGCTCTGCTGGGCCACGAACCTTGCGAACGAATCGGGGATCATCCTCGACGTCGTCAATCCCGCAGCGGGTCACGGGACGTTCGAGATCCGTTCCCAGGCCGGCACGGGGTGCGTGAACGGGGGAACGGGCTCCACGACGACGTCGGGCGGCTGGACCGGCAAGAAGTCGTCGAAGTGGTCGAGTACGTCCGGATCGACGTCCACGTCCGGTTCCTGCACGTCGCAGGCCATTCCGGCCGTCGAGCTCACCGGAAGCACACAGAACGGGCTATCCGGCGTCCTGCTGGATGCACGCAAGGTCCAGGAGATCTCGTTCGATTTCACGGCGCTCTGCGCGCTCCGGCTCTCGACGCCCGGACACGTGCAGCAGGATGCATCCAATCGGAACAGCGCGTTCACCGTGCGTATCTACCGAGCCACGTACACGGGAAACCACTGGACCAAGGGCAACCTCGTCTACGAACTGGCCGTGTACCACCACGCAGGATACGGCAAGTGGGTGCTTGAGGAAGCGGCACAATGCGCCGCGCAGTTGGATGCCGATGCGACGGGGGACGTCACCCAGGTCGTCCGGTACGGTAATCCGGTCGACATCACCATGAAGAACCGCGCCCGCATCCAGTACTCCTCGCGGGCGGTGCGCAACCTGCGCTCTCTGTACGAGGAGTTCGACTTCCTCGAGGGCGGAATCGTGCGCTCGCAGGTACGGGAGTCGGTGCGGGCCATCAGACCTTGATCCGAACTTCGAGGGCTGAAGGGGACAAGCCCCCCGTCGAGCCGGCGGGGGGCTTTTTTTATTGGCCCGGGTGGCTGGGGACTTAAGCCGCCCGGTCGACGGGACGATAACCGCTCGTGGCAGGTTTGTCCGCGCCCGGGCAGCGCGACCGTCGAACCCGCCGCAAGCCCCTCGCCGTCCACCCGGCGCCCGCAAGCGCGGGCCCATCCACCACCGGTACTCTCATGGGCAAGTCGGCACTTTTCTATGTCGCGGCGGCCTCCCTCATGCTGTTGGGGCTGTACGGCGACAGCGCCCGTTCGCGCCTGGCTACCGCCGAGACCGAGGGCGCGTACTACGAGACCGTGCTCGCACGGGAGATCGCGCAGTCGGCGTTCAATGTTCTCCTGGCCCGAACCCGGGCCGATTTCGCGGGTCACCGACCCGATCGCACCGCCGTGGCGTACCGCGGCGGCCTTTTCGGGTACCGCGCCGTGGGCGCGTCGGGGGGTCCCGTGCTGCTCGAGGCGACCGGCGAGGTGGGCGATGCGCTCCACCGGATCTCCGGGGTCCTGCTCAGCGACGCCGAATCCCGGTTCGCCGCGCTGACGTTCGACGGTCCCGTCGACTACATCAATCCGCGCGGTTCGGCCTGGATCGTATCCGGAGTCGACACCGAACCGCCGGGCTCCACGGCCGACGGTCCCGCCGTTTCGGGGCCCGGCGTGCGCAGCGTGCTGGCCTCGGCCGACGCGATCGCGCGGGGCGCGATGCCCGCACGCCAGGTGATCGGCGCCGACGGTCCCGGACACTTCGTCCAGGGCGCCGGCCCCGTCGATTTCGTGCATGTCGCGCGCAAGATCGAGGAGCACCCGGACGTCGTCGTGCTCGAAGGCAGCCAGCGCTGGAACGGGAGCCCGACCTTCGGAGCGCCCAACGCCCCGGTGATCATGGTCGTGAACGGCGACCTGACCATCACGGGAAGCGCGGTCGGATACGGCGCGCTGCTCGTCAAGGGATCGTTCGAAGTCACGGCCGCGGGTACGCCACGCTGGGAGGGGCTCGTGATCGTGCAGTCCGAGGGAGGCGAGCACGGCATTCTCGGCAATTCCCGGTTCCTGGGGGCCATGGTCCTGCAGAGCGTGACCGCCGATGGAGAGACGGGCGGAGAGAGTGACGCGGGACTGCTCGGAGGGCACTTCGATGTCTCCGTTGCCGGCACGACCGGGGACATTCTCTACCAGGCGCACCAGTACGACGACCGGTACGACACCGGTTCAATCGACCTCCTGCAGCCCGGCTGCGGCATCGAGGGCGGGCTCTGCTGGGAGGAGACCGTGGCGTCCGCGACCTCGATCACGGTTTCGGTGCTGAACGGCGCCGGAACCGACGGAACGGCCTGGCTCGAAACGCCGGAGTCGATCGTGAATACCTCGATCTCCGGATTCGGTCCCGTCACGGTCGATCCGGCGCAGCTCCGCGGTCTGCGCTTCTCGTTCGACGGAATCTGCTCCCTGCCGTCGTCCGGACCCGCCGCGGTCGCCGCCGACGGTTCGACCCGCGGTGGCGCCTTCACGGTTCGCATCACCGACGCGGTGAGCGGCGCCACGCTGCTGGACGTCGCGGCGTACCATCACCTGTCGGAGTCGACCTGCGCGGAGCGGTCGGGCGACGACAGCCCGTTCGTCGAAGTCGAGCCGATGGTACTGGACATGCGCGGCAACCCGGGCATCATGACCAGCGCAACGGCGCTGGAGCGATTGGGCACGATCCTGCCCGAGGCGTTGCCGGGGCAGCCGCGCCTGGTGCTGCGCGAAGTCCGCGAAGCCGGCGCTCGCCTGCCTCGCTGAGATAGGCGCCCATCGCGAGAAACCCCGGAGCGGGTGGTCGGAGCATCCGGCCGCCCGCTCCGTCGTTCCGGCCGTGGGCTTAACCCCTCCGGCGTACGGCCGATACGGGAAACGTTGAGGAGCCCGCATCCGGGCACGATCCCCAAGGCCATCCAACGTCCCATGGAGCGAATTTCCGACGAGAACAGGACCTCGATCCGGCACGGATTCCGTCCGCCGGTGATCGCGCCCGATCGCGCCGGGCCCGCGCGCGACGCGGCCGCAAGGCCGGGCGAACTCGAAACGGCGCGCCCGATCCCGGCGCCGGAATCCGTTCGAACCGCCGCAACCGCCGGCCCGGGTCTCCCGGCCGACGCCGTACGCGGACGCGCCCGGGATGTCTTCGAGTTTCCCGAAGTCCCGTCGATCTGCCGCACCCTGGCCGAGCGCATTCCGTATACCCATGTCGGGGACGACCGCATCCTGTTCGCGGCCGAGCAACTGTCGCGTGTTCCGCCCAAGGAGCGGTCGGACCTGCGGGTGTTCGTCGACGCGCTGATCGGTCACATGATCAAGGTCGGCGCCAGCGATATCGACTTCGGCGGTCCGGCCGCGGGAGGGTGGGTCTGGTACCGCGTGCACGGGGACAAGAAGCCCGAAAAACGGATCGGCACGTTCACCGAGGACGAGTCCAACATCCTCATCCTGTCGGTACTGGCCGAGTCGAATCGCCGCGTGCTGCTGAATGAAAGGGCCCTGGACTTCTCGCACGAGCTGCAGCCGGCGACGTCCGGTGGACGCAAGTCGAGGTTTCGCGCCAGCGCCTATTTCGACCTGGAACAGCTGGCGCTGAACCTGCGCGCCATTCCCGACACGGTGCGCTCCCTGCAGTCCCTCGATTTCCACCCGTCGGTGGAACAGGGACTCATGTTCCGCTACGTGCGCGACGGGCTCACGATCGTCACCGGCGTCACGGGCTCGGGCAAGTCGACGACCCTCGACGCGATCGTCGACGCCAACAACCGGGACGTCGACGGCCACATCATCATCATCGGCAAGCCGATCGAGTACATGCACACCTCGCACAAGTGCCTGGTCCGGCACCGCGAGGTGGGGCGCGACGTGCCCACGTTCAAGGACGGCATCGTGCAGTCGCTTCGCCAGGACCCCGACATCGTGGTGATCGGCGAAATGCGCGACCCCGCCACGATCTCGGCCGCGCTCGAGATCACCGACTCCGGGCACAAGGTCTTCTCGACGCTGCACACGTCGTCGGCCGTGGAAAGCCTGGACCGCATCGTGGCCGAGTACCCGGCCGGCGAACAGAACCGCGTGCGCAACCGCCTGGCCGACGTGCTGCGGTGCATCGTATCGCAGAAACTGGTGCCCCAGGTCGGCGGAGGCCGCATCCTCGCGAAGGAAGTGCTCTGGATGACGCCCGCCGCGAA
The DNA here is from genome assembly GCA_024711125.1 of Rhodothermales bacterium. GTDB lineage: Bacteria > Bacteroidota > Rhodothermia > Rhodothermales > UBA10348 > JANJTM01. Next base: position 37,621 of record JANJTM010000017.1, read on the forward strand.
GGCGGCCGTCAAGAACGGCAACACGTCCGAGATCTACCAGATGATGTGGGAGGGCTGGGCCCAGGGGCTCATCACCCTCGAACAGGATCTCTTCCGCCTGCTGAAGGCGGGCCGCATCACCACGGAAACGGCGATGAACTTCGCCAACAACAAGCGACGCCTGAGCCAGCTGCTCAAGTGACGTCGACCGGATCCCCGAAGCAGCCATGGATCTCATACTCGGAGTCTCGGTAACCCATCGGACCGTGTTCGCGTCGCTCGTCGAGAACCGGTCAGACGGTCCCGTCGTCCTGCGCACGTTCTCCCGCCCTCGCCAGACCGCGGATACCCTCGGTTTCGGCGACGACCAGGACATGTCGCGGGCGGTTCCGGAAGAATCGATGGGGGATCCGTCGGTCGTTTTCACGATCGGCGCCTCGGAGAAGGGCTCGGACCTGTTCCTCGATTCGGAGTTCGGGGGCACGGGACGCAAGAAGGCCCAGGAATCGCTCGGGCTCGACGTGTCCATGCCGAGCGTTCGCACGCAGACGGTCGAGATCGAACTGAAGGAGATCCTGGCCGAGTGCGCCGACGCCGGATATCCCGAGGTCCGCGTGGTGATCACGATGGGCCTGTCGGATCTCGTCCTGCACGAGCTGACCCTCCAGGAATCCGACAAGTCGGAGGGAGCAGAGGGCAGGAAGAAGGGAGATCGGGTCGCGATCCCGGGATTCGGAAAGTCCCGCCGTCCCGGATCGGACCGCGAGCGTTGGCTGCGCCAGCTCGCCAAGGAATCCGACGCCCGGCCCGAGGCCGACCAGGTGGCATTCCTCCCGATGACGCCGAGCGAAACCGGGCATCGGCGGCTCCTGGCCGTGTTCCCGCGGTCGGGCGAGCCCGTGCTGCCCACGCTCGAGCGGTTCGTCGACCGCGGTCGGAAGATGCCGCGTTTCACGATGATCGAGACGGAAGCCTCGCTGCTGCTCGGCATGAGCCGCCTGTTGGTGCCCGCCGACGAAGTCGAGCCCCGTCGTCGGCTCACGATCCGCGTCGGCAGCGAGGACACGGCAATCCTGTTCCTCGAAGGTCTCCAGGTGCGCCACTTCGAGTCGCTGCGCTCGATCACGAAATACGATCCCCCCGAGACCATCTCCTCCCGAATCCTGCTGCTGCAGGACGAATACGGGCTCGGAGAGGCCGACGAGATCCTGGTCCTCTGCGACGGGGACGAGACCGAGCTGCTGGATCTGCTCGCCGAGTTCTTCCCCGACTCGCACATCCTCAATCTCCGGCCGGTCCTGCCCCCGTTCGCCGACGAGTTCGAACGGGACGACTCCCGCGAGTCGGCGCTGGCAGCGGCCGTGGCGCTGCGCGCGCTTCGCGACCCGCTCGGCAAGGGGCTCTTCGAACCGGTCGACCTGCTTCCGCAGCGCCTGATGCGGCGCCGGCGCAAGGAAATCCCCATTTCCTGGCAGAACTACGCGTTGCTGGGGCTGCTCTTCGCGTCCACGCTCTTCTTCGTGTCGCGGTACCTCGGCCAGCAGGAAGAGATCGACCGTGCCCAGGCGCGGCTGGAGGAGCAGTACAAGAAGGACGTCGTCGAGCGCAACAAGGCCCTGCTCAAGGCGCGACAGGACTCGCTCATGTACGTCATCATGGGCTACGACAAGGCCCTCCAGGTCCTGGATACGCTGCTGTACGGCAGCGACCGCTGGAGCCGGGCCATGGAACTGACGGCCTCCAACGCGGCCGCCGTGTCCGGCGTGTGGATCGAGACCTGGTCCGAGGTCGACGGCAAACTCGTGATGAGCGGAACGGCGACCGACCGCAACCAGATCGTGCGGCTCGCGGCCCGCATGGACGGAACGATCGACGCCATGACCTTCTCGACCATCCGCGACTGGCCGGTGTTTTCCTACCGGATGACCGTGCCCCTCGAAACCGACCTCCCGGCGGCCGCGCGGTACCTGCGCGAGCAGGTCCAGCTGGGGCTCGACGTGCCGGTCACCGAAACGTCCGGCGGCCCGGACGACTTGGGCGAGTCGGCCTCCGAGCCTGCCACCGGGCCGGCCTCCTGACGAAACCGAATCCGAAGACCCTGCGATGGGACCCCAGTACAACCTCCTGATCATGGCGACGGTGCTCGCCCTCACCGTTGGCGGCGGCACCTACGTCACGTTCTTCGACCAGCCGGCCCGTCTCGAGGTGCTGGAGGACGAGGAGCGGTTCGTGCGCGAACTGGAATCGGACGTCGCGACCCTGCTCGCGACGATCGCCGAGACACAGGAAGACGCCGACCTGCGTTCGGCGCAGTGGGAGACGCGCTACAAGATCATTCCGCCCGAACGTCCTACGACCGAGGTCATGGCCTACCTGAACCGTCTCAGCGAGGACGGTTTCCGGCAGTTCGACGTCGCGTACGAGGAGCGGATCACCGCCGACGACTACAATACCGACGTCTACGACGTGCAGGGCAAGGCCCTCTTCTACGACCTCTACCAGCTCATCTGGGCCCTCGAGAACCACCGGGACTTCTACCGGGTCGAGGAACTGCAGCTGAACCACTTCGACCTGCTCTACAACGATCCGGTCAGCGGACGCCAGCGCATGGACGTGCTCGTGTCCTTCCAGTTCAAGCTGCACGCCTACTTCGGCGGAAGCGCGGGCCTGAGCGCCGACGACCGGGGCCCGCTCGCCCCGGACGAGATCGTGACGATCGGATCGGTCAGCGAGCTTCCGCCGGTTCCGGCCGCGATCCTGCCCGACCTGCAGCCCGCCAAGAACCCGTTCTCGCCGGTCATCCTGGCGTCGATTCCGCCCAATACCGACGGACTGCCCGAAATCGAGGGCAAACAGGTCATGGCGATCTCTGACGGACGGGCGCATTTCGACCTGGACGGCACCGGGGTGCTCACGCCGCTGGGTGTCGGAGACCCGGTCTACCTCGGCCAGATCACCGCCGTCGATCCGATCCAGGGCCGCGTCATCGCACGCCTCAACAAGGGCGGCATCATCGACGAGATCGAGTTCACGCTCCAGACGGGCGCTTCCTTCCGCCAGGCGGTGGGCACACAGGCCGACCCGGTCCTCAATACGAAGCCCAAGGCGTCGAAGTGGCGCAGCGGCCGATGAACCCCTCCTCCACGTACCTCGAGACTACTTCCATGTCCACCAAGCTTCTGCGGTGTTCGCTCCTGGTGCTCGCCCTGTGCGCGACGCCGTTTGCCGCGCGGGCACAGGATCCCGGTCTGCAGCGGGTCATGCGCGGGTACATCCCGCCGGATCAGCTCGTCTCGTTCCTGCCCTCGACGCCGTTCAATACGTTCATCGAGATCCTGAACCCGACAATGCAGCGCGTCACGGGCAAGATCGTCATCGATCCCGAATCGCGCGTCTCGGCCATCGGCGTCCCGGTGCAGACCACGCACTTCTTCGACGCGTTCCAGTTCGTGCTGGCGCAGAGCGGGCTGACGTACCGGGAGACCGACCGGTACTTCCTCATCGAGAACCAGCCGCCGCCGGACCCGATGCTCGCGAGCGGGACCGGCCTGACCGGCGTCGCGCAGGGCACGGTCGTGGGTGCGCCGTCGACTGGGGGAACGGGCGCCGCGCCGGCGCTGCCGGCGACGCTGAATACGCGGCAGGTGCGCATCAACGCGGTGCTGTTCGAGCTGAACCACACGAAGTCCAAGGAAATCGGCCTCGACTGGACCACGGTGCTGTCGTCGCAGAACAGCTCGTCGAGCGGCGGGTCGACCGGCGGATCGACCGGCGGTTCGGGCGCGTCGACCGATCAGAACCGGGTCCAGTTCTTCCTGAAGTCCAAGGAGCTGTTCTCCGGAATGGACAAGTACATCGACTCCCCCGACCAGATCAATTTCGCCAGCATCAACTCGATCCTTCGATTCGCCGAAAGCTCGGGCCTGGGCGAGACCGTGGCCTCCCCGTCGGTCAGCGTGCAGAGCGGGGTCAAGGGCAGCATGCAGGTCGGTGCCGACGTTCCGCTCATCACGCGGGATTTCCAGGGCCAGTCGCAGACCACGATGTTCAAGACGGGCATCATCATCGACGTGACGCCCACGATCATCACGCTGCCGACGGCCGATACGCTCGGCGCTCCGACCGTCGACTTCATCCACATGGCGGTCAAGGTCGAGAAGTCGGGCAGCCGACCGACCGCGGCCGGCCTCACGATCGACCGGTCGACGGCCGAGACGCAGGTGGCGGTGATCAACGGGGAGCAGACGGTGATCGGCGGTCTCTACTCGACCGACGAGTCGTACAGCCGGAGCGGCATCCCCTTCCTCAAGGATCTGCCGCCGTGGTTCTTCGGCCTGCGCTACCTGTTCGGCAAGGACCTTCGCTCCGAGAACCGCAAGGAACTCATCATCGTGCTGGTAGCCGAGATCTCCGATCCCATTCTCGAACGCATGGCGCGCGAGTTGCCCTCCAATACCCTCGATTCGCAGCGCGAATCGGTCCGGCAGGCCCTCGAGCGCTTCAACTCGCGCGTGGCCGACCAGCACGGCCAGGCGATCAAGTACGACGTCAACAAGTAGCGCGGCGCCTCTCCCGGCGTGGTGTTCGGCACGGGCGCCGTCCGAAAGGGCGGCGCCCGTATTTTTGGGTATGCCTGCGCCGACCCCCATCTTCCGCCCGCCCGACTCCCGCCTGGCCGTTGTGGCGCTGCTGGCCCTGGTGGCCTGTTCGGGGCCCGCGCCGCGAACCCTCGAGCCCAGCCCGGTGCCCGGAAGTCCGGCCTTCGACGTCGGGGTCATGCGGTTGCACCTGTCGGGACTGGCAGGGCAGGGCCCGGTGACGACGGGCGGCGCCGACGCGCTGCGTTCGGCCTCGTACGCTTCGGTCGTGTTTTCCGAGGCCCGCCTGCAGCCGCTCACGGCGGGCGAGTACCGGCAGGTATGGTATGGCCCGCTCAACCGGGCCAGCGATGCGGCGGTGGCGCGCCTGGGTCGGGATACGGTGATGGTGCGGACCGGCATGGCGCTCCGGGCCGACGGCCGGTCCGACCGCGGGCGGGTGGAAGCGCCCACGTTGTGGCGTGGCCCGGCGGCGGAGGTCGGGGCAGGCATTCCGGCGACGGTCGCGTGGGTGGGCGAGGCCGACACGACGACCGAGGCGCTGGTGCGCCTGGCCGCCGCCGGCGTGCGCGCCGTGCTGCTGCCGGGCGGAGGGCAGGAGCCCGTCTCCCGGGGCCCGATCCCGAACCTGCTCGTGGTAGGCGTCGCGCCCGACGCCCTGGCGCGCCTTTTTCCCGGCGCGCCGGAGCGTGGGACGGTACGGTATCCGGTCGCCGTCGAGGTCGCTTCCTCGTTCGATCCGGCGTCGCCGGTCGTGGGCGCGGCCGGACTGGTGCCCGGGCGGGACCCGTGGGCCCGGGAGGAACTCGTCGTCGTCGCGGCCCCGCTCGACGTTCGGCCGGGTGAAAGCCCGATTGAAGCGGCGGCCCTCGTCGAGGCGGCCCGTGTGCTCTCGGAGATGGCATCCCGCGGGGCTTCGCCGGCTGCCACGACGCTCTTCCTGCTCTGGTCCGGCAGCCGGCAGGGGGGCACCGGAGTCGAGGCCTGGGTCCGCAACCCGGGCTGGGAACGCTCCCGCATCCGCCGGATCGTGGTCGCGGGCGCGCTTCCCGCTTCGATAACCCACCTGGAGCGTCCCGCGACCTCGCTGGCCCGGGAGACCCCGGGGACCGATCCGGCCGAGGCGGCGCGGCACCTGGCGCATCGGCTGCTCGCCGACATCGCGCCCGACCTGGGCATCCCGATACCGTACCTTCCGCCTTCCCCAACCGAGCGCGAATGACCCCGGCCTGGCTTCCCGACACCGTGACGACCGATCTCGACCGGATCGTGTCGCGCGCGCTCCTGTGGGGGGTGGAGGCCCTCGAGCTTCGGCTCGTCGGAGGGGCGACCCGCCGGGTGCCCCACGTGAACGAGCCGCCCCTCCGTCGCCGTCTCGAGGAGTCGGAACTCGCCGTGGCCTCCATCACGCCCGGTCTCTTCGAAGGGGATCCGGGCTCGGGCGCTTCGGCCATGGACGACCTGGCCCGCCTCGACGATTCGCTGGCGTTCTGCCGGAGGTTCGGGTGCCCCGTCGTGGTCGTATCCTCGTTCCAGGGCGGCGAACAGGCCGGAGACCGGGCCGCCACGTGGCTGCGCCGGGCGGGGGACCGTGCCGCGCGTGCCGGGGTCACGCTGGCGGTGGCGAACGAGCCGGGCATGGTCGCGGCCGACCCCGATCGGCTCGGCGAACTGCTGAACGCGGTATCGCACCCGGCCGTTGCGGCGGCGCTGGACCTGGGGGCGCTGCCGGCCGGGGCGGCGGGCGATGGGCCCCCCGTCACGGCGTCGGCCCTCGATTCGGCGCTGTCGGCCGCGGCGGCCCTCGCAGGATGCGCCGCCCTCGTACGCTGGGGATCGCCCGAACCGGGTAGCGCGGCCGTTCCTCCGGGTGATGTCGCGCGGGTCCTGCGCCGTGCCGGGTTCGACGGCCCCGTGTCGATGGTCCTTCCCGTCGGCGCGTCCGGAAAGGAAGGCCTTCACCGCGCCACGGCGCTGGTGTCGGCCCTTCGAGCGGTCTCCTGAGCGGTCAGAACCGGACGCCCGCGTACATCACGGCGCCGACATGCCGCAGCGCGGGAAACGCGTCGCGTGCGTTCGAGATGCCCGCGACCCCGCGGGCCCCGAGCACCAGGCGTTCGTCGCCCGACCCCAAGGCCGCTTCCGCGCCCGCGATCCAGCCCCACCCGGTTCGCCGCACGGTCGGGTCGTTCTCGGTGAACGTCGGGCCCCCGTCGGCCGCGCGGAACCGGATGCGCGCGTCGAGGCGGTAGGACAGGAACGGCCCCGTATACACGGCCAGGAGCCCGTCCGGAACCGGGGTCCACTCGGCGAGCAGCGGCACGTCCACGTAGGTCAGGTTGAACGTCGCGATGGTCGGAACGCCGTCGAGCCGGGTGTCCGCATCGGCGCCCCGGAGCGAATACCCGAATTCGAGGCGGAATCCGAGCGGTCCCCGGACCGGCCAGCTGTGCGCGAAGGTTGCCGAAAAGCGCGCGACGGGCGAAAACGTCGTCCCGGTGCGGGTCTCTCCGCGAAGCGACCACGCGCCCGCGCCGAGCGTGGCGCGCACCTGGGCCGCGACGGGCGCGGCGGTCGCGAATGCGAACACGAGCAGGGTTCGGACGAGCATCGTGGGCCGTGTCGGGACGATCCGCAACGCCGCTCGGCCGCCCGCGTTTCCCTCGGGCCGTGGCTATATTCGGTGCCCTTCGCACGACCGATTCCGCCGAGCCGTCCATGCCGGAGCCCCGCACGACGCCTCCCGCCCAGGTCCCGGTGAACCTCTTCACGCGGTCGTTCTACGTCTTTGCCCTCCTCTGGGGAGGCCTGTGCACGGCCTTCTGCGCGACGGGCTATCTCGTCAGCCGCCGTTTCCGGCCGACGCCCGACGTGTTCGCGTGGTGGGCGCGCGCCTGGGGCCGCTCGATGTTCGGCGTGCTCGGCGTGCGCGTCGTGTGCGAGGGATTCGAGCGTGTCGACCCCGCGCGTCCGTGCGTTTTCGCCGCGAACCACCAGAACGCGCTCGACATCCCCGTGGCCGCGATCGCCCTTCGCCGCCCCTTCGGATACGTCGCCAAGGCCGAGCTGGAAACCGCGCCCTTCCTTGGAGCCGCGCTGCGCAGCTCGCCCTCGGTTTTCGTCGATTCCCGCGACGCCCGGCGGTCGGTGGAGTCCCTTCGACGGGCGGGACGCACCATCCGCGAAGGCACCTCGGTACTTGTCTTTCCCGAGGGAGCCCGGTCGTACGACGGCCGGCTCGGCCCCTTCCGGCGGGGCGCGTTCCAGCTCGCGCTCGAGGCCGGGGTGAATCTCGTCCCGGTCACCATCGTCGACGCCGTATCGGTCTTCAACGAGACCCGGTGGGCCGCGCGGCCGGGGGTCATCCGTGTCGTGGTCGGTGAGCCCGTAGCGCTGGATGGGGTGGATCGCCGGCGGCTTTCCGAGATCCTGTCGCTCGTGCGCGAGCGGGTGGCCGCGCCGCTTCCGGCGGAATGGCGCGGCGACGAGCCGGCTGACGAGCCGCGTCCGGCCATCCCGGCACCCGGCGACCGGAACCGGGTCGAGCCTCTCCCGTAACGGCCGCGCTCCCGCCGAATCCCGCCATGTCCGTCGATCCCGAAGCCGTCCGCCACGTCGCCCGACTCGCCCGCCTGGCCCTGGAGCCGGCAGAGGAAGCCGCCTTGGCCGAGGACCTCGGCCGGATCCTGGCCTACGTACGGCAGCTCGACGAACTGGACCTGGACGGCGTGGCGCCGATGGAACGCGTGGCAGACCGGGAAAACGCCCTGCGCGACGACGTCGAGGCGCCCCGGATGTCGCGCGCCGAGGCCCTGCGTACGGCTCCGGACGCCGACGACCGCCATTTCCGGGTGCCCCGCGTCATCGACTGAACGCAGAAGCCATCCCAAGCGACCTAAAGACCGACATGGCCACGAACCGACCGCCCCGCAGGAGCCCTTCCGCCCCCGCGTCGACTCCCGCCTGGTTCGAGGCCTGGGAGCGCCAGCCACCGGTTCGGCGGCACGGCATGGTGCTTGCGACGCTTCTCCTGGTGGCGACCTGGTTCATGGCGCCGGCGCTCTTCGGCGACGGCGTACTGATCGGGGGCGACATCGTCGGTTGGAAGGCGATGGCGCAGTCGATGGTCGCGGAAGAAGCCGCCACCGGGGAGAAGCCGCTCTGGGCCGTGAACCCGTTCGGCGGAATGCCCGGAACGATGATCTCGTACGACACCGCGATCCCCCAGATCGATACCGTGGCGAAGTGGCTGAGGGCACTCGCCTGGCCGCTTTCCCACCTCGTGATCCTGTTCGCCGGCGTGTACGGGCTCGTGTTCTACCTGGTCAGGGAGCGCCTGGCGGCCGCGCTGTCGGCGGTCGCGTTCGGCCTCACGACCTACCTGCCCATCCTCCTCGTGGCGGGGCACAACTCGAAATACGTCACGCTGGCGTACCTGCCATGGATGCTCTGGGCGTTCGCCTGTGCGCTGCGCAGGCCCGGCCTGCTCGCGAGCCTGCTCGTGGCCGCCGCGGTCGCCGTGAACCTGCGCGCGGGGCACGTGCAGATCACGTACTACGGCGCGTTCGTGATGGGCTTTCTCTGGCTGGCCGACCTCGTCGCGGCGTCGCGGGCCAGGGAGATGCGTCGGTGGGTGTCGGCCACGGGCTGGCTCGTCGCCGGCGGGGCGCTCGGCGTGCTGATGGTCGCGCAGCCGTACCTCGCGCAGGCCGAGTACAAGGCCTTCACCATCCGGGGTGCCGCGGCCGGGGCCGACGGCTCACCGGGCGGCGGCATGGGTTGGGAGTACGCCATGGCCTGGAGCCAGGGCATCGCCGAGCTGTGGACGCTCTTCATCGCGGACGCGTTCGGCGGCACGGGCGCGACCTACTGGGGGCCCAAGTCCTTTACCGGGGGGCCGCACTACGTCGGCGGCGTCGTGCTCCTGCTCGCCGGCGTCGCCGTCGCGGTCGCGCGCACGCGGTGGGTAGCCGGCCTCGCGGCGGGCGCCGTCCTGATGACGCTGTTCTCCCTCGGGGCCCACGCCGAGTGGCTCAACCGGCCCATGTTCGACCATTTCCCTCTGTTCGACGCGTTCCGCGTGCCCGAGACGTGGCTTTCGGCGGTCGCGTTCGTCCTGGCGGTGCTGGCGGGTTTCGGGGCGGTGGAGGCCGTCTCGACCGCCGAAGCCGATCGCGGCCGGGACCGGGCCGTCTACGGAGTCGCCGCCGTGTTCGTGGGGCTTGCCCTGGTGTTCGCCCTGTTCGGCGACTCGTTCTTCGATTTCTCGAAGGACGGCGAGGCCGAATCGCTGGCGCAGCAGGTCGCCCGCCAGCGGCCGGACCTCGACGTGCGGGACGCGCAGGTCCAGCAGTTCATCGGCGAGGAGATCGGGCGTCGACGGGCCGAGCGGGCCGACCTGTTCACGGCAGATGCCCGCCGCACCCTGCTCTTCCTCGCCGCAGGGGCCCTTCTCGTGGTGCTCGCCCGCCGGCGCCGCGTTCCCGCCTGGCTGGCCCGGGCCGGATTCGTGGTCCTCGTGGCGGCGGACCTGGGCTCAGTCGGCCACCGGTATCTGAACGAGGACCGGCTGTTGCCGGAGAACCAGGCCGACCGCCCGATCGAGCGGTATGCCTTCGACGACTGGATCCTCGAGCGGCAGGCCGAAGCGGGCGGACCCGGCCGGTTCCGCGTGCTGTCGCTCGAGGGCGATCCCACCGTGACGGCGCGGCCCGCCTACTGGTACGCCACGCTGTCGGGTTACCACGGCGCCAAGCTGCGGGTGTGGCAGGACGTGCTCGACCGGGCGCTGTTCGACGCGCGCACCGGTTATCCGTCCACGACCACGCTGCGGCTCGCGAACGTGCGCTACGTGGTGTCGGGTTTCCCGATCCCCGGATATGCGGAGGCGCACACCGACGCGTCCACCGGCCTGGCGGTCTACGAGGTTCCGGATCCGCTGCCCCGGGCCTGGTTCGTGGACCGGACCGAACGGTCCGAGCCGGGGGACGCGCTCTGGGCCCGGCTCCTGGATGGCTCGTTCGATCCGGCCCGGGTCGCGATCGCGGACGTCGACGTGCCGCCGGCGCCCCGGGATTCGACGTCCGTGGTGCGGGCCGACGTGGTCGAGTACGCAGGCGACGCGTTCGCATTCGACGTCGAGACCGACCGCGAGCGCCTGCTCGTGGTCAGCGAGACCTGGTACCCGGCGGGCTGGACGGCTTCGGTGGACGGTTCCGACGTGCCGATCGTGCCGGTCAACGGGTTCCAGCGCGGCGTCGTGGTCCCCGCCGGCGCGCACCGCGTGGATTTCGCCTTCGCGCCCCGGTCGCACCGGGTGGGGGTCCTGGTATCGGGGGTATCGACGGCCGTCGTGTACGGAGGGCTGCTCATCCTGCTCGGGCTTGCCTGGAGGCGCCGGCGTACCGCGGCGGCGTGACGCGATGCGACGCCTCCTCGTACTGGCCTACTACTTTCCGCCGTCGGGAGGGCCCGGCGTGCAGCGCACGCTGCGGTTCGTGGAGCACCTTCCGGGGCTCGGCTGGCTGCCGACCGTCGTGACCGTGCGCCGGGAGGACGCCGCGTGGCCGTCGGTCGACGAGGCGCTGTGCGAAGACGTACCGGCGTCGGTCGAGGTCGTGCGCACCCGGGCGCTCGATCCCTACGCCGGGTACGCGCGATGGACCGGAAAACGCCGCCACGAGGCCGTGTCCGTGGGGTTCGCGGAAACGGGCGGCGACGGGTTCCGGGAGTCGGCGGCACGGTGGATCCGCGGCAACCTGTTCCTGCCGGACGCGCGGGTCGGCTGGGTGCCGTTCGCGCGCAAGGCGGCCCTCGACCTCTCGCGCGGCCACGGATTCGACGCGGTGTGGTCCACCGGACCTCCGCACTCGACACACCTGGCGGCGCTGCCCGTCGTCCGTCGCCTCGGGCTGCCGTGGGTCGTGGACGTGCGTGACGGGTGGCCCGACCCCACGTACGCGCACCGGCTCGGTACGTCGGGCCCCGCGGCCCGGTTCGACGCCGCGCTGCGCCGCCGGGTCTGGAAGCGGGCCGACGCCATCGTCGCGGTAGGTTCGCACCTCGCCGATTCCCTGCGCCGCGAGACCGCGACCCCGGTCCACGTGATCCCCAACGGCTACGAGGAGCGCGATTTCCAGGGCGTTACCCCCGAACCGCACGAGGGGTTCGTGGTGCGCTACACCGGCAACATGCCCGCCGAGCGCAACCCGGAGGCCCTGTGGATTGCCCTTTCGCGTATCGCTGACCGCCTTCCCGCCCTCCGCGTGGAACTGGTCGGAACGATCGACGCGTCGGTGCGCGAGGCGGTCGCGCGCGCCGGCCTCGACGCGCGGGTCCGCTTCCTGCCCCAGGTGCCGCACGCGGACGCCGTGCGGGCCATGGTCTCGGCCGACGCGCTGCTCCTCGTCGTCAACCGGACCGAAGGCGCCGAGGGCATCGTGACCGGCAAGGTGTTCGAATACGTGGCCTCGGGGCGCCCCGTGCTGGGACTCGGCCCGGTGGGCGGAGAGGCCGACCGCGTGCTGCGCTCGTCGGGCGCCGGCGCCCTCGTCGACTGGGACGACGCCGACGGTCTCGCCGTCCATCTCGCGCGGTCATACGGCGCGTGGGTGGGCGGTACGCCGGAGTGCGGCGCGAGTCCCGACGCGGCGCGTACCTTCTCCCGGTCCGGACGCTCCCGCGAGCTGGCCACGCTGCTCGACACGCTCGTCGAAGCGCGCGGCGGCCGACCCGCCTGACACCCCCGCCATGCGCATCCTCACCGTCGTCGGGGCCCGCCCCCAGTTCGTGAAAGCGGCCGTCGTGAGCCGCGCGCTGCGCGCCGCGGGCCTCGAGGAGGTGCTCGTGCATACCGGCCAGCACTACGATCACGGTCTGAGCCAGGTGTTTTTCGACGAACTCGCGATGCGGGCGCCCGACCACAACCTGGAGGTCGGAAGCGGGTCGCACGCGGTCCAGACCGGGGCCATCATGACCGGGCTCGAGCGCCTGCTCCTGGCCGACGGTGCGATCGACCGCGTGCTGGTCTACGGCGACACGAACTCTACCGTGGCCGCGGCGCTCGTCGCCGCGAAGCTCCCGGTGCGCCTCGCGCACGTGGAGGCCGGCCTGCGCTCGTTCAACCGCCGCATGCCCGAGGAGATCAACCGCATCGTCACCGACCGCCTGAGCGATCTCCTGTTCTGCCCGACCGACACCGCCGTGCGCAACCTGGCCGCCGAGGGAATCACCCGCGGCGTCGTGCGGACGGGGGACGTGATGCTCGATGCCACGCGCCATTTCGGTGCCCTGGCGGAAGAGCGGGCGCCCCTGGAGCGGCTCACGCGGCATGCGCCCGGTGCCTACGTGCTCGCGACGGTCCACCGGGCCGAGAACACCGACGATCCGGCCCGGCTCTCGGGCATCCTGCAGGGCCTCGGCGCGCTGGGACGGCCCGTCGTGCTGCCCCTGCATCCGCGCACGCGCTCCCGCCTGGCGGGGACCGCGGTTCCGCCCGCCGTCGAGATCACGGATCCGGTCGGATACCTCGCGATGCTGACCCTGACACGAAACGCCCGCCGCGTCTGCACCGATTCGGGCGGCCTGCAGAAGGAAGCGATCTGGCTCGGCACCCCGTGCGTCACCCTGCGCGAGGAAACCGAGTGGGTCGAGACGCTCGAGGGCGGGTGGAACCGCCTCGCGGGCGCCGATCCCGAGCGAATCGTCGCCTTCGCCGCGCTCGAACCCGACGGCGCGCCGCCCCGGGTCGGAGAGGTTCACGGCGTCGCCGCCTCGGAGGCCATAGCCCGGGCGCTCGCCGAAGCCGACTGAGATCGCCATGCGCATCCTCATGGTGCTCGACAAGCCGTTTCCGCCCGATCTGCGGGTCGAGAACGAGGTGCGCTCCCTGCGCGCGGCGGGCCACGAGGTGGCCGTGCTGTCGATGGCCCCGGGTCCGAACGACGCCCCCGTGCCCGAGGGGGTGACCGTGATGCGCCGCGAGGTGCCGCGCGCGGCGTCCAACGCGATGCGCGCGCTGGCGGCCACGCTGCCGGCCCTGACGGTCTTCGGGGGGGCCGAGATCGTGCGGGCAGCCCGCCGGTGGCCCTGCGACGTGGTGCACGTGCACGATCTCTACCTGGCCGGTGCGGGCGTGCGGGCCGCGCGGGCGCTCGGCACGGGACTCGTGGTGGACCTGCACGAGCACTGGCTCGCCGTGCTCGACGACTACCGCTGGAGCTCCGGGTTTCCCCGGCGCCAGGTCGTCGGGCGTCGCCGCTGGCATCTCGCCGCGCGCCGGTGGCTGACCCGGGCCGACGCGGTGGTGGTCGTCAACGAGGACATGGCGGCCGACTACGCGCACTGCGGCGTGCCGCGCGACCGCCTGCTGCCGGTTCCGAACCTCGTGGACCTGTCCGGATACGGGCGGTGGACGGTCGACGAGACGCTCGTGGCCTCGCTCGCCTCGCGTCCGACCGTGCTCTACGTCGGCGGGCTCGTGCCCAACCGCGGGCTCGACCTCGCCGTTCGCGCCATGCCCGAAATCGCCGCGAGGGTTCCGGGCGCCGAGTTGGTCATCGTGGGGGACGGCTCGGAACGCGCCCCGCTCGAGGCGCTCGCCCGGGAGCTGGATGCCCCTGTCCGATTCCCCGGCTGGGTCGCCCAGGAGGCGATCCCTTCGTGGATCGACGGCGCTCGGGTCTGCATCCACCCGATGCGGAGAACGCGGCAGACCGAGGTCGCGCTCTCGCACAAGCTGTACCAGTACATGCTGGCAGCCCGGCCGGTCGTCGTGACCGACTGCGTCGCGATGCGGCGGGTCGTGGAAGGCGCCGCCTGTGGGATCGTCGTGCCGGACGGCGATGCACGAGCGTTCGCCGAGGCGGTCGCGGGCCTGCTGCTCGATCCCGCCGCCGCCGCCCGGTACGGGGCCGCCGGGCGGGCGGCCGTGTTCGACCGTTACCACTGGGACCACGGCATGAAGCCGCTCCTGGCCTGGTACGGGGCCTTCGACGCGAAACGCGCGCGTGCCGGAGGAGCGGCCCGATGAGCCTTCTGGAACGGCTTGCGCGGCAGAGCGGGATCTACGCGGTGGGCAACGCGGCCGTGAAGGCGGCCGGCCTCGCGCTCGCGCCGCTGCTGCTCAACCCGGCCTACCTCGGCGTCGAGCAGTTCGGGTATTTCGCCCTGCTCATGACGTCGGCCCAGCTCGGCATCTACGTGGTCGGAATGGGGCTCTCCACCGGGCTCGTGAAGCACCTTTCCGACCCCTCGGGATCGCTCGACCGCGACGCGCTGCCGTTCACGGCGCTGGCCGCCTCGGTCGTGGCGGCCGTCGTCGCCGCGGGCCTGCTGTCGGCCGCCGCTGGACCCTTTGCCGCGTTCCTGCTCGACGATCCGGCCCGGGATCGGCTCGTGTGGGCCCTCGCGGCGTACGTGGCCTTCAAGGCGGTCGCCGCGGTGCCCATGACCGTGCTGCGCACCCGCGAGCGCGCGGGGGTCTTCGTGATCGCGACCGCGTCGGAGCTGGTGGCGCTCGTCGCCCTGGCGTGGTGGCTGCTCACCGCACGGGGCATGGGTCTCGAGGGCGTGATGCTGGCCCATGCCGCGTCGGCGGGCCTCTCGGCCGCCGTCATGGGAGGGCACCTGCTCGTGACCGGCGAGCGACGGTTCGACCGCATGGCCCTGAAGCCGCTGCTGGCGTACGGACTTCCGCTCGTCCTGGCGTCCCTGGCGGGCTGGTTCCTGAACGCGGGAGACCGGTACCTGCTCAAGTGGCTCGCCGATCCGCGCGCCGTCGCCGGGTATGACTGGGCCGCGCGCATCGCGGGCCTCGTCAACATGCTCTTCGTCCAGAGCTTCCAGACCGCGTTCACCGTGCTGGGCATGAAAGCGCTGGCCGAGGGGGAGGATCGCTTCTATCCGCGCGCCATGCGGCACTACGTCGTCTGGACCGGGGCGGCCGTGCTGGCCCTTTCCCTCTTCACGGAAGACGGAATGCGGCTGCTGGTGCTCCTGTTCGACGTGGATCCCTTCTACACGGGTGCCGGCGACCTCGTGTTTCCGCTCGCGCTCGGGTTCATGGCGTTCGGCATCTACGTCATCGTGAACAACGTGCTGCTCGCCACGGGGCGCACGCGCATCGTGGGCACGACGGTGCTGTTTGCCGCGGCCCTGAACGCGGGGCTCAACCTCCTCTTCATCCCCCGGTGGGGCGCGTTCGGTGCGGCCCTGGCCACCGTCGTTGCGTACACGGCCCTTGCGGTCGCCGCGGCCCGCGCCGCCCGCCGGGAGGCGCGAATCGCGTACGACTGGCGCATTCCGATCGCCGTCGTCGGCGCGCTCGTCCTGCTGGCCTGGATCGGCTCGCTGGCGGGGACGCTCGAAGCACCCGCGCGGCTGGCCGTACGCGGCCTGCTGCTGGCCGCCTACGCCGTGTTCGTCGCGGCAAGCGGCATCTACCCGCCTGCCGCCGCGATGCCATGGATACGGCGATTCCGGCCACGACGGGGGCAGGGTCCGGACCCGGTTTGACAAGCCGACGAGGTGGCGTCTATATTCGCCGAAACCCCGAAAAACCGGACGCCCGACATGGCTGACGACTACGGAATCGCCCTCGGAATGATCGAGACGAAGGGCCTGGTGGGCGCGATCGAAGCGGCCGACGCGATGGTCAAGGCCGCCCGCGTGCGTCTCATCGGAAAGGAGACCATCGGGGGCGGTTACGTCACCGTCATGGTGCGCGGTGACGTCGGGGCCGTCAAGGCTGCGACGGACGCCGGAGCGGCCGCTGCCGAGCGGGTGGGCGAACTCGTCTCGGTCCACGTGATCCCGCGTCCGCACGCCGACGTCGAAGCGATCCTGCCCGAAGCTCCGGACGCCTGAGGCATGTCCTCACCCGACCAGAGCGCGCTCGGCCTCGTGGAAACGAGAGGGCTCGTCGCCGCCCTCGAGGCGGCCGACGCGATGGTGAAGTCGGCCGACGTGCGCCTCGTGCGCATCCGGAAGACCGATCCCGCGCTCATGACGGTACAGGTCACCGGCGAAACCGCCGCCGTGCGGGCCGCGGTGGACGCCGGTCGGGCCGCAGCCGAGCGGGTCGGATCGGTCGTTTCGACACACGTGATTGCCCGCCCGGCGACGGAGATGGCCGCCCTGCTACGGCTGTACGGTGCCGCCGGACCCGAGCGACTGCCTTCCCGGCGGGTTCCGGTGCCGTCTGCCGAGGTGTTGGACACGCTGACCGTGGCCGCGCTGCGTACGCTCGCGCGCACGACGCGCGGCCTCTCCATACACGGCCGCGCCATCGCGCGGGCGAGCAAGGCCGACCTGCTCGCCGCCTTCGCCGCCCGGAAGCGCTGATCCGGACCGGCCGCGGCCCCGGGGCGCCCGCGCTCCCCGGACGACACGAAGCGAATCCTTGGCCTCCACCTTTCCCGGACCCGCGACCAGCCGACTGCTCGAGCATCTGCGCGCGTTGGCGTCCCCGGATCCGGACGCCCGGCGCGACGAGGTCCCCCGACGTGGCCTCGTCATCACGCTCTGCATCCTGGCCTCGGTGCTGCTCTGGTTCACGTTCGCGATCCGGGAGACCTATACGCGGTCGATCGACTTTCCGATCGAGGTATCAGGGCTCGAACCCGGCGAATCGCTCGCCGGACTGCCGCCCATGACCGTGCGCGCGCAGGTCGCAGGGGAGGGCATCCAGTTGCTGCGTCTTTTCTACGACCGACCGTCGATCCGCGTGGACGCGTCGACCGGCCTGGTCGATCTGGAGACCGTGGCGCCCGACTTCATCCAGGGCGTGCGCATCGAGGCGCTGACCCCCCGGGAAGTGCGCTTCGAACGCGAGCGGCGTGCGTACCGTCGGTTGCCCGTGGTGCTCGGAACGCCGATCGAAACGCGACCGGGCCACCACGTCGTCGGCGTCGTGGAAATAGAGCCGGATTCGGTGCTGGTCTCCGGGGCCGAATCGATCGTGGGAGGGCTGTCGGCCTGGAGCACCGCCGGACCCCCCGTGCTCGCCGGGCCGGACTCCCTTGACGCCACGGTGGCGCTCTCGGACTCGCTGGCGGGGCTCGTGACGACCGACGTGCGCTCGGTCAGGCTGCGTGCCTCGGTCCGGCAGTTCACCCAGGGATCGCGCATGGTGCCGGTGCGGGTTGCCGACGTGCCCGAAGGGATCCGGATATCGCTGGAACCCACGTCGGTCCGGGTCACGTGGCAGGTGCCGCTCTCGGCATACCAGGAAGCTTCGACGACCGACGATCTGGTCGCCGTCGTGCCGTACGCCCGCATCGCCGCCGATACCACGGGCGCGGTCGCTCCCGTCCTCCAGGGCCTGCCGGGCATCGTCTTCCGCGGCATCGTCTTCGATCCGCCCGCGGTGCGCTGGTTTCGCGTGCAGGAAGCGCCGTGACCGCAGGGTCGGTGGCGTGTCGCCCGTCGCCGTTCGCGACGGTGCGCGGGGCCGGATCGCGAACTTTCAATGTTTACTGAAACAATTGATGGCTCGTCGTCTTCCAACGATGGTCGGGATGCTGTTCCCGGGGGCGAAAAGCCGTTCCGGACCGCAGCCGCCCGCGTTCGTTGAGTTCCAGCACGGCATGTTCACGGCGTCGGGCACGTGGTTTCACACGACGCGCGCCGACCTGGAGGCGTACGCGCCCGCGGTGCTCGACCGGATCGGGATCGAACGGTTGATCCGCGACGCGGAGACCGTCCTGCGGTCCCCGCAGGCCCTGACGCTCTGGGTCCTCCTCGGCCTTCTCGCGGTGGTTTCGCCCTTCCAGGCCGCCCTGTCGGCGGTCCTCGTCCACCTCGGGTGGTCGGTGCTCGCTCCCGGCCTCGTGACGCTCCCGCTCGTGCGCTTCTACCGCCTTCTCGACCCGGTCCCCCTGCAGGGCCTCGTGTACGTGGCGATCCTGAGCGTCCTGGCCAACCAGGGGCACCTCGCGGCCCTGGGTACGGGGCTCGCCGGATTCGTGATCGTGCGATGGGGCCTGCTGGCCCGGGTGACCGAGCCGCCGGCGGCGGTGCTGCGCCGAAGCCTGTTCCGCCTTCCGCCCCCCGACCAGTGCCTGCGCGCCGTCATCGTGCGCCATGCGCTGGCGACCGGGGCGCCGCTGGCCGAACTGGACGCCATGGAGCGACGCATGCTCGAATTCGCCGCCCGACGCACGAAGGGCCGGCGCAGCGATGCAACCTGATTCCATGACCGAATCCGCCGCATTCACGCTCTACGTGGTGCGACACGGCGAGACCGAGCACAACCGGCGGCGCCTGATGCAGGGCCGCCGCATCGACGCGTCCCTGAACGACCGGGGACAGCGCCAGGCCGCGCTGTTGGGTGAGCGCTTCCGGGAGGTCGCGCTGGACGCCGTCTGGGTGAGCCCGCTCCTGCGCGCCCGGCAGACCGCGGACGCGGTGCTGTCCCACCATCCCGGGGTGCCCGTGGTGATCGAGCCCGACCTCGCCGAAATGTCGTGGGGCGAGATGGAGGGGCTCTCCATCGACGACGTGGCGGAAGACCTGCGCGCCTTCGCGGCCGAGTGGCGCGACGGCCGCTTCGATCGCCGGGTGGGCGGAGGCGAATCCATCCGGGACGTCGAGATCCGGGCCCGCGCCGTGGTGGACCGCCTGCTCGAGCGGCATCGGGGCGAAACGGTCCTCGCGGTGACGCACGGCCGCTACCTGCGTGTATTTCTCGCCGCGGCGCTCGATCGGGGCGGACTGCGCACCATGGACCGGTTCCAGCACGCGAACACCGGGGTGTACCGGCTCGTGCACGACGGGACCGCCTTTGTCGCCGACCTGGAGAACTGCACGGCCCACCTCGAGGCCGAACTCGCGACGCCATGAAGACCGGGACCCCCGTCGAATTCCCGGCAAGGCCCGGGGCCTTCCTGGTGGACGGCGCCCTGGAGGACGCCGCCCGGCGCCTTTCCGAGGCCGTCCGCCGCGCGGGCGAGCCGACCCGTCACGGCACTTCCCCCGTGGTACGCATCGCCGTTCCGGCGCCTGCGGTCGACCCCATCGCCTGGCTGGAGGCGCGCGAACCGGGCTCCCGCTTCTACTGGTCGGCCCGCGGCGAGGGCCGCATCGCGGCGATGAGCGGCGTCGCCGACCCGTACGAGGGCTCGAACGACCCCGATTTCGACCGGCTGGCGTCCTACGTGCGCCACATGCTCGACGGCGCCGGGCCCGACGTACGCTACTACGGCGGGCTTCGGTTCGACCCGGCGCGGGACGCCGACGCCCTCTGGGAGCCGTTCGGCACGTTCCGCTTCGTCCTGCCGCGCTTCGAACTCCTGTCGCGTCCCGGCGGGACCGAACTCGCCTGCAACCTCGTCCTGCCCCGCGACCGGCGCGACATCGAGCGCATCGCGGCGGCCTGTCTCGACCTCGCCCGGGTGGCGGACGGGTCGAACGGGCCGCTTCCGAATCCCGTCGACCGCACCGACGAGCCCTCCCGGGGCCGCTGGATGGGCTCGATCGACAAGGCGCTGTCGACCATCGACGAGCACACGCTCCAGAAGGTCGTGCTCGCGCGACGCTCGAGCTTCCGGTTCGACGACGAACTGCGACCCCTCGACGTCTTCCGCAGGCTGCGGGACGCCACGCCCAACCGCTTCCACTACCTCGTCGAGGCGCCCGACGGCCGCGCGTTTCTGGGCGCGACGCCCGAGCGGCTCTTCCGGCGCGAGGGCGAATACCTGTTTTCCGAGGCCGTGGCCGGAACGCGGCCGCGGGCCGAGGACGCCGCGGGCGACGAGGCGCTGCTCTCGGCCCTCCTGCACAGCGAGAAGGACCAGCGCGAGCACCTGAGCGTGCGCTGGGCCATCGAGGAGATCCTGCGCCCGTTCTGCGAGGCGCTCTCGGTGGACGCCCGGGCGTCCGAGATGCGCCTGGCCCATGGCCGCCACCTCGTGTCGCGCTTCGAGGGCGTGCTGCGGCCCGGCGTGAGTTCGTGGGACCTGCTGCGCCACATGCACCCGACGCCCGCCGTCGGAGGCTATCCCGCACAGGCAGCCATGAAGGTGATCCGGCAGCAGGAAGCGTTCGACCGCGGCTGGTACGCGGGTCCGATCGGAAGCATGGGGCGCGACGAGGCCGAGTTCGCGGTCGCCCTGCGCTGCGGCGTCGTCTCGGGCGACGCGCTGCACCTGTTCTCCGGCGCGGGCATCGTGACCGGAAGCGACCCCGCGGCCGAGTGGGACGAGATCGAGCACAAGATCGTGGATTTCGCCCGCGTGCTGGGCCTCCTGCCCGGCGAGCCCACCTGACGATCCGCGCCATGCCGAACCCGGATTCCGCACGCCTGAACCGGCACTGGGCCGGCCTCCTCGTCGAGGAGCTCGTGCGGAACGGGATCACGCGCTTCGTGCTGTCCCCGGGCTCGCGCTCGACGCCGCTCGTCGCCGCGGTCGCCGCGAATCCGGCCGCCCGGGTCCGGGTGCACGTCGACGAGCGGGGCGCGGCGTTCGCGGCGCTCGGCATGGCGCGCGCCGACGCGCGGGGCGCCGCGTGGATCACCACGTCGGGCACCGCGGCCGCCAACGGCCTGCCCGCCGTCGTGGAGGCGTCGCTCGAGGGGCTTCCGCTGGTGCTCCTGACGGCCGACCGCCCGCCCGAACTGCGCGACGCGGCGGCCAACCAGGCCATCGACCAGGTCGGGCTCTTCGGGCGCCACGTGCGCTGGCAGGTCGACCTCCCGGCGCCCGACCCCGCGATCGACCCGGCGTACGTGCTCACCACGGTCGACCAGGCCGTGCACCGCGCGCGGGGCACCGACCCCGGCCCCGTGCACCTGAACTGCATGTTCCGCGAGCCGCTCGTGCCGGGCCCGGACGAGCCGGACGCCGCAGTCGAAACCGGGCCGATCGCTGCGTGGCGCGCGTCCTCGGCCCCGTACACGCGCTACGCGGCCGTGCACGTCGCGGTCGATGCGGAACCCCTGGCGCAGGACCTCGCGGCCTGCGCGCGCATCCTCATCGTCGCGGGCCGGCTCTCGCCCGACCAGGCCGGGCCCGTGCGGCGCCTCGCCGAGCGCACCGGGTGTCCGGTCGTCGCGGACGTGCTCTCGCAGCTGCACCTCGACCCGGCCGCCGGCGTCGTCCGGCACGCCGACCTGCTTCTCGCACGCCCGGACGCGCTGCCCGCCCCGGACGCCGTCCTCCTGGTGGGCCGGCCGCCCGTGTCGAAGCGGCTCGGCACGTGGCTCGCCGGCCTGCGTCCGCGCGTCTTCGCCGTCGTGGCCGACGGCCCGTCGCGCGTGGACCCGTCGCACGTCGCGACGCACCGCCTGGCATCCATCGGCAGCGCATGTGACGGCCTCGCCGCCCGGGTCGGGGCGCGGTACCCCGCCGCCTGGTTCGAGCCGTGGCTCCATGCCGACGCCGCCGTTGAGGCCGAACTGGCGGACGCGCTGGCCGGTCCCGACCTCAGCGAACCCTTCGTGGCGAGGGCCGTGGCCCGCCTTTCGGGCCCCGACCGCGCCCTCGTCGTCGCGAGCAGCATGCCCGTGCGCGACCTTGACGCGTTCGCCGGGCCCCGTGCCAAGCCCCTGCCGGTCCACGCCAACCGGGGCGCCAGCGGCATCGACGGCACGGTCGCCACCGCAGCCGGCGTCTGCGAGGCCTCCGGCCGCCCCGTGACCCTGCTCATCGGGGACCTCGCGCTGCTCCACGACCTGAACTCGCTCGCCCTGCTGCGCGGGCGCCCCGTGGTCGTCGTGGCGGTCAACAACGACGGCGGGGGCATCTTCTCGTTCCTTCCGATCGCGAAGCACCCGGACGTCTTCGAGCCGTATTTCGGAACCCCGCACGGCCTATCGTTCGCGCACGCGGCCGCGCTCTACGGGCTCGAGTACGACGCCCCGACCACTGCCGCGGCGTTCGAGGCGGCCTACCGCGCGGCCTGCGAACGGCCGGGCCCGACGCTCCTCGAGGTGCGTACCGACCGTCGGGACAACCGCGCGGTGCATGCCGCGCTGCTGGACCGGGCCGTCCGGGCGGCCTTCGGGGCGCCATGACGGCCCCGGCGCGCCGGCTGCCGGTGCTCCTGCTCCACGGCTTTCTCGGCAGCGCCGCGGACTGGGACGGGGTGCGCCTGACCGGCCGCGAATCCGAAGCCGTCGACCTGCCGGGGCACGGCGCGGCGACCGGACTCGAGGCGTCGGCCTACACCCTGGAGGGCGCCGCCCGCCACGTCCTGGCCGCGGCCGATGCCGCGGGCTGGGACCGGTTCGCGGTCGCCGGGTACTCGATGGGCGGACGCGTCGCGCTGCGCCTCGCGGCGCTCTCGCCGGACCGCACGGCGGCCGTGGCGGCGATCTCGGCCCACCCGGGCCTCGCCGACCCCGGGGAGCGGGCCGAACGGCTCGCGTCGGACCTGCGCCGGGCCGAGGCGCTTCGCCGGGACCCCGTGACCTTCCTCGCCGCGTGGTACGACCAGCCCGTCTTCCGCCCCGTCGCCGCGCGACCCGGGCTGCGGCGCCGACTCGAAGGGCGCCATCGGGCCGTGGACCCGGAAGAAGCCGCCCGCGCCCTCGCGGGCTTCTCGACGGGCCTGCAGGAGCCCCTCGGGGAACGCCTCGCCGCGCTCGGCGTGCCTGCGCTGCTCGTCAGCGGGGCGCTCGACCCGGCCTACGACCGGCTCCTGGCCGCCGAAGCCGCCCGGCACGGGTTCGCGCACGTGCGCATCGACGGCGCGGGACACGCCATTCCGCTCGAACAACCGGCGCGCCTCGCGGCCGCCCTCGACCGATTCCTCAACCTGATCGACCCATGTCCGTGATCGACTGGCAGCCCGCCGGCGCCTACACCGATATCGAGTACCACAAGGCCGAGGGGATCGCGAAGATCACCATCAACCGGCCCGAGAAGCGCAACGCCTTCCGCCCGCTCACCGTGACCGAGATGCGGCACGCGCTGCAGGAGGCGCGCGACGACCACGAGGTCGGCGTGATCATCCTGACCGGCAAGGGCCCCGACGCCTTCTGTTCGGGCGGAGACCAGTCGATCCGCGGCGACGCGGGCTACAAGGAGGAGGGCTCGGGCGTCATGCGGCTCAACGTGCTCGACCTGCAGCGCGAGATCCGCACGTGCCCCAAGCCCGTCGTCGCGATGGTCGCCGGGTGGGCGGTCGGCGGCGGACAGGTCCTCCACGTCGTCTGCGACCTCACGATCGCGGCCGAAAACGCGAAGTTCATGCAGACCGGGCCCAAGGTCGGCTCCTTCGACGGCGGGTTCGGGTCGAGCTACCTCGCCCGCATCGTCGGCCAGAAGAAGGCCCGCGAGATCTGGTTCCTCTGCCGCCCCTACGATGCGCAGCAGGCCCTCCAGATGGGCCTCGTGAACACGGTCGTGCCGCTCGAGCGGCTCGAGGAGGAGACCGTGCAGTGGTGCCGGGAGATCCTCGAGAAGTCGCCGCTCGCCATCCGCTGCCTCAAGGCCGCGATGAACGCCGACTGCGACGGCCAGGCCGGCCTGCAGGAACTGGCGGGCAACGCGACCCTGCTCTTCTACATGACCGAGGAGGGGCAGGAGGGACGCAACGCGTACAACGAGAAGCGCAAGCCCGACTTCGGCAAGTTCCCGAAACGGCCGTGAGCGCGCTCCCGGCCCCCCGCGTCTGGCTGCTCGCCGCCCGTCCGAAGACCCTGCTCGCCTCGGTCTCCCCCGTACTGGTCGGAACGGCCCTCGCCTGGGCGGACGGCGCCTTCCACGCGCTTTCGGCCGCGCTCGCGCTCCTCGGCGCGATGCTCATCCAGGTCGGAACGAACTACCACAACGACTACTCCGACTTCGAGAAGGGCACCGACCGGGTGGGTCGCAAGGGTCCGACCCGGGCGACCGCGGCCGGACTCGCGACCGTGGCCCAGATGCGACGCGCCACCGTCGCGGCCTTCGGGCTCGCGGTCGTCGCGGGCCTCTACCTGATGGCGCGCGGAGGCTGGCCGATCGCGATCGTGGGCTTCAGTTCGATCCTCTTCGGCGTGCTCTACACCGCGGGGCGCCGGTCGCTGGCCTATCTCGGCATCGCCGACGGCTTCGTGCTGCTCTTTTTCGGCCCGGTCGCGGTGGCGGGCACCCACTTCGTGCAGGCGCTGTCGTTTTCGCCCGAGGCCGCGATCGCGGGGCTCGGCCCCGGCCTGCTGTCGACCGCGCTCCTGCTCGTCAACAACGTGCGCGACGTGGAGGGTGACGCCGCCGCCGGAAAACGCACGCTCGTCGTGCGGCTCGGACGCGCTGCAGGCGTCGCCCTGTATGCCGTGTGCATCCTGGGGGCGGCCGCTGCTGCCGTCTGGGTGGGTCTTCAGCCGGGAGGCCGGCCTGCCGCCGCCGCCGCCGCGGTGGTCGCCCTGCCCGGCCTCGCGCTCTGGCGCGGCCTGGCACGCGGCGGCGATCCGGCCGCCTACGGTGCCCTGCTGGTCCGCACCTCGGCGCTCGGACTCGCCTGGGCGCTCCTCTTTTCGCTCGGAACCGCCTTTTGACCTCCGTGCGGCGCTGCGAAGCCTTTGTTCGACCCTTCCGCCTGGCCCTCGGGCCGGGCGCGTTCGCCCCCGCCCGGGACGGGCTGTGGCTGCGCCTGTCGCTGGACGACGGCGCCGTCGGGTGGGGAGAGGCCGCGCCGCTGCCCGGGTTCTCGCGCGAATCGCCTGACGAGGCGCGGCAGGCCCTCGACAACATCGCAGGCCGCGTTCCGGGCGCCGGGTTTGACGAGGGTGATCCCCTCGGCTGGGCCGGGGCGCTCGCGGCGGAAGCCCCCTCCTCGGTCCGGTTCGCGGTCGAATCGGCGGCCGTGCACCTCGCGTCGGCCCTGCGCGGGCAGTCGGCCGCGGCCGTGCTCGCCGCGGCTTTGGGCACCGAGGCCCGTACTTCCGTTTCGTGCGCGGCCCTCGTGACGGGCGCCCCGGAGACGTGGACCGCCCGGGTGCACGAGGCCGTGGCAGCCGGGTACGGCGTCGTCAAGCTCAAGGTCGGTCGTGCCGACTCCGGCGCGGAATCCCGGGCGCTGGAGGCGCTCGCCGCCGCGGTGCGGGGATTGCCCGTGCGCCTGCGCCTCGACGCGAACCGCGCGTTTTCGTTTGACGACGCGCTCCGCCTTGCCGACGCGGCGCGCGCGCTGCCGGTGGAGTTCCTCGAGGAGCCGCTGGCCGAGCCGGCTCGGCTCGCCGAATTCGCCGCTGCCGTCGGGCTCCCCGTCGCGCTCGACGAGTCGCTCCAGCAAGGGGACCCGGGCGAGGTGGGGTTCGCGGCGGCCCTGGTGCTCAAGCCGACGCTCGTCGGCGGCATCGCGCGCTGCATGGACCTCGCGCGCCGCGCCGAGGCCGCCGGCGCGGCCGCGATGGTCTCTTCGGCCTTCGAAACCGGGGTCGGGTTGCGCATGGCCGCCGCCCTGGCGTGCGCCCTTCCGGGTCGCACGCTCGCCGCCGGCCTCGACACCGCGCGCTGGTTCGACGAGGACGGAACGACGCCCCGATTCGACGTCTCGCCGCACCTTGCGGCGCCGAGCCCGGCCTGGCACGTCCGGGCGGAGGCCGCGCCATGAGCCGCCCGGGCACCGACCCCGTGCGCGAGGCCGCCCGGCGCTACCCGGCCCGGCCCGCCGTCGTGCTGCCGGGTCTCACGCTGTCGTGGTCAGGCCTGGACGCCCGGGTTGACGCGGCGGCCGCCCTTCTGCGCTCGGTGGGAACCGAACCGGGCGCAATCGTCGCATTCCGCGCTCCGACCGACCTGCCGGCGATCCTCGCGATCTTCGCGGCGATCCGTCTCGGCGCGGTGGCGGCGCCGCTGGGAACCCGGCTGCCGCTCCAGGGCCTGCGTTCGGCCGAGACGGCGCTCGGGACCCCGCTCCGGCTCGACGACGCCACGCTCGAGGCGCTGGCCGATGCCCCGACACCGACGCGAGCGACCGGTCTCCGCTTGACGGGCGGTATTTCGCGGCCCGCCACCGCCGTCTTCACCAGCGGCTCGACCGGGGAGCCGCGCGCGGCGCTCCACACGCTCGCCGCACACCGCGCCAGCGCGCTCGGCGCGAACGCGGCGCTCGGGTTCGGCGAAGGGTCACGGTGGCTGCTCGCGCTTCCGCTCCACCACGTCGGGGGGCTCGCGGTGCTCTTCCGCGCCGCGTTTTCGGGCGGATCCGTGGCGCTCGCGGGCGCCGGGGAGGACCCGTTCGATGCCCTGCGCCGCACGGGGTCGAGCCACGGCTCGCTCGTCGCCACGCAGCTCGTCCGCGCGCTGCAGGCAGGCCGGGACCCCGGACCCGGCGCGAAGTGCCTGCTGCTCGGAGGAGGTCCCCTTCCGCCCGAAGCCGTCGCCGAGGCCCTGCGGAGGGGCTGGCCGGTCGCCGCGAGCTACGGGCTCACCGAATCGGCCTCGCTCGTCACCGCGACACGGCCCGGAGAGCCGGCCGCGGCCACGACCGCCGGGCGGACCCTCGGCGGGCGCCGGCTGCGCATCCGGGGCGATGGCCGCATTCTCGTCGCGGGTCGAACGCTCGCGTCGGCCTGGCTCGCCGGAGGGCGCCAGGAGCCCCTGCGCGGCC
This sequence comes from Rhodothermales bacterium, assembly GCA_024711125.1. Classification (GTDB taxonomy): domain Bacteria; phylum Bacteroidota; class Rhodothermia; order Rhodothermales; family UBA10348; genus JANJTM01. The sequence continues at coordinate 64,731 of JANJTM010000017.1, forward strand.
GGGACGGATGGTTCGTCACCGGGGACCTGGGCGCCTGGGACGAGGAAGGGCGCCTCGTGGTCGCCGGCCGCGTCGACGCCATGTTCGTCTCGGGCGGAGAGAACGTGCACCCCGAGGCGATCGAGCGCGTGCTGCTGGGCGTGCCCGGCGTGCGCCAGGC
>JANJTM010000029.1 GCA_024711125.1 Rhodothermales bacterium
TCGATTCGATGCGCCATGGCGCAGCGAAATCCCGCCAGGAGAGTGCGATGCGCCATGGCGCAGCGAAATCCCGTCAGGAGAGTTCGATGCGCCATGGCGCAGCGAATTCCGCCGCGTCGAAGGTACCCGGCGACGGCAGTGACAACGAGCCGAATTCGGGGGCAGATTCGTGAAGCCGGCCCCGGGCTCCAGGCTTCCGCCCGAACTGGATGCCCGAAAATGGAAAATGGGGGCACTTTTCGACGTATTGACCCGGTTTTCGGGGCAAAAACGTCGATAAGAGGCCATTTTTCGACATATTTACCCCGTTTTGGGGGTGAACATGTCGTATTTGGGCCGAATTCCCACATCCGGGCCCTCCGCATCCGCCGCACCCGCCCGGACCTCCGTACCCGGGACAGAACCGCCTGAGGCTACCTCGGATCGCGAGCGGTGGGGCTAGTTCCGCCTCCACGGCGTCGGGAACCCGCTTCCCGGGATGAGTTGTGGGTACGCCGGCGGCTCGGGCCAGACCCGCGGGTCCGATGCGATCAGGCCGCGAAGGTGCTCGACGGCCGCCTCGAGCTGCGCGTCCTTCCCGCCCCACGTGGCATGCGGAAGGTTGTCGACCTCGATGTCGGGCACGAATCCCCAGCCCTCGATCAGCCACTCGCCGTCTGCGAACACCCCGGTCTCGGAGGCGCGCGTGACGCCGCCGTCGACCTGGATGTTGGACCCGGAAAGCCAGACCTCGCCGCCCCAGGTGCGCACGCCGATCGACGCGCCGAGCCCGAGACGGCGGAACCCGTCGGCGACGGCTTCGCCGTCCGACGCCGATCGCTCGTCGACGAGAATCACGAGGTGCCCTCCGAAGCTGAACTGCATGTTCGGAGTCACCCCTCCCGCACGGCCCTTGAACCAGGCCCACGGCCGCCGAAGCAGCTGCGTAAGCACCCAGGAGTCGATGTTGCCGCCGCCGTTATGGCGAACGTCGAGGATCAACCCCTGCCGGTCCAGCTGCGAATAGAACTCCCGCGCGAACTGGCCGGCGTCGCCCGAGCCCATGGCGCGCAGGTGCACGTACCCCACCGTTCCGCCCGAGAGCGAATCGGCGGCGAGGCGGCGCGTATACTCCCACTCGTGGTAGCGGCGGTCGAATTCGTCGCCACCCGAGATGGCGGTCACGACCACGTCGCGTTCCGTGCCGCCGGGGTCCTGTACGCGGAGGCGCACCTGCTTGCCGGCCTGTTCGACGAGCAACGCTCCGATCGAACGGGCATCGCGCGCCGGGCGGCCGTTGACGGCAAGGATCACCGAGCCCTCCTCCACCCGGGCGTCCGGATGGGCCAGCGGCGAGCGGAATTCGGGCAGGTCGGGGTCGTGGACGAGCCGGCGCACGAGGCGGAACCCTCCCGTCTTCGCGTCGCGATCGAAGTCACCGCCGAGGGCCGCGGGCGCGGCCTGGAACTCACCGGAACGGCGATCGCCTCCGCCCGCATTCGAATGCAGCAGACTGAGTTCCGAGACGAGCAGGCCCTGCAGGTCGGCCAGCTCCTCGCGGGCGCCGACGCGGGGCAGGAGCGGCGCGTACTTCTCGCGCATGGCGACCCAGTCGACGCCCCCCATGCCGGGATCCCAGAAATAGTCCCGGTGCAGCCGCCACATGTCCATGTAGATCTGGTTCCACTCGGCGCGCTTGTCCACGGCGAACGCCCAGTCGTCGAGGTGCACCTCGTTGTCGTCGTCGAGCTTCGCGTCGGCGCCGGCCGAGGATGCGATGACGTGCCACTTCGAGCCCTTGCGCACCAGGATCTTCTCGCCGTCGCCCGAGAGTTCGTACGCGGCCCCTTCGGCGACGATCTTGACCGGATCGGCGCCGTGCTTGAGGTCGAGAGCCATCAGGCTGCCCTCGTCCACCCAATACAGGCGCTTGGCGTTCACTCCGAGGAGTCCCGGGGAGCCGGCCGCGACGGGCGCCTCGCGCAGGCGGTCGGCGAGATCCCAGCGAACCGGGCCACCCGATCCCGCGGCCGCCGCCGGAGCCGACCCGGCAGTCGCCGCCGCCGGTTCGCCCGGCTCCGCGAAGGGAAAGACGGCCCCTTCGCGAAGCGGAATCGCGTAGATCTTCGCCGTATCGTCGAAATACGGCATGGGGGCGCGCTCGCCCCACGGGCTGCCGACGCGGGTGTTCCAGGTGCGCGTCGAGACGAACCAGAGCCAGTTGCCGTCGGGTGAGATCTGCGGTGCGTAATCGTTGAAGCGGTTGCTCGTGATGGGCACGGCGCGGCCGGTCGAGAGGTCGTGCGCCCAGAGCACGCTCAGCATGTTGCCGTCGGTCCGCCCGTACACGACCGTCTTCGAATCGGGGGTCCAGGCGACGGCCGACGAAGCCGGGGCCTCTGCGAGGAGCGTCATCTTCCCGCCCTCGGCGAGGTCGATCAGCCAGAGACGGCCGTCCCGGTTGGTATGTACGAGGTAACGCCCGTCGGGGGACGGCGTCGCGCCCTGGCGCAGCATCGCGGGACCATTCGTCACCTGCAACGGCGGCGCGGTGCCGTCGATGCGCACCTTCCACCACTCGAGTTCGCCGCTGCGGTCGCTGAGCGCGAAGACGTGCAGACTGTCGGTCGTGAAGGTCACGTTGCGATAGCGCACCCCCGAGTCGCGGGATGCGTGGACCCAGCGGCCGGTGCCGACCGGCGCCGTGAACAGCTCGCCTCTGGCCACGAGGGCAACCGTCTTTCCGTCATGCGAGATGGCCGCGTCGCTCGCCGAGGGGGTCTTCTCCCAGTCCAGGAGGGATTGGCCGAGGTCCGAGGTCAGGCGGACATCCACCTTGCGGGCCTCCCGGCCCGGAGAGAGCGTCCAGAGATCGGCTCCCAGGCGGAACACCAAGCGTGTTCCGTCGCCCGCCAGCTCCTGGATGTCGAACTCCGTGAACCCGGTGTGCCGCAGGAGGTCCGAGCCGTCGGGCCGCATCGACCAGACGTTCATCGCGTCCTGGCGATCCGAGAGAAAATACACGCGGCCGTCGGCGAGCACGTTCGGCTGGCGCGACGTGCCGGGATAGTCGGTGGTGAGCGGAACGGCTTCCTTTCCGGCGCCGTCGAAGCGCCAGAGCTTCTGGGCCGTTCCGCCCTTGTACCAGCGGCTGTTCGAGCCCTGGCGCGGCATTCTCGCAAATACCAGCGACCCTTCGGCGGTGACGTCCGCCTCGGCGGCCTGCGAGAGCGGGATCTCCTCGACCGCGCCCGAAGCCGGATCCACCCAGGCCAGTCGCGAGTCGGGCAGACCGGCCGTCCACGCACCGCGCACGAGTACGCGCCCATCCGCGCCCCATCCGACCGGAATCGTCGAGGCGCGGGAGTCCCACGTGATGCGCCGCGGAGCGCCACCCGTCACGGGGATCACGTATACGTCGTTCGATCCCTCGTACGATGCCCGAAAGGCCACCTGCGCACCGTCGGGCGAGAAGACAGGGGCCGACTCCTCTCCGGCGTGGGCAGTCAGACGCACCGCAAGGCCCCCGTCGGCGTCGACCGTCCACAGATCGCCTTCCGCCACGAATACGATGCGGTCACCGTGGATGTCCGGGAAGCGGTAGTAGCCTTCGACCTGGGCCGAGACCGGCTGCGCGATCAGGCTCGCAAGGAACAGGGTCGCGACGGGGAGTAGCGGGTGCACGCGCTGCATACGGAGCTCCGTTGGGTGTGGGGCTTTCTTCGGGACCCGGCCAAAATAGATGCGACACCCGTTGTATGTTCGACAGGCCGCTGCGCCGACGGCCGTGCAGCGACCGCATGCGCCCGTAGCTTAATGGAAAAGGCTTGCCGAGGACGCCTCGCAGATGTCCCTGACGCCTTTCGGTGCCGTACCAGCCTCACACCACTGGGAGCGAGCCGATCGACACGCACGGACTACCACTGCGAGGGGAAGCCGGAGGGCTGAAGAGCGCCGGATTATTAACCCGGATGCGCGGGTTCGATTCCCGCCGGGCGTGCCATCGGGCATGACATGATGTCGGAAATCCCGGGCTGGCACCTCAACTTCGATTCCGCGCCGTTCTGCAACGGCTCGCTGCACCTAGGGCACGTGCGCAACTACGCGCTGGGCGACGTGCGTGCCCGATGGCTGCGATCGAGGGGGGTCGACGTCACCCATGCCACGGCGTTCGACGCCTTCGGGCTTCCTAACGAGATGGGCGCACGCGGATCGGGCATCTCGACCGATCGGTACGTCGCCCGACAGGCCCGGCGCATCGGCCGCCAGATGGATCGCGTGGGCTTCTCGTACGACGTGCCGCCGCGTGACTATAGCCGACCCGGGGCCTACCGCTGGTCGCAGTGGCTCTTCCTGCGCATGTGGGACGCGGGCCTGGTCTATCGGGCCGAGCGCGGCGTTTCGTGGTGCCCCAACTGCGCCGAGGTGATCTCGGTCACGCAGGCCGACCGCAGCTCGTGCTGGCGCTGCAACGCGCACGCGACCTGGCGACGATCGACCGAGTGGTTCGTTCGATCCTCGGCCTATTTCGAGCGCCTGGGTCGGGGGCTCGAGACGCTGGACGGATGGAGCGACCGGGCGCGCAGACTCGCGCGGGAATCGATCGTGCGCATCCGCACGCTGGACCCGGACGGACCCGGCGACTGGTTGCTTTCGCGCGTGCGGTCCTGGGGCACCCCGCTTCCGATGGTCGAGTGTGCCGCGTGCGGCATCCACCCGGTGGACGATGCCACGCTCCCGGTCCGGCTGAAGGAACACGGGGGTGACGGTCTCGGGACCTGCCGGGGGTGCGGAACGCGGCAACCGCTGGTCGCACGTACGCTGGACTGCTTCTTCGACGACGCGTGGTGTTTCGAGGGGGCCGTGCGCGACGTCGCCCCGGACGAGAACCCGTTCGAGGCGTGGCGGGACCGCCCGCCCGCGCGGGTGCACTTCCACGCGGGCCACGACTCGTTTGCCTACCTGTTCGTCTTCCGCCTGATCGCGCACGTGCTCCACGACCTCGGGTTGTCGCGCCGCACCGAGCCCATCGACTGGTTCCAGGGACACGACGTGGTGACGGCGGGCGGAAAGAAGATGTCCAAGCGCCACCGGAACGCCCCGAATCTCGATACGCTGCTCGATCGCGAGGGCGCGGCCGTGCTGCGCCTCTCGGTGCTGGCCGGCGCGAATCCGGACAAGCCGATGGCGTGGTCCGACGACGCGCTCGTCCGGGGGCGGCGGTTCGCCCGAACGTTGCAGCGGCTGCGGGACGCGGCTCGACCCGTCACGCCCGAGCAGGAGGCCGGCGTGCTCCAACGCATCGACGGGTTCTTCGAGGCGTACCGCATCGCTTCGGCCCTCGACGTCCTCTTTTCCGAGACGGAACGCGCGCTGAAAGCGGGCTCGACGAGGCCCGGCCGGCTGGCGGCGCTGCTGGCGCGGTGGGACCTGGTGGTTCCGCCCGACATGCCCGCTTGGAATCACGGCCCGTCCTCCGTTCCTTCCCCTTCGAGCTACCCCGAACCCCCATGCCCGGAACCGTTCGACTCCACCGGGTCCTGAAGGCACCCGCAGACCGGATCTTCAAGGCCCTGACCCAGCCCGACGCGCTCGTGCGCTGGAACCCGCCCTACGGGTTCACCTGCACCGTGCACCACCTCGACGCGCGCGAGGGGGGGACCTTCCGCATGTCGTTCACCAATTTCTCGAGCGGAAGGAGCCACGCGTTCGGCGGCACCTACCTCGAGTTCGTGCCCGGCGAACGCCTCGTCGCGACCGACACGTTCGAGGACGCGAGCCTGCCCGGCACCATGCGCACGACCTATTCGTTGCGGGCCGTTTCCTGCGGAACGGAGGTGGAAATCGTCCAGGAGGGCATCCCGGACCAGATCCCCGTCGAAATGTGCTACCTGGGCTGGCAGGAATCGCTCGAGCAGCTGGCAAGGCTGGTGGAGCCGGAGATCCCGGACTGACCCCGGTGCCGGGCGGAAGCGCGTGTCGGGCATCCCCCGCTGGTGCGACGGCCGCGCGATGGGTTTATTGCGCAGCGAACCCGTCAGCGCACCATCCGCCATGCGTCTCCTCAGCGTCCTTGCCCTGCTCGCCCTCGGAACGGTATCACCGTCCCTCCGGCCGGCCGTCGCCCAGCCCCGCGATGCGTTCGAGCAGAACGCCCGCCTCGGGCGAGGCGTCAACATCATCGGGTACGACCCGATCTGGCGCGATCGTGGGGAAGCGCGGTTCCGGGACGAGTATTTCGCGATGATCCGCGGCGCCGGTCTGCAGACCGTGCGCGTCAACCTGCACCCGTTCCGCCACATGGACTCGACGGACGGGTACCGGCTGCGCACCGCGTGGCTCGAAACGCTCGACTGGGCGGTGGAGGGCGCGCTGGCCGCGGGATTGATGGTGATCCTGGATCTCCACGAGTTCAATGCGATGGCCGACGACCCGGAAGGAAAGAAGGAGATGTTCCTCTCGTTCTGGCGACAGGTGGCGCCCCGGTACGCCGACGCGCCCGACGCCGTCGTCTTCGAGCTGCTCAACGAGCCGAACCGCAAGGTGACGAACACGATGTGGAACGGCCTGCTGCGTGAGGCGCTGGCCATCGTGAGGAACAGCAATCCGACCCGTACGGTGATCGTGGGGCCCGGCGAGTGGAACTCGATTCGCGCGCTGAAGGACCTCGATCTGCCGGAGGACGACCGCAACCTCATCGTAACGGTCCACTACTACACACCGATGGAGTTCACCCACCAGGGCGCCCGGTGGACGCCGGAGTTCGTCGACCGCACCGGGGTGGAATGGTTGGGTACGGAGGCCGACCTGGCGCGCATCCGCACCGATTTCGCGATCGCCGACGCGTGGGCGAAGGCGCACGACCGTCCGGTCCTGCTCGGCGAGTTCGGCGCCTACGACAAGGGGCCCATGGAGTCACGGGCGCGGTACACGGCAGCCGTGGCCCGATCGGCCGAGTCGCTCGGATGGAGTTGGGCCTACTGGCAGTTCGACTCGGACTTCATCCTGTACGACGTCGCGGGCGGCCGCTGGGTGCAGCCGATCCTCGAGGCGCTGGTGCCGACCGGTCGGTAGGGCGTGTTCACGCCCTCGATTGACGCTCGCTCCGGCACGTCCTGACCGCGGGTGCCGAAGCGAAATGGAGCCGTCCTCCAAACGGGCACCGGACTTCCATTTGGCCCCTGAATCGAAGTAGTACGTCCTCATAACCTTCCCGCTGGAGGCGGACCCCGGAAGGAATCCGGCATGAGGCTCCGATCTGCGGTAACGCGCGGCATTGGAATCGAGGCGGCAAGTAATGCGAAGCGCACACCTGGCCCGTGGGTCTGGCTCGGTTGCCCGGCCCGTTAGCGTGGCTGCGCCTCGCCCGGTCGCCTCGGCAGTTTGCAGGGCGTGGCCCGAGGCTGGTTCAGCCGACCCCTGTCACACCACCCAGCCCGTCACGAGGCAAGAATCACACTTCCGCGCCCCTCCCAGCCCCTTCCACGCCTCCTCTGCGCCCTTCCGCCTCCCTCAGCCGCCCCGACTGCCAGGGGTAGGCGAGCACTCCGCGGTCCCGGGCGCGTTGTGGTCCCCGCCGTTCCCGGTGAGCCCCAGTGGCAGCCGACCTCCCTCGCAGAAGAACGAGTCCACGGAGTGCGAACACGCCCTGGGCACAGGATCGATCAACGTGCGGTGCACTCGGGCACGAAACTCGCGACCGTGCGCTCGCTGCGCACGAACGTTTCGACCGCGCCGTCCGTCGCCACGGTGAGTCGACCCTCGACGATCTCGAGGGTGACCACGTACCGAAGCGACGGGTTCGTGGGTGACGACAGCGTATACGCGTCCCCCTCGACCGTCGTGATGCTTGCCACGGCGGTACGGTAGCAGTCCGGGCCGTTTTCGAGTTCGTCGCCCGCGAAGTCGTACGTCGTGAAGCGGTGTTTCGTGATTTCGAGGAAGACCCGGTCGATGCCGGTGGAGGCCCAGACGCCCTCGACCGACTCCTGCTCGGCGAGGAAGCCGCAGCCGGAAACGGATAGAAGGCCGAGGGTCGCCGCGATCGTCCGCAGGAGCATTCTCCCGATGATGGTGCGCATTCCCGAAGTCCGGTGGTTTGACCGGATCAACGATCCGGTGCCGTCCGGGTTGCCGGCCGGGTCAGGATAGCGCCGCTTCCGGTCATGCGCGGCAGGGAAACCCCTACGGGTACGTTCAGCCCGCCCCTACAGGCCCTCTGCCGGGGAACCTACAGGGTCACCGGGCCTGAATTCCTACCGTTGCGTGGGCTTTTGGGAGACTGCCCCCAGGTCTCTCCAACCGAGCGCACCCACCCGCACGGGCACCTCCCCCGAGGCCCCCGAATCCACGGAAATCCACGCCCATGTCCAGCCACTCCGAGCATGATAACGGCCAGTCGGCCGTCGCCTCCAAGAAGGTCCGTCCCCTGAGGGAACACGTCGTCGAGATCGTTTCGGACGCCGGCGAAGGCGCCCAGAAAGCCGGGCAGTCGTTCGGGACCGTCTCGGCCAAGATGGGCAACGGTGTCTGGACCGTCGAGATCATCCCCGCCGAGATCCAGCCGCCGCCGCGCAGCCAGGCCGGCGCGTCGGGCATCCGCGTGCGCATCGGAGCGTTCCCGATCACCAACATGGGTGACGAGGTCGACCTCATCGTCGCCTTCAACGAGCAGGCCCTGCTCGGCCGCCTCGCCGTGGCCAATTTCAAGCCGGGCTGCACGATCCTGCTCGAGAACAAGTGGCGCGACCACGCCGATCCCGACATCGCGCGGGCCTACGGCACGGCGTACGCCCGCCTCGTCGAGGACGGGTACAAGGTGGTCGAGGTGCCGATGGAAGAGATCTGCCTCAAGTACGTGAACAACCCGCAGCTCGGGAAGAACATGTTCGTACTCGGGCTGCTCTGCAATCTGTACTCGCGCGACCTCGAGACGGCCCGCGAAACGGTGCGGTACGCGTTCCGCAAGAAGGCGCAGAAGGTCATCGACTCGAACGTCGCCCTGCTCGATGCGGGCTTCCAGTGGGCCGAGGAAAATGTCGATTACCGCTTCGAAGTGCCGCCGATGAAGATCGACGCGCCGCAGATCGTGGTGAACGGCAACCAGGCGATCGCGCTCGGTGTCATGGCATCGGGTATGGATGTCTGCGCGATGTACCCGATCACGCCGGCCACGTCGGCCTCGCACTACCTGAGCGAGATCTTCGAGAACGTGGGGGGCGTCGTGCACCAGGCCGAGGACGAGATCGCGGCCGCGGCGTTTGCCGTCGGCGCCTCCTACGCCGGCAAGTGCGCCGTCACGATCACCTCCGGCCCGGGCATGTCGCTCAAGACGGAGGTGCTGGGGCTCGCCTCGATGGCCGAAATTCCGCTCGTCGTGGTCAACGTACAGCGCGGAGGCCCGTCGACCGGTCTTCCGACCAAGGTCGAGCAGGGTGACCTGCTGCAGGCCCTCTTCGGAACCCACGGAGACGCGCCCAAGGTCGTCATGGCGACCGCGACCATCGAGGACTGCTTCTACTCGATCCTCACGGCGCGACGCATCGCCGAGACCTTCCGCATCCCGGTGTACGTGTTGAGCGACGCCAACCTCGCGACCGGCCAGCAGCCCTTCAACCGCCCGGAGTTCCGGTCGGAATGGGTGGCCCCCCCGTTCGACCAGCGCCCGGTGCCCAAGGGCACCAAGCCCTACGACTGGGACGAAAAGACCGGTTTGTCCACCCGCCTCATCCCCGGACAACCCGGTGGCATGTTCACGCTGACCGGTCTCGCGCACTCGGCCGAGGGCAAGGTGGCCTACGGGCCCGGCGTGAACCAGCAGGGCATGACGAAGCGTTCGCTGAAACTCGCCGCCCTGCAGAAGACGCTCAAGGCGCCCGCGGTGTTCGGTGACGAGGAGGGCGGCGACCTGCTGCTGGTGGGCTGGGGCTCGACCAAGGGGGCGATCGAGGAGGCCGTCACGCGCTGCCGCGAGGACGGGCTCTCGGTCTCCAGCCTGCACCTCACGTTCCTCCAGCCGATGGCCTCGGGCATCGGGGACATCCTCAAGCGCTTCCGCCAGGTGGTCTGCGTCGAGATCAACTACTCGGACTCGACGGAGGAAGAGCTTATCGACGACGAGAACCGCCGCTATTCGAACCTGTCCCTGCTGCTGCGAGCCCGCTACCTCGTCGACGTGCAGAACTGGACGAACGTGCACGGGCAGCCGATCGGGCCCGGGCGCATCGAGTCCATGATCCGCACGCGTCTTGGCGTGATGCAGCCCGCCTGACGCACCCTCGGCGAAGGCACCCATCGAAACACCCTGCGCAGCCCCGCTGCGCCTTTCCTACAGCGCCATGTTCGGACTCCAGGAAACCGCCACCCTCGACCAGGGAAACGACTATTACAGCCTGCAGGACTACCAGTCGGCCGTTCCGCGCTGGTGTTCGGGCTGCGGCGACAACACGATCCTTTCGAGCGTGCAGAAGCTGCTGCGCGACGAACAGCTTCCGCCCGAGAAGACCGTGTTCGTGTCCGGAATCGGGTGTTCGTCCCGTTTTCCGCACTACATGGGCACCTACGGCTTCCACTCGCTGCACGGACGCGCGCTGCCGATCGCGCAGGGCATCAAGATCCGCCGGCCCGACCTGAACGTCTTCGTCAACATGGGCGACGGCGACTGCTGTTCGATCGGAACCGCGCACTGGATCCACGCCATCCGCTACAACTTCAAGATGGTGGCGATGGTGCACGACAACGAGGTGTACGGGATGACCAAGATGCAGGCGTCCCCGACCTCGCCGAAGGGCCTCAAGACGAACACCACGCCGAAGGGCACCGTGCTCGACCCGCTCAACATGCTGACGGCCACGCTGGGCATCTCGAACGTGTCGTTCGTCGCCAACGTGGTCGAGTGGATCCCGGAAATGATGTACCAGGTGCTGAAGGCGGCGTATCACCACAACGGATTCGCCTTCGTGCGCATCGTACAGCGCTGCCCGCACTTCCTGCCGAACATCTTCGATCCGCTCATGCGGGATCCCGACAAGATCCTCATGCTGACCGACGAGAACGGGCTGAAGCCCTCGGCCGACCTGCGCAAGATCTACAAGAACGAGATGGCGCACGATCCGTCGAACATCCACCGGGCCCGCGAGATCGCCAGTTCGATGGACCCGATGCCGTGCGGCGTGCTGTACCGCAACCCTGACGTGCCGGTCTACGACGAACTGCGCCGCGCGCAGCGGGTCGTCACGCACGACGTGCGCCGCGAGGCGCTCGACCGCGAGTTCGACCGGTTTGCCGTCAACGTTTCCTGAGGCCCTTCCGTGGAAGCCATCGAAACCTCCCTCGCCGAACCGGTCGCGACCGAGGACGCCGCGGCCCCGGCCGGCAGGACCTCCGTGCGACGGCCGGCTCCCCGCGACGTCGAGGACGCCGCCGCTCCGGGCGAGGCCCGGCGGGTGATTTCCCAATTCGTCCGCACCGGACGAGCGCCCGAAGGCTCGTCGCTGCATCCGGGGATCGGCGACAGGCTGCCGGTGGCCCTGTTCCACGCGCTCTCCTCGCCCGCGTTGCGTTCGCCGTACCCGGTCGTCATCGACGCGGCCGGCGGAGCGCTCCAGGTGCGTCCGCTCGGCGAGGCGCTCGACGCCCTTGCCGACGTACCCGGGGTTGAAGGGGAAGCGGCCGAGCTGAACCGGTTCTTTCTTCGGAGGGTGGAGACCGCCCTCCGGTCGGGCACGGTGGTCGACCCGTCGCTCGTGCAGGCCTGGAAGGCCGCTTGCGCCACGGTGCGGGCGTCGACGCGCGAGGATCGCCTCGCCGCGTTCGACGCGTTCGCCGCAATCACCGGGAAGTCCCTGTCCGTTTCGGCGTCCCTGCTGCCCTGCGAGCCGGAGACGGCGCGCCTGTTCGCACGCGCGGTCGAGGAACGCCTGTCGACCGAACGCGGACGGGACCTCGTGGCCGAGGCCGATACCCTGCGCCTGTCGCTGTCGGCTCTTCTCGAGGTCGAGAAGGAAGCCGGCCATGACGCCGTGGCGCCCGACCGGCTCCGCCGGACCGTGGGGGGCGCCCTCGAGAGCGCGTTCGACTTCGACGCCCTGTCGAGCCTTCTCGACGAGGCGCCGCATGGTCCGGGAATGGCGCCGGAGCGCCGCTCCCGCATCGAATCGCTGGTCGAGACGCTGGCCCATGCCGCGACGTTGTTTTCGTCCGAGGTCGTCTGCCGGCTCGACGAGGCCGAAGAGCGCATGGCAGAGCAGACCGCGAACCTGGCTTCGCTCCTCCGCGCGCTGGAAACGGCACGGCTGGAGGCCGCCAACCGGTTCCGCGCCGACCTGCACGGCCCGTTGCTCGACGGTTACAGGGCCGACGCGCTGTCGGCCGAAGACCTCGAGCGGTGCCCGCCCGTCGTGGTGGAGGCCGACGAGGCCTCCCTCGCGGAGGAGCACCTGGGCATGCTGATGTCACTGCTCCGGGATCGGCGGCCGTTCAAGGTGATCCTCACGCTGCGAGCTGCGCCCGGCGGGCCGTTCGGCGACGCCGCGTCGCTCGCCACGGGCCTCGGAACCGCCTTCGTCGCGCAGGTCGCGCTGAGCGACGTGTCCGGCTGGACGACCGCCGTGGAGCAGGGATTCGCCCATCCGGGTCCGGCGCTCCTTGCCCTGTACGCCGGAGGGCCCGGCTTCGACCGGTTGACCCCGTACCTCGCGGCTGCGGCCGCGCGCGACGGGCGGGCGGTGCCGACCTTCGTATTCCGCCCGACGCCGGGTGTGCCGTGGGCCGACCGCCTGTCGGTGGCGTCGAACGACCTGCCGGACGGCGACTGGCTGACGACCGTCGTACCCGTAGTGGCCGACGACGATACGGAGGAGGCGCTCGAGACGACCTTCACGTGGATCGACCACGCCGCCTGCGTACCCGCCTTCGGTACCGAATTCCTCCCCGTGCCGGCCGACGCCGAGCCGCCGGGTCTCGTGCCGGTCGACCGGTTCCTCGGGATGGACACGGCCGAACGGTCACGCGCCTTCCCCTACGTGCTGACGGTCCGGCCGGACGGCGTGCTCGAAAAATGCGTCGTTACGGCGCGCCTCACCGAGCGGGCCGAGGTCGCCCTCGACCGCTGGCGCCGGCTTCGCGAACTGGGCGGCGTCGGAAATTCGTTTGCGGAACGGGCCGAGGCCGCCGCCGGGCGACGGTTCGCGGCCGAACGGGACGTGGCCGTCGCGGCCGCGAGGGAGGCGCACGCCGCTGAGATGGATCGCGCCGTCTCTTCGCTCGCCGAGTCGATCGTCGCGAATATCGCCGCATCCCTGCTCGACCTCGAACCGGGCACGGCCCCCCGGACGGCGCCAACCCGTACGGCCGCGCCGGCCGCTGCCGCGCCGGCTCCGGCCGAGGGCGAGCCCGCGACCGCGGTCGCCGCGCCCGCGACCGAGCCGGAGGAAGAGCCCCTGGTCCTCGACGAGGCCTACATCGAGACCCCGCGGTGTACCTCGTGCAACGAGTGCACGCAGCTCAACGGCATGATCTTCGGCTACAACGCGGAGAAGCAGGCCTACATCAAGGACGCGTCGGCCGGTCCCTACCGCGATCTCGTCATGGCGGCCGAAAAATGCCCGGTGCGCATCATTCACCCCGGCAAACCCCTCAACCCGAACGAATCGGGGCTCGACGACCTGGTCGAACGGGCAAAGGCCTTCCGCTAGGCCATGGCTGCACTCACGGCCATCGGATACCTCGCCGCGCTCTGCGTCGCGCTGGCCGGGCTGCTCGCCCTCGCCCAGCGAAAGCTGTACGTCTGGGAGGACCCGCGTATCGACGACGTGACCGACCTCCTGCCGGGAGCGAACTGCGGAGCGTGCGGCCTTCCGGGCTGCCGGGCATTCGCCGAGAGCGTGGTGGGCGGAACGATCCAGCCCGGACAGTGCACGGTAGGCGGTCCGGACGGCGCCACCCGGGTCGCCGAATATCTCGGAATCGACGCCGGCTCGATGGAGAAGCAGGTCGCTCGCCTGCTCTGCGCGGGCGGAACCGACCAGGCGGTACAGGCAGGCGCCTACGCAGGATACTCCTCGTGCCGCGCCGCCGCGACCGTGGCGGGCGGACCGAAGGAGTGCACCTGGGGCTGCCTGGGCCTCGCCGACTGCCGTGATGCTTGCACGTTCAACGCGATCACGATGGCCCCCAACGGGTTGCCGGTGGTGGACCTCGACCTGTGCACGGCATGCGGCGACTGCGTGCGCGCGTGTCCGAAGCAACTGTTCGAGATCCTGCCGGCCCGCCGCCGCCTGATCGTCCAGTGCCGTTCCCTGCTCGAAGGGGACGCGGCCCTCGCCACGTGCAACGTCGCCTGCACGGCATGCGGCCTGTGCGTCGCCGACGCGCCCGAAGGACTGCTGTCGATGCAGCGCAACCTGCCGGTGGTCGACCCCGCGCGCAACGAACTCGAAACCGCCATCGCGACCTATCGGTGCCCGACGGGCGCGATCGCGTGGGTCGAAGGCCAGCAGTTCCCGACCCTCCACGAATCCCTCGCTTCCGACAAGGCACGCCATGCTGTTCCGGCGTAGAACCGCAGCTCCCGAGGCGGGTCCCCTCGGTCCCGTTCGTTCCGGGCTCGACGCGCTCGTCGCGGTCGAGCGGTCCCTCGATTCGCGGCTGTTCGTGGCGTCGGGCGACCTGGCAGGCGTGGCCTCCGTCGCGGCCGGATCGGCCGCCGACGCCGTGGCCCGCGCCTTCGCCGCCGCGGCGACGGGCCGCCGCGCAGCGGCCTTCGCGACAACGACCGGGTTTTCGGACGCGCTTCCGACCATCGAGCAGGCCGTGGCCCGCCGCGTTCCGTTCGTCGTATACGCGGTGGCCGACGGTCCCTGGGATCCGGCACTTGCCGCCGGACTCGCCGGGGCCGTGGTGTTGGCCGTTCCCGACGTCCGGGACGTGATCGCCGTGGCCGTGGCCGCGCGCCGCGCGGCCGAGGAGGCCCTGCTCCCGGTGGTCTGCATCGTCGACGCTTCGCTCATCGCGCACGCGGCCTGCGACCTTCCGGAGCCCGCCGACCTCTCCGGCCTGCTCCAGACCACGCTGGACACCCCGGACCCGGTCCAGAAGATCGTATTCGGGGAGCGCCGACCGGCCGTGCCGGCGTGGCTCGACGCCGATCACCCGATGGGACTCGGCGCCCGGCTCTCGGGCCACGACGCCGCCGCGGCCGTCGCCGCCCGGCGCCTTCTGCTCGACGTCGAGATTGCGGGCCTGGTGGATCGTGCGCTGTCCCTCGCCTCGACCGCCTGCGGTCGATCCCTCGCCGCCGTCGTCGCGCTCGGTGACGAACGCTCGTCCGCGACCCTGGTCACCGCCGGCCCGGCTCCGGCGCCGGCCTCGGCCGGCCGGGCATGGCGCACCGTGCAGTGCGTGCGGCTCTTCCCGTTCCCCGTGGAAGCCGTGGCGGCGCGCGTCGGACGCAGCGCCGCGGCCCTCCTGCTGCCCGCCGATCCGGCCGCCGTGCCGGCCCGCTTCGCCGCGGCCGTCGGACAGGCCTCGGGCCGCCCGCTGCGCATCGGCGCCCTGAAGACCGGGTTCGAACCCGACCTGTCGGCCGATTTCGAGGCCGTGGCGACACAACTGGCGGCCGGAACGCTTCCGGATCCCTTCTTTCCTTCCACCTGGCGCACGACCGACCGGCCGGGGCTTCCCGAGCCCGAGCGGCTCGAACAGCGCCTCAAGGCCACCCGACCCGGCTTCGACCGCGCCCTCGTGCGCGGTTCCGAACCCCGTGAGACCGCACCGTACGTCGTCTTCGGAGGACCGCTTCTCGGTTCGCTGGCCGAACACGAGGCGGCACCGTCGCTCGGTACGGGCGGAACTCCCGTGCGCACCTGGCGGGCGAGACCGTCCCACGGCCCGGATACCGTGGCGATCGCCCTCGGCGACGCCGCCCGGCACCCGACGTACGGACGCGCCTCGGCCCTGGTGCTCGAATCGGCCGCCGAACTCGACCGACTCGGACTGCACGACCTCCTCGGGCGCGGAACCGAAGTCGTCGTCCCGGACCCCGAACGGATCTCGGCCGAAGCGGTCGTACGAATCCGGCGCGCCGGCGCCCGCCTGCGCCGGGTCGAATGGCCCGGACCGGGGGAAGCACGTCCGCATGCGCTCGAGCGCCCGCTGGCGCTGCTTTCGGCCGCTCCGGGCGCCTCGGGTCCGGCGTTCGCCGAGACCGCTCGGCGGCTGGTGGCCCGTCTCGTCCAGGCCGGACTCGTGGGCGACCGGGTGGCCGACGACCTGCTTTCGCGACTCGACGGCGTCTCGGTGCAGGACGCCGCGTTTCCCACTTCCGAGCCCCCCGAGCCGCTGCCGCCGTCGGTACTGGAAGGCATCGGCATCTCCCCGGAGAGCCCGGACGATCCCGTGCGATTCTGGCGCACGGTAGGCTTCGCGCACGCCTCGGGCCGTGCCTCGGAGCTGATTCCCGATCCCTATCGCGCCATCGGCGCCCTTCCGGCGCGTGCCGGCTGGGCCCCGACCGGAAGCGGCACGCCCCCCGCGCTGCCCTCGTTCGTCGCCGAACGCTGCACCGGGTGCGTCGATTGCTTCGCCGCGTGTCCGCAGGGTGCGATCGAAGTCGCGGCCTTCGCGTTCGACGAAGCCCTGGACGCCGCCTTTGCCGCGCTCGAGCGCGCGGGGTCTGCCGCCTTCAATCTCTCCCGGCTGCGCAAGCCCCTCGCCCAGGAGGCCCACAAGCTCTTCCGCGGCGACCTGCTGAACCAGTTCCCGAGGGTGCCGGCCGTGTTCGCCGAGGCGCTCGAGCGCACGCTCGTCCGGGCCGGCGCCGACGAGGCCAAGCGCAACGAGTTGCAGTCGGAATTCGCGTCCCTCACCCCGTTCCTGCCCGGGATTCCGCTCGCCCGGACCCGGGGCTGGATGACCGCCGCCGAGGAGACGGCCAAGGGCAGTGGTCGGGCCTTCACGCTGGCCGTCGATCCGGACCGTTGCAGCGCCTGCGGACTCTGCGTGGCGGTGTGTCGCGAGGGTGCGCTCGAATCGGCGGCCGCTACGCCCGATTCCATCGCGGCCGCGCGGACCGGGGCGGCCTGGTGCCGCTCCCTCCCGGCGCCTCCCGCCGCGTCCATAGCGACCGTTTCGACCGAATCGGCGCCGGCGCGCCTCCTCGAGCACCGGGTGAACGACCTGGTATCGGGCGCCGACGACGCCTTCCACGCCACGCTTCGCCTCGTGGCCATGGCGGCCGACACCGCCGTCTCGAACGCGCGCGCCGAACTGCGGGCGCGCATCGCCGGAGCCCGGAGCGCCCTCCAGGAAGCGGCGCGCAAGGCGGTCACGAGCGCGGCGTCGATCAACGACTTCGACGCGTTCTCCAAGCGGCTCGCCGCGCTGGGCGAAGGTCTGACGCCGGACCGGTTGCTCTCGGCGGCCGGAGGCGAGAGCGGAGTGGATGCCGACCGTGTGCGCCGGCTTACCGACGCCGAGCGTCGCCTCGGCGAACTCGAACGCGCCTGGACGAGTCCCGACGCGGGCCGCGGGCGCGCACGCACGGTTGCCGTCGTGGATGCCGACTTCGCGGCCACGTGGCCCGTCAACCCGGCTTCGTTCCCCTGGCTGCGCGTGGCGCCCGGTACCGGCCCGGCCGCCGCAGAGGCCGTCGTCCAATCGGTGCGGGAGGTCTGGCTGGCCGACTGCGCCACGCTGGCCTCGTGCGAAGCGGTTTCCCGCGACGTACAGTCGGCGGTCCCCACGTGGGAGTCCCTCTCCGAGGCCGAACGTCGCGCGGCCCCCGCCGTCCTCCTCGTCACGGATCGGCCGGCCGACGGCACGTCGCGGCTGCTCGCGGGAGACTCCGGCGTCCGGGTGCTGCTGCTGACCGCCGACCCGCTCGACGCCGGCTATTCCGACCCGGCCCTTGCCGCCGCGGCCCTCGGATCGTCGTTCGTGGCCCAGGGTTCGATCGCCGACGTGCGCGCCCTGGCCTCCTTCGCGCTCGAGGCCTTCGCGTGCGACGGCCCCGCGCTCCTGCATGCCCACGTGCCGCCCGGGCCCGTGGACGACGCGTTCGCGGCGGCCCGGGATGCCGTGGCCGGCCGCGTGTTCCCGGCCTTCCGCATGACGCCCGGAACGGCCGAGGCTCCCTCGGGCCGTTTCGACCTCGGCACGAATCCCCTGCCGACGGACGATTGGGCCGATCCGGATGCGCATCCGATCGCGTGGGCCGGCCTGCACGTCCCCGCGGCACGCGACTGGACGGTCGTGCGCCGGGGCGAGGCGCCCGCCGGCCTGGTGGATGCGGCCGATGCCCTGCTCGGCGTGACCGCCGGCCCCGTGGGCCTGGCGCGCCACGGCGATCGCGTGGCGCTCGTCCCCGCACTGGTCACGGCCTCGGCGCGCCGCCGCGTGCTCGCGTGGAAACGGCTCCGGGCGATGGCCGCGGCCGCGAGGGCCGCCGAGCGCGCAGCATCCCCGGTCGAGGCCGAAACCCCGGCCGCCGCGCCGCCGGCCGCCGCGCCCGCTCCGGTCGCTCCCGCGCTACCCGCCGACGCGCTCGACCGGCTCACGACACGGCTCCTCGCGCTCAGCGGTTTCGCCCCCGGCGATGCCCGGGGCGCCGAATCGCTCCGGTCGCTCCTCGCTTCGGGCGACGGCGCATCGAACGGGAACTGACCATGTTCGGCCTCGGCAACCCCACCTTCAAGCACGGGATCCACCCCGGGGAGTTTAAGGAACTCACCCGGGAGGCGGCCATCGAGCGCATCCCGTTCTCGCGCAAGGTCGTACTGCCGCTCAGCCAGCACCTGGGAGCGCCGTCGAAACCGGTGGTCAAGACCGGCGACCGCGTCCGCAGGGGGCAACTCATCGCCGAAGCCGGCGGATTCGTGTCGGTCCCGCTCCACGCGTCCGTCACGGGCCGCGTGACGGCGGTCGGCCTGCGGCACCACCCGTCGGGACAACTCGTCGATGCCATCGAGATCGAGACCGACGTGACCTCGCCCCAGTCGCTGGCCGGTGAGGAAACGCTCGACTGGCAGGCGATGTCGCCGCAGGAGATCGTGGCGGCCGTGCAGCGCGGAGGCTTCGTCGGCCTGGGCGGCGCCGCGTTCCCGACGCACGTGAAGCTGTCTCCGCCCGAGGGCAAGAAGGCGCGTTTCTTCATGGTCAACGCGGCCGAGTGCGAGCCGTACCTGAACTCTGACTTCCGCATCCTGCTGGAGCGCACCGACCACATCCTGCTCGGAATCCGCATCCTGATGAAGGCGCTCGGAGCCGAGAAGGTCTACATCGGGACCGAGGACAACAAGGTCGACGCGGCCGAGCACCTGAAGCGGGCGCTTCCGCCCGACCTGCCCATCGAGGTACTGGTCCTGCAGACGAAGTATCCGCAGGGCGCCGAGAAGATGCTGATCGACGCGGTGCTGCACCGCGAGGTGCCGAGCGGAAAGCTGCCGATCGACCAGGAGGTCGTCGTGCAGAACGTGGGTACGGTCGCCGGCGTCGGCGAGTGGTTCCAGTGGGGACAGCCGCTCATCGAACGGGTGGTCACGGTGACGGGACCGGGCATCCGCGAGCCCAAGAACCTGATGGTGCCCCTCGGTACGCCGCTCAGCGACGTCATCGAGTTCTGCGGCGGCATGTCGGATGACACCCGGCAGGTCCTCTTCGGAGGCCCCATGATGGGCACGGCCCAGCGTTTCCTGGACGTCCCGGTGATGAAGGGTACGAGCGGAATCCTCTTCCTGACCGATCGCGAGGTCGTTCCGCGGGAGGAATACCCCTGTATCAAGTGCCTTCGGTGCGTGGACGCCTGCCCGGTGTACCTCAACCCGTCCCGGCTCGGGTCGCTCGCCAAGGCGCGCCTGTACGAGGACATGCTGCCGTACCACATCATGGACTGCATGGAGTGCGGTTCGTGTTCGTACGTGTGCCCGTCCAACATTCCGTTGGTGCAGCGTTTTCGCGTCGCCAAGGGCCTGTTGCGCGAACAGCAGATCCGCGAGAAGAAGGCCGCCGACGAAAAGGCCGCCCGCGATCGTATCGTGGCCGAGCGCCAGGCGCGCGACGAGGCCATCGCAGCCCGCGCGTCCGTCACCGAACCCGCAAGCGCGTCATGAGCCAGGATGGACCCCGGCTGCTCCTCACCACGTCGCCCTTCCTCAAGGACCGGGCCGACACGGCGTGGGTCATGTGGCAGGTCAATCTCGCCCTCGTACCCGTGGTGCTGGCCGCGACCTGGTATTTCGGGCTCGGGGCGCTGCTCCTCGTCGCCGCGGCGACGGCCGGCGCGGTCCTGCCCGAATGGTGGGTCGGAAGGGCGACCGGCAAGACACCGAACCCGGTGCGCGACGGATCGGCCGTCATCACGGGCGTCCTGCTGGCACTCACGCTTCCGCCCGGTCTGCCGCTCTGGATGGCTTTCGTCGGGGGCGCCGCGGGCGTAGGCCTCGGCAAGATCGCGTTCGGAGGCATCGGGTTTGCGGCGTTCAACCCCGCACTCGTCGGCCGGGCCTTCCTGCAGGCCTCGTTTCCCGCGGCCATGACCACGTGGTCGCCGTTCGGCGGCGCGGCCGAACTCACGCAGCTTCGCGGCGACCCGTTCGCCATACCGTTCCTCCGGCCCGGCGTCGACGCGGTGACGACCGCTACACCGTTGGCGCACATGAAGTTCGAGGGTGTCAGCACGAGCGCGGCCGACCTGGCACTGGGCCGCATCCCCGGCTCGCTCGGCGAGACCTTCGCGCTGCTCATCCTCGCGGGCGGCATCTACCTCGCGGTGTTGAAGATCGTCAACTGGCGCATTCCGCTTGCCGTATTCGCCGGTACGTTCGTCACCGGAGAGCTGGTGCACTGGATCCACCCGACCTACGACGGCGGACTCTTCCACCTCCTGGCCGGGGGGCTCATGCTGGGCGCCGTCTTCATGGCCACCGACCCGGTCACGAGTCCCATCACGCAGGCGGGCTGCTGGGTCTTCGGGATCGCGATCGGCGTGCTCGTCGTCGTGATCCGTGTCTACGGCGGCCTTTCCGAGGGAGTGATGTTCGCGATCCTGCTGATGAACGGCTTCGTACCGGTCATCAACCGGATCACCCAGCCCCGCACGTTCGGAACCCGGCATCATGCCGGATGGCTGCGCTGACCATGGCGAACGAACCCGCATCCCAGGCGGCCCCGTCGGCCGCACGCATGGTCCTCGTGATGGGCTCGGTCGGCCTGGTCGCCGCCGTGGCACTCGTCGCCACGTTCGAATTCACGAAGCCCATCATCGAGCGCAACCGCGCCGAGTACCTGGCCCGCTCGATCACCGAGGTCCTGCCGAGCGCCCAGCGCAACGTCGCTTTCGTGGTCGAAGGGGACGCATTCGTTCCCGCTCCGCCCAAGAGCGAAGGGCGCCGGATCTTCGCGGGCTACGACGCGGCCGACTCGCTCGTCGGCCTCGCCGTCGAGGCCCAGGGCCAGGGCTACGCCGACGTGATCCGGGTGCTGTACGGGTTCGATGCCGACTGCCGCTGCGTGGTGGGGCTCAAGGTGCTGGAATCGAAGGAGACCCCGGGCCTGGGCGACAAGATATCCAAGGACGCGAATTTCGTCGCGAACTTCGTCCGACTCGAGATGCGACCGGACGGCGACGCCACGATCGAGATGGTCAAGAACGGCGAGAAAACCGAGGCCTGGCAGATCGAGGCGATCACCGGGGCCACGGTGTCGTCCCGGGCGATCACCGACCTCCTGGCGAAATCGACGGGCGCCCTCCTCCCCGTTCTCGATGCCCATCTCGACCAGTTGAAGCATCCACAACCCGAGTAGCGCCGGGACCGAACCATGGCTAGCGACGAACCGACCTCGGCCGACACCTTTCTTCGCGGATTCTGGCGTGACAACCCCGTGCTGGTGCAGGTCCTGGGCATGTGCCCGACCCTGGCCGTCACGAACGGCGTCATCAACGCCGTCGTCATGGGACTCGCGACGACGTTCGTGCTGGTCGCCTCGGAAGTTCTCGTTTCGGCGACGCGCACCATCATTCCGAAGCAGGTCCGCATCGCGTCGTACATCCTCATCATCGCCACCTTCGTGACGATGGCCGACTACCTGATCCAGGCCGTCAGCCTCGAGGTGCATCGCGCGCTCGGTGCGTTCATCGCGCTCATCGTGGTGAACTGCATCATCCTGGGACGCGCCGAGGGCTTCTCGTCCAAGAACACGATCGGCCGCTCGATCCTGGACGGGTTCGGAATGGGGATCGGGTTCACGCTCGCCCTGCTTGCGCTCGGCACGATCCGCGAACTGCTGGGCAACGGATCGTTCGCCGGCATCGACGTCTTCGGCCCCTCGTTCGAGCCGTGGGTCGTCATGGTCCTTCCGGCGGGCGGTTTCTTCGTCCTCGGAGGCATCATGCTCCTCGCCAACGTCGTCAAGCAGCGCCAGGCCCGCGCCTGAGCCCCACCCGAAGGAGCCGCGCCATGAATCCCGAGCCTCTCGGCAACATCTTCCTCAACGCGCTGCTGATCAACAACTTCGTGCTCAGCACCTTCCTCGGCATCTGTCCGTTCCTCGGCGTGTCGAAGAAGATCGAGACCGCCTCGCGCATGGGCATGGCGGTCACGTTCGTGATGCTCGTCTCGTCGCTGTGCGCGTACGGCATCAATGCGCTGCTCATCGCGATCGACGCACCCTACCTGCAGCTCATTTCGTATATCGTCATCATCGCGAGCGCCGTGCAGCTCGTCGAGATGGTCATCAAGAAGTTCTCGCCGGCTCTCTTCCGGGCGCTCGGCATCTTCCTTCCGCTCATCACGACGAACTGCGCGATCCTCGGGCTGGCGCTCTTCCAGACGAGCAAGCAGTACGACCTCGTGCAGTCGCTCGTGTACGCGATCGCGGCGGGGCTGGGCTTCATGCTGGCCATCGTACTCATGGCCGGGATCCGCGAGGAACTCGAGCTCGCCGAAGTGCCCGACCTCATGAAGGGAACGGCTCTCGTTCTTCTCATCGCGGGTATCCTCTCGGTCGCGTTCATGGGATTCGCGGGACTCGGAGCGTGACCATGGACACTCTCCTGAGACTGGGCATAACCTTCACGGGGATCGTTACCCTCGGACTGGTATGGTTCGGCCTTCAGGCGGCCATCCGCCGCTGGGTGCCCTCGATGCTTCCTCCCGACGGCGGAGATCCGTTCCGCGCCCGGTTCGGCTGTGGTGGTTCGTGCGCTACCGGCGAATGCGGGACCGACCATGCCCATGCGCACTGAATCGCGTTCCCACGCTGCGCGCGCGGCGCTCCTGCTGTGTATCGCGGCCGGACGGGTATTCGTGGGACCTGCGGGCGCCCAGGATACACCCCTCGCGCCGGGCGCCGCCTGGGAAGGCCGCTGGCAGGGGATCCTGGTCAATCTCCCGGCCCGGACCGGGCAGGGACGCGTCGAGGTATCCCGCGAGATCGGTCCATACCCGGCCGCCGACTCGACGTGCTCGACGTGGACCACGACCTATTACGAGAACGGCGTGCAGCGGGGCGTGAAGGACTACCGCCTGTGTCGGGGAATGGGGCCGCAGGATCTCTACGTCGACGAAGGCGACGGCATCCGCCTGACCGCCGGCTGGCTGGGGGATGTGCTCGCGACGCCGTTCAAGGTCGGCGACCTTTTCCTGGTCGCCATGACCCGGGTCGACGGGGAATCGATGGTCGAGGAAATCCTGACCGTCGACGACCTTCCGGCCACGGCCGGAGTCGTGCCGCTGCGACCGAAGAACCTGCAGCGCCTGACGCTTCGGCGGGCGCGGTGACGCCGTTCGACCGCGTCGAGCGACCGTTCGGCACTCGGATCGCGACGAATCCGGCAGCCTTTCACCGGGCCCCTCTTGCCGCAGTGGTCGGCTGTGACCGTTCTTTGCGCCGCTGCGGGCTTCCCGGCCGCGCCGCTACCGCTCCCTTCCGTCGCCCCATGCGAATCGTCCAGGCGATCCTGCGCCGCTTCCTCACGACCGCGCTCGTTCTCACGCTGTCTGCATGCGTGGGCCCGCGCGTACTGACCGAAGCGGACGCACCTCCGACCGGCGCTCCCCTCGGGTGGGCCTCGACCGGGCGATCCGCTCTCCGCGCCGGGGCCACGGTGCCGGCGAGCCGGGCGCCCGACGCCATGCGTGAACCGGCCGGTCCGCCGGCGCTCGCCGAGCGGTTCGAGGACCTTGTCCCCGACGAGGGCGAGATCGACGACGGCGCCGAGACCTTCGCGCCGCCGAAGCCGACCGCCCCTCCGCGTACGACGTGCATGGCTCCGCTCGACGATACGGAACCGCTCTACGTGCTTCCGTACGCGGTCGGCGATTCCTACCTGGTCCGCCAGGGGACCTGCGGTCCGGTCACGCACAAGGGCGCGTTCTCGTACTCGTACGACTTCGACATGGAACCGGGTACCCCGATTCTCGCCGCTCGCGGAGGGGTCGTCGTGTCGGTAGTCGAACAGCACCCGGAGAACACGAACCGCTCACGACACGCGAACTACGTGGTCATCCGCCACGAGGACGGCCAGCATTCCCGCTACATGCACCTCCAGACCGACGGTGTGACCGTCGCCGAGGGCGACACGGTTTCGGCCGGCGACCTCATTGCCTACTCCGGCAACTCCGGACGAAGCTCGAAGCCGCACCTTCACTTCGACGTGACGAACGGCTGCGGTCGCGTCTCCTCCCGCTGCCCGACGCTCCCGGTCACCTTCCGCAATGCGGACGACCCGGCCCCGGCCGGCGGGCGATCGTACGAAGCACGGTCGTTCTGATCGGCTTTCGCCGGCGATCAGGCCGGTGAGCGCCGGGCCCTGACGGTGACGCTCGCCAGCGCCGGACGCGGCGTGGACTCCCGGACCGCGTCGCCCAGTCTTTCGTAGAGCGATTCCGGCACGTGGATCTCCCGGCGCGCCACCGTTTCAACCGATTCGAATCCGGCCCCCGCCACGATCTCGCGGTAGTCCGATTCGCCGACCGCACCGGACACGCATCCCGCGTAGGCGGCGGCCGACTCGCGGAGGGCATCGGGCAGATCGCCCAGCGTCACGATGTCGCTGACGCAGAAATGAGCTCCGGGCTTGAGGACCCGGTGGATTTCGGCGAACGCGCGTGGCTTGTCGGGCACGAGATTGAGCACGCAATTCGAGATCACGACGTCCACCGAACCGCTTTCGACCGGCAGGTTCTCGATCTCTCCGAGCCGGAATTCGACGTTCGCATACCCAAGCATCGCCGCATTGCGCCGAGCCCGTTCGATCATCTCGGGGGTGAAGTCGACGCCGATCACGCGCCCCCGATCGCCGACGATGGAGCGGGCCACGAACACGTCGAGGCCCGCACCGCTACCGAGGTCCAGGACGGTCAGACCCTCGGCCAGGCCCGCGTGTTCGACCGGTACGCCGCAGCCCAGTTTCAGGTCGGCTTCGGGTACGTATCCGTCCACGCCGTTGTAGGCGTCTCCGATCATGTCGATGCCCTGGAGCAGTTCCTCGTCTGCGCCGCACCCGCACGCGGATCCGCAGCAGGAACTGCCCTCCCGCGCTACCTCGGCGTAGCGCTCACGTACGTTCCGGCGGATGGATTCGGGGTCCGAAGGGGTCGGGATGGTGGTCATGGGTTGGGTACTCCGGGGTTTCAGGGACAGCAGCCGGTCCGAACCGATCGCACGAACGGTTCGAGCAGCGTGGAAAGTCGCGCCATGCCCTCGACATCGAGGCAGTAGCACGTCCGGGGTCCGTCGATTTCACCCTGAACGAGGCCGGCTTCCTTCAACGCCTTCAGGTGCTGCGACACCGTGGCCTGCGCGAGCGGAAGCTCGTCGACGAGTTCGCCGCAGACGCACGCGTTGCGCACGGCCAGCGTTCGAAGGATCGCGAGTCTCGCCGGGTGAGCGAGGGCACGCGCCAGGTCGGCGAGAGCCACGAGGTCGGCGTCGAAACGGTCCGAGGATCGGGACATGGGCACGCACGATATATCGTTCATCGTCGATATACGATAAGTCAAACGCCGCGGTTGCGCAACCCCTCCCACTATACGGTCCCGACTCATCCCGCCATGAACAGCAGCCGACCGAGCACGACGGCGCCCGCCACCACCCACGGGGCCGGGACCTTTCCCCTGGTCACGGCCGCCAGCGCGAGCGCAAGCACGAGCCACGGTTTCCAGTCGGCAGGCGTTCGCATGGCCAGTTCGAGGGTAACGGCCGCCATGAGTCCCAGCGAAGCGGTCGTGGCCGCGTCCAGGAACGGCGCGAACCGCCTGGATTCCCTCAGGCGCGGCACCCGTGGGTTGAGCAGCGCCACGAAGACGAAAGACGGCAGGAAGATCCCCGCCGTCGCCATGAGGGCACCGCCGGGTCCATCCAGGAGCCAGCCGACGAAAGTCGCCGTCGACAGCACCGGGCCGGGAGTGAACTGCCCGACGGCGATCGCGTCCAGCAACTGCTGCCCGTCGATCCAGCCCAGCGTCTGTACGAGTCCACCCTCGAGGAAGGCGACCAGGACATACCCGCTCCCGTAGAGCACGCTGCCGACCGCCAGGAAGAACGCGAAGATCTTCCACGGCGTGGCGGCCGCCGCAACCGCCGCGACGGGCAGGACCGGCGCGATCCACAAGGGCCAGCCCGACGTGCGCGGCGGCCGCGCTCCGCCCGCTCCACGGCCGGCGCCGAACGCGAAACCGCCGGCGACCAGCCCGAGGAAGAACGCCGGGATCTCGCCGAGACCGGCAAGGCCGGCCGCCGCGACACCGACCAGCAACGCCATGCGCCGAAGGTCCGAGCGCATGGGAGAAACGAGACGCCAGAGCGCTCCCGCCACGATCGCCAACACGGCCGGGCCGGTTCCGACCAGCCACGGGGCCACGTCCGGAAGCGCCCCGTAGGTTACGTACAGCCACGCGAGCAACGCGGTGATGACCACGGCCGGCCCGATGAAACACGCACCGGCGACCAGCATGCCCGCGAAACCCGCACGTTCGTACCCGAGGTGCAGGACCATTTCGGTCGAATTCGGGCCCGGAATCAGGTTCGTGGCACCGATGAGGTCAAGGAAGTGCTCCCTCGTCACCCACGCGCGACGCGTCACGCACGCTTCTTCGAGCATGGCGAGATGCGCGGCGGGGCCCCCGAATGCGGTGAAACCCAACGGAAGGAAGACCCTCGCCGTTTCGGCGAGGCGGGCACGGGTCTCCACGACGGAAACGGGTGGTGGGACGGCCCGGAATATACCGGCCGCCGACGGTCAGTCGCCTACCCCGTAGTCCTGGTAGAACACGTCCTGTATCAACGTGCGCTCCTGCGACTCGTGCTCCTCGAGGCACTCGACCACCTTGCGGAAACGCTCGCGAACGCGGTCCATCACCGGGTTGTCGGGCGTGTAGATGCCTTTCACCGTGTCGAGGATGTGCGTCATGTCGAGGATGATCTTGCGGTGCTCCTCCTCGAGATGGTCGATCTGCCCGGCGAATTGCGGGGCCAGGCGCAGCAGTTCGACCTTGTACGCTCCCTCCTCCTCCAGGTCGAAGTGTTTCTGGAGGCTGTTCTGGAAGTCCCGGAGCTGCCAGAGCAGGTCCAGCTTCCAGGCCGAAAACCCCTCTTCCGGCGGCGGCGCCGCGAGATAGTCGGCCAGTTCGTGCAGGGTCTGGTGCAGCACTTCGTGGTCGTGTTCGACCATCTGGGCGACGCTGGCTCGGTTGGACATGGCCGGAAGGAGTTGGGTGTACGCTTCGGGCGCAAGAAGCGCTTCCGCAGCCGGTCGCGATGACATAGCCTCTCCCCGCCTCCCGGTAGGTCGATGCCCCCATGACGTGTAGGACGTCTCCCTACACGAGGAGGATTCCTTTTCGTGGCTGTTCCTTTTTCGTGAAGCCCCCCACGGCCGACCCGCCCCTCGTTCATTCAACCGGGAGCGCGGAATATCTTGGCATGACCCGTTTCCATCCCGTCGCTCCTTCCCCATGATCCTCGTCACCGGTGCCGGCGGCCAGCTCGGCAGCGATCTCGTCGAAGCCCTCGTGGCGCGTCACGGCGCCGACAACGTGCTCGCGACCGATCTCCGCATCGAACCGGGCAGCCCGGTCGCCCGGTCGGGCGCCCGCACGGCGTCGCTCGACGTGACCGACGCCGAGGCGCTGACGACCGCGGTGCGCGAGCACGCCCCGGAAGCCGTGTACCACCTCGCGGGCATCCTGTCGGCACGGGGAGAACAGCGCCCGGACCTGTGCTGGGAGGTCAACATCCAGGGGGTGCGACTTGTGCTCGAACTGGCCCGGATCGCCGGATTCCGCGTATTCTGGCCCTCGTCGATCGCCGTGTTCGGGCCGGACACGCCACGGTACGACACGCCCCAGGCCACGGTGACCCATCCGTCGACGATGTACGGCATCACGAAGGTCGCCGGAGAGATGCTCGCCGAATACTACGCGCGCCGGTGGAACGTGGACGTGCGCAGCGTGCGCTACCCGGGCATCATCAGCTGGTCGGCTCCGCCGGGCGGCGGGACCACGGACTTCGCGCCCGAGATGTTCTTCGAGGCCCGGCGCTCGTCGAAGTACACGTGTTTCGTCGGGCCCCACACCCGGCTCCCCATGATGTACATGCCCGACGCGGTCAAGGCCGCGCTCGACCTCATGGACGCCGACGCCTCCCGCCTCACGGTGCGTACGAGTTACAACCTGACGGCGTTCTCGTTCTCGGCCGAGGAGCTGGCGCGGGAAGTGAAGGCCCGCGTTCCGGGGTTCGAGATCGCGTACGCGCCCGACTACCGGCAGGCGATCGCCGATACCTGGCCGGCCGTCATCGACGACTCGCAGGCCCGCGCCGATTGGGACTGGAATCCCGCCTTCGACGTGGGCGCGATGGCCGACGACATGCTGGCGCACCTCGCCTGATCCCCAACCCTCCCCCACGACACCGATGTTCGACGTTTCCGCACCCCAGGTCCGCTCGATTCTCGACGACATCAAGGCCTCCGGCCTCTACAAGGAGGAACGGGTCATCACGTCCCAGCAGGCCGCCGACATCGAGGTGGCCGGCGGCCGCGAGGTCGTGAATTTCTGCGCGAACAACTACCTGGGCCTGGCCAACCACCCCGACCTGATCGCCGCGGCACAGGAGGGCGTCGCGAAATACGGGTTCGGCCTCTCGTCGGTGCGGTTCATCTGCGGAACACAGGACATCCACAAGGAGCTCGAGGCGCGCATCGCCGAGTATCTCGCGACCGAAGACACGATCCTCTACTCCTCCTGCTTCGACGCGAACGGCGGGCTCTTCGAGACCCTGCTCGACGAGGACTGCGCGATCATCTCGGACCAGCTCAACCACGCCTCCATCATCGACGGCATCCGGCTGTGCAAGGCCGACCGCCACCGGTATCCGCACGGGGACATGGACGCGCTGGAGGACGCCCTCAAGGCCACGCAGTCGGCCCGGATGCGACTCATCGCCACCGACGGCGTCTTCTCGATGGACGGCTCGGTGGCGAAACTCGACCAGATCTGCGACCTGGCCGAGCGCTACGGCGCCATGGTGCACTTCGACGACTGCCACGCGACCGGCTTCTTCGGACCCACCGGGCGCGGCACCCACGAGCAGTGCGGCGTCATGGGCCGGGTCGACGTCATCACCTCCACGCTCGGCAAGGCCCTCGGCGGGGCGTCCGGCGGGTTCACGACGGGTCGCAAGGAGATCGTCGAGCTGCTTCGGCAGCGGTCGCGCCCCTACCTCTTTTCGAACTCGCTCGCGCCCGTCATCACGTACGTCTCGCTGAAGGTGCTCGACATGCTCAGCGCGACCACCGAGTTGCGCGATACCCTCGAGCGCAACACGGCCTGGTTCCGCCGCGAAATGACGGCCGCGGGCTTCGACATCAAGCCGGGCGTGCACCCGATCGTCCCGATCATGCTCTACGACGCCCGTCTCGCGCAGGACATGGCGCGCGACCTGCTGGAGGAGGGCATCTACGTGATCGGATTCTCCTTCCCGGTCGTGCCGAAGGGGCAGGCTCGCATCCGCGTGCAGATCTCGGCGGCCCACACGCCGGCCCACCTGGAACGTGCGGTTGCGGCCTTCACGAAGGTCGGCCGGAAGCACGGCGTCCTTTCCTGAACCTGCCGAGACCCATCCCGTCATGCGATCCGTAACCCCGTCCCGTGTACTTCTGCTCCTCCTGTTGACGGCTTGCTCGGGCGGGGCCACGGAGGACCCCATGGACGAGATTCCTGCCAAGGACGGGTTCCGCCTCGTCTGGAACGACGAATTCGACGGGACGAACATCGACGGATCGGCCTGGAACTGGGAAGTTCACGGCCGCCCGGCGAACAACGAGCAGCAATACTACACGCGCGCCGAAAAGAATTCGCGCATCGAGAACGGGGTGCTGGTCCTGGAGGCGCACAAGGAGACGTACACGGGCCCCGACGCGACGAGAAACTACACTTCGGCCCGGATCAACACGTCCGGAAAGGCCGACTTCCAGTACGGCCGTTTCGAGATTCGTGCACGCATGCCGGTCGGAAGGGGTCTGTGGCCCGCCATCTGGATGATGCCGACCCGCTCGGTCTACGGCGGCTGGCCCCGCTCGGGCGAGATCGACATCATGGAATACCTCGGGCACGACCAGCGCACGGTTTACCAGACGCTGCACTACACGCGCACCGGTACGAACGAGCACGCGTATTCCGGCACGAACTACCGGCTCCCGTCGGGCACGTTCTCGCAGGAGTTCCACGTGTTCGCCCTCGAATGGGAGCCCGGCGAAATGCGCTGGTACGTGGACGACCTCCAGGTCGGCAGGCAGAACGCCTGGCACACGCTCGGCGGCCCCTTCCCCGCGCCTTTCGACCAGGAATTCCACGTCATCCTCAACCTGGCGGTCGGCGGCGACTGGCCGGGCAACCCGGATGCCACGACCGTCTTCCCGGGACGGTTGGAAGTGGACTACGTGCGGGTTTTCGAGAAGGTCGACTGATCGGTCCCCCATGGCTCCGCCGTGGACCGGAGCGGCCGGGCCCGAAGTGTAGGGCGATCCCCGGCAGGCTCCCGTAACGCACCCCTACAGACCCCGTAGCGGAGTTCCGCTACCGGATGACAGGCGTTCGCGGGTTCTTTCGGTGCCTTCGTGCGCGGGCGCGCACGGGGCCCGTCGGCGCGTTCGGGCGCCGGGCGGAATCCAACGCACAGCTCCATGTCGGCTCCCGCCACTCCCGGAATCGATCGGTCCGATCTGGACCTGGTCCTCGAATCCATCCGCGATTTTGCGGCCGAGAACCTGCCGGATGCGCTGCTCCTCGACCTCGACCACCGCGACGAGTTTCCGAACGACGTCGTGCGCAGCCTGTGCGGCGAAGGACTGGGCATCCACCTCCTGTTCATCCCGGAGGCGTACGGGGGCATGGGCGGATCCACGATGGACGTCTACCGCGTGTGCGAGGCGTTGGGACGCGTGGACCTCGGGGTGGCCACGGGCGTGTTCGCGACGTTCCTCGGCAGCGACCCCATCGTGTTCGGCGGAACCCCCGAGCAGCAGGAGCACTGGCTGTCACGCATCGCGTCCGAGGGCCTGCTCATGGCGTACGCGGCCACCGAACCGGCCGCCGGCAGCGATCTGGGCGCCCTGCGCTCGACGGCGGCCCCCGTCGAGGAGGGCGGAACGGTGGTCGGATACCGGCTCAACGGGTCCAAGCAGTGGATCTCCAACGGCGGCTACGCCGATGCCTACACGTTCCTTGCGAAGACTCCCGGCGGACCGACCTGGTTCGTCGTGGAGCGTGCGACCGAGGGTTTGAGCCACGGGAAGCCCGAGGACAAGCACGGAATCCGACTCTCGAACACGACGACCGTCACGTGCGAGGACGTCCTGGTGCCCGTATCGGCGCTGGTCGGCGGCGTCGAGGGCCAGGGGCTGCTCCAGGCCCAGGCCGTCTTCGGCTACACGCGCCTCATGGTGGCCGCTTTCGGGCTGGGCGGAGGCTGGGCGGCGCTCGACCGGGCGATTCCGTATTCGAAGGACCGCATCCAGGCGGGCACCCCGCTGTCCGAAAAGGAGGGCTACACGTTCAAGCTCGTCGTTCCGCACGCGGTGCGCCTCGAAGCGGCGCGCGCGTACGTCGAGGAGACGGCCGAACGCATCGACGCCGGCGAGGGCGGCCTCAACACCGAGGGCGCCATCGCCAAGTACCTCGCCACCGAGTTCGGCAACGCCGCGGCCGACGCATCCATCCAGGCGCTCGGCGGATACGGATACACCCGCGAGTACATGGTCGAGAAGATCAAGCGCGACCTGCGTATCACGACCATCTACGAGGGCACGAGCGAGATCATGGAAATGACCATCGCCCGCGACCGCTGGCAGCTGCACCTGAAGTCCCGCGGCGCGCACTACGCCGAGCAGGCGGCCGCCCTGCGGGCGCTCACGCCGGGCCTCGCTCCCCGGTCGGCGCACGGGGTCGGGGCGGCCTTGGCGGCCGACGCGCTCGATGCGCTCGCCGTGCTCCTGGAACGCGCCCGCACCGAGCGTCTCACGCGCAACCAGCACGTGCTCCTGCGCCTCGGCGAACTGATCGCGTGGGCCGAGACGGCGGCCACGTTCGCGCGCAAGGCCCTGCGCGTGCGCGAGGGTGCCGGGCACGACAAGGCCGACGCCCGCTTCGACGCCCCCACGCTCGCCGCCATGAGCCGCGTCTTCGCCCGGGAGGCGTCGCTGCGTGTGCTCACCGACGGCCTGCGCTGGATCACCGGCAGCGAGGGCCTCGATGCCGCCGACTATGCCCGCCGGCTCGGGGCCGAGCGCATCTACGCCGGCCAGGCCGGCATGTTGGACGACCTGCAACTCGTATCCGATGCGCTCTACGGCCGCAGCGCCTGACCCCCGCGCCCTGACCGCCATTTCCTGCCGGCCCGTCCGGCGTTCCGAACCCGGCCCTGAGCGCCGGAACGTACCATGACCGAACCCTATTCCCGCGCCATCGCGATCGTCGGCCTCGGCGCCGTGCTGCCGGACGCCCCGGACGTCCCGACCTTCTGGAAGAACATCGCCGGGGGGCGGTACTCGATTTCCGACGTCCCGACCGATCGGTGGGACGCCGGAGCCTACTACGATCCCGATCCGTCGGTCCCCGACAAGACCTACTCGAAGATCGGGGGCTGGGTGCGCGAGTACACGTGGGATCCGCTCGCCTGGAAGCTCCCCATTCCGCCCCGCGTCTCGGACGCGATGGACCGCACGCAGAAGTGGGCCGTCATCGCCGCGCGCGAGGCGCTGGCCGACGCCGGATGGCCGGGCCCGTCGTGGGACAACGACCGCACGGCCGTGATCTTCGGCAATGCGATGGCCGGAGACCTCCACTACCGCACGGCCATGCGCATCCACCTGCCGGAGATCACGCGCGAACTGCTCGCCGCGCCGAGTTTCGCCGGGCTCAGCCCGGACCTGCGGCAGGCCGTGATGACCGAACTGAAGGCCCACGTCTCGGGCCGTTTCCCAGAAATCACCGAGGACACGATGCCCGGGGAGCTCGCGAACATCATCGCGGGCCGCGTGGCGAATCTCTTCAACTTCCACGGGCCGAACTACGTGACCGACGCGGCCTGCGCGTCGGCGATGGCCGCGTTCACCGCGGCCGTCGAGGGCCTGGTGCAGGGCGACTACGACGTCGTGCTGACGGGCGGAATCGACTCGAACATGTCGGCCTCCACGTTCACGAAGTTCTGCAAGATCGGCGCCCTTTCGGCGACCGGCACACGCCCCTACGCGAACGGGGCCGACGGTTTCGTGATGGGCGAGGGCGCGGCGGTCTTCGTGCTGAAGCGGCTGGCCGACGCCGAGAAGGCGGGCGACCGCATCTATGCCGTGATCCGCGGCATGGGCGGATCGAGCGACGGCAAGGGCAAGGGCATCACCGCCCCGAATCCGATCGGGCAGCGGTTCGCGATCGAGCGCGGATGGGAGCGCGCAGGGGTACTGCCCGACACGGCGACGCTCATCGAGGGCCACGGCACGTCGACCAAGGTGGGCGACGTGATCGAGGTCGAGTCGCTGAGCGCGGTGTTCGCCCGTTTCGGGCTGCCGAAACAGTCGCTTCCGCTGGGATCGGTCAAGTCGAACATCGGCCACCTCAAGGGCTCGGCCGGCTCGGCGGGCATCCTGAAGGCGACCCTGGCGCTGCACCACCGGCAGCTCCCACCCTCGATCAACTGCGACGAGCCCAATCCGAACATCGACTTCGCCGGTTCGCCGCTCTACGTGAACCGGGAGCTGCGCGACTGGACCGTCTCGGGACCGCAGGTGCGCCGCGCGGGCGTGAGCGCCTTCGGGTTCGGGGGCACGAATTTCCACGCCGTGCTCGAGGAGTACGTGCCGGGCCTGCACCGCGAAGAGCGCCGGACCGTCGTGGCGAGCGCCGAGATCCGGCCGATCCCGGCTTCGGAGCCCCGCAAGCCGATGCGCGGAGCGCTCGTGCTCGGCGCCGACTCCCCCGACGCCCTCCGGAACCGCCTGATCGAGGTGCGCGACCGGCTGGCGGCCGGCCGCGTCCCCGAGATCCGCGCGCCGTACGCGGCCGACCTGCGGGCCGCCGAACGCATCGCGATCGACTGGGGCGATGCCGACGAGCTGTCCGACCGCATCGAACGTGCGCTCAAGGGCTTCGAACGGGATGATGCGAAGGCCTGGAAGGTGCTGCGCGGACGCGGGATCCACCGCGGCAGCGGAGGCGAATCGAAGACGGCGTTCCTCTTCACGGGCCAGGGATCGCAGTACGCCAACATGCTGTCGACCATGCGGCTCACGGTGCCCGAGGTACGGGACACCTTCGCCGAGGCCGATGCCGTGATGACCCCGATCCTCGGCAAGCCGTTGTCGGAGTTCGTGTTCCTCGATTCCGACGATCCCGCGGCCATCGCCGAGGCCGAAGAGCACCTGCGCCAGACCGAGATCACGCAGCCGGCCGTGCTGACGACCGACGCCGCGCTGACGCGGCTGTTGGCCACCTACGGCGTGCGTCCGCACATGGTGATGGGGCACAGCCTGGGCGAATACGGCGCGCTGGTGGCCGGCGGAGCCCTGTCGTTCGGCGATGCGCTGCGCGCCGTGTCGGCGCGTGCGCACGCCATGCGCGAGGTCTCGATGGAGGACAACGGCTGCATGGCGGCCGTTTCCGCCCCGCTCGACGAGCTGGAACGCCTGCTGGCGCAGGTCGACGGGTACGTCGTCATCGCGAACCTCAATTCGAGAAAGCAGGCGGTGATCGGAGGGGCCACCGCCGCCGTCGCGGCGGCCGAAAAGGTGATCGCCGACGCCGGGTACGCCGTGCGCCGGATTGCCGTCAGCCACGCGTTCCACACTAGCATCGTCGGCCCGGCCAGCGGACCGCTCACGCGGTACCTCGAATCCCTCGAGGTGAGGCCGCCGGCGGTGCCGGTGGTCGCGAACGTGACGGGCGGATTCTACCCGATGGACCCCGGCGCCCGGCCCGCGATCATCGATCTGCTCGGTCGGCAGATCGCATCGCCCGTGCAGTTCGTGAAGGGTCTCCAGACGCTCCACGACCAAGGAGTGCGCACGTTCGTCGAGGTCGGCCCCAAGCGGGCCCTGGCATCCTTCGTCGAGGACGTGTTTCCTGACGACGAGACCGTGACGGCCCTCTTCACCAACCATCCGAAGACGGGCGACGTGACCTCGTTCAACCAGGCCCTGTGTGCCCTCTACGCCGCAGGGCTCGGAGACGGCATCGAGGCGGTCGCCGAACGGGCCCCGGTCGTCGCCGCGGCACCCGAACCGCCCCGTGCGGCGACCCCTCGGGCTCCGGAACCGGCCGCGGCTTCGACCGCGACCCCGGCCCCTGCCGTTCCGGCGGGCGCCGACGACCGCTACGTCGCGCTCGGACGCCTCTTTGCCGAGTTCCTCGAGCGCGGATTCGACCTGTATCGGGGCGCCGGAGCGACGCCTCCCGTCGGAATGCCGCTTCCGACCGCCCGGGTGGCCCCCGTTTCGCCGCCCGTCGCCCCTGCCGTGGAGCCCCTGGTGATCACGGGCGCGGCGCTCGGCCTGCCCGGCTCCGGCCGCGTGTTCGACGACGGCAACGTGGAGCGCATCCTGCGCGGGGACTCGTTCATCGGATCGATCCCGATGCCGGTGCGCGAGGCCATGGTGGCCAAGCACATCACGCGCCTCGTGAAGAGCGAGGCCGGCGGACCGCATTTCGAGACGATCGATTCTGCCGCCGACGCCATCAAGCTCGCAGGATTGCCGGGCAGATTCGATCTCGGCGACTTCGGCGTTCCCGAAGAGCGCATCCCGGCGCTCAACGGCGTGACGCAGCTGGCGATCGCGGTCGGCCTCGAGGCCCTGCGGGACGCGGGTATTCCGCTCGTCATGAAGTACCGGACGACGACGAAAGGGACCTTCCTGCCCGACCGCTGGATGCTTCCGGACACGCTGCGCGACGAGACCGGTGTCATCTTCGCGTCGGCGTTCCCCGATTCCGAGGCATGGGCCGACGAAGTGACCGGGTACGACGACGACCGGCACCTGAGGGCGCGCCTCGCCGACCTCGAGAGCCTGCGGGCCAAGGCTTCGGAACCGGCCGTCATGGCCGACCTGGACCTCCGGATCGCCGACCTGCGGAAGGCCATCGACGAGGTGTCCTACACGGTGGACCGCCGCCTGCTCTTCCGCGTGCTGTCCATGGGACACTCCCAGTTCGCGGAGTACATCGGAGCCCGAGGTCCGAATTCGCAGGTCAACGCGGCGTGCGCATCGACGCCGCAGGCGATCGGCCTCGCCGAGGACTGGATTCGCCAGGGCCGCTGCCGGCGGGTGATCGTGATCTCGGCCGACAACGTGACCTCGCCCCGCATGCTCGAGTGGATCGGGGCGGGATTCCTCGCGTCCGGCGCCGCCGCCACCGACGAGCGCGTCGAGGACGCGGTGCTGCCGTTCGACCGGCGCCGGCACGGCATGGTCGTGGGCATGGGCGCCGCCTCGCTCGTCGTCGAGACCGCAGAAGCGGCCCGGGAGCGCGGAATCGCTCCGATCTGCGAGGTGCTTTCGACCGTCGTCGCCAACTCGGCCTTTCACGGAACGAGGCTCGACGTCGAGCACATACGGTACGTCATGGAGCGGCTCGTCGCGCAGGCCGAGGGCCGCTGGGGCATCGACCGACGCGCCATCGCGCCACGAACCGTCTTCGTATCCCACGAAACCTACACCCCGGCCCGCGGTGGCAGCGCCCAGGCCGAGGTGGACGCCCTGCGCTACGTGTTCGCCGACGTGGCCGACCGCATCGTGATGGCCAATACGAAGGGCTTCACGGGCCACGCCATGGGCGCGGGCATCGAGGACGTCGTCGCGGTCAAGGCGCTGGAAACCGGCCTCGTGCCGCCCGTGGCGAACTTCCGCGAGGTGGATCCGGACCTGGGACGGCTGAACCTGTCCTCGGGCGGGCCCCACGAGGTCGAGTTCGCCCTTCGGCTGGGCGCGGGATTCGGGTCGCAGATCGCGATGACGCTGCTTCGGCGGGTGCCCGCCGCAGACGGCCCGCGCCGGTCGCCACGTGAACTCGGTTACGCATACCGTGTCGCCGACCCGTCTCGCTGGGCGGAGTGGCTGCGTTCCATCTCGGGTTACGAGGCTCCGGCCGTCGAGGTGATCGGCCGCACGCTGCGCATCCGCGACGATGGTCCTCCCGCGGCCGTCCCGGCCGATCCCGGACGGGCGACCGCTCCCGCACCGCTCGCGCCATCCTCGGACGGGGCGCCGGCGGCCGGCCCGGCCCCGATTCCCGAGCCGGCTCCGGTCCACACGGGAGCGAAGACCGACGGCGTGCGCCCACGCGTCATGGAGATCGTGGCCGGCGTTACCGGTTACCCGACCGACATGCTCGATCCCGAACTCGACCTTGAGGCCGACCTCGGGATCGACACGGTCAAGCAGGCCGAGACCTTCGCCGCGGTGCGGGCCGCGTTCGACATCCCTCGGGAGGAGGACCTGAAGCTGCGGGACTTCCCGACGCTCGACCACGTCGTGCAGTTCGTGCTCGATCGCCGCCCCGACCTCGCGACCGCCGGGGCGGACGTTCCGGCCGCGGCGCCCACGGCGGCCCCGGCGGCGGCTCCCGCGACGGCCCGGGCGACCCCGGTCGCGCATGCCGGTCCCGCGGTGCCTTCTTCCGCCCCGAACGGCATCGCCGAGCGCGTCCTGCAGATCGTATCGGATGTCACGGG
Organism: Rhodothermales bacterium; assembly: GCA_024711125.1. GTDB lineage: Bacteria > Bacteroidota > Rhodothermia > Rhodothermales > UBA10348 > JANJTM01. The sequence goes on from JANJTM010000029.1 coordinate 38,194, forward strand.
GTACCCCCCGGACATGCTGGATCCCGACCTCGACCTCGAGGCCGATCTCGGCATCGACACCGTCAAGCAGGCCGAAACGTTCGCGGCCGTGCGCGCGGCCTTCGATATCCCGCGCGACGACGCGCTGCAATTGCGCGAATTCCCGACCCTGGCCCACGTGATCCGGTTTGCGGAAGACCGGGCTCCTGCCCGTTTCCGGACCGCGGCCGCTTCCCCCGCAGGCCCGGTGACGGCACCCGCTGCCCCGGTCCCGGCAGCGACAGCCCCGACAACGGCCGCTGCGCCGGAGACGGACGCGTACGTCACCCGTGTCGTGGCCATCGCCGCCGAGATCACCGGCTACCCGCCGGACATGCTGGACCTCGATCTGGACCTCGAGGCCGACCTCGGCATCGACACCGTCAAGCAGGCCGAGATGTTCGCGGCAATCCGCGCCGCGTGGGGGATCGAGCGGGACGAGAACCTGCAGTTGCGCGAATTTCCGACGCTGGCGCACGTCGTGCGCTTCGCGCGGGAGCGCTCCGGCGCGCCCGAGCCGGAACCCGCCCCTGCGGTCGCTCCCGTTCACGCACAGGATGCCGCCCCAAGCCACCCGGGCGCTCCCGAAGCGTCGGCACCGGCCCCGTCGGGTTCCGACGACCCGATGCCCGCGATCCTGGAGTTCGTCACCGAGCTGACCGGATACCCGGCCGACATGCTCGACCCCGAGCTGGATCTCGAGGCCGATCTCGGCATCGACACCGTCAAGCAGGCCGAGATGTTCGCGGCCGTCCGCGGGCGCTGGGGCATCGAGCGCGACGAAAACCTGCAGCTCCGGGATTTCCCGACGCTCGCCGACGTGGCCCGCTTCGTGATCGAACGCCGCCCGGACCTCGCGGGTAGCGGTGACGGAATCGCGGGCGGCGGAGCGCCCTCCGCGCCCGGAGCCGCACCCGAAGCGGCGACGGAGCCGGCTCCTGACTCGCCGGTAGCCACGCGCCGAGTGCCGGTCGTGCGCGCGTTGCCACCGGCCACCCGCTTCGTGACGACCGGAGTCACCCTGGACGCCGGCGCGCGCGTGGTGCTCATGGCCGACCGATCCGGGGTCGCGAAGGCACTGGCCCAGCGCCTCGAGAAGCGAGGGACCGCCGTCCTGAGGATCGACGACACGCCGGACCGCGAGACACTCGCCTCCCGCCTCGCCGCCTTCGCCGCCGACGGACCGGTGACGGGCGTCTACTGGCTTCCTGCGCTGGATCGCGAAGGCGACCTGCGCTCCATGCCGACCCACACCCGGTCCGAAGCGCTGCACGTCCGCGCGAAGCTCCTGTACACCGCGGCCCGCGTGTTGTACGACCGGCTTGAGGCCGGGTCGTTTTTCATCGGCGCCACGCGGCTCGACGGCAGGCACGGATTCTCGGGCTCGGCCATCCACGCGCCGTTCGGAGGCGCCGTTACCGGATTCCTCAAGGCGCTGCGCCGCGAACGTCCGGAGTGCGTCGTCAAGGCCGTCGACTTCGCGCCGACGCGCTCGACGGCCGACCCGGCCGACCGGCTCCTCGAAGAAGCCCTGTACGACCGCTCGACGGTGGAGGTGGGGTACCACGGCGGACGACGTTGCACCATCGCCGTCGAGGAACGTCCCCTCGATCGGTCCCAGCGGATCGCGCGGCTGCCCCAGGACCCCGTCTTCGTCGTAACGGGCGCTGCGGGCAGCATCGTGTCGGCCATAACCGCCGACCTCGCGCGCACGTGGCCCGGCACGTTCTGGCTGCTCGACCTCGCCGATCGTCCGGCCGATGACGACCCCGACCTCGACGCGTTCGATCGCGACCCCGAATCGCTCAAGCGTACCCTCTTCGAACGGCTGAAGGCCTCGGGCGAGCGTGCGACCCCGGCCCGCGTGGAAAAGGACCTTGCGGCGGTGGAGCGGCGGGCGGCCGCGCGCGCGGCCGTCCGCGCCGTCGAACGGGCGGGCGGAACGGCACGGTACGCGTCGGTCGACCTGCGCGACGCCGCGGCCGTCTCCGCGGTCGCCGCGAAGATCCGCGACGAGGAGGGGCGGGTCGACGTGCTCCTGCACGCCGCCGGCCTGGAGAAGAGCCGGTTCCTGCCCGACAAGGAGCCTGCGGAATTCGATCTCGTCTTCGACGTGAAGACCACGGGCTACCTGAACCTCCTTGCCGGACTCGGGGACGTGCCCATCGGTTCGTCCGTGGTCTTCTCCTCCATTGCCGGACGTTTCGGCAACGGCGGGCAGACCGACTACTCGTCGGCCAACGACTTCCTGGCCAAGGTCACCGCGTCGCTCGGTCCCGACACGCGCGGCATCACGATCGACTGGACGGCCTGGGCCCGGATAGGCATGGCGTCGCGGGGGTCGATCCCGACCATGATGGCGCGCGCGGGCATCGACATGCTCGATCCGGACGCCGGAATCCCCGTGGTGCGCGACGAACTGCTGCACTCGCACGGGGGCGAGGTCGTCATCGCGGAGTCCCTCGGCCTCATGCTCGAGCCCCCGCCCGTGGCGCTCGCCGACCCGGCGACCGGCTCGAAGCCCATGCTTGGCCGAGTGCTGCGCATCGACGGCAGCGGCAGGGTAACCTTCGAGGCGGTCCTTGATCCGGCATTGCTGCCGTTCCTGGATCACCATCGTATCGAGGGTACGCCCGTGCTGCCCGGCGTGATGGGCCTGGAGGCCTTCGTCGAGGCCGCGCGCTTCCTGCAACCGGACCTGGAGGCCGTATCCCTCGAGAGCGTCCGCTTCTCCGCGCCGTTCAAGTTCTACCGCGACGAGCCGCGCCCTGTCGAGGTGGAAGCGGTCTGCGAGCCCGACGGCGAATCGGTGCTCGTGCACTGCCGTCTCGTCGGTCGCCGCCTGATCGCGGCACGCAACGAAGAGTCGGTCACGGTACACTTCACCGCTACCGTTCGCATGGCCCCGGGGCCGGTCGCATCCGCACCCTTCGACCTGCCGGATTTCGTCCGGACGAGCGAGGGCCGGGATGCCTCCCGCCTGTACGAGGTCTACTTCCACGGACCCGCGTACCGGGTGGTTGACCGGCTCTGGAGGCACGGCTCCTCGGTTGCAGCCCGGTTCGCGAGCGGACTGCCCGCCAACCATCCGGCCTCGGCGGGTTCGGCCGAGGCGGCTCCCAGGCTCGTCGAACTGGCCTTCCAGGCCGCCGGAGCCCTGGAGATGGCCGACGACGGCTCGATGGGCCTGCCGTCGTTCATCCGCAGCGTCCGGTTCTTGTCGGCGTCGCCGACCGAGTCGGCCGGGGCGATCGCCGTGGCCCGCCGGGATTCCGCAGGAGCGTTCGACGTGGTGGTCTCGGCCTCTGACGGCCATGCCGTCGTGGCGCTGGATGGCTACCGGACGGCGGCACTGCCCGGCGGGCTCGTGCCGAACGCGGCCGCGCTCGTTCGAGATTTGGCAGGGTGATGTAATTACGTGTTATTACAGGATAGCACATGGATTGTGGCCACCGGTCCGGGCGAATGTGCGTGGTCGGCGGCCGACCTGCGCACGACGTCCGCTGCGCGGTCCACCCTGACGCCGGTCGAGCGCCGCGCCGCGGCGGCACTGCGCCTCGAGTCCCGTCGTCGCACGTTCCTGGCGGGACGGGCGGTCGCCCACCGCGCGCTGATCGCGCTCGATCCGACGCTGGCCGAGGCCGCCGACGCCCGGAGGCTCTCGGTTCTCGCCGCTCCGGACGGCGCACCCGATGCGTGGATCGACGGTCGCCTGCTCCCGCTGTCGGTGTCGATCTCGCACCGTGGATCGCAGGTCGTCGCGGCCGCCTCCCGCCTGCCGGTACGCGTGGGCATCGACGTCGAGCGCCTGGAACTCCGGAGCCCGGAGTTCGTGGCCGACTTCCTGACGCCGGCCGAGATCGGGATCGTGACCGCGTCTTCCGATCCGGACCTCGCGTCCAACCTGGCCTGGAGCGCCAAGGAGGCCGTGCTCAAGGTGCGCCGGACGGGGCTTCGGCGGGATACCCGAAGCGTGGAGGTGTACGTGACGTGTGACGCACGCCGACGGGACGCCTGGGAGCCCCTGGCAGTCCGCGATCTCGAGGTGCCGGAGCCCGTGCGCGCCTGGTGGCGGACGGACGGGGCCTACGTGACGGTCGTGGCGCTCGGCTTTTCGCCCGCAGCGTAATCCGGGTCGCCGGGCCCCGGCAAACGCCGTACATTGCGTTTTTCCGCCTTCCCGCCTGTCCCGTGATCCTGATCCTCGAGCCGAACGTCGATCGGCATTCGGAACCCTACCACCGGCTGCTGTCGCATCTCGACGACCTGGCTCCCGCCGTCAACCACCGCATCCACACCATCCAGGGCGCCGAGCAGCAGCTGACCGAGGTCTACCTCATCGGAAACACCTCGACGCTGGCGATCGACGAGATGCGGGCGCTGCCTTGCGTCGCACGGGTCATCCGCATCTCCGAGGCCTACAAGGTGCTCGGACGCCACCGTCACGACGACCGTCCGGCCCATTTCGACTACAACGGGCTTCGATTCGGCCAGGACACGCTCCACGTTTTCGCAGGGCTCTGCGCCGTGGACACGCCCGAACACGTCGAGGCGATGATGAAGGCCCTGCGCGAGCTCGGCCAGCCCTGCACGCGGATGGGCGCGTACAAGCCCCGCACGAGCCCCTACGCGTTCCAGGGTCACGGAAAGCAGTGCCTGCCGTACGTCTTCGATCTCGCCGGGAAGTACGGCATCCGCGTGATCGCGATGGAGGTCACCCACGAGGCGCACGTGGACGAAATCCACGAGACGCTCGAGCGTCTCGGCAACCCGACCGGCGTCATGCTGCAGGTCGGAACCCGCAATACCCAGAATTTCGAGCTCCTGAAGGCCATCGGGCGCCAGACCACCTACCCGGTGCTGCTCAAGCGCGGATTCGGCATCACGCTCGACGAGAGCCTGAACGCCGCCGAATACCTGGCGAGCGAGGGCAACCAGCGGGTCGTCTTCTGCCTGCGCGGAATGAAGACCAACATGGGCGATCCGCACCGCAATTTCGTCGATTTCGCCCAGGTACCCGTCGTGAAGCGCCTCACCCGCATGCCGGTCTGCATCGACCCGTCCCACTCGGTCGGAAGCCGCTCGCGGTGCCCGGACGGGATTCTCGACGTCATGCACGTGACGGCGCAGGGCGTGGTCGCCGGCGCAAACATGGTGCTCGTCGATTTCCACCCCGCCCCGGAAAAGGCCCTCGTGGACGGCCCCCAGGCCATGCGCATGCACGAACTGGGTCCGTTCCTGGAGGATGTGCGCATCGCGCGGGAGGCCTTCGAGGCCCGAAGGCGCCTCGCGGCATCGATGGCCGATACCGATTGAACCCGGGCCGCGCCTCCGTTCAGTGCGAGCCGGCGAAAACCGCCGAAATCATGGTCTGGGCCTCGTCCTGGAGCCGGGCGAGGTGATCCGCACCGAGAAAGCTCTCGGCGTAGATCTTGTAGATGTCCTCGGTGCCCGAGGGCCGCGCCGCGAACCACCCGTTCGCCGTCACGACCTTCAGCCCGCCGATGGCCGCGTCATTGCCCGGCGCCCGCGTGAGCTTGGCCACGATGGCTTCGCCGGCCAGCGTGTCGCCGGGCACGTCGTTCGGTGACAGCCTTGACAGCAGGTCCTTCTGCCGTGCGTCGGCCGGCGCGTCCCGGCGCGCGTACGCCGGACTGCCGTACCGGGCTTCCAGGTCGGCGTACCGCGCGGCCGGGTCCCTGCCGGTGACGGCCGTGATCTCGGCGGCCAGCAGGTCGAGCAGGATCCCGTCCTTGTCGGTGGACCAGGCCTGCCCGTCCATCTGCAGGAACGACGCGCCGGCGCTCTCCTCGCCCCCGAACCCGAACGCGCCCGTCAGCAGCCCGTCGACGAACCACTTGAAGCCCACGGGCACCTCGGCCACCCTGCGCCCGATGCCCGCGGCCACGCGGTCGATCATGGAAGACGAGACGAGCGTCTTGCCCACGGCCGCATCCGCACGCCAACCGGCACGGTGCGTGAAGAGGTACTCGACCGCCACGGCGAGGTAGTGGTTGGGATTCATGAGACCGCGGGCCGGGGTCACGATGCCGTGGCGATCGAAATCCGGGTCGTTTCCGAACGCGATGTCAAAGCGCCCGGCCAGCTCGACGAGGCCCGCCATCGCGTACGGCGACGAGCAGTCCATGCGCACCCTGCCGTCGTGGTCGAGACGCATGAACGAGAAGGTGGGATCCACGACCGGGTTGACCACCTCCAGGTCGAGCCCGTACCGCTCGGCGATCGGCCCCCAGTACCCGATACCCGCGCCTCCCATCGGATCCACGCCAATCCGCAGCCCGGACGCGGCGATGCGGCCCATGTCCACCACCTCGGACAGCGCCTCCACGTACGGCGTGACGTAATCCCATGCCTCGACCCGGCCGGATGCGGCCGCGTCGGCGGCAGACCATCGCCGTACTCCGCGCAGTCCCGCAGCGAGCAGCGCGTTCGCCCGCGCCTGGATCGCCTTCGTCACCTCGGTATCGGCCGGCCCACCCGAGGGCGGATTGTACTTGAACCCCCCGTCCTCCGGCGGGTTGTGGGACGGCGTGATCACGATCCCGTCGGCCCGACCGCCGTCGGCGGCACGGTTGTGCCGCAGGATCGCGAAAGAGATGACGGGGGTCGGGGTGTAGCCTCCGCCGGCCGCCACGCGCACGTGCACCCCGTTGGCCGCCAGGACCTCGATCGCGGTGGTGTGTGCCGGTTCCGACAGCGCATGGGTATCCATGCCGAGGAACAGCGGGCCCGTGATGTCGTGCGCCGCGCGCCATTCGCAGATGGCCTGGGTGGTCGCGGCGATGTGCGCCTCGTTGAACGTGCCCCGCGTGGAGGAGCCACGGTGCCCCGACGTGCCGAAGGAGACCTTCTGGGAGGGTTCGGACGCGTCCGGCTCGACGGTGTAGTAGGCCGAGACGAGCCGGGGGATGTTCGCCAGCACGCTGCGGGGCGCCGGCTGGCCGGCATTCGGATGGAGGGGCATCGTCAGTTCGAAGAATGAAACCGTAATCTAGCATTCCGCGGTCACCCGTTGTCGTCGGGCAGCGTGCCGCGTAAGTTGAGAACCCGAGAAACCAACCGGAACCCGGCGTGACCGTCCTGGGCATCGACATCGGCGGATCCGGCATCAAGGGCGCACCCGTGGACGTGGTCACGGGCACACTGGGTGCCGAGCGATTCCGCATCGACACCCCCAAACCCGCCACCCCCAACCGGATCGCCAAGGCCGTGCGGCAGGTGGTCGACCACTTCGCGTGGAAGGGTCCGATCGGCTGCACGATCCCGGCCCGCGTGCATGGAGGGGTCGCGCTGACGGCCACGAACATCCACTCCACCTGGATCGATACGCCGGTCGACGTGCTCTTCTCCGATGCCACCGGCTGCCCGGTGCGCGTGATGAACGACGCGGACGCGGCCGGCGTCGCCTCGATGCAGTTCGGGGCGGGCCAGGGTCGGAAAGGGGTCGTGATCCTGCTGACGGTCGGCACCGGCATCGGGACGGCACTTTTCATCGACGGAACGCTCGTTCCCGGGACGGAACTCGGACACCTGGAGGTCCTGGGACGCAATGCCGAGCTGTACGCGTCGGATCGCACGCGAAAGCAGGTCTCCCTCTCGTGGAAACAGTGGGCGAGGCGGTTCCAGCAGTACCTGGACACGGTCGAGTTCCTGTTCGCGCCCGACCTGATCATTCTCGGCGGCGGCATAAGCCGTCCATCGAAGAAGGAGAAGTACATCAAGTTCCTGCACACGAAGGCCGAACTCGTGACCGAGATCCTCGAGAACGAAGCCGGAATCGTGGGGGCCGCCTTCATGGCCGGCGATCTCGCCCGGCCGGCCCCGCAGGAACGGGCGCCCCGTTCCTGAGCGGCGTCGGGACGCCCCCCGCCGCCTCAGTTCCTCACGCGCACCCGGTCGGGCACGACGAACGCGCCCGGGAAACGCTGCGCGAGCAGCTTGGCCACCCGATCGGCGCGTGCCCTGCCCGGGAAGTCGCCGACCCGGATGCGGTAGTACGGCTGTCGGAAAAACCGGTATACGGCCGGTTCGTCCAGTCCCGATACCGATTCCGGGGCCGAGGCTTCCAACGTCTGCCAGTAGGCCTTGACCTCCTCCTCGGCCGCTGCGGCTTCCGTAAGGTCGAGCGTCGAGAACACCTGCACGCGGAATCCGCCCACCTCCCGCACGGTGCCGGCGCCGGCCTGGTTGCGCAGGAGGCGCTCCGGAACGTCGTGCGTGAGTTCGGCCTCGACGGGCGCCGGCTCGTCCACGTACGGTGCCGCATCGAACCGCTCGACCGGAGGCGCGGGCGCTTCGGGTGCGGGTTCGACCGGGGCCTGGGCAACCCGTGAAGACGAGCATCCGGAGACGAGAAGCAGCGCGAGCCCGAGCGTGGAAACCCTGTTCATGGCGTCAGTAGGTGGAGGTCGAGACGGTTCCCTGTACGATGGCCACGGAGGCGCTCGCCCCGATGCGTGTCGCCCCGTGCGCGATCAGGTTTTCCGCGTCGGCACGCGACCGGACTCCGCCGGACGCCTTGACCCCCATCCCGGATCCCACGGCCTTCCGCATCAACTCGATGTCGGCCGCCGTGGCACCGCCCGTAGAGAAGCCCGTGGACGTCTTCACGAAATCGGCGCCGGCGTTCCGGCTCAGTACGCATGCGATGACCTTCTGGCGATCGTCGAGCAGCGCGGTCTCCAGGATCACCTTCACCGCCGAGGCTCCGGCGCGCCGGGAAGCGGTGACCACCGCACGGATGTCGTCCTCGACGTACCCGTAGTGACCGCTGCGCAGCATGCCGACGTGCAGCACCATGTCGATTTCCGACGCCCCGTCGCGCACGGCCGATTCGGCTTCGAACGCTTTCGCCGCGGTCTGGGTGGCTCCGAGCGGAAAACCCACGACGGTACAGACGAGAACGGGCGATCCCCTGAGCAGTTCGGCGGCGAGCGGTACCCAGGACGGGTTCACGCATACCGACGCGAAGCAGAACCTTCGCGCCTCGTCACAGAGCGCGCGGATGTCGGCCTCGGTCGTCTCGGCCTTGAGCGCCGTGTGATCGATCATCCGCGCCAGCGGCGGCGCCAGTTCGCAGGCCGAAAAGCCCGCGTGCTCCGGCCTGTCGGCGCACACGCCGAAGCGGCACGCCCCCTCCACGACCAGTCGGTCCAGCGCCCGATCGGCCGGAATCGCCACGATCGGCCCGGCGGATCCCGCGTCGGGACCGGCCTCGCGCCGGAACTGCCTCGCAAGGCGGTCGACGAGCTGTTGTCGTTCGGTTTCGGTCATTCCGGAAGATACGGACGCTCGCCCCGGGCCGACGCGACGACAGGCGCGAAGACCGCGAGCCCGGCCGGCACGATCTCGACGTCGAGCCTTCGACAGCCGCCGGGCAGATCCTCTCCGTCACAGTGGACGGGAACCGGCACCGCGCACTCGATCGAGAACCGGTCGGAACGCATGTTCACGACCTCGGGCTGCGTGCCGTGATCGCCCCTGCGGGTGCGCGGCATCATGGCGACCGCCCGAACGACCCCGAGCCGGCGAACCACGCACGCGTCGATGAGCCCGTCGAACGGCGAAGCGTCGGGCGTCACCAGGTAGCCGCCTCCCGAGGAGTGACCGTTCCCGAGGGTCACGAACATGAGCGGAACCCTGACCTCCCCGGACCCTCCCCGAACCACCACCTCCGGCGCTTTCCACGTGGCGAGGCCGTGGAGAATGCCCACCGTATAACCCAGGCTGCCCGGAAGCCGCTTGTAGCGGCGCGCGAGCGCCGAGGCGTGGGCGTCGAACCCGACCCCGACATTGTTGAATGCCAGGCGTCGGAACTCCCGGTCGTCGGCGGCCAGCCGGAAATAGTCCATGCGGCCCAGCCGGGCGCGGGCCATGGCGGCGAGGCCCTCCGCCAGTCCCCGCCCCATACCGAGGGCTCTCGCGAGGTCGTTCCCCGTACCGAGTCCCAGCACGGCGAGCGCCGCCCGGCTTCCGGCCCGCACGAGCCCCGTGGCGACCTCGTGTACCGTGCCGTCGCCTCCGCAGGCTACGACGATGTCCTCCCGATCCGACTCGACCGCGATCCGGATCGCGTCCCCCGGACCCTCGGTCCAACGGACCACCGCGGCCGGAACCGCCTCGCGGATGCGGCGCTCGACCTCGCCGCGACGTCGGCCTACCCGGCCGTGCGCCGCCGCGGGATTGACGATGAATACGGTACTGTTCGCCACGTAGCCTGGGCGAGAGGAAAACCGGTGGTCTGGGTGGGCGGAAAAGCGGTCGTATCTTTTTGGTTTCGCCTTCGTCCGCGCAAGATCGATGTTCCGCCCGTGATCCGCCACGTCGTCTTCCTGGTCCTGCTCGTCGCGGGATGCCGGGCCGAAGCCCCGGTGCCGTCCCGAAGCGTCACGGACGACCTGGGGCGTACACTGGTCCTGCCGGACCGCATGGAACGCATCGTGACGCTGGCTCCGAGCGTCACCGAACTCGTCGTCGCCGCCGGGGCGGGCCACCTGCTGGTCGCCGTTACCGATGCGGACGATTTTCCGCCCGAAGTGGACTCCCTGCCGCGAATCCAGGCGCTTCCGGTCAACCGCGAAGCCGTCGTGGCGCTCGCCCCCGACCTCGTGCTCGCGTCGGAGCAGGTCAACGACCCCCGGGACGCGGACGCCCTTGCCGAATTGGGCATTGCGACGTGGTTCGTTCGCGTCGATTCGCTTTCGGACGTTCCGCGCGCCCTGCGCGCCCTCGGGGACCTGCTGGGAACGGCCGAGACCGCCCGAAGGACGGCCGATTCGCTCGAGGCGATCCGCACTCGGCTGCGCTCGAGCCTGCCGTCGGGACGACCGCCCACGGTGCTCGTCCTGATCGACGATCGCACGCTCTTCTCGTTCGGAGCCGGTTCGTACGTGCACGAAATGGTCGCGCTGGCCGGCGGACGGTCGATCACTGCCGACCTGGAGACCCGGGCGCCCCGCCTTTCGGACGAGTTCGTGCTGACACGTGCCCCGGAGGTCATCGTCGGGTCACTGGGAGACGACTACCGCATCGAACGGCTGCTCGAGCACCACCCCACGTGGACCCTCGTTCCCGCCGTGCGGGATCGAGCCGTGTACTCCGTTCCGGGAGACCTGCTGCTGCGCCCCGGCCCGCGGCTCTTCGCCGGAGCCCTTCTCCTTCGCGAAGCATTGGGAACCGGACCCGTACCCGGTGCGGGCTCCGGGGAATGAGACTGCGCCCCTCGATCCTCGTGCTCGCGATTGCCGTTCCGGCGTCGCTCGTCGCGGGCCTCACCCTGGGAAGCGCCGACGTATCGGCTTCGGACGTCGTGTCGGTGCTCGCCGACCGGCTGGCGGGGCGGCCACCCGCCGATCCGGTGAACGACGCGATCGTCTGGTCGCTGAGGTTGCCGCGGGTGTTGCTCGCTTTCGTGGTCGGCGCCGGACTCTCGGTCGTCGGCGTGGCGATGCAGGCCCTCGTGCGCAACCCGCTGGCCGACCCCTACGTGCTGGGGCTTTCGTCCGGATCGACGGCGGGCGCGGCCCTGTATTTCCTCGGCGTCGTTCCGCTCGGCGCGCTGCCGGCGATGTCGCTCCCGGCGGCCGCGTTCGCCGGTGGATTGCTGACCCTCGTCCTCGTCTACGCCGCTGCGCGCGACGGCTCGTCGGTTCCCGTCACGAGGCTGCTGCTCGCCGGCGTTGCCATGTCGGCCCTGATGGCCTCGCTGACGTCGTTTCTCGCTTTCGTCTCGCCCGACCCCAACAAGTTGCGCGCGGTCCTCTTCTGGCTCCTGGGTTCGCTCTCGGGCGCGTCCTGGACGGTGCTCCCGGGCCCGGCCATCGTGCTGGCGGTCGTCTTCCTGGCGCTCCTCGGCCTGGCGAGGCCCCTGGACGCCCTGCTGCTGGGCGAAGACCCGGCGCGCAGCCTCGGCATCCCCGTGGAGCGCATGAAACACGTGCTCATCGCGCTGGCGGCCCTGCTCACGGGCACGTTGGTGGCCTACTCGGGAGCGATCGGCTTCGTCGGTCTCATCGTTCCGCACGCCGTGCGCAGCCTCACGGGTGTTTCCCATCTACGGGTGCTCCCCACCGCCTTCGTCGGGGGCGGCCTCTTTCTCGTCTGGTCAGACATCCTGGCCCGAGGCGTCCTGCCCGGACAGGACCTTCCCGTGGGCATCGTGACGGCGCTTGCCGGCGTGCCGTTCTTCCTCCTGCTCCTTCGCCGCAACCGGCGTCCCTTTGCCTGACGAACTCCGCCCGGCCATCGGCGTTCGCCCGATGCCCGCGCAGCCGGGTCCCGCACTTCGAACCGAAACCGGATGCTTCCCCCCGACAACGAGCCCCCTGCCGGAGCCCGGCTTGCCAACCGGCTCGCCGGACGCCGGGTGGACCTGGGTTCTCTCCAGGAACCCGTCGAGGAGGATCTCGGCCGGTTCAAGACCTACTTTCGGGAGGCCATGCGGACTCGGGTCACGCTGCTCGACACCGTGATCCGTTACCTGTTGGCGCGCAAGGGAAAACAGCTGCGCCCCCTCCTGGTCCTCCTCTCGGCGAGGGCATGCGGCGGTATCGGCGACACCACGTACCGGGGTGCCGCGCTCGTGGAACTGCTGCACACGGCGACGCTGGTGCATGACGACGTCGTCGACGACGCCGACCGGCGTCGCGGCTTCTTCTCGATCAACGCGCTGTGGAAGAACAAGGTGGCGGTCCTGCTCGGGGACTTTCTCCTGAGCCGCGGCCTGCTGCTGGCTCTCGACGCGAAGGATTACCGGCTGCTCCACACCGTATCCGACGCCGTCCGTCGCATGAGCGAGGGCGAACTGTTGCAGATCGAGAAGGCGCGGCATCTCGACATCGACGAGGACACCTACTTCCGCATCATCTCGGACAAGACGGCCTCGCTCCTTTCGGCCTGCACGACGTGCGGTGCCGTATCGGCCACCGACGACGAGGACACGATCCGCCGGATGCACGCGTTCGGCGAGAAGCTGGGCATCGCGTTCCAGATCCGGGACGACCTGTTCGATTTCGGGGTCGACGACGTCGGGAAGCCGCTGGGCATCGACCTCCAGGAGAAAAAGCTCACGCTTCCGCTCATCCACGCGTTGCGGGAGGCCGCCCCGTCGGACCGCCGCGCCGCGATGCGCATCGTTCGAAAGGACCGCAAGTCCAGGGAGGACATACGGTTCGTATCCGCTTTCGTCCATTCCGCCGGCGGCATCGCCTATGCCCGCGATCGCATGATGCGTCACGCCGACGAGGCTTTCGACCTGCTCGCGCCGCTGCCGGACTCCGACGCGAAGGAAGCGCTCGCCGACCTGGTGGCGTTCACGGTGACGCGCTCCCGCTGACCCTCCATGCCCACGATCCACCTGCTCGGAACCGGTGCCGCCTACACGGACCCGCACCGGACCACGACCATGCTGGCCCTGGAGAGCCCGGGGCATACGCTTCTCATCGACTGCGGCGGAGACGTCATCCAGCGCGCGCAGGCCGCCGGCATCGACCTGGCGACCATCGACGGCATTTTCCTGACCCACGAGCACCCGGACCACGTCGGAGGGTTCGCGGTATTCGTCGAGAAGATCTGGCTGTGCGGAAGGACGCGCCCCATCGACATGTGGGGCATCGCCCCCGCGCTGTCGCAGGCACGGCGCGCCTTCGAGACGTACGACACGAGTCGCTGGCGGCTGCCCGAACTGCGCTGGCACGAGGTGGCCTACAACGAGGGCGCTCCGGTACTCGAAACCGGAGACTGGCGCATCACCGCGTCTCCGGGCGTTCACGGCGTTCCCGTGGTCGGCCTTCGAATCGAATGCCTCCGGACCGGTGCCACCGCGGCCTACTCGTGCGACACCGAGCCCTGTCCGGCCATCGTTCGGCTCGCGGCCGGGGTCGATCTGCTCGTCCACGAGGCCAACGGCGAGGGACCCGGGCACAGTTCCTCCCTCCAGGCCGCACGGGTGGCCGCCGAAGCGGGCGCGCGGCGGCTGGTGCTGGTACACGTCGGGCCGGGCACGCAGGACGCCGACCTCGCTCCGGCGCGGTCCGTATTCGCCGAGGTACGGTACGGCGACGAACTCGACCGCTACGCGTTCTGAGCAGACGGTGCCGGCGCGCCGAAATCCCCGTCGGGCCCGAGGCGCCCCAGCGTCCGCAGCGTGACGTGGTAGGCGGCCGGCTGCAGCCACGCGTAACGCCCGGGCAGGCGCGCTTCCACGGCATCCCGGAACGGCTGCGTGCACGGGATCCCGTCCCCGATGTGGACCAGCAGGCTCACCTCGTGAAGCCCTCCCCGGTAGTGCGACTCGCGGTGGCCCTCGGCCATGAGGTCCGGGACGTAGCGCGAGAGTCCTTCCCGCTTCCACTGTGCCAGCACCGCGTTCACGGCGACCCGGCTCGCGCGAGCCACCGTTCCCGCGTCGCGTTCCCCTTCGAGGCGGATGCTCTCGACGCGGCCGACGCGCTCCATCGCCCGGTCCCCAAGTTCCACCACCGAGAGGAAATCCACGGGAATGGGTCCGGGATTGCGGAACAGGCACGTCGTGGCTTCGGCGGTCGCCTCCCGGAGTTGCACGACGTCCTCTTCCGACAGCCTCTCCCCGTCGCGCAGCGCGGCGAGCGTGGTCTTGGGCCAACGGCTCCCCGGATTCTCTGCGGGCACCGAGGGCAGCGCGGCCGCTAGAACGGTCTTCAGACCCGCCAGCGACTCCGGCCAGCCCGAGTACGCCAGCGTCAATACCCCGAACCGGGCGACGAAGAAGGCCTCCGGCCGCAGGCTCGTGGGCGTGACGGCACGGCACGCGGTCCGCACGGCTTCGCTGTACCGGTGAAAGGCTTCGTGCTGCATGGGCGACCCCCCCGGCAAGATACGGGCAGAAGTCGCGCTGCACCGCCGCAGAGCGGGGTCCGCGACCGGATTCGGCTTTAGCGAAGTCCATGCCCGCCGATATGCACGATATATCGAATATCCGCGAGAGCCAGGTGCATCGATCCCACCGTCCACCCCGTCCGGAGGCAGCGCCGGAGACCGTCGTCCCGGTCCCCACGGCCCATCCGTCCGATTCGGACGCGGCGACGTACCTGCGCATCGCTTTCGGCTCGGCCGCCGCGATCCTTGCCTCGCTCGTCCTCCTTTGGGCGGTGGTTTCCCTCGCCGCGGGCTCCCTCGGCTTCACGACCCATTCGGCCTTCCTGCTGCTCACCGCCCTCGCGGGCACGGCGGCCGGGGCACTGCGCCGGGCCCTGGTCACGCATACGGAGGAGCTCGGAGAATTCGAGTTTTCGATGGAGTCGTCGTCAGCCCGCCAGGTCGCCGCCGAGAGCGCGCTCCTGGTATACCGCGACATGCTCCAGGAAGCCGGCATCGGGTGGTATCGCCTCGATGCGGAGGGGCACCTCATCACGGCGACCCAGGCGACCGTCGATCTGCTCGGGTACGCGTCGGTCGACCAGATGCGGGAGGCCTACGACGGTCGCATTTTCCCGGCCTCGGAACACCGCAAGGCCGTGCTGAGCGCCCTGCGTGCGGTAGGGGAGGTGCGCGGACACTCGGCCTCCTGGCCCACCGCGCAGGGCGACATCCTGCAGGTGCGCGATTCGGCGCGGACGATCCGAGACCACGAAGGCAAGATCCTGTACATCGAGGGATTCGTCTCGGCCGACACCTGGGCGCCCGGCAGCGACGCGCGAATCCAGCGCCTGGAAGCCGAACTCTCGGCCGCACGGGCCGAACTGGTGGAAGCCCCGCGCGCGGGCGCTCAGCCCGCGGGCGACCTGCAGTACGTCGCCCACATGAGCCACGAACTGCGCACGCCGCTGGGCGCCATCGTCGGCTCGGTCGCCCTCCTCGAGAACGCCCGTCTCGACCGTTCGCACCGGGAGCTGGTCGAGAACATCCGGAGTGCGGCAGACAGCCTGCTGTCGATCGTCGACCATACCCTCGAGTATTCCCGCCTCGACTCCGGAACCATCGATCTCGCATCGGATCCGGTCGACGCCCGGGCGTGCATCGAGGACGCGGTGTCGGCTTTCGCCCAGCGGGCCGCCGACAAGGGTATCGAACTCGCATACCGGATCGCCGACCACGTGCCGGAGGCGTTCCACGGCGACGCGGTGCGCCTGCGCGAGATTCTGACCAACCTGCTCTCGAATGCCGTCCGGTACACGACGGAGGGCGAGATCCTCGTGCGGCTTGACGGTGAGCCGGCGGCCAACGGACGTTTCGAATACCGGTTCACGGTGCGCGACACGGGACCGGGCATTCCCCCGGAACGGCTGCGCGCCGTGTTCGAGCCGTGGTTCCGCGCCGATCCCGAAACCGGGCGTCCGTCCGGCGGCACCGGCCTGGGTCTCACCGTGGCCCGCATGCTGGTGGAACGCATGGGCGGAACCATCGACGTGCAGTCCCAACCCGGCAACGGGTCCACGTTCCGGTTCTCGATCCCTGCCCGCCCGGCGCCCGATCCCGGCCGCGTCGACGCGCGCCCGGTCGCGGGCCTCCGCGCCCTGCTGTTCGACGACCGATCCTCCTCGCGGTCGCACCTCTCGGCCCTTCTCGAGTCGCTGCACCTGAGCGTCAACGCCACGAACCGGGCCGACCTCGCCGTGGACCTGCTGCGCGGGGATTCCACGTTCGACCTCGTGGTGGTCAGCGAGGCTTCGGCCGTGAACGCCGTCGCTTTCGCGTCCCGGCTGCGCAGCCAGGGAATCGCCGCCCAGCTCCCGATCGTGCTCGTCCTTCCGGTGGGCGCGACCTCCGACGCGCCCACCCTTCCCCGGTGCAGCGTGATCGCCCGGCCGCTGCGCCGTGATCGCCTCGTCGAGGTCCTTACGGAAGCGGTCGGCCCCGACCCCTCGTCGGGACGGCAGACCCGCAAGACCTCCGGCTCGCTCTCGGTCCTCGTGGCCGAAGACGATTCGGTCAACGGACGCGTCATCACCCGGATGATCGAACGCCTGGGCCACAAGGCGACGCTCGTGGAACGCGGGGACGCGGTGGCCGAAGCCGCGGAGACCGCCCGCTACGACGTGCTGCTGCTCGACGTACGCCTGCCCGGGCTCACGGGCCCGGAAGCCGCACGCGCGGTGCAACAGCGCCTCGGACCCGTCCGCGGCGTTCCCGCCATGATCGGAATGACGGCCTCCACCGATCGCGCCGAACACCGGGAGTGCCTGGACGCGGGCATGTCGGCATGCCTGCTCAAACCAATCACGCCCCAGGTGCTGGGAGCGGCGCTCGAGCGCGCCGCCGCCCTCCCCGCGCAGGTCCCGGACGCCGGCACGGCCGCTCCCGCCCCCGATCTCGGCCGATGGATCGGCGAAAGTGACTCCGCGGACGCCCTCTTCGAAGGAGCCGAACCGGTTGCCGTGGCCGCCGAATCCGCGCCGGCCGCCGACGATCCGGTCACCGCCTCGATCCGGAGGGCGACCGCCTCCCGGTTCCGGAACGACCGGGCGGCCGTGGCCTCGGCCCTGATGAGCATCGAGCGGTCCACCCCCGAACGTCTGCGCGAACTGCAGGCCGCGCTGGAGTCGGGCGACTTCCACCGGTTGGCGGAACTGGCCGCCCGGCTGAAGGACGAATGCACCGCCGTCGGCCTCAGCCGGCCCGCCGCGCTGGCCAAGGCGCTCGAAGCGACCAGCCGGGGCAATCCCCGCCCGGCCGCCGCCCTTCCGTTCGTGCGGGCGATTCAGGCCGCGTTCGACGACGTCATGCCGGTAGTGCGGCGCGAGCGCTCGCGGCTTTGATCCGAAGCCGTCCGTGGGCGATCTTCGCCCCATGTGCACGGCATCCGATTCCTACCTGGCCCAGGTCGGGCAGCCTCCCGTCCTCGCGGCCCGCGCGCCCGGCCGCGTCGAATTCATCGGCAACCACACGGACTACAACGGGGGCCTGGTCCTCGGCGCCGCGGTGGACCGCTACCTGTCCGTGGCCCTTGGGCCCGGTCGCGAGCCCGGAGTCCGCGTTCGTAGCGTGGATCACGGTCTGCCCGTCTCGTTCGCGCCCGGTGCGGTCCCGTCCGGAAGCTGGGCCGCGTATCCCGCCGGGGTCGTGGCCGTCCTCGCCGAGCGGACCGATATCCCACCGTGCGAACTCGTTTTCGCCTCGGACCTGCCCGTGGGCGCCGGGCTCAGTTCCAGTGCGGCGATCGAGACGGCCACCGCCTGCGCGCTCGACGCGTGGCTGGGACTCGGAATGTCGCGCGCCGACCTCGCGCGGGCCTGCCGCCGTGCCGAGAACGAACACGTCGGGGTTCCGTGCGGGATCCTCGACCAGGCCGTGGTCACGTTCGGAAGACAGGGCCACCTGGTGCGCGTGGATGCGGCGGCCGAGGTGTTCGAGACGATACCCGTTCCGGGCGAGACGCGCCTCTGGATCTTCGACTCGGGCGTTCGGCACCGGCTGACCGACGGCCATTACGCGGCACGCCACCGCGAGTGCGGCGAGGCGTTCGCCGTGCTGTCTGCCGACCGCAGGGACCTGCCGGGGCTGGCACACATCGACCCCGACGCCGTCGAAGCCGCGCGCGGCCGTCTTTCCGATGCCGCCTGGCGGCGCGCACGGCACGTCACGACCGAGCACCGACGCGTGCAGAACGTCATCCGGCTGCTCGGACTGGGTCGCCTCAAGGAGGCGGGCGCAGAACTGTTCGCCTCCCACCGATCCTCGCGCGACGACTTCGCGAACTCGACACCCGAACTCGACCTGCTCGTGGACCGCCTTTCGCAGGAACCGTCCGTTTTCGGCGCCCGGCTGACCGGCGGAGGATTCGGCGGCGCCGTGCTCGCCTGGACCGACCCGTCGTTCGGCGTGCGCGAGGCCGACGCGGTCTGCCGACTCTTCGAGACCCGTTACGGCCGCCGACCGTCCGTGCTCGCCTGCCGGGCCAGCGACGGCGTGGGCCTCGTTTCCTGAACCCTGCTTCGCCCCCGATGAGACGCTCCCACCGTATCGTGCGGCACGGCGCCGCGACGGCGCTCTTCGTCCTCGCCCTGGCATCCGCTGCCGACGTCCGGGCGCAGGACCCTTCCGACCCGGTCACCCCGCCCAGGCCTTTCCTGCCGATCCCCACCGCGGCCCAACTCGACTGGCAGCGGGACGAGCTCCGGCTCTTCGTGCATTTCGGCGTCAACACCTTCTCGGACCGCGAGTGGGGCACGGGATCGGAAGACCCGGCCTCCTTCGTTCCGCGGGACCTCGATCCCGCCCAGTGGGCGCGCGTGGCCGCACGGAACGGGTTCCGCGCGATCGTGCTGACGGCCAAGCACCACGACGGGTTCGCGCTCTGGCCGACCCGCTACTCCCGTCATTCGGTCGCCTCGTCCCCGTGGCTCGACGGACGCGGTGACGTCGTGGAATCGCTGGCGCTTGCCGTGCGGGCCCACGGGCTCAAGCTCGGCCTGTACCTGTCCCCCTGGGACCGCCACGAACCCTCGTACGGCGACGGCGAGGCCTACAACGCGTTCTACCTGGGCCAGCTGCGCGAGCTGCTGACCCACTACGGCCGCGTGCACGAGGTCTGGTTCGACGGCGCCAAGGGCGAAGACGCGCGGGATATGGAGTACGATTTTGCCGCCTACTGGGCCACGGTGCGGCAGCTGCAGCCCGAGGCGGTGATCTTCTCGGACGCCGGCCCCGACGTGCGCTGGATCGGCAACGAGGCGGGCTTCGCGGGCGAGACCAACTGGTCCACCTACGACCGTTCGAAGGTGGGCGTCGGCATGCACGGCATCCAGGCGTACCTGAACACGGGCGAACGCGGCGCGCCCGACTGGACGCCCGGCGAGTGCGACGTCTCGATCCGCCCGGGCTGGTTCTACCACCCGCAGGAGCGCCCCAAGACCCTCGCCCGCCTGCTCGAGATCTACTACGGCTCGGTCGGACGCAACTGCCTGCTGCTGCTCAACGTGCCCCCGAACCCCGCCGGCCGCTTCGACGAGGCCGACGTCGCCGCCTTGGACTCGCTGGGCGCGGCCGTCCGCACGGTTTTCGGGCGGAATCTGGCGGAGGGCGCGACCGTCGAGGCGTCGTCGGTGCGGGGTGCGTCACCCCGATTCGGTGGCGACGCGACGCTCGACGCCGATCCGGACACGTTCTGGGCTTCCGATCCGGGCGCGGAAGGGCACGCCTTGACCTACCGGTTCGCAGAGCCCGTGCGTTTCAACGTGGTCCGGCTGCAGGAACCC
Source organism: Rhodothermales bacterium (assembly GCA_024711125.1). Classification (GTDB taxonomy): domain Bacteria; phylum Bacteroidota; class Rhodothermia; order Rhodothermales; family UBA10348; genus JANJTM01. The sequence goes on from JANJTM010000029.1 coordinate 58,404, forward strand.
GTGCACCTGGGCCAGCGCGTGGCGGCGTACCGTGTCGAGGCGTGGGTCGACGGATCCTGGAGGGAAATCGCCCGCGGAACGACCGTAGGGCACAAGAAACTCGACCGCCTGCCCGGTCCCGTGACCACAACGGCGATGCGTGTGACCGTGGATGATGCGCTGGAGACGCCGCTGCTGTCGGAATTCGGCCTCCACTTCGACCCCTGGGCTCCCGGCGCGACTCCCTGATTCCCGACACGATGCTCGACCTGTCCCCGCTGTCCCGCTGGGCGCCGCGTCCCGGTACGAAGACGGTGACCACCATCGACGCCCACACAGGCGGCGAGCCCTTCCGCGTCGTCGTGGACGGGGCGGAACCGCCTCGCGGCGAGACGATCCTGGCCCGGCGCCGGGACGCGAGGGAGCGATTGGACACCCTGCGCACCGCGCTGATGTGGGAGCCCCGCGGCCACGCCGACATGTACGGGTGCCTGCTCACGGGACCGGTGACTCCGGGGGCCGACCTGGGCGTACTCTTCCTGCACAACGAGGGGTACAGCTCGATGTGCGGCCACGGCATCATCGCGCTCGTCACCGTGCTGCACGAAACCGGCTGCCTGCCCGGCGAAGGAGACCGGCTCGTGCGCATCGACACGCCGGCCGGACTCGTCTCGGCCACCGCCCACCGGACGGCCGGGCGTCTCGACCGGGTCTCGTTCGAGAACGTGCCGTCGTTCGTCCAGTCGTCCGGCCGTATCGTCGAGGTGCCCGGGTACGGACCGGTACGCTATGACCTCGCCTTCGGCGGAGCCTTCTATGCTTTCGTCGACGCCCGGGGGCTGGACCTTCCGCTCGAACCCGCCTCCTACCGGCGTATCATCGATGCCGGCATGGCCGTCAAGCGCGCCGTCGCCGCGTTCGAGCCGCCTGAACATCCGTTCGAACCCGACCTCTCGTTCCTCTACGGCACGATCTTCACGGCGCCGTCGTCCGGCGCCGACTCGCGGCACGTCTGCGTCTTCGCCGACGGTGAGGTCGACCGCTCGCCGACGGGCACCGGCGTCAGTGCGCGGGTGGCCCTCCTGCACTTTTCGGGGGACATGCCGGTGGACCGACCCGTACGAATCGATTCGATCGTCTCCTCGGCCTTCGACGGCGAAGCCGTCCTGGAAACCACCTTCGGTCCCCACGCGGCCGTGGTGCCCCGCGTGTCCGGCCGCGCCTGGATCTGCGGCCACAACACGTGGATCCTCGATCCGGAGGACCCCTGGTCCGACGGCTTCTTCCTGCGCTGAAGCACGAATCCGGAGGCGCGGGCGAAACGTTCGCCCCTTCCGACCCACTCACGGGAAAGCCGAGCCGCCCCCGCCCGGAACCCATCGCCATGCATACGATCCGCACCCCGGACCTGCCCTCGCGGGAAATCACCGACGAGGCCCTGTACTGGAATCGCCGAGAGTGGCTCAAGGCCGCCGGTTTCGTCGCGGCCGCGCTTCCGCTCGCACCCTCGACGCTCGCGGCCACCCGCGGCGACGACGACGAACTGACGCCGTGGGAGACCGTCACGGGCTACAACAACTTCTACGAATTCGGAACGGGAAAGGAGGACCCCAAGCGCAACGCCCAGGGGTTCGTGACCAACCCCTGGTCCGTGGAAGTGTCCGGCGAGGTGAAGAACCCCCGGACGTGGGACCTCGATGATCTGATCCGTGGCCTGGCGGTTGAGGAGCGCGTCTACCGGATGCGCTGCGTGGAGGCGTGGAGCATGGTCATTCCGTGGAACGGCTTCCGGCTCCGGGACCTCATCGACCGCCTCGAGCCGACCTCCAAGGCGCGGTTCGTCGAATTCACCACGCTACACGACGTGCGGCGCATGCCCGGTCAGCGGTCCTCGATCCTCGACTGGCCGTACACCGAGGCGCTGCGGATGGACGAGGCCATGCACCCGCTCACCCTGATGGTCACCGGGGTGTACGGGAAGACGCTACCCCCGCAGAACGGCGCGCCGCTACGGCTCATCGTCCCCTGGAAGTACGGGTTCAAGGGCGGCAAGTCCATCGTGCGCATACGGTTCACCCAGCGGCAACCGCTTACGACGTGGAACGTCATGGCGCCGCACGAATACGGGTTCTACGCCAACGTGAACCCGAACGTGGACCACCCGCGCTGGAGCCAGAAGAAGGAGCGCCGGCTCGGCGAGTTCTTCCGTCGCGACACGCTGATGTTCAACGGGTACGCCGACGAGGTCGCGTCGCTGTACACCGGCATGGACCTCCGGCGCAATTACTGAGGTGGAACCGGTCGCCGCACAGGGTCCACGCCGGGTCCCGGGGTCGCCGAGACCGGGCGCGCCGCGCCGTCGCTGGGTTCCGATCGCCAAGGTCGGCGTCTGGGCCGCGGCGCTCGTGCCCCTCCTGGTCCTCTCGTGGGGCCTCGCCGGGGGATTCCATGTGGTCGATCCGGTCGAGGAGATCCAGCGGCGCACCGGGATCGCCATTCTCGTTCTGCTGTTCGCGACACTGTCCGTGACCCCGCTGCGGCGCATCACGGGCTGGAATTCGCTGATCCGGTTCCGTCGCCTGCTGGGGCTTTTCGCGTTCTTCTACGCCGTGCTGCACGCGTTTTCGTATTTCGTATTCGACCAGGAACTGTCCTTCCCGGCGATCTCGGCCGACGTTGCCGAACATCCGTGGGTGCTGGTAGGCCTCCTCTCGTTCGTGCTCATGATCCCGCTCGCCGTGACCAGCACGCAGGGATGGATCCGACGGCTGGGCGGGATGGCCTGGTCAGGCCTCCACGCCCTCGTATACCCGATCGCCATCTTCGGCGTGCTGCATTTCTGGTGGCTCGTCAAGGCCGACGTCACCGAACCGGCGATCTACGCCGCGGTCCTCGCGGTCCTGCTCGTCGCGCGCTTCCTCGTGCGCCGGCGCTGAGCGAAGAGCGGACCCCTCGCGCCGGGTGTGCCCGGGCAACCGTCGCGCTTGCGTATACTCGGGCGAGAACCCGAGACCCCGACGCCCATGCTCCGCGCGATCGTCTTCGCGTCTGCCCTGTTGGCCGCCGCTCCCGCCGCCGCCCAGGACCCGCTGCCCGGCTCCGTGCCGGACTTCGGGATCCGATCCTCGATCGATGGCCTGGAACGCGTCGCCCTCGAGGGCAACTACTTCGACAAGGTGGGATCCATGTTCGCCATGCTCGGCGAGGAGGGCGGCACCTTCGAGGCCTGGGCGTGGCCGCTGCAGCTCTTCCGCGACTTCCGCCTGTCGTTCTTCATCGGAAGCTCGACCACGCCGATCGAGGCCGCCGACATCGTGCAGCGCATCCGGGTCGAGCCCGAGACCACGACGCTGACCTACGTCTTCCAGTCCTTCACCGTCAAGGCCCACTTCGTCGCTGCCCAGGATCTTCCGGGCGGAATGATCCTGCTCGACGTCGACTCGTCGGAGCCGCTGCGCATCGTGGCCGGCTTCATCCCCACGCTGACGCCGATGTGGCCGGCCGGGCTCGGGGGGCAGTACGCATACTGGTACAACGACTTCAAGGCCTACCTGATATCCGAGCCCAGCCGATCGAGCCACGGATTCGTCGGCTCGCCGGCCGCGGTCGGCCTCTCGTACACGCCCGCCCACATGCTCAGCGAACAGCCGAACGAATTCTCGATTCCGATCGACGATCCGGCGACGGTGATCGGGCGCTTCATCCCCATCGTGATGGCCGGCGGACCGGGCGACCGGGCAAAGATCCGCGCGGCCTACGATCGCATCGCGGCCCGTCCCGACTCGGTCTACGGCGCTACGGTCGCCCACTTCGATCGGCTGCGGGATTCGGTGATGCGCGTGACGACTCCCGACGAGCGCGTGAACCGGGCCATCGCGTGGGCCGCGTACTCGTACGACAACCTGATGGTATCGAACCCCCAGTTTCCGCGCCGCGGGCTCGTGGCGGGCCTGGACCGTGCCGGCCGCGGCGGCCGGCCGGGATTCGGATGGTTCTTCGGAGGGGACGCCTACATCAACTCGTTGAGTCTCAACGCGTTGGGGGCGCACGAAATGTCGGCCGACGCGCTGGCGTTCACCGAGCTCTTCCAGCGGGACGACGGCAAGATGCCGCACGAAGTCACCCAGGCGACCGAGTACGTGGATTGGTTCGGCAAATACGGCTACGCCTACATCCACGGCGACACCTCGCCGTACTACGTAGCGGCCGTGTACGACCACTTCCTGTGGACGGCCGATTCCTCCTGGGTCCGGGAGCGGTGGCCCTCGCTGCGTCGGGCCTACCTGTGGTCGAAAGCCACCGACGCCGACGGCGACGGCCTGATGGACAACACCAAGGCAGGGCTCGGAGCCCTCGAATTCGGCTCGCTGACCGGCATCCAGACCGATATATACCTCTCGGCCGTCTGGCTCCGCGCCACCGAGGCCATGCGTTCGCTGGCCCGTGTGGCCGGCGACGACAGCCTGGTGACTGCCGCCGGCAGCGACCACGAGGCGGCCGTCGGCGCCTTCGAAAAATTCTGGAACCCGGACGTCGGCCAGTATGCCTATGCCTTCAACAAGGACGGCGCCACGGTGGACGAGATCACGCCGTGGGCGGGAGTCGCCCTGATGTGGGGTTACGGCCGGGACGACCGGGCACGTCGCACGCTGGAGCGCCTGGCGCGCAGCGACATGACGACCGACTGGGGCGTACGCATGATGTCCACCGGCTCCAGGTACTTCGAACCCCTGAACTACAACTACGGGGCGGTCTGGCCTTTCCTGACGAGCTGGGTCGCCAGCGCCCAGTACGCCCGTGGATTGCCGCTCCGGGGCTTTTCCACGTGGCGCACCGCCGTCGGCCACGTCGAGAACCGCGCGCTGGGCCACGTGACCGAGGTCATGTCGGGCGCCGCCCACACCTGGCCCCAGGAATCGGTCCCGCACCAGGGATTCTGTACCGCCGCCACCGTGCTTCCGTTTTCGAGCGGATTGCTCGGCCTGCGACCCGATGCGCCGGCCGGCGTCCTGGGTATCGCCCCCGCCCTTCCCGCGGACTGGCCGCGGGTCTCGGCCCGGAACGTGCGGGTCGGTGACGCCCGATTCGACATCGAGTACGCGCAGCCGCAGGACGGGCTGCTGGGCATCCTCGTGAGCCGTTCCGGACAGGGTCCCGGAACCCTCGTTTTCGCTCCGTCGCTGCCCCGGGGCTCGACCGTGCGCACCGTGACCGTGAACGGACACACCGTGCCGTTCACCGTCGAATCCCATGCCGAAGCGACGATCGCGCGCTTCGATACCCCGATCCGCGATGGCGTCGACGTCCGGATCGAATACGATCCCGGCTTTTCGCTCGTCGCGCCGGCGTGGGAAACCCGCGTGGGCGACCGTGATGGCGGAGTCAAGATCGTCGGCCTTCGGGAATCGGACGGGGCGGTGGAATTCGACCTCGAGGGCATCGCCGGCCGAACCTACACCGTGGGAGTAACCGGGGCCGGGCGCCTGCAACGGATGGAAGGCGCAGACCTCGTGGGCAATTCGCTGCGCATCACCTTTCCCGCGGGTCCCGCCGACACCTTCATCCCGGTGACCGTGCGTGCCCACGTGCGCTGAACCACCGACCGCATGACCTCGACCTCCGGAACCGAACCGGTCACCCCTCCCCGCCGCCGGTGGTGGCTCAGCGAGTGGTTCGTCACGCTCGCCGTCATCGGCGTGCTGTACGCCACCGGCCTGCTCGTTCACGTGCAGGCGACGCTGCAATGGGTGGTGCTGCAGACGGGGCTCTTCCGACCGGACGTGCTCGACGAGGTGCAGCGGGTCGAGACGACCCCGGCCCTCGTCGTCGCCGACACTGCCGGCACGATCGTTTCCACGGATTCGCTGCGCGGCGAGGTCGTGTTCATCAACGCCTGGGCGACCTGGTGCCCGCCGTGCATCGCCGAGATGCCGTCCATCGAGGCGATACACCGCGATTACGGAGACCGCGTCCACTTCATCCTGCTCAACCTCGACGAGGACGTCGAGCAGGCGCGTCGTTTCATCCGCCGATACGACCTACCGATGCACCGGCCGGCCGGGCGCATTCCGCCCTGGCTCGACGTCTCGCTGATTCCGAGCACCGTGGTAATCGCGCGGGACGGGAAGACGGCTGCCGTGAGCGAAGGCATGGCTCAATACGACTCCAGGGGGTTCCGGCAGTCGCTCGACGCGCTCCTGGACGAGGCCCCCTGATCCGGCCCCCGGGGATTCCCCGACCCGTCGACGGTCGAACGGCCCGTAGCCCGGCGCACGAGTCCTGCGCTTGTTTGCGCCGTTCCATCCATCCGGGATCGTCATGCGCAGACGGATCGTCATCGCCGGGGCCGCCGGGCGAGATTTTCACACCTTCAATACCTGCTACCGGAATCGTCCTGACGTGGAGGTCGTGGCGTTCACCGCCACCCAGATTCCGAACATCGACCACCGGACCTACCCGCCGTCCCTTGCGGGCCCCTTCCATCCGGGCGGCATTCCCATCGAGCCCGAGGAGGAACTGGAATCGATCATCGGGTCCCGACGCGTGGACGCGGTGGTCTTCGCGTATTCGGACGTGTCGTACGAGTACGTCATGTCGCTCTCCTCGCGCGTGATCGCGGCGGGTGCGGATTTCGTGATCCCGGGCTCACGCGACGCGATGCTCGAATCGGCCTGCCCCGTCGTTTCGATCTGCGCCATGCGGACCGGGTCGGGCAAGAGCCAGACCACGCGGTACGTCGCGGCCGTGCTCGAGGCCGCGGGACTGCGCACCGTGGTCGTACGACACCCCATGCCGTACGGTGACCTTGCGGCCCAGGCGGTGCAGCGCTTCGAGACGTTCACCGACCTGGACCGGCACCGCACGACGATCGAGGAACGCGAGGAATACGAGCCCCACCTTGCCGAGGGGCGGGTGGTGTTCGCGGGCGTGGACTACGAGGCGATTCTTCGCCAGGCCGAGACCGAGGCGGATGTGGTGCTCTGGGACGGGGGCAACAACGACCTTCCGTTCTACCGGCCCCGTCTTCATCTCGTCGTGCTCGACCCGCTGCGTCCGCTCGACGTGGGTCGATACCACCCGAGCGAGGCCAATGTGCGCATGGCCGACGGGTTCATCGTCAACAAGACCGATTCGGCGACCGCCGAGCAGGTGGGCACCGTGGAAGCCGAAGCGCGGGCCCGGAACCCCAAGGCGCCGTTCTTCCGTGCGACCAGTCCGACGCGCGTCGATGTACCCGACCTGGTGCGTGGACGAAGGGTGCTGGTAGTCGAGGACGGCCCGACGCTCACGCACGGCGGCATGGCGTTCGGTGCCGGCGTCGTGGCCGCGCGCCGCACGGGAGCCGCCGAGATCGTCGATCCACGACCGTACGCGGTTGGATCGATTCGCGACACGTTCGAGAAGTACCCGTCCACGGGCCCCGTCCTCCCGGCCATGGGCTACTCGGACCGGCAGGTGGAAGAACTCGAAGCGACCATCCGCGCCGTGGACGCCGATACCGTGGTCGTCGCCACACCCATCGACCTCCGACGGGTACTGCGCATCGACAAACCCTCGGTGCGGGTGCGATACGATCTCGATCCGGTAGAGGGCAGGGAACTCGACGCGTATCTTCTCGCCGCTCTGTCCGAATCCTGACGCGACTCGATGGCTTCCTTCCGACGGTTCCCCGGTTCCTGGCGACGACTGGGCGACGTATCGACCGAGCGCACCGTGGCGGCGTTCGCCACGGTGGCTCGTGCCGCATCCGTGCTGTGTCGGGCCGTCGGCGCACCGGCCGACCGGGGCCTCGCGTGGAGAGACGACGGGGCAATACTCGTGACCGACCCGCTGCACCGTGATCTCAGGCTCGCCCTCAGGCCGGCCGACCTGACCCTGCTGGCGCTCGGCGACGAGGGCCGGGTACCCGACCGCCTTCCGCTTGACGGACGAACGGCGACCGACCTGGTCGCCTGGGTGCGGCATCGCCTCGGGATCGCCCTCGCCGACGGCGTTCCGGTGGAGACGCTGCCGTACGACGCCGCGGACCGACCGGCGTTCGCCGAAGCCGCCCGCTGGCTCAATGATGCCGACGACGCGTTCGACCACGCCGGCCTGGCGGCACGATTCGGGCCGGACCCGGCACGCCTGGCCGCATTTCCTGCCTTTCCCGGCACGCTGGTGGCACTCGAGGTGCTGCCGGAGCCCGCGTTCGTGGTCCACGCCGGGGACCTGAGGACCGGTGCCGCGCGCCTGGAAGCGCGGGAAATCGTCGGGCTGCCCTCCTTCGCGCAGGCCGCACGTGTCGCCTCGTTCCTCGGCCGCGCCACGGGACTCTCCGCATGGGAAAGGTAGAAGAAACCTACAAGGCCAGGGATGTCGAGGAAATCATCGACATCCACCTTTACCGCCCGTGGGGATACGCACTCGCCGTGGGCGCGTGGAAGCTCGGATGGACGCCGAACACGGTGTCCATCATCGGCATGGGGGTCGGAATCGCCGCCGGCCACTGCTTCTTCTACGACGATCTCGCGATCAACCTGCTCGGCATCTTCCTCTGGGCGCTCGGGCAGGCGCTCGACGGGGCCGACGGGCAGCTCGCCCGCATGGCGAACATGCGGTCACAACTGGGCCGCATGCTCGACGGCATCTCGGACAACGTCAAGTTCATCTCGGTCTACGGGCACCTCGGTGCCCGACTCGTACTCGAGACCGGGGCCCCGTGGCCTGTCGCACTGGTATTGGTCGCGGCCCTGATGCACTCGCGCCAGAGCGCGCTCGCCGACTACTACCGGAACGCGTACCTCTTCTTCGTCTACGGTTCGGGAAAGGCCGAACTCGAGGACACCGACGCCCTGCGGGCCCAGTACGACGCCCTCGCCTGGCGCTCGCAACCGGTGATGAAATTCCTTCTGTACGGCTACCGCCGGTACTCGCTGCGCCAACAGCGTTGGTCCGGACTGTCGGAGACCCTGCGCAGAACCGCCGTCGAGCGATTCGGCCCCGAGATGCCCGACCGCATCCGCGAGGCCTACCGGAGCGTGAACCGGCCGCTGCTCCGTTACTACAACGCTCTCACGACCAATACGCGCATGGTCGTGCTGTACGTCTCGCTGCTCGCCGGACACGTACTGTGGTTCTTCGCGTTCGAACTCGTCGTGCTCAACGCCGTGATGGTGCTCTGCCGTGCACGGTGGCAGCCGGAGGCCGACCGCCGGATACTCGCCGCCGTCACCGCCTGAGATACTCGTCGGTCTTCTGCAGCCAGTCCTGCCGCGGCGGAGAGAAGATGTCGACGTCGAGCGTATCCTCCAGCGCCACCGCCTCGTGCCAGACGTTGGACGGGATGTGGAGGACCTCCCCGGGTCCCACGTCCACCACGCGGGCCCGGTCTTCGCCGAGCGTGAAACGGAGCACCCCCTTGAGCACGTAGGTCAGCTGCTCGTTTTCGTGCCTGTGCATGGGTACTACGCAGCCCTCGTCGAGGTAGACGTGGGCGAGCATCATCCGATCGCCGGTAACGAGGCGTCGGGTCAACCTGTCGTTCAGGCGCTCGAGCGGGAGGTCTTCCCAACGGTAGTGCGTGGCTTCCGGCATGGTCTGGATCGGTTCGGTCGGGTCGGGAATCGCGTGGCGACGGCCAGGGCGGAACCTAGTCACGGGGCGACCTCCTGCGCCACCCCCCGCCGGAACCCTTTCGGCGAATGCACATTGCCGTGTTGAACCGTACCCGCGTCCCGTGCTGAACCGCATCCTCCTGGCCGTCGAGCGAAGCGGCCATTTCGCCCTGTTCATGCTGCGTGTCGCCGGCACGGCGGGGTCTGCGTGGTCGCTGCGCCGGGAGACGTTCCGCCACGCCGTGTTCATAGGTTTCGAGGCCATTCCGGTCATCATGCTGGCCTCGGCGTTCTCCGGCGTCGTGATGACGATCCAGGTGGGATATCAGCTCGTCGATACGCCCATCCTGCCTCCGGAGACCCTCGGAGCGGTCGTCGTGCCCAGCCTCATGCTCGAGATGTGCGCGCTCATTCCCGGGCTCGTCATGGCGTCCCGCATCGGAGCGGCGATCGCCGCCTCGCTCGGAACGATGCGCGTGACCGAACAGATCGACGCGCTCGACGCGATGGGCATCGACCCGGTCTCGTACCTCGTGACGCCCCGTATAGCGGCCGCTTCCATCACGTTTCCCGTACTCTACGTGGGCTCGTGCATCACCGGCATCTTCTTCGGAGGCATGGCGGCCGAGATCATGGGATACGGAACGTTCGAATACTTCATCGCCGGCGCACAGCGGTATTTTCTCCCGTTCGACGCGATGTACGGAATGCTCAAGTCGCTCGCTTTCGGCATTCTCATCGCGGCGATCGCCTGCTGGAAGGGCTTCTCCACGACCGGGGGCGCCGACGGCGTGGGACGGGCCGCGACGGAGGCCGTCGTGGCCTCGTGCGTCAACATCCTGGTCGCCGACTACGTGCTCGCCGAAATCCTGCTCTGACGACCGAATCCCGCGCCCGGCCCGTACCTCCCGATGTTCCGTCCCGATCAGAAACCGGCGCCGCAGCCCGACGTGCTGCTGCGCATAGCCTCCCGCATCGGCACTCCGACGTACGTGTACTTCGCCGACACGATACGCGAGCGCATCGCCGGACTGAAGACCCACCTGGCTCCCCTGGCGGCGAACCTGCTGTACGCCATGAAGGCGAACAGCCACCCGGCGATCCTGTCGATCATGCGGGACGAGGGACTGGGCATCGACGCCGTATCTCCCGCCGAACTGCTCCTCGTCCTGCGCCTCGGATTTGCCCCGGAGCGCGTGCTGTTCTCGGCCAACAACATGACCGACGACGAGATGCATTTCGCGCGCGGCCAGGGCGTGTTGCTCAACATCGGCGAACTGTCGCGACTGGAGCGATTCGGCAAGGCCTATCCGGGCGCCGACGTGTGTGTCCGGCTCAACCCGCAGGTCGGAGCGGGACACCACGAGCACGTGATCACGGCCGGCGCCCGCTCGAAATTCGGCATCCCGGTGCAGCAGATCCGCGAGGTACTCCGGATCGCGTCGCGCCACGGCCTGCGCATCGTGGGCCTGCACCAGCACATTGGGAGCGGAATCCTCGACACGGCCACGCTCTGGAAGGCAATCAGCGTACTCCTCGACGTCACCGACTCGTTCCCCGACGCCCGCTTCGTCAACCTCGGCGGAGGCCTCGGCATCCCGTACCGGCCGGGCGAAAACGGCATCGACCTGGAGAATCTCGGCGAACGCATCGTGCGGCCGCTGCAGGCCTTCCGGGCGCGCCGCACCGAACCGCTCGAGATCCGTTTCGAGCCGGGGCGGTACTTCGTCGCCGAATCGGGCGTGCTCCTCGTCACCGCGAACACGGTCAAGTCGAATCCGGAGCGCAGGTTTGTCGGCGTCGACTCGGGGATGGGTCACCTGCTCCGGCCGGCGCTGTACGACGCCTACCACGAGGTGGTCAACCTGTCCAACCCGGACGGGAAACCGGTCACCTACGATCTCGTCGGAAACATCTGCGAGTCGGGCGACCGCTTCGCCGTGGACCGCTCGATTCCGGAAATCCGCGAGGGCGACATCCTGGCCCTGCTCGACACCGGGGCCTACGGCATGTCGATGGCGTCGCCGGCGTACAACCTGCGGCCGGTCCCGGCCGAGGTCCTCGTCACGGGAGGCGACGAGCCCGGTCGGTACCGGCTCATCACGCGTCGCCGGACACCGGCCGAACTGGTGGCCGAGGTGCTCGAGCGCGGAACCGTGCCCGACGCCGGCGAAGGCAGGGTCGCCCGCACCGATCCGGCCTAGGCCGCGCGCACGTCCACGCGCAGTACGGGCCAGTCCTCGATGGACGCCTCCAGCACGTCGCCCTCCCGCACCGGCCCCACGCCCTCGGGCGTTCCCGTGTACAGGAGGTCGCCCGGCTCGAGCGTGAAGATCGTGGAGCAGTACGCGACCAGGCGGGCTACCGGGAAGATCATGTCGGAAGTGTGCCCCTCCTGCCTCGGCACGCCGTTGATCCGGAGGCGTACGGTCAACGCGGACGGATCGGGCACCTGCGCGGCCGGCACGACGTCACCGAGCGGAGCGAACGTGTCGAACCCCTTCGCGACCGACCACGGATGACCCTTCTCCTTGGCCCTTGCCTGGAGATCCCTGGCCGTCATGTCGAGCCCGACGGTGTACCCGGCCACGTGCGACGCCGCTTCGCGCTCGGGAATATTCCGACCCGTCCGGCCGATGACGACCACCAGTTCCACCTCGTGGTGCACGTCCCGCGAGACCGTCGGCAGCACGACCGAACCGCCCGACCGGACAATGGCCGTGGAAGGTTTCAAGAAGATCATGGGCTCCTCGGGCACCGCACTTCGCATCTCGGCCGCGTGTTTTTCATAGTTGCGGCCGATGCAGAGGAGCTTTCCGACGGGCAGCGGGGTTTCGATCCCCGGCACGAGCACGGTTTGCATGGATTCGGGATTTGATCACCCGGGACCAGGTGACGTATATTTATCGACTGCGCAAAGATAGCGCGCCACCTCTCGCGCCGGTACCCAGCCCGGCGCACCCAAGAAGAGACCATCCATGTACGCGATCGTAGAAATCAGCGGCAAGCAATACAAGGCGCAGGCCAACACCCGCCTGTACGTGCCGCGGCAGAAGGCCGAAAAGCTGTCGACCGTCACGTTCGACCAGGTCCTGCTCGTCTCCGGTGACGGCGGCGTAAAGGTCGGAACCCCCGTAGTCGAGGGGGCCTCGGTCGTGGCCACCGTGGTCGACCACGTGAAGGGAGACAAGATCCTCGTCTTCAAGAAGAAGCGGCGCAAGCGGTTCCGCGTGAAGCGCGGCCACCGCCAGCCGTACACCCTGCTCAAGATCGAAGCCGTCAACGCGTAAGGACCCCGCCCTCGAGGCCGGTCCATAACAGGAGTACCCGTCATGGCACACAAAAAAGGAATGGGGTCGACCAAGAACGGTCGTGACTCCCAGCCCAAGATGCTCGGTGTGAAGGCGTTCGGCGGCGAGTTCGTCCAGGCCGGCGCCATCCTCGTCCGCCAGCGCGGCACGAAGTTCCACCCCGGCGACAACGTCGGCAAGGGCGGCGACGATACGCTCTTCGCGACGTCGAGCGGAACCGTCCGTTTCGGCCGGGGCCGCAACGATCGCCGCTTCGTGCACATCGATCCGACCGCCTGATTCCGGGCGATCCGGCGTGAACCGTGAAACGCCTCCCGCGGCCAGACCGCGGGAGGCGTTTTCCTTTTCGGGCCGGCGGGCAAACTCTGCCTCGCGCTTCCGGAAAGTTCTGCCGGGAAGAGATGCGCACCCGTGACGGGATCGTGTCCGTTTCGCCCGGAAGTGGCGCTTGCGTGCGATCGCGTGGGCTTGGCAGGGGGATTGCAGCAGGCGGGGTTGTCGCTCATCCCCACCACCCGTTCCGATCCGCCGCATGCTGCGCAAGCTCGACACCCCGTCCTACCAGGCGTACCTCGTCTCGTATCGCCTGCCCTGGCTCCCGTATTCCACGTCGGCCGACGTACCCGCGTCCGTCCAGCCGGTATGGATGGCGCTGGGCGCCGGCGCGTGGGACGCCGCCCGACGCTCCGCGCAGGCATCCCTGGCCGAGTCCCGGCTGTTCGCATCGACCGAGCGGGCCGGCCTGCTGGCCGGGCTCGCGGTCGCCGAGCTCATGTCGAGCCGGACCGACGAGGCCCGAACGGCCGCGCGGCGCTCGCTGGAGCTGTATCCGGCCCAGTGGACGGCCCGTCGGATCCTCGTGGAGGCCGACGCACGGGTACGCGACTACAAGGCCTGCTACCGCACCATCTCGGAGCACGTGCCGGTCGACCGGCCGGCCGCCTGGGACGCTCCGCTCGTCCACGCCGATCGTTGCCACGCGCTGGCCTCGTTCGCCTGGAAGCTGGGCAAGTGGGAGAAGGTCGCGACCCACCTCGAGGAGGCATACCCCGAGGGCCTCGCCGGCATGCCCGACCCGATCCGCGAGGACTGGTTCCGCCTGTCGCTGTACCGCGGCCTGCCGGACGAGGCGACTCGCGCCGCCGCGTCGCTCATCGGCAATCGGCCCGTGACCTCGGCCGACGAACTGCTCCAAACGATCGTACAGGGCGGCTGGACCGATCGCGCGCTGCCGCTCTACCGCGAACTGCACCGCAGCCAGCCGGGCCACGAACTCGTACGCCGCAGGCTGGTCGCCCTCTGCATCAAGGAAGGTCAGCTCGATGAGGCACGCCGCATCGCTGCGTCCGCCCCGCTTCGTTTCGCCGCCTGATCACGGCACACCCTACGCCGCCCCGTTCCATGCTCACTGGCACCGAGACCGACGGCAGGACCGGCCTGGCCCGCCTCGCCATGGCCGCGCCGCCGCTTCCCGGGACGCTGTCCGGAATCTCGGAGCTGCTCGACCGACCCGAATCGGTGGATATCGACCGGGTCACCCGGCTGGTGCGACACGATCCGATCGTGGTGGCCCGCCTCCTCAAGATTGCCAACTCGGCCCACTACGGAATGCAGCGCACGGTGGCCAGCGCGCATCGGGCCGTCGATCTCCTGGGACCCGTCACCGTGACGGGTATCGTCCTGGGCATGGGGCTCCTGAGACTCCCTTCGCCCGTGGAATCGGCCGCCGCCGGGTGTTTCATGCGCCTCGTACGGCACGGCATGGCGACGGCCCGGTTCGCCCGGGAAATCGCCCGAAGAACCGGCATGTCGTCCGATGCGGCCGAAACCGCGTTCACGGCCGGCCTCGTGCATGATCTCGGTCGCCTCCTCCTGGCGTACCACGAGCCCGAAACCGCGGCGGCGCTGTACGACCGCGTCGACCTGTTGCGGGCCGACGGGGAGGACGGAGTGCTCGAGGCCGAACAACTGGCATTCGGGTACGATCACACCGAGGTCGGCGAGTTCGTGGGGCGCAAGTTCGATTTTCCGGACCTGCTGGTGGACTCGATGCGGTACCACCATCACGGTGAAGCCGTGCCCGCCGTGCACGAAACCCACGATCTGGTGGCGGTCACCGCGTGCGCCAACCTGGCGGCTTCGGCCCTCGGATTTCCGTCGACCAGCGAGATCGCGTGGTCCGATGCGGCGCACCACCCGGCATGGGGCCTCCTTCCCGGCCGTGTGGACGGCGCGCGCCTTAGAGACGACCTCGAGAGCCTGACGACCGACATCACCGGGGTCGTGGACACGCTGCTCGCCTGGCCGCTGCCGCCGACGGCGGCTTAAGATCGATCCCGTCCGTCCGATACAACGACAGGGCAGATGTCCGAAGGGCTGGCTCCGATGGATATCTGCCCACCGCGAACGGTTCTGGCTGCAGTTCCCGTGGGTACCCGGCCGGTTGGCGGACCGCCGGGGTACGAAGCCTCCTTCGGGAGGCTTCGTCGTTTCGTGCCGACCCGCCGGCCGATGTGCCGGGGCGGCCGGAGCGTCACGAGCGTCGCAGCCGCGGAGCGGGCTTCCCTACGAGTCGCAGCGGCGCGTACGCGCGCCGGGGTCTCGGCACCACCGGCAGGGTCGCCAGCGGGCGCACGATGCCGTCGGCGTCGAACAGCGCTCCGTCGGACAGCGTCGGGGTCAGATCGTGAAGCCACGCGCCTTCCCCGGAACGGCTGTGTCCCGTGTCGGCGATCCCGTGGTTTCGTGCGCTCTGTGCCATGGCTGCATGAGGGTCGTGTTCTCCCGTCTGCCATGCCGATCCCGTGCCAATCCCGACCGCCCGGGGCGCCGGACCCGAAAACGGGCTCATTTCGGGCCTATCGCAGGGTCCCCGCCAGGCATCCAAGCCGCCGCGTCCCTGCCGGAGAGAACGCCCTTCCGAGGCCGCGGCAAATCCTTCCCGGCACCCGGCTCACTCGATGAGGCCGTCGTCGCGATACTTTTTCAGCTTGTTGCGGATGGTGCGCGCCGAGATGCCGAGCTTGTCGGCCGCGACCTGCTGGTTGTTGCCCGCTTCCCGGAGCGCCTGCAGGATCATGTGCCGTTCCATGTCGTCGATGGTCTGCGCCGACGCCGCGCCGTCGGCCTTCCGCGACGCGTCGGCGTCGGTGAAGAACGCGTCGTAGACGTCGTTTTCCTCGATCGTCGACCGCTCGGCCGACAGAAGGACCCCGCGCTGCACCATGTTCTCGAGCTCACGGACGTTCCCGGGCCAGGCGTAGCGCAGGAATCGATCGACGAGAGGCTTCGACAGGGCCTTGGGCGACAGGTCGTAGAGTGCGCAGTACTTGCGCACGAAGTGTTCGGCGAGCAGGGGAACGTCGCTCGATCGCTCCCGCAGCGGAGGCACCGTGAGCGGAAACACCGCGAGCCGGTGGTAGAGGTCCTCCCGGAAAACGCCGTGCGAGATCGCTTCGCCCAGGTTGCGGTTGCTGGTGGCGATCACCCGCACATCGACCTTCTGGACATCGGTCGATCCGATTCGCTGGAATTCCGACTCCTGCAGCACGCGCAGCAGCTTCGCCTGCACCGACAGGTCGATTTCGGTGATCTCGTCGAGCAGCAGCGTGCCGCCGTCGGCCCGCTCGAACGCCCCGACCATGTCGTCGATGGCCCCGGTGAACGAGCCCTTCTTGTGCCCGAAAAGGTGGCTCTCGACGAGTTCGCGCGGCAGGTTCGCGCAATTCAGCGTCAGGTACGGACCGGACGACCGGCTGCTCATCTGGTGGATCAACCGGGCAAGGATCTCCTTGCCGGTCCCGGATTCGCCCTGGATGAACACCGGGGCCCGGTTTTCGGCCACGCGCGGAAGCACGCTCATCAGGCGCGAGATCGACGGTGCCTCGCCCACGTACTGGACGGACCCCTTCCTGGCTCCGCCGGCCTGCGCTTTCTTCGAAGGCACCGGCTCGGCCGCCGTCTCTCCGGATCGGACGTCGTCGGGGGCCTCACGCGCCAGCGACGCCTGTACGCGCTCGACGAGTTCGGCGGTCGAGAACGGCTTCGGGATGTAGTCGATCGCCCCGTGCTGCATCATGCGGACCGCGTGCTGCACGTTGGCGTGCGCCGTGATCATGATCACCTTCGTGCGCGGGAAGCGCTCCCGGATCTGTCCGAGCAGCGCGAATCCGTCCATGTCGGGCATCATGAAGTCGGTGACGACCAGATCGAACACCGTCTTCTCCATCATCTCCAGCGCGCGGGCGGCGTTGGAGCAGCTCGTGACCTGCATGCCGTGCCGGGCGAAGAGGCGCTCGAACAGGCTGTGCAGAAGCTGTTCGTCGTCCACGAACAGGATGTTGGGTTGCCGACTCATCGGTGCGCCGGGGCTCGGAAAATTTTCCGAATATACCCCACGCGGGGCGCAGGCGACTACGGGCGTACCGGTCCGCGGCGCGCTCCGGACTCGTCAGGCGGCAGCGGCCGCAGGGATCTCGAGGCGAAATACGGTGGTTCCCGCCGGAGCCTCCTCCACGTGCCTCACCTCACCGCCCTGCAGACGGGCCATCCGGCGCGACATCGGCAGGCCGACGCCCAGGTTGCGGGCCTTGGACGTGAAGAACGGCTCGAACAGGTGCAGCCTCGCTTCTTCGCTCACCGAGCCGTCGTTCATGACGTCGATGCAGACGGTCCGGGCGTCGTAGGTCACCGAGATTCCGATGGGTGCGGGCGGCCGGCTGGCCTCGGCGGCATTCCGGACGAGGTGCAGCACGATGTCGCGGGCAAGGTAACGGTCGGCCATCACGGCGTGCCGCCGGGCCGAGTCGGTATCGAGGCGAAGCCGCTCGGCGATCTCGTCCGGGAGACGTCGAACCACCTCCGAGAGCAGCACCGAGACCGGGATTTCCTCGGGCTCCGGGGTCACTTCTCTCGTGAAGTGCTTCAGATCGGCGACCACGTGCTCGATGCGCTGCGCGCTCTCCATGATCCGCATGGCCAGATCGCGTTGTCCGTTCGTCGGAAGCTGTTCGAGCAGGAGATCCGTGAACCCGACGATGCCGGAAACCAGCCCCCGCAGCCGGTGCGAAAGCACGTCGGCCAGGTGGGCCGCCTCGGGCATGGGCGGCGCCGGCAGGGACGAGGTCCGCGGCGGCCGGTTCGCAATGCGTCGGATGCGTGAGGACGTAGGCATCGGGACTGGTTCGGTGGTCATGCCGCACTGCACCAAATCCCGTGCCGCCCCGCGCGACCGAACCGGGGGGCGCCCCTGATCCGACCCCGGCGCGGTTCGGCCCGAATTCCGACCCGGGTCCGCGGAACGCATTGCGTGCCGGGCGGGCAGCTTTTTCCGCCGGACCCGGGGACGATGCCGTCCAGAACGCGGCAAACGCCGATTGGGCGGATGGCACGCCCATTGCGCACGGCATGGGAAACGAACGCAACCGGTCCCAACCGTGCGCATCCTCTTCCTGCAGTTCAGCGGACTTCTCGCCGCCCTCACGTTCGCCGACCGCTTCTTCTCCGGCACGCCCGCGGGCGCCGCCGTCGGAGCCGCCGTCGTGGCCGCGTGCTGCAGTTACGGCATCCTCGTCGTCGGAGATCTCGCGGTGCAGCGTCTGCTGGAATTCTTCGAGCCGGCCGACGCGCCGTCTGCCGAATCCGAGACGACGCCGAAGGATCGCGCCGGCGCCCTCGCCGCATGATCCCCCCCTCCTCTCACCCCTCGTCCGCAGCCACCATGTCGCAGGATCTCCAGCTGTTCGCCGCCCGCTATACCGAACAGCCCACCCCGGCCAACCGCGAGGCCGTCGTCGTGGCCGCCATCCCCCTCGTGCGAAGCATCGTGGGTAGGCTATCGATCCCCGACCATCCGCTGGCGGCCCGCGAGGACCTCGAGAACGTGGGTCTGCTCGGCCTGCTCCAGGCCCTGGACGGATACGACCCGGACCGCGGTACGCCGTTCGTTTCGTACGCCTACGGGCGCATCCGCGGCGCGCTGGTCGACTACCTGCGCTCGATCGATGCCCTGCCTCGCGAACGACGCAGGCGGCTCGCCGAAGCGCACCAGGCGATGGACACCCTTCGCCAGAAGCTCGGCGGCGAACCCGCCGACCGGGACGTGGCCGAGTTCCTCGGCATCAGCCTCGTCGAGTATCACACCCTTCTCCGTGACGCACAGAGCCGCTTCGCGCTGTCCCTTCACGCGCCGATCGACCACGAGGACGGACAGACCGTGCTCGAGTCCATCCCGAACGAGGACACGTACGAGGCGTTCGAGATGATCGACCGGGCATCGCTGAAGGAATACATCGTCACGCTGATCAACGACCTTCCGGAGCGGGAGCAGACGATCATCGCGCTGTACTATTTCGAAAACCTCACCCTGCGGGAGATCGCGACGCTCATGGACCGGACGGAAGCCCGCATCTCCCAGATCCTGGGCAAGGTCCTGCAGCAGCTTCGTGCCCACCTGGCGCGCGTACACCACCGGGCGGCCTGAGGACGCGTATCACGCGATCTCCACCGCTCGACCCCATACTAAAGGGGCGACCTCACCGTATATTACAAGACTTTGCGGGACATCCATGGCGGAATCCCGCCGGATCGGGCGACACGGGGTCGTCCTTCCTCACGTCACGTTTCGGTTGAGGTCGGTTCATGGGCATCATGAACAGGCTGCGGGAAAGCACCGCAGTGATTCTCTGGATTCTCGTCTTCGCCTTCGGCATCATCTGGGTCCTCCAGGATTCGGGCGGTCTCGACGCGGTCGGCGTGCTGTCGAACAACATCGGCACCGTCAACGGTGAGCCGATCACGTTCGACGAATACAACCAGGCGCTCGACAACCAGGTCCAGAATTACCAGCAGCAGACCGGCGAATCCATGCCGCCCCAGGCGCTGGACCAGGCCCGGGACCGCGTTTTCAACCAGCTCGTCGAGCTGAAGCTGCGCCAGCAGGAACAGCAGCGGCTCGGCCTGGCCGTGTCGGACGTCGAGCTCGTCGACATGGTCCAGGGCGCGAACCCGCACCCGATCATCTCGCTGTATTTCGGCGACGGCCAGGGCGGAGTCGATCGGAGCCTCCTGCAGAGCTTCATCGACAACCCGGCCGCGAGCGCCGACTGGATCCAGATCGAGCAGTACCTGCGCACCGAGCGCCTGCGCGAGAAGCTGGACAATCTCGTCGTGGCGGGTGCCCGCGTATCGGACGCCGACGTGGCCGAGGAGCACGATCGGCGCAACCGCTCGGTCGACGTGCGCTTCGTCGCGCTCCGGTTCACCGACGTGCCCAACGACTCCGTAGCCGTCACCGACAGCGACCTTTCCGGCTTCTATTCGGAACACAAGGACGAATTCGAGCGCAAGCGCTCGGTCAATTTCCTCTACGTCTCCCGGGACAAGAAGCCGACCGCCGAAGACTCGGCCGCGGTGCTGAACGATCTCGCCGAACTGCGCGCGGCCTTCGCCGAAGCCGACGACGACTCGGTGTTCCTCGCCCGCAACGGCTCGGATACGCCCTTCGCCGACACTTGGCTTCGCCCGGACGAACTCGACCAGTCCCTCGCCGACGCCGTCTTCGCGAATCCCGTGGAGGGCGCGGTCGTGGGCCCGATCATCGCCGGCGGCAAGGCCCACCTCGTCAAGATCCGCGGCCTCCGCACGCCCGAAGAGACGGCCGTGCGCGCCCGCCACATCCTGTTCCGCGCGACCGAAGGGGACGACGTGGCCCGCCAGGCCGCCCGAACCCAGGCGAACGACGTACTCGCCCGCATCCGCGCCGGCGAGGATTTCGCCGAGATGGCTCGCACGTATTCGACCGACGGATCGGCCGCGAGCGGGGGCGACCTCGGATGGTTCGGCCCGGGCCGCATGGTGAAACCGTTCGAGGACGCGGCGTTCGCCGCCCAGGTCGGCCGGGTGGTAGGGCCGGTCGAGACCCAGTTCGGCTACCACCTCATCGAGGTCACCGAGCGCGCGACCCGCGAGGTCAACATCGCCGACTATTCGCTTCCGCTGCGCGCCAGCGTCGGTACGCTGAACGCCATCCAGGAGCAGCTCGACGATCTTCAGTACTTTGCCGAGGACAACGGGGACTTCACCTCCGAGGCCCAGCGTCTCGGCCTGCAGACCGTGAACGTCGAGATCGAGGACGAACAGCCGTTCATACCCGTCATCGGCAACAGCACGCAGCTGACCAACTTCCTGCTCGACGCCGAAGTCGGGGCGGTCAGCCCGGTCATAGAACTGAACGAGTTCTTCATTGTCGGCGTGGTGACCTCGGTCACGCCCGCCGGCTTCCGCCCGCTCGACGAGGTACGCGCGCAGATCGAACCCCGCGTCCGAAACGAGAAGAAGGCCGCGCTGCTGACCGAGCGGCTTCGCTCGGCGCTCGAGAAGGGTGGGTTCGACGGATTGGCCGCCGCGGTGGGCGCGACCGAATCCTCGGCGCAGGGTCTGTCCTACTCGAACCTTATCGTGCCCGGTCTCGGTCGCGATCCGAAGTTCGTCGGGTCGGCGCTCGGGCTGAAGGCCGATGAAACGTCGGGCGTGATCGAGGGCTCGACCGCCGTGTACGTGATCCGCACGACGCAGTCGTACGACCCGTACCCGCTCGACGATGCCGGCAAGGCCGCGCTGCGCGACCAGCTGCTGAGCCAGCGCCAGAACCAGCTCCGCGCCCGGTGGATCGCCGACCTCCGCGAAAAGGCCGATATCGTGGACAACCGGCGCAAGGTCCTGATCCAGTAATCGGCTCCCGGTTCCGTACGAAGGCCCGGCCCCCGCCACGCGGAGGCCGGGCCTTCTCGTTTGGCGCCGGTCGGCTCGACCGGTTCGCGGGTGAAGCGCCGGCGAGCGGGGGAGCCGAACCGCAGCCGCCTACCACTCGAACGTGCCCCGGAAGACGCTCCGGGCAGGACCGGACAGCACCATCCGTTCCGGGCACTCGGGATCTCCCACGATCTCCACCGTCAGGCGACCTCCCGGCATCTCGACCTGCACGGGTCCGGCGTCGACCCGACCGGCCAGGCGGGCAACGACGGCCGATGCGGTTGCCCCGGTGCCGCAGGCCAACGTTTCGGCCTCGACACCCTTCTCGAAGGTGCGCACCCGAAGCCGCTGACGACCGGTCACCTCGACGAAGTTCACGTTGGCCCCTGCGGGACCCAGGGCCGCGTCCCGGCGGAGTGCCGGCCCCGCGGTAGACACGGGGGCCGCGTCGACCGTCTCCACGAAAACCACGAGGTGCTCGGTACCCGTCCAGACGAAGCATGCCTCCTCTCCCACTCCGTCCACCGGAAGCACCTCCCGTCGCCCGAAATCGCGGTGCGGAGGGAGGGTGAGCCGGACGTCCGCATCGTCATCGGTCGGAACGCCGGCCTCGTACCGACCCGCGTCCGTGTCGAAAACCAGGGGTTCGCTCTCCATGCCCACCGACCGGGCGTAGCGAGCCAGGCAGCGGGCGCCGTTTCCGCACATCGTGCCGACGGAACCGTCGGCATTGAGGTACCGCATGCGGAAATCGGCACCGGGGCGATCGGGCGTCTCCAGCGCGAGGAGCCCGTCGGCGCCGATCCCGGTGCGCCTTGGCGCATACCGCAGGGCCAAGTCCCGCAATTCGGCGGGCGTGAAGTGGTAGAACCGGTTGTCGACGACGATGAAGTCGTTCCCGGCTCCCTCCATTTTCGTAAATTCCACCACCAGTCTCCGCATCCAGATCCTCCGAATCGGGTCCTTTCGAGCCGAAACTACATCCGAGTCCAGCCACGTTGACCGAAAAGCGCATCCTCATCGAGAAGGCCGAGCCCCTTCTCCTCTTCGGCTTCAACGACGTGTACCTGCGCAGGATCGAGCAGGCGTTCCCGAATACGTTGATCACCGCGCGCGGAGACCAGGTGCTGCTGCGTGGAGAGCAGGCTTCCATCGAGGCGGTCGAGCGCATCCTCGACGAGCTGATCCTGCTCGTCAACCGGAACGGGCACCTCACCGAGAACGACATCGACACGGTGCTCGCACTTTTCGGATCGGGCGACGGTGCCCCACCGACCGTGGCCGATACGCACCACACGGTCGTCTTCACGCCTTCCGGAGGATCCGTCCGGGCCAAGACGCCCAACCAGATCCGCCTCGTGGAATCGGCGCGTACACACGACATCGTATTCGCGATCGGTCCGGCCGGAACGGGGAAGACGTACACGGCGGTCGCGATCGCGGTGGCCGCGCTCAAGTCCAAGCAGGTCAAGCGCATCGTGCTGTGTCGCCCCGCGGTGGAGGCCGGCGAGCGGCTCGGATTCCTGCCGGGGGACTTCCGCGAGAAGATCGACCCGTACCTGCGCCCGCTCTACGACGCGCTCGAGGACATGCTGTCGCGCGAGAAGCTCAACAGTTTCATGGAGCAGAACGTGGTCGAGATCGTGCCGCTGGCCTACATGCGCGGCCGCACGCTGAACTCGGCTTTCGTGATCCTCGACGAGGCGCAGAACGCGACCGCGCTGCAGATGAAGATGTTTCTCACCCGCCTCGGGGCCGCCTCCCGCGCCATCATCACGGGCGACCTGACCCAGACCGACCTCCCGAGCCGCGAAATGAGCGGGCTCGTACAGGCGCGCGACATCCTCGAGGAAGTGGACGGAATCGATTTCGTGTACTTCGACGAAGGGGACGTCATCCGCCACCGCCTCGTCAAGGACATCATCAAGGCCTACGAGCGCTACCACGCTGGCGACGCCTAGCGGGCTCAGCCGCCCCGGACGATCCGACCGGTCCGGTCGATCCAGCGCTCCGAACCCGCCTCCAGCACCCGAGCCAACGGGCCGTCGAATGACTCGACGCGTTCGAAGCGGGCCGGTATCACGAGCGAACCCTCCCGGTCCACGTAACCCCACCGCCCCGCTTCCCGAACGGGAGCGAGCCCCGAGGAGAAATCACCGGCAGCCTCGAACCGCGCGGTCACGACTTCCCGCCCGTCCGTATCGATGTAGCCCCATGCGCCGTCGCGGCGAAAGCGGGCACGGCCCTCCCGGAACGGGAAGACCACCGCCGACGGCGCCCTGAACGCCTCGGAACCGTCGCGACGAATGAAGAACCCCGACGACCCGTCCGACACGAGCGCCAGCCCGTCCGAAAACGGGCGGGCCGATACGTACTGCGGCGGAACCACCCAGGCCCCGGACCCGTCGACATAACCCCAGCGGCGCTCGGTGCGGAAAAAAAGGAATTTCCGGTATCGCTGCGCCGGAAAGACCCCCTCGGCAAAGGCCAAAGCCCCGTCGAAAACGGGAGCCACGATTTCGTTTCCGGACGCGTCGAGGAGTCCCCACCGTTCGCGTCCGAGGATCCGGAACGGGGCGCGCCCCTCCCGCATCGGTTGGATCTCGGCGTACCGGGCCTCGCCGAGCGGCTCGCCGGCCGCACCCACGAGAAACCACCCCATCTCGTCCCTGGCCCGAGCGACCCCGTCGGAGTACGGCTCTGCCGCCAGGTACCGCGGTTCGACGATCCAGGAACCCGACGTGTCCACGTACCCCCAGCGGTCGCCTTCCCGGGCCGGAGCCCGCCCTTCGGAAAACGGCCCGAGCGCGTCGAAGCGGGGCGGAATCACCAACGTGCCGCCTGTATCGATGGCGCCCGCCGCGCCGTCGATCGTCACCGGGTACCGCGCCTCCTGGGCTCCGACCGGCGCCGCCAGGAGCCAGGCCGACGCCAGGAAGGCCACGATGCGTGTCATGCGGGGATGGTCCCGGCAAGCACCTCGGCCACCGAGAGTTCGCGCACGTCGACCGGATTGTTCTCCCCGTCGACCAGCACGACCCGGGCCGTGTGCCGGCGGGCTTCCTCGGGCGTCATGTCGGCGTACGAAATGATGATCACCTCGTCGCCCTTCGCGGCGAGACGCGCCGCAGGGCCGTTCATGCAGATCGTACGACTGCCCGGGGGCGCGGGGATCGTATAGGTCTCGAGCCGGCTTCCGTTGTTCACGTTGACGACGGCCACCTTCTCGTACGGAAGGATGCCCGACAGGTCGAGCAGCTCCTGGTCCACCGTGATGGAGCCTTCGTAATAGAGTTCCGCCTGCGTCACGCGGACGCGGTGCAGCTTGGCGCGGAACATGGTGAGCGTCATGGGCGCGGAATCGCTGGGGCTGGACTCGTCCAATACGTGCGGGGGCCGATTGTTTCCCGCCCGGGGCGCAGGGTCAGCCCGGGGCGCGAACGATGCGGTTGTCGATCAGGCGCGCGGTGCCGAACCACGCCGCCACGGCGGCCAGCACGGTCGTTCCGGGTTCGACGGTCGTGACCGGCTGCAGGGTCTCGGCCTCGACGATCTCGGCGTAGTCGATCCTGGCGAGGGACGCCGAGACGATGCGATCGCGCATTCCCCGCTCCAGCCCGGCGACGTCGGTCTCGCCCGCGAGGATTCGGTCCCTGGCCTCGAAAACGGCCTTCGACAGCACTACCGCCTGGGTGCGTTCTTCCGGGGCGAGATAACGGTTACGGGACGAGAGGGCCAATCCGTCCGGTTCGCGTACCGTGTCGACGCCCACCAGTTCGACGCCGAGGTTCAGATCCCGCGCCATCCGGCGCAGTACGAAGAACTGCTGGGCGTCCTTGAGGCCAAACACCGCAACGTGCGGGCGGCAGGCCGACAGCAGCTTGGCCACCACGGTGGCGACTCCGCGAAAATGCCCCGGGCGGCGTGCGCCGCACAGACGATCCGGCAGGCGCTCCACGTCCACCCACGTGAGGGGCGGCTCGGGATACATCTCGGACACGGTGGGCGCGAACACGAGGTCGGCCGCGGCATCCCCCGACAGCAGGGCGAGATCAGCCCCCAGGTCCCGCGGATACCGCTCGAAGTCCTCCCCGGGGCCGAACTGGGTCGGGTTCACGAAGATGGTCACCGTCACGTGATCGGCCAGCCGCCGCGCCGACCGCACGAGTTCCAGGTGCCCCTCGTGCAGCGAACCCATGGTCGGAACGAGCGCCAGGCGTCTTCCGTCGGCCCGGATCCGATCGGATTCGGCCTGCATCTCGACGATGGATGTGACGACGCGCATCGACGCAAGCAGTGGATTCGGTTGGCGCGAGGAATGGATCCGGCGCGGCGCAAAACTACGTCACGGTCCACGCGCGACCACGATCGCCGGGCGCTCTCCCGGTATTCAGCGACAATCCACGAGGCACTCCAGGGACCCCGCGTAATTTCCCGCAACCACGGGTTGCGTCTCCCCCCGCGGCCGACTCCATGTCCATCCGAGGAACTGCCATGGCCGACTTCCGCATAGAAAAGGACTCGCTCGGTGAGATGCGGGTCCCCGCCGACGCCGCGTACGGCGCCCAGACCCAGCGAGCCGCCGAGAACTTTCCGATCTCGGGCCTGCGCTTCCCCCGTCGATTCGTCGAGGCGCTCGGCATCGTCAAGTACGCCTGCGCCGAGGCCAACGAGGAAATGGGGCTGCTGCCGTCGGCGCAGGCCGACGCGATTCGCGCCGTCGCCCAGCGCGTCATCGACGGGGAGCTCGACGACCAGTTCGTGCTGGACATCTACCAGACGGGCAGCGGCACCTCGACCAACATGAACGCCAACGAGGTCATCGGAAACCTGGCGACCGTGGCGATGGGCGGGGCGTTCGGCTCGAAGCTCGTGCATCCGAACGACCACGTGAACATGTCGCAGTCGTCGAACGACGTGATCCCGACGGCCATGCACGTGGCGGCGGCGGTCGCGATCCACGACGAGCTGCTGCCCGCTCTCGACCGGTTCGCCGCGTCGCTCGAGGCCAAGGCGGTCGAGTTCGACGACGTGCTCAAGTCGGGCCGCACGCACCTGATGGACGCCACCCCGGTCCGCCTGGGCCAGGAATTCTCGGGTTACGCGGCCCAGGTACGCGGCGGCATCCGCCGGCTGAAGGCCTGCGCCGCCGAGCTCGAGGAGCTGGCGCTGGGCGGAACCGCGACCGGAACGGGTATCAACTGCCCCCTCCCCTTCCCGGAGAAGGCGATCGGCTACATCTCGCGCAAGACCGGACTGCCGTTCCGCGAGGCCGCCAACCACTTCGAGGCCCAGGCCGCCAAGGACGGCTTCGTGCTGGTCGCGGGGGCGCTCAATTCCATCGCCGTGGCGCTGCTGAAGATCGTCAACGACATCCGCCACCTCTCGAGCGGCCCCACCTCGGGGCTGGCCGAGATCCGGCTTCCGGCGATCCAGCCCGGCTCGTCCATCATGCCGGGCAAGGTGAACCCGGTCATGAGCGAGGCCATGATGATGGTCTGCGCACGCGTCATGGGCAATCACACCACGATCACGATCGGAGGCCAGCACGGCAATTTCGAGCTGAACGTGATGATGCCGGTCATGATTCACGCGATGCAGGAGTCGATCGCGATCCTCTCGGGTGCGCTGGACGCCTTCCGCACGAACTGCCTGGACGGCATCACGGCCGACCGCGACCGCTGCCGCGAACTGCTCGAGCTCAACCCCTCGATCGCGACCGCGCTCAACGCGGCCATCGGATACGACAAGGCGGCCGTGGTGGCCAAGAAGTCGGCCGCCGAGCGCCGTTCGGTCCGCGACGTCGCCCGGGAGATGGGGCTGCTTTCGGACGAGGAGCTCGACCACGTGCTCAACGTGCGGGACATGACCGAGCCGGGCGTGCCCGGGCACTGAACCCGTGACGGCACCGCGGCCCGACGAACGGGGTCCCCTGGCCCTGCCCGAGCCGATCCTCGTGGTCGAGCTGGCATCCGTACTGGCAGGGCCGGCCGTGGGCCAGTTCCTCGCCGAACTCGGTGCGCGGGTGCTCAAGATCGAGAACCCGCGCACCGGGGGCGACGTGACACGAAGCTGGCGGCTTGACGGGGAAGCGAAGGATCGACCATCGGCCTACTTCGCCTCCTGCAACCGGGGCAAGGAGTCGGTGGCGCTCGACCTGGCCTCGGCGCCGGACCGCGCCGCCGCGCACCGCATCCTGCGTCGGGCCGACGTGGTCCTGACCAGCTACCTGCCGGGGCAGGCCGAACGGTTGGGCACCGATGCGGCGACGCTGCGCTCGCTCAACCCGCGCGTGGTGGTCGCCTCGATATCAGGCTACGGTCCGCGGACCGACCGCGCCGGTTACGATGCGGTGGTGCAGGCCGAAACCGGCTTCCTGTACATGAACGGGCAGCCGGACGGGCCTCCCACCAAGATGCCGGTCGCGTTGGTGGACCTGCTGGCCGCACACCAGCTCAAGCAGGCGATCCTCCTGGCCCTCTGGCGGCGTTCGCTCACCGGGGAAGGGGGCGAAGTGCAGGTTTCGCTGCACGACGCCGCGATCTCGTCCCTGGCCAACCAGGGAACGAACTGGCTTGCGGCCGGCCACGACCCCGGCCGAATGGGGTCGGAACATCCGAACATCGTGCCGTACGGGCTCCTGGTGACCGGTCGTGACGGTCGCTCCCTCCTGCTCGCGGTCGGAACCGATGCCCAGTTCGCGACGCTGTGCCGGCTGCTGGATCGCGCGGAATGGGCGGAGGACGAACGCTTCCGGACCAATGCGGCGCGCGTACGCCACCGCGCCGTTCTCGGCGGGCTGCTGCGGGAACGCATCGCCGGGATCGATGCCGGGGCGTTGGGGCGAGCTCTCGACGACGCCCGCGTCCCTGCCGGACGGGTCCGTTCCGTCGCCGAAGCGCTCGACGATGTGCAGTCGGCCCGCCTCATCCTCCGCGGACCGGGGGTACCGGGCATCCGCCAGGCGGTCTTCGCGGCCGAGGCGCCCGATCCGGGGCCCGCTCCGATGCTCGGAGCCCACACCGATCCGGTGCTCGCCGAGTTCGCCGACTGAGCCCCGGTCAGGGGATTCCGACCGCCGATTCCAGCTCGGTCGGATGCCAGGGCCCCTCCCTGCGTTCGAATTCGCGGACACGCGCCACCCACGCCGCGTCGACCGTGTCGGCCCGGTTGCCGTACCGGGTGCGCACGTGGGTCAGCACGTCGGCGATCTGGTCGTCGGTCAGGAAGGCGTGCGGAGGCATGGCGTTGTTGTACTGCTGGCCCTTGACCGTCACGGGCCCCTGCATGCCGTACAGCAGCAGCCGGATCAGTCGTCCGGGGTCGCCCTGGACCCACTCGTTCTCCCGAAGCGGCGGATAGGCGCCCGGGACGCCGGACGCGTCGGACTGGTGGCACGTGGCGCAGTAGCGTGCAAACACCTCGGCGCCGGTGGAAGGCGGGGCCGGCGTGGCGCACCCGCCCGCGGCGGCAAGCAGGGCCAGGGCGATGCATGCGCCCACGGCGATCGATGTACGGGGGTCCACCATGGTCTGAGCGTATCGGCTGCCGGAAAAATCGCGGCCGATGGACTGCGGTTCCGCCTTCACGGAAAACGCGGCACCCCATCCCGAATGGGGCGTTCCAAGACCCGGCCCCCTCGTCCAACCGCATGAGTCTCCTGAACGCCCTGCGAGAAGAACTGCGTGCCGTCGATACCGGCGAGCGTGCGCTGCGCAACTTCGGCAGGACCGTGGGCGGTGTGCTGGTACTCGCCGCCGTCGCCTGGGCGTGGATCGCCGCCCGAGGAATGGAGCCTCCCCGTTGGGCCGCGGCCGCCGGGATGTTCGCCCGGGCGACGGGCCCTGCGGTCCTGGCCGCGTTCGGCGCCGTCCTGGCGGCGGCAGGCCTCGCCGTTCCCCGCCGGCTCGCGGGCACCTACCGGATCTGGATGGCCGTTGCCCTCGCCATGGGCTACGTGATGACACGCATCCTGCTCACGGGCGTCTATTTCGTGGTCGTCACCCCGATCGGAGTCGTCCGGCGCCTGATGGGGCACGACCCCATGAACCGCCGGCCGGATCCCACGGTCGAATCGTACTGGATCGAGCGCCCTTCCGGGTCGCCGACCCCGACGGAACTCGAGAAATACTGGTAACCGGTTCAGGGAATGTCCCAGCCCGACCCGCGGCGGGCACGCGCGCGGTGCATCAGCATGTCCTGGAACCCGTCGGCCGACTCCCCCTCTCCAGGGAAGCGCAGGGCGTAGGTACCGTCGGGCAGGAGTTCCCAGGCCGATCGCCGGTCTGAAAGTGCCAGTTCCAGCGAGCGGAGGAGTCGACCCCGAAGTGCCGGATCGTCGATCTCCACGATCGCTTCCACGCGGTCGTCGAGATTTCTCCGCTGCCAGTCGCCGGAGCCGATGAAGACCCGCGGTCGGTCGTCGTTGCCGAAACAGTAGACCCTCGAGTGCTCGAGAAACCGCGAGATGATCGAGATCACGCGGATGTTCTCGCTGAAGCGCACCAGGCCGGGCCTCAGGCGGGAGTGGCCGCGAACGATCAGGTCGATCTGCACGCCGGCTTCGGAGGCCCGGTAAAGCTCCTGGATCATCTCCACGTCGTCCAGGGCGTTCATCTTGGCGATGATGCGCCCGTTTCCCTTCTCCCGTTGGGTCTCGACCTCGCGGCGAACCAGCTCGATGAAGGCGCGGCGCAGGTCGCGCGGCGCGATCAGGAGCCGCCGGTAGTGCTGCTCGGGAGCGTACCCCGTCAGATAGTGGAAGAGATTGATGACATCGAACCCCACGTCCCGCGCGCAGGTAAGCAGCCCGAAATCGGTGTACAGCCGTGCCGTCTTCGGGTTGTAGTTGCCCGTTCCGATATGGCAGTACGCGCGCAGCCCATCGTCTTCTTCGCGGATGACCAGGGTCGTCTTGGAGTGCGTCTTGAGTCCGATCAGGCCATAGGTGACGTGTACCCCGGCCTTCTCGAGCATCGCGCCGAACTCGATGTTGTTCTTCTCGTCGAACCGGGCCTTGACTTCCACGAGCACCGCGACCTGCTTGCCCCGTTCCGCCGCGTGGATCAGGGCGTTCACGATCGGCGACTCGTCGCTCGTCCGGTACAGCGTCTGCTTGATGGCGATCACGCGGTCGTCGGAGGCAGCCTCCTCGAGAAACCGCTGCGTGGAGGCCGCGAACGACTCGTAGGGATGGTGGACCAGCAGGTCGCCACCCCGGATCACGGTGAAAACATCGGCACGGTCCTTGGATTCGCCGCGGTGCAGCAGTCGATCCGGCACGACCGGCTCCCAGGCGGGGAACTGGAGGTGCGGAACGTCCAGGGCGGCGATCGCGTGCAGATCGGTGAGGTCGATCTCGCCGAGGCACTCGTAGACATCCACCTCCTTCAGGCCCAGTTCCCGCATGAGGAGCGAACGCACGTCCGGAGGAGTGCGTCGGTCCACTTCGAGGCGGACGATCGGCGCGAACCTCCGCTCCCGCAACTCGTCGGCGATCATCTCGATCAGGTCGTCTGCCTCCTCCTCGTCGCGGCGCACGTCGGCGTTCCGCGTGATGCGGAACGGGTAGACGCCGGTGACGTCCATCCCGCGGAACAGCTCGTCGATGTTGTTCGCGATGACCTGCTCGACCGGCACGAAGTCATGCGCCCCCTGCAGCCGGATCCAGCGACCGCGGGACGTCGGCACCTTCAACCGGGCGAAATGCTCCGTTCCCCGTTTTCGGTGGCGCAGTGTGACCGCCAGCGAAAGGCTCAGGTTGGAGATGAACGGGAAGGGATGTCCCGGGTCGACCGCGAGCGGCGTCAGGATCGGAAAGATGTGCGAGAGGAAAACCTCGTGCAGATACGCCCTCTGCTGCGCATCGAGTTCGGCGTAGTCGAGAATCCGGATACCCTCGGACGCCAGGGCCGGCTTCAGCGTACGCACCCAGGCCTCGCCGATCCGGCGATACATCGGCTGCGCGGCGTTCTGCGAGAGCCCGATCTGCTGCTCCGGCGTGCGCCCGTCCGGACTCAGCCGCTGGACGCCGGCCGCTGCCTGCCGTTTGAGGCCGCCCAACCGCTTGCGGAAGAACTCGTCGAGGTTGCTCGCCGTGATCGCGAGGAACCGGACGCGCTCGAGCAGCGGGTTCCGCTCGTCGATGGCCTGGTAGAGCACCCGCCAGTTGAAATCGAGCCAGCTCAGTTCCCTGTTGAAATAGAGCCGTGGATCCGCGAGCTGGGCCCGCTTCGGTACCGGCGACGGAGCGACGGCCTTCGGGACGACGACGCGTGTCCCTCCCCTGCGGATTCCGTCGGTGTGGCCGGCTTCGGTCGCCTCGGCCGTAACCGTTCCGGCGACGGGTTCTTCGGGCACGCTCATACCAGGAACTTCCTTTCTTCCACCTGTCGCCGCCACTCGACCAGTTCGAGCAGCCGTCCCTGCAACGCCCGAATGTCCGATCCGGTCCTCTCCGCATCGTAAACGGCCCGACGCGCATCGGCGATCATCTCGTCGAGGCGATCGAGCTTCAACAGGGTCATTGCCGAGTCGGCCGCCGCGACCGGATCCTCGTTGAGGCGCGGAACGTCGATCTTCAGGCGGCTCCAGCCGCGCGAAGGCTCGTGTACGTCGGTCATGACTTCCGCCGCGAAGGACTGGATTTCGGGCCCGAAGGTCCCGTCGAGAAACGGCCCGCGGTCCACCCGGCCGGCTTGGTACTGGTCCACGAGCCGGGCGGCCGCCTCGCGCGCCGGACCCTCGGAAAACTCCTCGAGAGCCGTCCTTGAGAGTACGTGCGCCACCATCTCCATCCCGTGCTCGAGCATGAGGCGGATCAGCGTCTTCTCCTCGGGAAGCACCGAATAGCCGGCAAGCCGGGCGGGTGTGCCGGCAGGCCGCGCGGTCTCCAGGCCGGCGCGCGTCAACCCGGTCCCGCCTCGAACCGCGGGTTCGCCCTGCCCGATCGCCGGATCGTCCGGGCCCGCCGGAGCGCGGCGCTCGGGTCGCCGGCCACCCTGTCCCGAGCGCAGAGCCCGGCGGAGATAGACGTCAGGGACATCGAATACGGTCGCCGCCTGCTGGAGGTAGGACTCCAGGAGCAGCGGATCGGAAATGCGCGACAGCGTCGCCACCACGGCGTGCTGCGCTTCGGCCCTGCTGTCGGGGGCGTCGAGGCGCCCTTCCAGGCGGGCGCGATCGTGAAGGTACGAGACGAATTCGCGACGATGCCGAGCGAGGTATTCGTCGAAGGCCTCCCCTCCGTAATTCCGCACGAAGGAATCGGGGTCCTCGCCGTCGGGAAGAGCCACCACGTAGGGCACGAGGCCTCCTTCCAGGCAGAGATCGATCCCCCGAAGCGTCGCCCGCACGCCGGCGTCGTCGGCATCGTACAACAGCAGCACGCGTTTCGCATACCGCGCCAGAAGCTTGACCTGGTCGGGCGTGAGTGCGGTTCCGCTCGAAGCCACCACGTGCTCCACACCCGCCTGGTGGAGCGCGATGACGTCGGTGTACCCCTCCACCAGGACCGCTTCCTCCCTCCCCCGGATGGCCTGCCGGGCCCAGTTGAGACCGTACAGCACGCGGCCCTTGTGATAGACGGCGGTCTCGGGCGAGTTCACGTACTTGGGCTGCGAGGGGTCCTTCACGAGGATGCGCCCGCCGAATCCCAATACCTTGCCCACGTGCGACAGGATGGGGAAGATCAGCCGGTGCCGATACCGGTCGTACCACCCGTCCCCTTCCCTGCGCCGCAGGACCAGGCCGGCCCGCTCCAGCACCTCCGGCGACACGTGGGCCGCCTCGGCGGCCGTCACGAGCCCGTCCCACCGGTCGGGAGCGTACCCGAGACCGAACCGACGGGCCGACGCCGGCGGAATTCCGCGTCCCTTCAGGTACTGACGAGCCGCTTCGCCGTCCGGCTCCGAAACGAGCCGCTCGTGGAAAAACCTCGCGGCGAATCGCAGCGCTTCCAGGATGGCCTCCTGCTCGCTCGACGCCTGCCCGGACTCCTCGGAATCGGGAATCTCCACCCCGTACCGCTCGGCGAGAAGACGGACCGACTCGGGGAACGAGAGCTGTTCGACGCGGGAGACAAACGAGAAAACGTCACCGCCTTCCCCGCAGCCGAAGCACTTGAAGATTCCGAGCGCCGGGTTGACGTTGAACGAAGGCGTCTTCTCGGTGTGGAACGGGCAGAGTCCGATGAAATTCGTTCCCCGTTTCTTCAGGCGGACGTAATCGCCGACCACCTCCACGATGTCCGCGACGGAGCGGACTTCCTCGACGGTCTGATCGGTGATGCGCATTCCCGGGCTGGCGCGGTGACGGCTGTCCTCGCCCGCTGAAACCGGCCGACGGACGCGACGTAGCGTGAAGGATCCGAGGTCACCAACCGAGCGGCGTCCCCCGATGTTTCTCCCTGCCATCCTGGTCCTCGCCGCGTGCGGCCTCGTGGCCCGCCAGGCCGCCAGCCCATCCAAGGAACCGCGGGAAATCCTCGCGGCCTTGGTGCTCGGCGGCCTCTCGCTCTTCCTGCAGGCCGCCCGGTCCGAACCCGCCTGGGTGCTCGTGGCCGAGTGGCTTCTCGTCACGGGTACGGGATCCCTGCTGGTTTCGGGCTACCTGCGGCGGCGTCGGGAGCCGGCGCGTCCGTTCTTCGCGCTGGGCTCGCTCTTCCTGTTCATTTCGGTCGTCACGTTCGCGGTGGGTCGTCTTGTGTCTCCTGCCTCCGAAGCCGGAACGGCCGACGACGCCGCGGCGGCCGTCTTCCTGGTGGAACTCGGCCCGGACGACCGTATCGACGAGCTGACCGAGGTGCTGGCCGCCCACGGTGCCACGGCTGCCCCGGCGTTCGAAAACGTCACGCTGGACGAGAACGCCGACCTGGCGCAGGTCTTCATCGTCTCCGTTCCCGCCGGCGAGAGCGAATCGCTCGTCTCTGCCCTGCGGGCCGACATCGGGAACGTGGATCACGTGGAGGCCAACCGCACCGTCAGCCTCGGCGAACCGGCGGCCGGGCTCGCCGGGGTCGAGGTGTTGACGGAGGTGCGGGAGAACGACCCCCTCGTGTCGCGCCAGTGGGCCCTCGAAGCAATCGGGGCCCACGTGGCGCACGGGCTGCTCCAGGACCGGATGCCTTCCCGACGGGCCATCGTGGCCATCGTCGATACGGGAATCGACGCCGGCCACGAGGATCTCGAAGCCGTGTTTTCGGCGAGCCCGGGATCGACCGATCCCCATGGGCACGGATCGCACTGCGCCGGCATCGCGGCCTCGGTGACCAACAACGGCGTCGGCATCGCGTCGCTGAACTGGGAAGGTCGGTTCGTGGAGATCCGTGGATACGTTGCGTTGAATGCCGGAGGACAGGGTACGATCGAGCAGATCGCACAGGCCGTCATCGATGCGGCCGAAGACCGGGCCGACGTGATCTCCCTGTCACTGGGCGACCGGTCTCCCGAAGCGCCCAAGACGATCCGCGACGCGGTCGCGTACGCGCGCTCGCTCGGCGCCGTGGTCGTGGCGTCGGCCGGAAATTCGGGTGAGGACGGCGCCCTGCACATGCCGTCGAACGTCGATGGCGTGATCGCCGTGTCTGCGGTCGACCGCTCCCTTCGCCGCGCGGCATTCTCCAACACCGTCGGGCGACTCGACCGCCCCATGGCGGCACCCGGCGTCGACATTCTCTCGGCACGGGCCGGCGGCGATTACGTCACGATGAGCGGGACCAGCATGGCGACTCCCATGGTCGCCGGGGTCCTCGGTATCCTGAAGGCACTGGACCCGTCCCTGGGTGAGGCCGAACTCTACGAAATCCTGCGCTCCACGGGCCGCACGGCTCCCGATGAGGCGGCGACCGGCCGGGTACTCGATGCCGGGGCGGCCGTCCGGACGGTGTTGGAGCGCATCGGGGGCTGACGTTGCCATGCGTGCCCACCCCGTCGTGCGCCCTGCTGAAAACCGCGACGCCGAGGCGGTGGCCGCCATCTACACGGAATCCATCCTGGCGCGCGACAGCACCATGGACACCGAGCCGGCGGCACCGGACCGGGTGGTCGAGTGGATGGACCGGCTCACCCCCGGGGAGACGCTACTGGTGGTGGAGGTCGACGGAACGGTTCGCGGCTGGGGCATCGTGCGCCGGTACTCGGAGAGGCCGGGATACGCCCTCACGTGCGAAACGTCGGTCTACCTGGACCGGGCCTGGACCGGACGGGGCCTCGGATCCCGCGTGCAGGCGGCCCTCATGGACCATTGTCGATCCGCGGGATTCCACCACGTGGTGGCCAAGATCTGGGCCGACAACGAACCCAGTGCCGCCCTGCACCGGAAGTTCGGATTCTCGCTCGTAGGGGTGCAGCGCGAGGCAGGCCGGGTCGACGGCGTCTGGAGGGACGTGGCGATCTACCAGTGCCTGCTCGACTGAAGGGCCGATCCCGTCAGCGATACAGCGCCCGGGTCGGGCCGTCGCAGAAAATGTAGTCGAGGTCGTAGTGAACCTGGACCAGGGAGCCGTCCTCGGCTACCTGGAAATGCGAACGGCTCTCGAGAGTCCCCGAGCGAGGATCCCAGGTGACTCCCTGGAACCGGTCGATGGATTCTTCGACTTCCTCCCGGGAGGGTCCGTCGATCCAGACGAGATCGACACTGCGAAGATCACGGCGGCTCTCGGTGCCCTCGCCCCGCCGGAGGGCGAACAGGGTATCCGGGTACTGCTCCTCGAGCGCCTTCATGAGGCGTTCGACGGTCTCTTCGATCGAAATGGTCACCCGCTGCATGGGGGTTCGGCGTGAGGCGTGGCTGCCGGGGACGAGGCGTCGGGGATTGCCTGTCATGTCTCAAGAGAACGCAGACAAACGACCGATTCGTGACGGCCGGCGGGAAAAATCCGCCGCGGTAACGACCCGGCAGGGACCGCATCGAAAAGGGGCAATCGAAAGCGTCCTTCATGCCCACTCCGGTTCATCTCGTATTCGGCGCCACGGGCGGAATGGGGTCCGAGACCGTGCGCAGACTCGCCGCGGCCGGATTCCGCGTGGCGGTGGCTGCACGCACTCCCGCGACGGTCGAGGACCTCGCCCGGGAGGTATCCGGTCTCGCGATCCCCTGCGACGCGTCGGATCCTCTGCAGGTCGAGCGGGCGGTTCGGCAAACCGTAGAACGCTTCGGGCGCCTGGACGGGATCGCGTGTTTCGTCGGTTCCATTCTCCTGAAGCCCGCGCACCTGACGAGCGCATCGGAATTCGAGACCACGCTCCGACAGAATCTGCACCCGGCATTCCATGCCGTGCACTACGGAAGCCGCGCCATGATGAACGAAGGCGGATCGATCGTTCTCTGTTCGTCGGCCGTCGCGAGGACCGGTTTCATCAACCACGAGGCCATCGCGGCGGCAAAGGCCGGCGTCGCGGGCCTCGCGCTTTCGGCCGCCGCAACCTATGCCGCCCGCGGCATCCGCGTGAACTGCATCGCCCCCGGCCTGGTGGATACGCCCATGGCGGCCGGGATCCTGAGGAACGATGCGTCCCGTCGCGTTTCCGAGACCATGCATCCGCTTGGCCGCCTCGGCCGCCCGTCGGATATCGCCGAGGCGGCCGTCTGGCTCCTCGACCGCTCCCGTTCGTCGTGGGTTACCGGCCAGGTGATCGGGATCGACGGTGGGCTCGGCACCCTGCGCGCGCGTTGAGCCATGGCAACGATCGTCTGGATTGAGAACGAGCTGCGGCTCGCCGATCACGCGGCCCTGCACCGGGCCGCTTCTCTCGGTGAACCGGTGTTGCCGGTATTCGTGATGGATGACGATACCCGCTCGTCCGGATCCGGGGCACGATCGGCCTTCGGCGATTGGGCCGATGGGGCGGCATCACGTTGGTGGCTGCATCATTCGCTGGTCGCGTTCCGCGCGGCCCTCGCCGGTCACGGCATCCCGCTCGTCGTACGCCGCGGCCCCGCGGCGCGTGTCCTGTCGGAAGTTGCCCGTGAGTCCGGAGCCCGTCGCGTATACTGGAATGCCCGATACGAGCCTTCGCGGCACGCTCGGGATCTCGCCGTCGCGGCCGCTCTCCGCGCCGAGGGCATCGAGGTGCGCCTGTTCGCCGGTGCGCTGCTGCACGACCCGGACGGCGTCCGGACCGAGTCCGGAACCCCGTTCCTCGTCTTCACGCCATTCTGGAAGCGGCTCGAACGGGAGCTTGCGGTCCCGGCCCCGCTGCCCGAGCCGGAGTTCGGTCGCGCCGGGCGTCCGACCCGCGTTCCGGACACGGTGGACGTGGAATCGCTCGGCCTGCTTCCGAAGATCGACTGGACGGGGGGAATCGCGGCGGCGTGGACTCCGGGGGAGCGCGGCGCCCGGGCCCGTCTCGAAGCAGCCTTGCGTGACGTGATCTCGCGGTACGGCGACCGGCGGAACCGCCCGGACCTGGACGGAACGTCACGTCTCTCGCCCCATCTCCATTTCGGCGAGATCAGTCCGCGCCAGGTATGGACCGCGGCAAGGGAAGCGGTCCCGGAGGAAGCCGACCCGTTCCTGCGCCAGCTCGCGTGGCGGGAGTTCGCTGCCCACCTGCTGCGTCATCATCCGGAGCTTCCGGTACGACCCCTTCGCCCTGCGTTCGAGTCGTTTCCGTGGAGCGACGATTCGGCGCTCTTCGACCGGTGGACCCGGGGATTGACCGGTTTCCCGATCGTGGACGCCGGGATGCGCGAGCTCTGGCATACCGGCTGGATGCACAACCGCGTGCGCATGGTCGTGGCCTCGTTCCTCACCAAGGACCTCCTGATTCCGTGGACCCGCGGTGCCGAGTGGTTCCGCGATACGCTCGTCGACGCCGACCTCGCGAACAACGTTTTCGGATGGCAGTGGACCGCGGGGTGCGGCGCCGACGCCCAGCCGTTCTTCCGCGTGTTCAACCCGGTGCTGCAGGGTACCCGGTACGACCCCGACGGCGCTTACGTGCGCCGTTGGGTGCCGGAACTGGCCTTGCTGCCGACGAAAGTGCTCCACGAGCCGTGGAGGGCGTCGGCTGCCGATCTGCGTGCGGCCGGCGTGGCCCCGGGTGTGACCTATCCGGCCCCCATGGTGGACCACGATCGGGCCCGCAACCGCGCGCTCGCCGCCTACGCGTCGATCAACGTGGCCTGACGCCCGAAGCGTCGTAGTTTCCGGAACTTCCGGCCGCCTCTCCCCCGACGTCCATGGCACACACCGATTTCTCGTCGACCGCCGACCGAGCGGAGCGGCACGCCGAAACGGCCGCCCGCATCGAGGCGCTGCTCGACGGCGAAACCGACTGGATCGCGGCGATGGCGACGGTGGCATGCGAACTGCACCACGCGTTCGATCATTACCACTGGACCGGGTTCTACCGTGTCGTGGCCGAGCGAGAGCTGGCGATCGGACCGTACCAGGGAGGCCACGGCTGTCTGCGCATTCCGTTCGACCGGGGGGTATGCGGCGCGGCGGCACGGTCGCTATCCACCCAGCTCGTACCGGACGTGGATGTGTTTCCGGAACACATCGCGTGTTCCTCCTCCACGCGCTCAGAGATCGTCGTGCCCGTCGTTACGCCCGGCGGCCGACTCCTGGCGGTGCTGGACGTCGATTCCGATTACCCCGCTGCCTTCGACGAGACGGATCGTCGGGCGCTGGAATCGCTGTGCGCGACCCTCGGCGCGCGGTACGCGCACGAGGCGCGTTGAGCGGTCTCACGGTCGCAGGATGGTCAGCTCGACCGTCTGCCTCGCCATGCTGCCGAACACCCCCCGACCGCCGTCCACCGTATCGACGATGTTGGGGAGTTCACCCGGGGACAGGGTCGAACCCCCGAGTTGGGCATTCTGATAGCGGAAGAAGTCGTTGATGTTGTCGTCGATCGCGTTGACCTGGACGCGCACCGGCCCGAAGAACGCGACGCTGAACCAAGGGAGTCGGATCCGGATCGACTGGTCCGGCAGCCGCTCGAAACTGGCGGCATTGATCGGCGGGGACGACGCGAGCAGGATGTCCTCGAGCTTGGTCACGTCGAGCGACGCGGGATCCCAGGTCTCGTCCGGTCCAATGCCGTACAACGCGTCCAGGTAGAAGGGTGTGAGGTTGGCCGGATCCGGATCCAGCGGTTGCAGGCTCAGGACGTAGATCTCCTGGCGGCCGGGATAGGTCGAGGGCCCCACCCGGATCTCGAACTGGTCGGTCGACTGGTACACCGTTTCGAACCGCTCGGGTTCGATGAGGTCCAGCTCCCCCGGAACCACGGTCTCGGCGGAGAGACGGCTCCCGTCCGGAAGGTCGGCTTCGAGGCGGTACCTCACGGCAGCCCGGACGCGCTCGTCCGACACCGGGAGATACAACCCGCGAGTCACGCCGGAGGCGCGGTAATCGATCGTACGCGCCGGGGATCCGTCGATCGCCAGTTCGACGACCCGCACGGATGCGCCGACGATGCCGAGCGCTTCCGCGTCGTAGACCCCGTCGAGGTCGTCGGTGCGGGTGAGACGAACGGGCGCGAAGGCTTCCCCGACGATGAGATACGCCTCGACTACGGGTTCGGATACGTGGTCCGAAGGCCGCGTGGTGTCGCAGGCCGACGTCAGCAGCGCGAGGACGAGAAGGGCGAGGATGGGGCGCATGGTCAGAAGGACAGCGAAAAGGCGATATTCGGAACCGGAACCGGGATCTGCGGCACGGTCTCCCTCTTCACGAGCCCGGCGGCCTCGTCGGGATCGAAATCGAAGAAATAGAACCAGACGTTGCGGCGCGCATAGGCGTTGATCACCTGCAGCTGCAGTTCGTAGTCGGCGAAGCCGAAAAACCGGCCGCGGTTCGTGAACCCGATGTCGAGCCGATGGTAGTCCGGCAAGCGCGCCGCGTTGAACGGGCTGACCAGCGCCGGTTGCTCCTCGGCCGTGAAGGGGAAATCGACCAGGCGGTACTGCGAGGCCGGCTCGGTGTACGCCTGCCCCGTGGCATACGTGAACGCCGTGGTCATGCGCCATTTCGACGACAGATCGTAGTTGACGACGGCGGTCAGGTCGTGCAGCCTGTCGTACTTGGGCGGGTAATAGGCGCCCTCGTTGATGGCATCGAATCGGCGGCGCGTCGCGCCGAGCGTGTAGCCCACGAATCCCGTGGCGCGTCCGAACGACCGGGTCAGCGTGAGTTCGGTGCCGTAGGCTCGGCCGTATCCGAAGTGGAACAGGCGATCGTAGTCCACGCCGGCCGGGTCCTGGAGGAACGGATCGAGCTGGAAGAGATCCCGCATCGTGCGGTAGTACGCCTCCCACTCGAAACCGATGGATCCCGGCAGGAAGGACTTCACTCCGACCACGAACTGGTCCCCGTACGCCGGCTCCACGCCGCGGCCCGTCGTAAGCCAGGTGTCCAGCCCGCTGAATACCTCGCTCGAGATGAGCGTGAGATACTGCGCGTACCGCCCGTACGCCGCCTGGAGGCGCACGCCCTGCCGCGTCACGTATTCGGCCGACGCCCGGGGTTCCAGCCGGACGTGATTGCCCTCGCCGAACCAGCTCAGGCGCAGCCCGCCGCCCAGGTTCCAGCGCTCCGATGCCTTCCAGGACTGTTGGACGAAGGCCGATCCGTAAGGGGCGTGGATGCGGCTCGCGAAGTTCTCCCGGGCATCGAACACGTTTGCGAGACGCATCGTGAACATGCCGACCCAGAATCCCCCCTTGACGGTATGGCCTTCACCGTGCACGTATTCCAGGTCACCCTTCATCGTCAGGTCGTACACGGAGTTGTTTCGCCCCACTTCGGTACGGGCGATCGAGAAATCGGCGTCACTGGCATACCGCGAGGCCGTCACCGTCAACTCGGAGAACAACCGCTCGGAGAAGAGATGCGTCCAGTCTGCGCTGAACGTTCGGTTTCCGTAGGTCAGTCCGATGTCGAGCCCCTCGAGAAACGACGCGTCGAGCATGTCCTGTCCGGCGTACCCGGAGAACGAAACCTTGTCCCCACGCCCAAGGTCGATGTTGACCTTGGCGTTGACGTCGTAGAAATAGAATGCGTTCGGAATGCCCTCTACATCGGCACTGCGCAACCCCGCAAAGAGGGGTTCCAGCGTGGACCGCCGGACGGCAACCATCCAGGAGCCGCGGGAATAGGGCCCTTCCAGGAATGCTCTCGACGAGAGCAGGCCCACCGAGAGGCGCCCACGGGTTTCCCTGCGATTCCCGTCCTTGTTGTAGACATCGACGACCGAGCCGATACGCCCTCCGTATTCGGCCGGAAACCCGCCCTTGAAAAGCCGGACGTCCTTTATGGCATCGGGATTGAACGTCGAGAAGAAGCCGAAGAGGTGCGACGGATTGTAGACCGTGGTCCGGTCAAGCAGGATGAGCGTCTGGTCCGGGCTTCCGCCACGGACGTACAACCCGCTCGAGAAATCCGATGCGG
The DNA here is from genome assembly GCA_024711125.1 of Rhodothermales bacterium. Classification (GTDB taxonomy): domain Bacteria; phylum Bacteroidota; class Rhodothermia; order Rhodothermales; family UBA10348; genus JANJTM01. The sequence continues at coordinate 100,439 of JANJTM010000029.1, forward strand.
CCTTCACGCCCGGCAGCAGCTGCAACGAGCGGAATACGTCCGGCTCGAGGACCGTGGGCAGCTGGCGGATCGCGGCCGTGGTCAAACGCGCTACTCCCAGCCGCTGCCGCTCCTCGACCGACTCCCGGTCGGCTTCGACCACGACCTCACCCGTGGTCAGTCCCTCCGGCTCGAGTTCGATGTCGAGACGGCGAGCTTCTCCCGCCGCCACCGTCACGTCGAAAACGGCCGAGCGGTAGCCGAGATAGGACGCGAGAATCCGGTAGGTGCCGGCAGAGAGCCCATCGATGACGTAGTATCCGGACGTGTTGGTGGCCGCACCGGAGGAGGTGCCCTGGACGAGCACGTTGGCGAGGATCAACGTCTCCCGGGTCTCTGCATCCCGCACGAATCCGCTGACGGACGCGCTTTGGCGCGCCGACGCGGACCCGGTGATGACGAGGGCAAGGAAAAGAATCGCAGCGGTTCGGGACATTACGGAATCTCGGAATCGCGTATTGGACGAAACCCGGTCCTGGCCGTTACATCGCGCTCTTCCGCCCCCGACGAATGCCCGACACCTTCACGAAGCGACCCGATCCCATCCGTCGCCGAGCACCCGGTCGAACACCCGCGCGGCGAGATCCGGACGGTCGGTGGTGACCCCGTCGACCCCGAGCAGCAACAGGCGTTCCATGAGGTCGGGCTCGTTGACGGTCCACGGGATGACCAGGAGACCCTCCCGACGGGCCGCCCGCAGGAATTCCGCGTCCACGAGCGAGTAATGCGGTCCGAGGCTCGTCGGCCGATGGCCGAGGCGGGCGACATGCTCCTCCGGACCGCCCGGCGTACCCGGTTCGAGCAGGAGCCCCGTGGCGAGCCCGTGCCGGTGCACGGCCTCCAGCAGGCCGGTGTCGAACGAGATGGCGACGCTTCGATGAACGAGCCCGGCCTTCCGGACATCACCCGCCACCGCGGCCGCGAACACCCCGGGATCGGGTCCGGTCGAACCCGCCGGGTCGGGGCTTTGCTTCAGCTCGAGCAGCCAACCGGGATCCAGTCCGGAATCGCGAACCGCCGACAGCACGGTCGCGAGCGAGGGAACCGTCGCCGCGATCGGAATGCGCTCCGGAAAACGGGGGTCGACGGCGCTGCCGACGTCGATGCCGGCCCACCAGGCCGCCGGCCTGGACGAAACGGAAATCCTGCGCCCGGCGAACGGCAGGTCCGGATCGTGACAGACGACCGGGACCCCATCCTGCGCCAGGTGAAGGTCCAGTTCGAGTACGTTCGCACCCGCCGCCAAGGCTCCGAGGAAGCCCGGAACCGTGTTCTCGGGCCACAGGCCCCGGGCGCCCCGGTGCCCGACGAGCGCGACACGGGCCGCGGGCGGCGAATAACCCGCCGACCCCTCTCCTTCACCCAATCTTGGACTCCATGTAAACACATGCATCACAGCACCTTATGCGGCTTCTCCCGGGGCGTCGGACGATGGCTTTGACCGGCTCGAATCCGTATCTTGCGTGACTACCCCGATACGCTCGGACGGTTCGGTTCCGACCGGCCTTCCGGGTCCATCGTGGTGTTCCGGCGGCCCGCTCCCCGGGCCCCGTGAGACACCGCCACCCGACTCCCGCACCCCTTCATGGAACCGACGAACGGACGCGTCTTCCCGATCAACATCGAGGAGGAAATGAAGTCCTCCTACATCGATTACTCGATGTCGGTGATCGTCAGCCGCGCGCTCCCGGACGTCCGCGACGGCCTCAAGCCCGTGCATCGACGGGTGCTCTTCGGGATGAGCGAACTGGGCCTCGGGTCGGGCTCCACGTACAAGAAGAGCGCCCGTATCGTGGGCGAGGTGCTCGGCAAGTACCACCCGCACGGCGACTCGGCCGTGTACGACACGATGGTGCGCCTTGCGCAGGACTTCTCCATGCGCTACCCGCTGGTGGACGGGCAGGGCAACTTCGGCTCGGTGGACGGCGATTCCGCGGCGGCCATGCGGTACACGGAGGCCCGCATGACGCGCCTCGCCGACGAGATGCTGCGCGACATCGCGAAGGAAACGGTCGACTTCACGGCCAACTTCGACGGCTCCATGGAGGAGCCCGAGGTGCTTCCCGCCGCCTTTCCCAACCTCCTGGTCAACGGCACCGACGGCATCGCCGTCGGCATGGCGACCAAGATTCCGCCGCACAACCTGGGCGAGGTGATCGACGCCACGATCGCCTACATAAACGACCCCGAGATCGCGATCGACGACCTGGTGGCCCTGATGCCCGCACCCGACTTCCCTACCGGGGGCATCATCTACGGGCACCAGGGCGTGCGACTCGCCTACCACACCGGCCGCGGGCGCGTCGTGATGCGGGCGAGGTTCCACGAGGAGGAAGTGCGGCCCGGCCGCATGGCGCTCGTCGCGACCGAGATCCCGTACCAGGTCAACAAGGCGGCGCTGGTCGAGAAGGTCGCCATGCTGGCCCGGGACAAGAAGATCGAGGGCATCGCCGACCTGCGGGACGAAAGCGATCGCGACGGCATGCGCATCGTCATCGAGCTGAAGCGGGACGCCGTGCCGCTCGTCGTCCAGAACCAGCTGTACAAGTACTCCGCGTTCCAGCAGACGTTCGGCGTGAACGTCGTCGCGCTCGTCGGCGGGCGTCCGCGCACGCTGAACCTGAAGGAGATGATCCGGCACTACGTGGATCATCGCCACGAAGTCGTGCTGCGCCGCACCCGGTTCGAATTGCGCAAGGCGGAGGAGCGGGCCCACGTGCTCGAGGGTCTGACCATCGCGCTCGACCACCTCGACGCGGTGATCACCATCATCCGCCAGTCCACGGACCCGGAGTCGGCGCGCGACAACCTGATGGCCGGGGTGTTTCCCGACCGCCTGACCACGGATCAACTGACCCGTCTCGGTCTGCCGACGCACGGCCAGTCGATGTTCACGCTGAGCGAGATCCAGGCCAAGGCGATCCTCGACCTCCGCCTTAACCGGCTCACCGGGCTCGAGCGCCAGAAGATCGAGGACGAGTACCGGGACGTGCTGAAGGAGATCGAGCGCCTCCACTCCATCCTCGACAACCAGTCGCTGCGCATGGAGATCATCAAGGCGGAGCTCGCCGAGATGAAGGAGAAGTACGCGGACAAGCGCCGCACCGAGATCGACTACTCCGGCGGCGACGATATCATCATCGAGGACCTGATCGAGGACGACCACATGGTCGTCACCATCTCGCATCAGGGCCTCGTCAAGCGCACCAGCGTATCCGAATATCGCCAGCAGGGGCGCGGCGGGGTCGGCCAGCGGGGCCTCGCGATGCGCGACGAGGATTACGTGGAGCACCTCTTCACGTCGCGCAACCACGACTACCTGCTCTTCTTCACGGACCATGGGCGCTGCTACTGGCTGCGTGTCTTCGAGATTCCCGAAGGGAGTCGTCAGAGCAAGGGGCGCTCCATCCGGAACCTGATCCAGATCTCCCCGGAAGACCGGGTCCGTGCCGTCCTGCCGGTATCCAAGCCCGATTTCCGCAATCCGGATTTCCTCGAAGCGCGTTTCGTGCTCATGGCCACGCGGCGCGGAACGGTCAAGAAGACCCAATTGGAAGCGTTCAGCAGGCCTCGCGTGGACGGTATCATCGCGATCGACATCGTCGAGGGCGACGAACTGCTCGAGGCGCACCTCACCACCGGCGACGCCGAGGTGATCCTCGCCTCGTCGAGCGGCCTGGCGATCCGCTTCCACGAGTCGGACGTCCGCCCCATGGGCCGCAACACCCGGGGTGTTCGCGGTATGTCCCTCGACGGGGACGAGACCATCGTGGGCATGGTCGTCATGGAGCAGGGCGAATCCCGGGACGTGCTCGCCATCTCTGCGAACGGATACGGAAAGCGCTCGCCGCTCGACGACTACCGGGTCCAGGGCCGGGGCGGCAAGGGCATCATCACCATGAAGGCGACCCCGAAAACCGGGGTCCTCGTGGCGATCAAGGGCGTCGACTCCAGCGACGACCTCATGATCTCGACGGTCAACGGCATCATGATCCGGATGCACGTCGCCGCCATCAATTCCATGGGCCGCAACACCCAGGGAGTGCGGGTCATCAACCTTCGCAACGACGACCGGATCGCAGACGTGACCCGGGTGATCGCCGAGGAAGGCGACGAACCCCTGGCGTCGGTCGAGACTTCGGATCAACCCGCCTGAGGCGGAGGCGCGCCGTGCGTCAGGCGACGGCCCTGGCGATGGCCGCGTCGAGCATGTCGAGTCCGCGGTCCAGTTCCGACGTGGTGATGTTGAGGGGCGTGCGGAACCGGACCGACGAGGTGCCGCAACCGAGGACGATCAGCCCGTTGTCGAAGGCGTTCTTCAGTACGGCGTTGCGGAGGTCGGCCGTCGGCAGGTCCAGCGCGCAGAAAAGCCCTCGCCCGCGCACGTTGCCGACCGCCTCGTACTTCGCGTCCAGTTCCGACAGCCGACGCTGCAGGTGGGCTCCGGCCGATGCGGCATGATCGACGAGATGCTCCTCCTCGATGATCTCGAGGATACGGTCGAAGCGCACCATGTCGACCAGGTTGCCGCCCCACGTCGAGTTGATACGGCTGCCCATGACGAACACGTGGTCTTCGACCTCGTCGAGCCGCCGGCCCGCGAGGATGCCGCAGACCTGGGTCTTCTTTCCGAACGCGATGATGTCGGGCTCGACGCCGATGGCCTGGTGGGCCCAGAAGGATCCGGTGACCCCGATACCGGTCTGCACTTCGTCGAAAATGAGCAGCGCGTCGTTTTCGAGGCAGAGATCCTTGAGCGCCTGCAGGTACTCCCTGCGGAAGTGGTTGTCGCCGCCCTCTCCCTGGATCGGCTCGATGATGGCGCAGGCGATCTCGTCCCTGCGCTCGAAGAAGGCCTGCTTCGCCTGGTTGATCGAAAGCTGCTCCCTCCTTTCGAGGTCCTCGAGGTGCTTCTCCAGGGGGAAAACGATCTTCGGGTTCGAGATGCGCGGCCAGTCGAACTTGGGGAAGTACATGGTCTTGCGCGGATCGGCCGTATTCGTCAGGCAGACCGTGTATCCGCTGCGGCCGTGAAACGCCTGGTCGAAGTGCAACACCTGCATGCCGACCTCGCGCCGGTACCCCTTGCGGAAATTCCTGCGCACCTTCCAGTCGAAAGCGGTCTTCAGCGCGTTCTCGACGGCCAGCGCGCCACCCTCGACGAAGAACGCGTACGGCAGGTACGAAGGCATGCCCACGCGCTCGAACGTGTCGATCATGCGCGCCATGTAGGTGGAGCGCACGTCGGAGTTCGTGATCTTGTTGAGTGCGGCGAAATGGAGCCGCTTCATGAACGCATCGTCCGATTCGAGCTTCGGATGGTTCATTCCGAGCGCGCTGGACGCATAGAAACCGAAGAAGTCGAGGTAGTGCCGGCCCGACTTCATGTCGATGAGATCGACGCCGCGGCTCCGCTCCATGTCGAGCACCATCTGCATCATGCCGCGGGCGTTCGTATGGCGCAGGTAGACGTCAGCGACCTGGTCGGGATGGATCTCGTGGGCTTCAGGCGCTCCCATGGCTCTGGACACTCGGTAGGTTCACGGTTCGACGATCGCAGACGGGCAGGAGCCCGCGTGGTGGGCGTCGGAGCGTGCGGATCGCCGATCCTCCCCGCTCCGGGCCTTTGAAGATACGAGTCCCGGCCCATCGACCGAGCCCGGGGAGCGGTCGGCCGGGGATTCTTCACCGCATCTGTGGGGATCATTTGAACGTCGGGCCGGGTTGAGCCGGCACCGTCCCATCGACCCTGAACCGGCCGAACGACCATGGCTGAAACCTCCGGCAGACGCGGCGGACTGCGTCCCGGCGAGCTGCGGCTCCACGCCGTGCCCTCACCCGAGGGCGACGGTGACGTCCTCGAGCTTCCCGTCGTGCAGGCAGCGCCCCCCGACCGTGCCAAGCGCCCCGACTGGCTTCGCGTCAAGCTGCCGTATGGAAAGACGTATGCGCAGGTGAGCGAGATCATCGAGTCGCACCGGCTGCACACGGTCTGCCAGAGTGCACGCTGCCCGAACATGGGCGAGTGCTGGACAGCAGGCACGGCCACGTTCATGATCCTCGGCAACGTCTGCACACGGAGCTGCGGTTTCTGCGCCGTGCTCACCGGCCGCCCCGATCCGGGCCTGGACTGGGACGAGCCGCGGCGGGTCGCCGACGCCGTACGGCTCATGGGCATCCGCCACGCGGTCGTGACGAGCGTGAATCGCGACGAACGCAAGGACGGTGGAGCGCCCATCTTCGCCGAAACGATCCGGCTCATCCGGGAGGCCGTGCCCGGATGCACCGTCGAGGTGCTCATTCCCGACTTTCGCGGCATCTGGGAGGCGCTCGACCAGGTACTGGACGCCCGCCCCGATCTGCTGAACCACAACGTGGAAACGGTGCCGCGCCTCTACCGGCGCGTTCGGCCGCAGGCGGTCTACGAGCGGTCGCTCGAGGTCATCCGCCGCGCGCGGGCCAAAGGACTGCGTACCAAGAGCGGGATCATGGTGGGTCTCGGCGAAACCGACGACGAGGTGCTCGCCCTGATGGACGATTTCGTCGATGCGGGACTGCACGTCATGACGATCGGCCAGTATCTCCAACCGACCCGCCTTCATCTGCCCGTCGAGGAGTACGTCACCCCGGACAAGTTCCGCTGGTACAAGACGATGGGCGAGGAAAAGGGAATCGAGCACGTCGAAAGCGGACCGTTGGTGCGGTCCTCCTACCACGCCGAACGCCACGTCTGATCCGGCCGATACGAGCGCCGGTCCGACGCCGAAATCGATGAACGTCTGGAAACGAGAGGGGCACCGGGCGATCACGGCCTGGCGAACGCTGGACCGCCAGACGGTCGTCGTACTCTGTTTCGCCGCCCTTGCCGTCATCCTCCAGATGCAGTTCGGCGAGCGCTCGTTCTTCCGGCGCACGTTCGGCACGGTGGCCGAGGAGCCGTGGAACGGCCTGCTCGGCTGGGGCTGGTGGTTCGGAATGCAGGGGGTGCTGGGCTTCGTGATCCCGGTGGCCATCCTGCGGATCGGCTTCCGTCGCAGCGTGGCCGAGATGGGACTGGGACTGGGCGACTGGAAATTCGCGGGCACCCTGGCGCTCGCGTACGTTCCGCTCGTCGTCGTCGGGACCTGGTTCCTGTCCTCGGGCGACGCGTTCCTCGCCAGGTATCCCCACTACCAGCCCGCCGCGTTCGACGTCCGGGTCTTCCTCGCGTACGAAGCGCTGTTCCTGTTCTACTGGATCGGCTGGGAATACCTGTGGCGGGGCTTCGTCCAGTTCGGCACCGCCCACCGGCTCGGCCTGTATGCCGTGTTCGTGCAGGCCATGCCGTTCGCCCTGCTGCACTACGACAAGCCCCTGCCCGAGGCCCTGCTGTCGATCGTGGGCGGAGTAGCGCTCGGAGCGCTGGTCTGGCGGGCCCGGTCGTTCTGGATCGCCGTGCCCATTCACTCGGCGCAGATGCTGATCCTCGACCTGTGGTCGACCCTCCGGCTCAGGACCGGGGTACGCGGCGTCGGCCTCGACGCCCTGTGGGACCTTTTCAGGGCGCTCTGAGCGCGTACGCGAGCGTGAAGACGTGGCCGGGGCCGTCGAACCCCGCGCTGAACGGCAGCACGGCATAGTCGATTTCGAACGGTCCGGCCAGCAGGCCGATGCCTGCCGAGACCCCCCGGAGATCGTCGTCGGTGACGTACCCGCCGCGTACGCGCAGCGTCTCCATCACGTCCACCGAGGCGCCGACGTGCCATTGGGTGGACGCGTCGGCAAGATCCCGCGCGACCTCGACCGTCAGGTAGGAGTCCACGAGCCGCGCCCCGTCATCGAGTGCGATCACCCGGAACGGATGCACGGCGACGGCCCCACGAACCGTACGCGGAAGACGGGTCGAACGCTGCGCAAGCCGCTTCATCGACCCGGCGTGCTGGTAGACGCCCGCGAGCCGAACCGCTCCGCCCGCGAGATCGAGCTGGGCCCCGGCATCGAAGGCCGAGCCGGTCGCCGACACCGCGAAGATGCGCTCCGACAGCAGCTTGACGCCGGCGCCGAGCCGCAGCGGTCCGAAGGTCTGCGCTACCGCGGCACCGACGCCGGTGAATTGCGCCTCGAACGTGCCGTCAGACGGTCCCGGCCCCGTACGCACGTCGATCTCACCGCTCGAAACCGCGCGCGCGTAGACACCCACACCGCCCCGACCGAGACGGAATCGCGCGGCACCGCCGTACGTGCGCACGCCGGCGATCCACACGTGGTGGGTCAGCGCCACCCGCGTGCCGGCGCCGAGCGCGAGTCCGGCCGGATTCCGCTCGGCGGCGAAGGGCCCGTCCACGACGGCGGCTCCGGCGTCTCCGGTCGCCAGGTGGGCGGCGTCCGGACCGATGCGCAGGAACGAAAGGCCGCTCTGGCGCGCGGCAACGGGAGCCGCGAGCATGGTGCAGGCCGCGAGTGCGACGAATAATCCCTTCATCGGCGTTGGAAATACAGCGTGAGTCCGGCGGAATGGGATGCACCCGTCGACCAGGGCTCCTTCACGTAGGAATAGTCCAGGTCGACGGTCAACTCGGCGATTCGCTGGCTGATTCCGATTCCGGCAGCCGGGCGGGCCCCGCCGCCCCGCACGCGATCGAGACCCAATCGGACCTCGAGAATCTCCACCGGGCGACCCTCGAGTCCGAGCCGGAACCGACCGTCGCGCAAGACGAGATCCTCCCGGTCCACGAACTCGACCGCCCTGTCACCGAGGAGCGAAACCGAGCGGCGTGAGGTCTCGACCGCCGAGAAGGCGGTCTCCCATTCGGCCAGCAGGCTCGCACGACCCGAGAACCATCGTTTCGCGACGCCCACGCGGATCCGGCGGGGGAAGTTGTCCCGGGTGGCCTTTCCGCCCTCCGCGTAGAGGCCCGACGTGTCCCAGTCGTACCGCGCGAGCAGGTCGTCCAGGACGAACCCCAGCCGCAGGGTGGGCGAAACGGCTACCGTCAGGCCCAGGTCGATGCCGATCGTGGACACCGGATCGAGGCCGTCATACAGGTCCGATCGGAAGGCCTGGAGCGAGATTCCGCCCGTGACGCGCTGCCCGAGACGCAGCCCGAACGCGAGGTAACCCGCATACTCTTCGGTCGAGAGCATACCGGTGTGGAAGCCGCTTCCGTCGCGCCCGTCAATCCCGGCGATCGCCGACCGCAGGAGACCGACGGCGAACCCGGCCCTGGCCTGCGGGGCGGAGAACTGGATGGACTGGTCCTCGCGATCGAACGGACGCGAGGCCGCGGAGAGCGAGAGGGCCTGTCCGGACGCGAACGGAGCAAGCGCCGGGTTGTAGAACGCCCCGGCGCGGTCGTCGGCCGCCAGCGCGTTGCCGAGCGACGGGCCCCGCACCCCGAGTCCGGAACGCACGAACGAACCCGCCTGCTGGGCGGCGACGGGCATCGCGACCGAGAGGACGGCCACGAGGAGGGCGAGCGAGCGACGGGTCATTCGATCACCAGGATCTTGCCCCGTGCGGAGGCCCCCACGACACCCGAAACCTCGTAGAACACGACCCCGTTCGCGACGCGGGCTCCCCGGTCGTCGGTGCCGTCCCACGCGATCTCGCCCATGCCCACGTCCCGGCGCTCTTCCAGGCGGCGGACCAGGTTGTACGAAGAGTCGAAAATCCGGACCCCGACCGTGCCGGAGCGCACCGCGTCGAACTTGATCCGCACGACGCGATCGACGGACGGCGAGAACGGGTTGGGATAGGCGAACGTGTCGACGCGCGGCGCCCGCGCGTCGTCGACCGTCGGCCGCAGCGGGACGTCCACCCGGAAAACAGACCACGTGGCCCCCCAGTCGGTGCTTCGCGCGAGCCCGTCTTCGGTGCCGACCCAGAGCGCGCGACCATCGAAGTCCACGGAGTATACCGACGCGCCGAACCGCACGAACCGCCCGGGGTCGTCGCGGTCCACGAACGTCCGGACCGAGGTCCACGTGCGCCCGCCGTCCCGTGTAAGGAAGAGTCCCTCGTCGCCCGCGGCCCACACGGCTCCGGCCCCGAATGCGAAATCGTAAATGCGCTGACCCTGAAGCGTGTGTTCCCACGACGCCCCGCCGTCGCGCGTCACGGCGACGCCGAATTGTCCGCCGCCGCCGGCATCACCGGCATTCCAGGCCGCGACCCAGACCGGATTGCGGCCCGGCGCGGGCTCCTCCTCGATCGAGATGACCCAACTTCCGGGCAGACCGGCGGGGGCCGCGTCCACCCCGAACCGGCGCCAGGAAATCCCGCCGTCCAGGCTGCGGTTCACGCCGAGCGGCGTGCCCGCCCATACGACACCCTCCTCGTCCACCAGGACCGAGAACCCCATGTGGTTGAGCTCGCCGGTGCCCCCACGCTGCGGTTCGACCCGGAAATCGTACGTGCCGTCGGGCGATATCTCGTCCAGATCATCGGGCGGAAGCACCACGCGGCGCCACGTCAACCCGTCGTCGGCCGACCTGCGGATGCCGGACGCCCATCCCGCCACCCAGACGGTCTGCGTGCGGGGATCGAAGTCCACGTCGAAAGGCGGGCTTTGCTGCGGCACGATGACCGGCAGCGCGCCCAGAACGTTGGCCCCGTACGTCTCGGTATCGTCTTCCGGACCGTCCAACTGCGGGAACCGGTATCCGAACGTGCGACCGCCGTCCTTCGACACGAGGAACCCGGCGGCCGTCTGCACGGCGTCTCCCTGCGACACATCGCTGCGGCCGAGGCCCACCCACATCACCGACCCCTCGATGTCGATGGAGTACATGCGGTTGGAGCTTCCGTACAGGCTGTCGGCGTCAGCGACCTGCCACGTGAAGCCCTCGTCGGTCGTCAGGCTCAGGTAGGGCCCGATCCACACCGAATCGCCCGCCGCGTGCACGTTCGCGATGGAGTTGCCGAGGATTCCGAACGGGCTCGGAACCGGTCCGTCGAGCGACCAGCCCGACGGCTGGACCTGGCCCGTGGCGGCGAGCGGCCCGGCGGCGAGCAGTCCCGCCAGGAGCATCGGGTATCGCGCGATGGGCCTCATTCGATGACGATCGTCCGGACCACCGGCGCCGAAACGAGTCCGGAGCGGTCGACGGCGGTGAATTCGAAAGTGTTGACGCCCGGCGAGTTCGTGGCTTCGACCTGGAGCGTGAGCGTATAGCGGGAGTCGCCTGCGACCTGGTCGCCGGAAACCGCGCCGGCGTTGCACATTGCCTGGGAACCGTCGTCGCACAGCAGCAGGGTGGTGCGGCCGTTCACGACGGTCTGCACCCGGAGCACGTTCGCCGCGCCGTCCGGGTCATCGACCGCCGCGACGATGCGCACGACGACCGGGGGACTGCCCGCGGGCGGCCGGGCGACCCGGTCCGGCATGTCCACGGACCCGATCGACGGCGGATGACCCTCGGCCAGGAGATCTATCGCGCCGCGTGTCTCGTTTCCGAGCCTGCCCGCGCGGTCCGACGCATGGACGACGACGGTATACCGGCCGGTCACGGCAATCGGCAGGGACAGCTGGGTCGCCGCGCCGAATCGCCCGCCGGTCTGCACCGAAAGCCGACCGGACGCCACCGGGGCGGTATCCGCATCCGGCCCGCGGACGATCCACGATACGTCGGCGAGATCCCCGTCCGGATCCGATGCCTGTACCGAGAGGCTGAACGGCACGGTGACCATGCCGCCGGACACCGAGCCCTCCGGCAATTCCGACACCACCACGGACGGGGGATCGTAGCGGAGGTCCGACACCACCGGCCCGAAACCGGGTGATTCGGGGCCGGGCGCGGTGTCGCAACCCGCCAACAGGGCTGCACCTGTCGTCACGGCCACGACAACGGCGTGGCGGATACGTCCTCGGTTCCGTGGGTTCATCCGTCGATCGGGCGAAGCGGCGTTTCGTTTCGTAGCGGTCGGTCGATCGGAGAACGGGGTCTTGAAGAGGGGCCGGTCGCCCATGGACACGCTCCGGGCTACGGGGTTCCCGTCAGACCACCGAGAGCGGGCGCAGCGAGAAGCACAGCACGAAAATGACCATCGACGCGTAGGCCGCCCAGCGCCGCCCGGGCGTGAGCGGCTCCTGGTACAGGACGGGCGGATGCTCGACCCGCACCAGGAACACGATCAGAAGCGACCACACCAGCCAGCCCGAATACCCGAAACGGGCCACGGGCTCCCCTCCCAGAAGCGCCGACGCGACGATCGCCACGAGCGCGACCGTTGCCCACCCGGTCCGAAGCACGTCCAGCTCGAGGATGCGCCACAGGTAGAAATAGAGCAGCGCCGAGAGACCGAGCCATGCGAAGGCCACGAAACGGAAGTCCGTCCCGACCAGGGTCTCCATTTCCCCGGCGAACCCGATGGCGCCCGACAGGAGCAGTACGAGCACGAACGCGCGGGCGACCGTCCGGTGTCGCCGGGATCCCAGCAGCGCGTACAGGATGTGACCGCCGTCGAGCTGGCCGACCGGGAGCAGGTTGAGCGCGGTGAAGAAGAGCCCGAGCCACCCGGCGAAGAGAACCGGGTAGTGGTAGAGTTCCCACATGGGCGGAACGTGGTCGAACCCCTGCGAAAGCAGCCAGAACAGCGGCGTCTGGCCGAGGACGAGCGTGAAGCCTCCCTCCATACCCGGCTCCCGGAGCATGGTAGGCGGAAACGTGCCCGTGCGGCCGATCCACTCCTTGAGCGCCTCGTGGCCGGGGACGTCGAGCAGGTAGGTCGGCGGCTCGAGGGTCGCCAGCCCATAGACCGTCAGCCCGAGCGCCACGACGAAACCGGCCAGCGGACCCGCGGCCCCGATGTCGAACAGCGTGCGGAGCGACGGTATCTGCTGCCGGATGCGGATCACGGCCCCGAACGTGCCGATCCCGTTGAACGGAAACGGGATGTAGTACGGAAGCGAAGTCCGCACCCGGTGGCGTCGCGCCGCGAAGTAGTGCCCGAACTCGTGCACCGTGAGGAAGAGCAGCAGCGAGCCCCCGAAACGCGCTCCGTCCAGCAGGTAGTCGACGCTGATGCGAAACGCGCCGAACTCCAGCCATCGGTCGGCCGCTTCGTAGAGCAGGAAACGGCCCGCCATGTCGGCCCCGGCGAGCGTCGTCGTGGCCAGCGTCAGCAGGAAGAGCGCTATGTGCAACCCGTACCGCTCACGGACGCCCGGAGCACGCGGGGGTCCGGTCCTCCTCCACGGAGCGCTCCATCCCGGGCGTGTCGAGGGTTCCACGTCAGGCGGCATGCAGGTCGTTCACCGCGGCGACGAACCGGCGCATGCCCTCGGCAAGGTCGTCCATCGAGGACGCGTAGGAAATCCGGATTCCGTACGGATCCCCGAACGCGGAGCCCTGGACCAACGCGAGATCGTACTCCTCGAGCAGGTAGAAACAGAAATCGTCGGACGATTCGATCTTCCGCCCCGAGGATGACACCTTGCCGAACAATCCGGCAACCGACGGGAAGACATAGAACGCGCCGTCCGGGGTCGGGCAATCGATTCCGGGCAGCGCCTTCAACGCCGACAGCACGAAATCGCGTCGCTGGCGGAACGAGACGACCATCTCGTCGATGGGCCCGAGCCCCATCTCCAATGCCGCGATTCCGGCGCGCTGGGAGATCGAACTGGGCGCCGAGGTGAACTGCGACTGGAGCGTCGCCACCGCCTTGACGATGGCGCGGTCGGCCGCCAGGTAACCCAACCGCCACCCCGTCATCGCATAGGCCTTGGAAAACCCGTTCACCGTTACGGTCCGGTCCTTCATGCCATCGAGCGACGCCATCGAAAGGTGATCGATATCGAAGCGGATGTGTTCGTAAATCTCGTCCGACACGACGTACACGTGCGGATGCCGGCGCAGCACGTCGGCCAGCGCCCGAATCTGCTCCGGCGGGTAGACCCCGCCCGTCGGGTTCGACGGTGAACAGAGGATGAGCACGCGGGTCTTCGGCGTGATCGCGTCTTCCAGCTGCCGCGCGGTAAGCAGGTACCCCGACTCGACCGAAGTCGGAACCACGACCGGAACCGCGTCGGCGAAACGCGCCATTTCCGGGTAGCTTACCCAGTACGGTGCCGGGATGAGCACCTCGTCTCCGGGCCGACACAGCACCGAGATCGCCATCGCGACCGACTGCTTGGCGCCGTTTGAGACCACGATGTCCTCGGGCGCGTACTTGAGCCCGTTCTCCCGCTCGAACTTCTCGCAGATGGCGCGCCGAAGCGCCGGCATGCCCGCGTTGTCGGTATAGTGGGTGAACCCTTCGCGGATCGCGGTGATGGCCGCCTCGGCGACGACGGCCGGGGTGTCGAAGTCGGGCTCGCCGGCGCTCAGCTCGATGATCGGGCGGCCTTCGGCCTTCAGGGCCTTGGCGCGCGAGGTCATGGCCAGGGTGGCCGACGGCTTCATGGCCGTGATGCGGGGGGCGACGAGATGCTCCATCGGGTCGGACGGGTGATCGGATACGGCGTGGGGTCAGGGTCGGCGTCCGGCGGCGAGTGCCGCGAGGACCGGGGAAGGAACGAACGAGGAGATGTCGCCCCCCCAGGCGTGGATTTCCCGCACGATGGAGGCGTGAACGGCCGCATGCTCCTCGGACGGAAGCAGGAAGACGGTTTCGTACCCGTCGTGAAGCCGCCGGTTGGCCTGCGCCATGCGCATCTCGTACTCGAAATCCCCGACCTGCCGGAGGCCGCGCACGACGGCGACGGCACCGCGGACACGGGCGAAGTCGGCCAGGAGACCCTCGAATGAAACGACCGAGACGTTCGGGAGGTCTCGGGTGCACTCCCGGACCAGGTCGCAGCGTCGATCGGCCGGAAGCAGGGGCTGCTTCGAGCGATTGACGGCAACGGCGACCTCGATCCGGTCGAACAGCGTCGAGGCGCGACGGGCGATGTCGAGATGGCCCAGCGTGAACGGGTCGAAGGAGCCCGGAAACAACGCCAGTCGTTCAGTCACGGTGGTTTTCAACTGGGGAGCGGGTTCACCCGACTTCGTCGCCGGCGGCCGTTTCGAAGAGGGTCAAGGTTGTCCGACCGTAGGATCGGGACAGGACGAACCCCGCGGACGATTCGAAGGAAGTGCCCTGGTCATGCTCCAGGACGAACAGGCCTCCCGGGCTCAGCAGCCGGAGGGCGCGGGCAGGGAGCGCCGCGAGATCCGGGAAGTCGTACGGAGGATCAGCCAATATAAGATCGAAGCCTCTGCCCCCGAACCGGCCGAGCCACGATCCGACATCCGACTGGACCACGACGCACGCGTCGTCGAGGCCGAGCCGTCTCGCGTTCTCTCGAAGCGTGCGCAGCGCCGACCGATCCCGCTCGACGAGTACCGCAGATCGCGCGCCCCGGCTCAGCGCTTCGAACGCGAGCGATCCCGATCCCGCAAACAGGTCCAGCACGTCGCAATCCTCCAGGTCGATCCGGCGCTCCACGAGGTGGAACAGCGCCTCGCGGGTTCGATCGGTGGTGGGTCTTACGACCCGACCCGCCGGCACCAGGATCTCGCGGCGCTTGAGCGACCCGGCAATGATGCGCATGGTCACCCCAGCAGCGCGGCGCCGACCGCGACGGTGTACGACTCCGCTCTGAACCCCTGGCGGCGACCATCGGCAACGAGGCCGACGAGGTTCTCCATCGCCGCGCCGAGCGCCGCCGGGTACCATGACCCGGCCGACTCCGGTGGCGGCAGGACCGATGTCCATCCGTCGCCGAGTCCGGCGCGATGCAGCACCTCGGCTTCGGCCCGCGCGGCCGATACGACGAACGGCTCCGCGCCCGGAACGGCCTCGGCGAAACCCGCGAGGTCCTCGAGCACCGAGGCGCGGGTGACGGTCGCGAGGTACCGCGTCGGGCCGGATCCGGGGGGCAGGGGGTCTGCCGAAAGGACGGCCTCTTCCCCGGGGTCGAGCAGGCCGAGCAACTCGGCATCGCTGCGAAGCCCGGCCGGCGTGTCGGCACGGCTGACGAAGGAATGGACCAGGGGAGGACGGAACGCAAGCCGCACCGCGTTCACCCGCAGCCCCCGGACGGCCTCCCGGATCGACCGCACGACCTCGAGGCGCATCGCCGCCTCCCGCCCGACCCTCAGTGCGTCACGAAGCGGAAAACCGTAGGTCAGGCGACCGAGCGCGAGCGTCTCGATCCTCGGCGCTCCGATCCACAGGATCGCATACCGGAGCCCTTCGTCCGTGAAATCGAAACCGACCCGAACGTCGTCCGTCATGCCGACGTCCGCCGGGCATACCGGCGCACTTACTGCCAGTTCGCCGCGTTGAGCAGCGTGATGTCCGGTTCGAGCGAGCCGATCTGGTCGTTCGAATCGGGGTCCTTCAGCAGGTAGATCTTGATGCGGGACGTGTCGTTCACGGCGTACTCGAACATCTTGCCCGTGCGGGGCGAGTGGATGAGCGAGTCGATCCGGTATCCGGCGCCCAGGATGCTGTCCCTGGAGGCGAGCATCAGGGAATCGCCCTTCGCGAAGATGAGAAGCGAGTCCAGGGTGGACGGGAAGCGGTTGTTGAGGCGCGAATACACGCCCAGGACCGTGCGCACGTTGTCCATCCGCTGGCGGGTCAGGACCGTCATTTCGCGCTTGCGCTCGATGACTTCGTACGGCTCCGTGATCGAGACATAGAGTACGTACGACAGACCGACGATGACGACGGCCAGCACGAGCTGGATCGCCTTCCGGAGGAGCTGGCTGCTGGAAGCCATTGGTTGGAATCGGATGGGGTGAAACACGGCTGCCCGACCAGGCACGCCGGGGACAGGGCGCAAAAATACAGGGACCCCCCCCCAAAAGCAACGAGCGGAACCGTGTCGGACCGCTGTCCCCGCGCCTCCCAAAAACAATCGAGCCGGGACGGGCGTAATCATCGACCGCCACCGAGCCCACCGTCGCGCCGAATGCAGGAGCCCACCCGTCTGCTGATCAACATCGACCACGTCGCCACCTTGCGGAACGCCCGGCGCGAGGTGTTTCCCGACCCCGTGGCCGCGGCGCTGGCGTGCGAGCGCGCGGGGGCCGACGGGGTGGTCTTCCACCTACGCGAGGACCGACGCCACATCTCCGACGAAGATGTTCGCCGCCTGCGCGAGGCCGTCCGATCCAAGCTCGATTTCGAGCTCTCCATGGCCGACGAAATCGTCGGAATCTGCTGCGAAACGCGTCCGGACCTCGCCACGCTGGTCCCGGAGCGGCGCGAGGAAGTGACGACGGAGGGCGGCCTCGACGTCCTGCGACAGGGCGACGCGGTGCGAGCGGTCGTGCGTCGCCTGCACGACGCAGGGGTCGCCGAGGTCGCCGTTTTCGTGGACCCCGAGCCGGACCAGATCGCGGCGGCCGCTGCGGCGGGCGCCGACGCGGTCGAATTGCATACGGGCGATTTCGCGCGGGCCTACGGAGGACCGCGCCTCGCGCTCGAGTGCGAACGCCTGACACTGGCCGCGCGGGCGGCCGCCGGACACGGCCTCGTCCTGCATGCCGGTCACGGACTCGACTACGACAACTACCCGGTCTTCCGCGGCGCGGTACCCGGCCTGTCCGAAGTCTCCATCGGTTTCGCGATCGTCGCCCGCGCCCTGTTCACCGGGCTGGAGCAGGCCGTTCGCGACATGGCGCTCCTGGTGAGGTACCCGGCATGAACATGCTCTCCACCGGTCACCGCTGCGGATACGTGGCCCTTGTCGGCCGTCCGAACGCCGGCAAGAGTACGCTGCTCAACGCGCTCGTCGGGCAGAAGCTGTCGATCGTCACGCGAAAGCCGCAGACGACCCGTTCCCGCGTCCTCGGCATTCTTTCCGGCGAGGGATTCCAGGCGATCCTGCTCGACACGCCGGGGATCCTCAAGCCTCGCTACGGGCTGCAGCAGGCGATGATGGCCGAGGTCGCGTCCTCGATCCGGGACGCCGACCTCGTCGTCTTCCTGGTCGATGCGACCGATTCCCTGCCTGACGCGTCGGCGGTATCGGTCATCGCGGGTCGGCGGGCTCTGCTCGTCGTGAACAAGATGGACCTCGTTCGACCCGACCAGGTTCTTCCGCTCGTCGATGCCTTCGGGGCGCTGCACCCGTTCGAGGAGGTGGTTCCGATCTCGGCCCTGAAGGAGCGCAACCTCGACCTCCTGCTGCGCCTCGTCGTGGAGCGGCTTCCGGAATCGCCCGCTCTCTACCCGGACGATATCCTCAGCGAGCAGCCCGAGCGCTTCTTCGTCTCGGAGATCATCCGGGAGAAGATTTTCGAGCGCTTCCGCCAGGAGGTGCCCTACGCGACCCAGGTCAACATCGTTTCCTGGGAGGAGCGCCCCGGGGAGAAGGACCTCGTCGACGCCGAGATCGTCGTGGAACGGGACACCCAGAAGGCCATCGTGATCGGCAAGGGCGGCGCGGCCCTGAAGGCGGTCGGAAGCGCTGCCCGCGTGGATATCGAGGCCTTTCTCGAACGGCCCGTCTACCTGAGGCTTTTCGTGAAGGTGCGCGACGACTGGCGGAATTCGGAAACGCACCTGCGCGAATACGGCTTCCGTCGCTGACGGACCGGCGCTCGGACGAACCCGGTCACCGGACCCTGCGCATGCGCAACGCCCGTTCGACGGCCCCGCGAAGCGGATCCGCCGGTCCCAGTCGCACGCCGTACCGGGAGAAGAGCCTCCTCTCGGGGTAGCCGGTGCGGAGACCTTCGAAGCCGTCCGGAAGCGCGGCCCGCAGTCGTCGGTCGTCCTCGAGGATCGGGTACGCACGACGGGCCAGCTCGGCGAGCCGGCGCTCGGATGCCAGCGGGTCCCGCGGATCGCCCACGGGCCCCGGTGTCAGGATGACAGGAATCGTTCGCGATCCGGGGTGGGGCGGTTCGGGGACGC
Organism: Rhodothermales bacterium; assembly: GCA_024711125.1. Classification (GTDB taxonomy): domain Bacteria; phylum Bacteroidota; class Rhodothermia; order Rhodothermales; family UBA10348; genus JANJTM01. The sequence goes on from JANJTM010000029.1 coordinate 119,316, forward strand.
CGAGAAACCGTGCCAGCGCACCCGCCACGCGCCGGTTGGCTTCGACCTTGGAATCGATCGCGTACCCGGCGACGTGCGGTGTCGCGAGATCGGCCCGCGCCACCAGCGCTCGATCGGGACGAGGTTCTCCCTCCCAGGTGTCGAGCGCCACGGCAGAGGGACCCGCGCCACGGTGCAGCGCGGCGAGCAGCGCCCCCCCATCCACGACGGAACCGCGGGATGCGTTCAGCAGCCACGAGCCCGGACGCATGCGATCGAGAACGGCGGCGTCGACCAGCGCGACCGTGCGATCCGGGCCCTCGCGAACCAGCGGCACGTGCAGCGTGAGGATGTCGCTGCGTTCCACCACGCGCGAGAACGGCAGGAAGGGATGGGGTCGACCCGCACGCTCCGCCCGCCGCTGACGAGGGGGATCGTTCTGCCAGACGGTCAAGCCGAGTGCCGCAAGGCGCGGCACGAGCCTGCGCCCCACCTGCCCTACTCCGACCACCCCGACGGCGAGGCCCCGAAGCGGCGTCTCCCGGCGCAGCGCGAGTTCGAGCAGCGCCGAAATCACCCAGTCACCGACCGATTCCGCGTTGGCCCCCAGGGCGGAGGCGAACCGGATGCCGCGTCGACGAAGCGCGCGGCGATCGACGTGGTCCTGCCCGGCCGTGGCCGTACCCACCCAGCGCACGGACGTGCCGTCAAGCAGCGCGTCGTCGACCCGGGTGACGGACCGCACGACCAGCGCGGTTGCGTCGCGCAGTCGATCGGCGGACAGCTTTTCCGCCGCGACGGCGCGTACTTCCCCCAGCGGAGCGAGTGATTCCTCCGCACCGGGGATGCCCGCATCGACCACGATTATGGGGCGTTTCGGGATCATTCCGACCGATTCCGGCCATCTCCGGGGGCACCGACGACGTTCGTCCGGAGGCCCCGCGGCACGGGCTTTGCCGAAAGGTACGCCGGTCAGCCGGTCGGCCGTATCGGTCGCGGGCGGCAGTTGAACGCACCGTGAATTCAATAACGGCTTTTAATAACATCTTGTTATTGTACGATTTAACACACGCTTACCGGATGAAACTCCCATAACGGTCATCCGTTGAGGCGAATCACTTCCCCCGGGAAGCGACTCGAGCCGGCCGGCTCCTCCGGACCGGCTCCCGTATTGTGCCACCAACCACAGGCTGCCATGACACAGAGGCGAACGACCTTCCTGGTCGCCGGTCTGCTGAGCTTTGCAGGCCTTGTCGCTCTGCATGACGATATCCTCGGCAAGACGGAAACGCTGCCGTGGAACGACGCCGATCCCACGCTGCTCGACTCCCGGCGACTGAGCCCCGTCGAGGAGGCCCTGCTGAGACCGCGCCGCCTGGAGCCCCTGCCCCCGGAGCGCATCGACACGGAAACGCTCTGGCTCGCGCGAGCCATCTACTCCGAATCCAAGCGTCCCGAGGAGCAGCTCCTCGTGGCGTGGGTCGTGCGGAACCGCGTGGAAACCCGGTTTCGCGGAAAACGCTCGTACGAGGACGTCGTGCTGGACCCGTACCAGTTCAGCGCATTCCAGCCGGACGCCCCCAAGCAGGCCTACTACTCGGCCCTGACCCCCTACTCGCAGGCACCCGGGTGGCAGCAGACGCTGCGCATCGCACAGACGGTTCGTTCGCTGGACCCCATCTACCGGCCGTTTTCTGCCGAGACACGGCATTTCTACAGCGCCCGGTCGCGGGTGGAGCCGTCGGCGCCGGCCTGGGCGCGGGACCTCGCGCCCGTTCGGCTCCCGGAGCCGTACCGCATCGACCTGCACCGCTTCCGCTTCTTCGAGGGCGTCGAATAGCGGCCCGACGCGTCAGAATCGCAGGCCGAGCCGGGCCTGTGCCGAATTGCCCCGCGGCCCCTGGGACGCGTCGAATTCCTGTCCGGCGATGCGGAACGTGTCTCCCGTCAGTTCCGAGACGGCAATGCAGTACCGGAATTCCGGGATCAGGGTGAGTCCGCCGAGATCGATCTGGAAGCCCCCTCCCACGGCCCCGGCCACGTAGAGCCTCTCGAGCGACGCATGGAGGTCCTCGTCGTCGGATCGGGGAACCGACAGCACCGGGCCGCCGAAAAGAAACGGGTGCAGGAACGGGATCGGCAGCACGTTCAGGCGCACGTCCACCGGGAAATCGAACATCGTGAGCTTCACCTCCTGGGCCCCGGCGAGCGAGAAGTCCACGTTGCCGAGATCGCGGTAGAACGCCCCGATACGCAGCCCGACCGGCCCGGCGCCGAGGTCGTAGAACAGGCCGACGTGATAGCCTGACGCCGCGTCGAACGTGCCCTCGGCGTTGCCGACGTCGATGTCTTCCAACTGTTCGAAGTTGAGGCCGGCGGCGATGCCGAACTGGGCCCTGGCCGGGGCCGACGCGACCAGGAATACGAGCGCCAACGCAGGAAGGAGTCGCATGGAAGTCAGGTGGATGTGCCACGCGCGGCATGATACGCACACGCGCGGTCGGAGCGGCGCGTCGCCGTAACGAACGTGCAACCAAGCGGTTCAAACGGGGTAACGTCCCTTTCCAGTTCCCGACGCACGTCCATGAAGATCGGCATCACGTGTTACCCGGTATACGGCGGCAGCGGGGTCGTCGCCACGGAACTCGGCAAGGCGCTCGCGGCGCGAGGACACGAGATCCATTTCATCGCGTATTCGATGCCGTTCCGGCTCGAGCACATCCTCGAGAACATCACGTACCACGAGGTCCACGTCAACGCGTACCCGCTGTTCGAGTACCCTCCGTACACGCTGAACCTGACCAGCAAGATGGTCGACGTGGTTCGCTACGAAGGGCTCGATCTGCTGCACGTCCACTACGCGATCCCGCACGCCACGAGCGCCGTGCTCGCCCGGCAGATCCTCGCGAACGAGGGGGTGCGCATCCCCGTGGTGACCACCCTCCACGGGACCGACGTCACGATCGTCGGACAGGACCCGTCCTTCCTGCCGGTCGTGTCGTGGTCGATCGACCAGTCGGACGGCGTGACGGCCGTCTCGGAGTACCTGCGCCGCGAAACGATCGACTCGTGCGACGTGCATCGCGACATCGAGGTCGTTCCGAACTTCATCGACACCGTTCGCTTCCGCCGGCAGAACAAGGAACACTTCAAGCGCGCGCTGTGCCCGAACGGCGAGAAGGTGATGGTGCACGTCTCGAACTTCCGCCCGCTCAAACACACGCCGGAGGTGGTCGAGACGTTCGCCCGACTTCGTGCGGAAGGCCTGGCCGTGAAGCTCCTGCTCGTCGGGGACGGTCCGGACCGGTTCGTGACCGAGCAGCGTGCACGCGAACTGGGCGTCATCGACGACATCCGTTTCCTGGGCAAGCAGGAACCGGTGGAGGAGATCCTGTCGATCGCCGACGTTTTCATGATGCCCTCGGCGAGCGAGACCTTCGGCCTGGCGGCTCTCGAGGCGATGGCGTGCAACGTGCCCACCGTCACGACCGACATCGGGGGCCTGCCCGAACTCGTCGTCGAGGGAGAAACGGGCTTCATGCGCCCGGTGAGCGACATCGAGGGGTTCACCGGGGCGATTCGCCGCATCCTGACCGAACCCGACCTGCAGGCACGCATGGCCGCGGCCGCCCGACGCCGCGCCGAGGAAGTTTTCGACGTGAGCCGCGTGATTCCGCGCTACGAGGCGTACTATGAGCGCGTGAGGGAAGAAGTCCTGGCCCGGTGAACGGGCGCGCCATGCGCCACCTGATCTCGAAGAAGAAGAAGGTCTACCCGGTCTCGGAGTTCTTCCGATCGTACCTGGAGCGGTACGGGCGCCTGCACGAGGACGGCATCCGGTACGAGGACCTGCTGCGATACGACAACGCGGTTCCGGTTTACGACGAGAAGGGCGAGGACACGCTCTGGTCGACCGTTCTCTACGGGGAAATCGAGCGGCAGGAGATCCACGAGGCCCTGCTCCACTCGTACGCGATCCTCAAGACCCGCGGCGAGCGGTCCATGTCGAAGTACCTCTTCATCGACCGCGTGGACCTGTGCGTCTACGGCAACACGCTGCCGTTCCGGGTGCGCGTGGTCAACCGCATCAACGAGAATTTCGACTACTTCTACGTCAAGAAGGTCGACGCGAACCGGCTCTACGGGCTCGAACTCGAGCACATCCTGTCGCCGAACCGCATCTCGTACTTCGTGCACCGGAACACGGTGGTCGAGGAGCACATCATCGGCGTGCCCGCCGACGCCTTTCTGCGCGAGGGCATGCCGATCACGCGCTTCGACCAGATCCGGCTCGCCAAGGAGTTCGTCAAGTTCAACGAGCGCTGCTTCGTCTGCCTGCTGGGTGACATGCACTCGGGCAACTTCGTGATCGAACTGACGCGCGACTTCGAGAAGTGGCACTTCCGCATCCACGCCATCGACTTCGACCAGTCGGCGCACCACTGGCGCAAGGAAGTGTACATGCCGCAGTTCTTCCCGCAGAACGGGCCGTTCGTCCAGAGCATCAACCAGCATCTCGCGGCCGAGAACGTGTTGCAGTACCAGGTGGAGGAACGCGCGCTCATCGCGAACCGGGTGCGCGTCTCGCACGGACGGTTCGACGCCCTCACCGAGGTGATGCGGGAAGACCTGATCGCTCCCGACGACCACGTGCACCGGCTCGGCGAGCAGTTGGCCGAGCACTACGCGGATTCCCGGTTCACGGCGTGCGACACGATGGGCGACCTGGTACACGCCTCGATCCAGCAGGTCCTTCGCCGCGTCGATCCCGCCACGCGGCCTCTCGGGGTCCCGCAGGGCTGACCGGTCCACACCGGCCCACTTCAGCGCGAAACGAGGAACGGGTTCTGCGCGCGTTCCCGCCCGATCGTAGTGGACGGACCGTGGCCGCACCACACCGTCGTTTCGTCGGCCAGCGGCAGGAGTCGATCGAAAATCGAGCGCATGAGAACGGGCAGCGATCCCATCCACAGGTCCGTCCGGCCGATCGAGTCCCGGAACAGCACGTCGCCCGAAAGGACGAACCCGTTTCGTGCGTCGTGGAACGCCACGGAGCCCGGAGAATGGCCGGGCACGTGGAGGACCGCCCACTCGGCCCCTCCGACGCGAACGACGTCCCCGTCGGCCAGCCAGCCCTCCGGCTCGGGCGGCTCGTCGACCGGGACGCCGAACATGCGCCCCTGCTGCGCCGCGGCTGCCAGCAAGGGCGCGTCGTCCCGGTGCAGCCAGACCCCGACACCGAAGGCGTCGGCTAGCGCCCGACACCCGAAGACGTGGTCGAGGTGCGCGTGGGTGAGCAGGATCCGCTCCACGCGAAGCGACCGACCGGCCACCCAGGACGTCACGCGGGCGACCTCGTCGGGCGTCGAACACGACGGATCGACGACGACGGCCGCAGCGCCGTCGTGGCACACGAAACAGTTCGTCGCGAAGGGATTGAAGGCGAAGGAATCGATCTGCATGGGCAAGCGCCCCTGGTCCGGGCCGGGTCGACTCGTTACCCTGTGCCGGGGTTCCGCCGTACCTTCGACCGCATGCGCCACGTCCACCGCATGACCCTGAGAATGCTGCCCGGCCCGTTCGCCGGCTGGCTCGGCGTTCTCATGTTCCTCCTCGTCATGCAGTTCCTGATCATGTATCTCAAGGACATGGTCGGAAAGGGCCTTCCGGTCGGCGTCATCCTGGAGCTCGTCGTCTACAACCTGGCCTACATGCTCGTGTTGGCCGTGCCCATGGCGGCGCTGATCGCGGTGCTCACCGCGTTCGGACGCCTGGCGGAGTCGGGGGCCTACGCCGTGCTGAAATCCGCCGGCATCGCGTACCAGCAGATCGTCTGGCCGGTCGTGGTCGTGGGCGCCATGCTGGTCGCCGCGATGGTCCATTTCAACGGCGCCGTGCTTCCGGAGGCCAATTACCGGGCTCGCGCCCTCTGGTCCGACATCCGGTCGGCCCGGCCGGGCTTCGCCCTGAAGCCGGGTGTCTTCTACGGCGGCCTGGACGGATACCGGATCCTGGTGCGGGAGCTTCCGGTCGATGATCCGTCGAGCCTCGTCGACGTGCTGATCTACGACTACACCGACGGCAACCGTTTCCGCAGCGACATCAAGGCGCGCCGCGGAACCCTCAGGGTGCTGGCCAACGGTCGCTACCTGGAAATCGAACTGGAGGACGGAGAGATCCATCGAAGGCGCCCGCAGACCGAGACCGGCAGCGACCGGTACGAGCGCTACACGTTCGCGAGACACCGCCTGGTCATCGCTGCCGACGAGTTCGACTTTCGTCGTTCGGATCCTTCGGACCTGCGACGTACCGATCGGACCATGTCGGCCGGGCTGCTCGGGCACCTGGCCGACTCCCTCGATGCAGCGGTCCGGTCCGAGCGGGCGTCGATCGACACCCTCGTCGCGACCATCGCGTCCCGACGCACACTCGTCTCACGCCCTTCCGTGCCCGATCCTTCGCCGTCGTCGCCGGACGACCGGGGAGCGATCGAACTGGTCGATCCGGAGGCTCCCCGGGTGGTCCCGGCATCGTCCTCGCGCATCCGGGAGGCCGCGCTTGAAGACGCCCGCCTGATGCGCACCCGCCTCGAGAATGCCCGGCGCACCATGGACGTTTCGGGGTCCCAGGCCGACCGGTACCGGGTCGAACTGTACAAGAAGTACTCCCTGGCGGTCGCCTGCCTCGTTTTTCTGCTCATCGGCGCCCCTCTCGGGCTGCGCGTCCGCCGGGGATCCATCGCCGCGACGGCCGTCGTGGCCCTCGGCGTCGTCATGCTGTACTGGGTGGGCCTGGTCATCGGCGAAAAGCAGGCCGACCGGGGGTACCTCGCCCCGTGGCTGGGCATGTGGTCGCCCAACATCGTGGGGGCATTCATCGCGGTCTGGCTGAACACCTCGGCCGTACTGGACCGCAAGACGACCGGGTCGCCGGGCGCACCGTTCGCGCGTGCGCTCGCCCGCCGCCGAAATCCCGTTTCCGCGCATGGTTGAACCCGGAACGCTGTTCGTCGTGCCGACCCCCATCGGCAACCTCGAGGATATCACGTTGCGGGCGTTGAAGGTGCTCGAGGCGGTCGATCTCGTCGCGTGCGAAGACACCAGGACATCCGGAGTCCTTCTCGCCCATTTCGGCATCAGGACCCCGAGGGTATCCTTCCACGCGCACAACGAGCACCGGAGGACGGACCCCCTGGTGGACCGGATCGAGGCCGGGGCATCCGTCGCCCTCGTGACCGACGCAGGCACGCCCGGCATTTCGGATCCCGGATTCCTCCTCGTACGGGCGTGCGTCGCGCGCGGGGTCCCCGTCGTCGCGCTTCCGGGAGCCACCGCCTTCGTGCCGGCCCTCGTGGCGTCCGGCCTGCCGTGCGAGCGCTTCGTGTTCGAGGGGTTCCTTCCGGTGAAGAAGGGGCGTCAGACGCGCCTCGCCCAACTGGCGGCCGAGACCCGCTCCATCGTGCTCTACGAATCGCCCCACAAGGCCGAGCGCACCCTGGCCGACCTCGCCGCGCACCTCGGGTCCGATCGCCCGGCCGCCCTCGCCCGCGAGTTGACCAAGAAGTTCGAGGAGGTCGCGCGCGGAACGCTCGGCTCGCTGGCCGCCGAGTTCGCTTCCCGCGATCGGATCCGCGGCGAGATCGTGATCGTGGTGGGACCGGCCGGTGCCGCGGAATCCAAGCCCGACTCACCGCGTTAGGGCACTTTCCCCTAATTCCGAGTCGCGTTCAGGCCATGGATTGGAAGAAGACCGAGCGTATCGTCGGCTGGTCGGTGCTGCTGTATGCCCTCGCGCTCTACGTGAAGACCGTCGCCCCGGCGACGTCGTTCTGGGATTCCGGCGAATTCATCGCGATCGCGAACCGTCTGCAGGTGTCCCATCCCCCGGGAGCCCCGTTCTACATGCTGGTGGGGCGGCTCTTCTCGATGTTCGTTCCGACCGCGTACGTGGCGCTGGCCGTGAACATGGTTTCGGTGGTCGCGAGCGCCCTCACGGTGCTGCTCACCCACCTGATCGTGGTACGCCTCATCCGCGAGTTCCAGGGAGAACCGGCCGACTGGACCCCTCTCGACCGTTTCGTCGCGCTGGCGGGCGGGGTCATCGGCGCGTGCACGTTCGCAGTGACCGACTCGTTCTGGTACAACGCGGTGGAAGCCGAGGTCTATGCCCTCTCGATGCTCTTCACTGCCGCCGTCGTCTGGCTGATTCTCGTCTGGAAGGAGCAGGCCGAAGCGGAGGAAGCGGCGCTGAAGGGCGGGCAGCACCTGTTCGACCTCGCGGCCAACCGGTACCTGGTGCTCATCGCGTACCTCTTCGGCCTCGCGGTCGGCGTGCACCTTCTCAACCTGCTCGCCATCTTTTTCATCGCCCTCATCGTCTTCTATACCGAGGTCGAGAAGAGCGAATGGAGCACCGGCCAACTGGTGAAGGGCCTGCTGCTGACCGGCGTCGTTTCGACGATGGCCTTCCTCGCCGTGTACCCGGTGCTCATCCAGAAGCTGCCGGGATGGATCGGGGACTCGGGCGCGCCGGTCTTCGTCACCCTCGTATTCCTTGCCGCCGTCGTCGCCGCCGTCTGGTACTCCCATTCGCGACGCCTGCAGGTACTCAACATGGTGTCGCTCGCCGTGGCGATGGTGCTGATCGGCTATTCGACGTACGCGGTCATTTTCGTGCGGTCGGCCGCCAACCCGCCGATCGACGAAAACGACCCGGAGACGGTCGAAGCCATCGTCTCGTACCTGAAGCGCGAGCAGTACGGCGAGACCCCGCTTCTCAAGGGCGCGACGTACGACAACCGGGTAGGCCAGGTCGACACGCGTGACGGTCGCGAGGAGTGGTTCCCCCGTCGATACTCGCCGGAGCCCTCCCACGCCCGGGTGTATGCCCTGTACGACTCGGACTCGGAGTTCTTCTGGAAGTACCAGGTCGGCCACATGTACCTGCGATACTTCCTGTGGAATTTCGTCGGCCGGGCCAGCGACGAACAGGACGCCCCCGCCATCACGGGATTCTCGGAGCGCGAAACCGACCGGTACCTGTACCAGACGCCGTCCGAACGCGCCTCGCGGAATGCCTACTACGGCCTGCCGCTGCTCCTGGGACTCATCGGTGCCGCGTTCCACTTCCTTCGGGACTGGCGACGCGCGCTGGCCGTGCTCGTGCTGTTCATGGTCTCCGGCATCGGGATCATCCTGTACCTCAACCAGACACCGCTGCAGCCGCGCGAACGCGACTACTCGTACGTGGCGAGTTTCTTCGCCTTCAGCCTCTGGGTGGGCATAGGCGCCGCCGGGGTCCTGCAGCTGGCGGCCGAGGCACTGAGGGATCGGCTCGGCTCGACCGGAGCCCTGTTCCGCACGTCGGCCGGCATTGCCCTCGCGCTGTTCCTGGCCGTGCCCGCGCTGGTGGCCGTCGTGAACCTGGACGACCATGACCGCTCGGGGCAGTACGTGGCGGGCGAATACGCGTATAACATGCTCATGAGCGTGGAGGAGAACGCGGTCCTCCTGACCAACGGCGACAACGATACGTTCCCCCTCTGGTACCTGCAGGAGGTGGAGGGCGTTCGGCAGGACGTGCGGGTTGCCAACCTTTCGCTGATGAACACCCCGTGGTACGTGCGCCAACTCAAGAACCAGGCGTCGCGCACCTCCGACCCGCTTCCGATCTCGATGCCGGACCCGCAGATCGACGAGCTCACCGTACAGCTTTTCGAGCCCAGGGACATCACGCTGCCGGTCGACGTGCCGGCGCTGCTGAACCGGAGCGAGGTCACGGTCGCGCACGACGATTCGGCGCTCATCGAGTCGCCGATGCGGTGGAAGCTGAACGGACGCGAGTACGGCCTCGAGGGACGGTACAACCTGCTCTACGGCGTGGACCAGGTGCTGCTCGACCTGCTGATGACGAATGCTCAGCAGGGGTGGAAGCGCCCCATCTATTTCGCGGTCACGGTGAGTCCCGACGGACAGCTCGACCTCCAGGACTATTTCCAGCTCGAAGGGCAGGCGTACCGCGTCGTTCCGATCCGGCACGAGGAGCAGCTCGGCCGCATCGTGCCCGACATCGCCCTCGAGCGCCTGCGCGCGTTCCGTTTCACGGGATTGAACGATCCGGACGTCTATTTCGACGAGAACATCCGCCGCATGGTGGACAACTACCGCAACATCTTCTCCCACACCGCACAGCGGCTCGCTGAAGCGGGGCGCGTGGAAGAGGCCCGGCAGTTGCTCGACGACTTCATGGCGAAGGTTCCGTTCGAGACGATCCCGGGGGACGAGCGGTCGTACCTCTTCATGGCGCAGGCCTACCAGGCCATGGGAGACGACGATCGGGCCGTTTCGCTCATGCAGCAGTCCGAGCCGGTGGTACTCCACCGCCTGCGCCTCGCGAGCGCATCCGGGTCGGATCGGGAACTGGAGTACGCGGCACGGTTCGTGGAACTCGTGCGCTACGCCTACCTGGATGCCCGGGATTTCGACGCGGCGGCAGCCTTCTCGAAGCGCATCGCCGACGCTCTCGGAGCTCCGGACTACGAGCAGACCGCCGACGAGCTGCGCGAGATGGTAGACAGCGCCGAAATCGACACGACCGGCCGCTGATCGGGACCGGCCGTCGTCCTCAGGATCCCGGAGCGCGTATCTCGAACGGGAAAGCCTGCCCGTTCAGCTTGAGCGTGTACGGACCGGCCGCGTACCGGCCGTCGAGCATGAGGTAGAACCGGTACGGCTTGAGCACGGCCGCGCAGACCGCACCGCGTTCCCGTCGCATGTCCAGCGTCACGTCGACGATGTTGCCGGTGCGCTCCTGCGTCACCGCGTGCAACTCCGTGCACGCATCGGGAAACGCACCCTTCACCAGGATCTCCACCGCGACGGGCTGCCCCTGGACCGGCTCCGGCCGCACCGTCACCGACTCGAACGTCGCGGGGTACGCGGCCCACTCCCTGCCCTGTTCGGGCGGAGAGATGACGATCGTCTCGCGCCCGTCCGGGTCCGTTCCCTCGATCCGCGAGCCGAACCGATCGTCGGTCGCCGGCTCGGACGATCGCAGCGTGGCGCAGGCGGGGGCCATCACCAGGACGACGGCGAGGACGGCGGCCGATTTCATGCGCCACCTCCCGACGAAACCGATGGATCGTCCAGCAGCCTCACGTGCGGCGTCGAACCCGTATCCACGACTTCCTCGCGGGGAGCGTCGCCCCACAGGCGCTCGAGCCCATAGAACGCACGCCTCTCCTCGAGGAACACGTGCACCACGAGATCCACGTAGTCGAGCAGGACCCACTGGCGGAATTCGTATCCCTCCACGTGCCACGGTCTTTCGGCATGCCGCTCGCGGATCCGGTCCTGCACCGCGTCGGCAATGGCCTTGATCTGCAGGTCCGAGTCGCCCGTGCACAGCACGAACACGTCGGCGACGCCGCTGACGCCCTGCATGTCCATGACGAGCACGTCGCGGCCCTTCTTCTCGAGGATCGCCTCGACCGACGTGCGGGCGAGTTCCCTGAACGTCGCGCTCGTTGCGCGCTCCTTCTTGCCTGTCTTGGGTCGGCTCAGCAGCCGTTCGACTTCGTTCATCGCGTGGCAGTCGGTGATCGGGGTAAACTACGGTCTTTCCTCATCCGCGAACGGGCGAAGGCGGCGATAGTCGCAGCCGACGACCAGCGTGGCATCCAGCAGGTACTCGTCGAGCAACTGGAGCCGTACGGCTTCCGGACCCAACCCGACGGCGTGTGCCACGCGTTCGGCGGCCGGCGTATTGCCGACCCGGTCCATCACGAACGAGTCGGCTATGCCCGAACGTTCGTAGTTGCCTGCCTCGACGACGTCGAACCCCCTGTCGCGCAGATAGATGGCCATGCGGGCCGCGAGCCCGGGCTCTCCGCAGCCGTTCCGGACATCCACTTGGACGTGGTCGTCCGACGGAACCTGTGGAACGGCTTCGTCCCGCCCGAACCACCGGCTGCCCATCGACCAGGCCAGCACGGCCACCACGACGAGAGCGACCGCGAGGGCGGCGTTGATTCCGAGGTTTCCGAAGCGCTCAGCGGACATGGGCCGACGGCAAAGCAAAACGCGGCGCGTCCCCGGGGCCGCGCCGCGCCATGGATGCGTTCCGCATGAAGTCCGGGCTATCGAAGCCTGCCATTCCACTCGCGGAAGCCGGCAGTGCCGTCCATCCCGTACCCGGGCCGGTCATAGCCGTAATACCCATAGGGGGATGCAAAATAGCCGTAGGGATTCTGACGGACCGAGAAATGCAGCAGCATGTTCTCCTTCGGCCTGAAGGCCAGCTCGGCATTGCGCAGGAAGACGCGGGAATCCCCGCCCCCGGTGACCGACCCGCCCGGCATCGAACCGGTCGGCGAATAGGCCATGGCGACGTCGACACGGGCGGCAAGTCGGCTCGAAAACTGCCACTCCATCGTGTTGGTGTACATGCCGAGCGTGGAGCCGTACCCGCCGAACGAGCCGGACGAAAGCTCGAACGAGTGGCTCATGCGGAAATGCTGCGGATCGAAAAAGCGGTTCAACGAAAAACCGGCTCCGCCCTGGTCGTACAGCCGTACGGGAGACGAAACCGTGGCGGCATCGTGCCGCAACTGGGCGGAGGCCGGAGCGGCCGACGCGACGAGCACTACGAGCAGGAGGACGAACAGGAGTCTGCGCATGCGGTTATCTCGGGCTTGGGCAGGCATTGTCGTATAATGGACGGGGCTCGCGAGCCCTGTCAATAACGAGTCCGTTCGCGGTTTGTTCTGCGGTCAGCACGCGTGGAAAGGGCATTTTCCGCTCCATCCGGGAATCCGTCGCCGGTAGTCCTGGGCATCGAAACATCCTGCGACGACACCGCCGCCGCCGTGGTCGTGCGGGGGCGGCTCGCCTCGTCCGTGGTCGCGGCCCAGGACGTACACCGCCGGTACGGCGGCGTGGTGCCGGAGCTTGCCTCGCGAGATCACCAGCGCCTGGTGCTGCCCGTCGTCGGTGACGCCCTCGAGAAAGCCGGGGTGGCGCTGCGGGACCTCACCACGGTGGCCGTTACCTACGGCCCCGGGCTCGCCGGATCGCTCCTCGTCGGATTGTCCTTCGCCAAGGCCCTTGCGTGGGCGCGGTCCCTCGATCTCGTCGGGGTGAACCACCTCGAAGGGCACCTCTTCTCGCTCTTCATCGAGGAGCCACATCCGCCGCTTCCTTTCCTGTGCCTGGTCGTGTCCGGTGGGCACACGCAGCTCGTCGTGGTCGACGAGGACTTCCGCTACCGGACGATCGGCCGAACCCGTGACGACGCCGCCGGAGAGGCGTTCGACAAGGTCGGGAAACTGCTCGGCCTTCCCTATCCGGCCGGCCCGCACGTGGATCGGCTCGCGGCTGGCGGCGATCCCTCCGCGCTGCCTTTTCCGCGTACGCACCTGCCGGACCTGGATTTTTCGTTCAGCGGAATCAAGACCAGCGTACTCTACCACGTGAGGGATCGCGCGGCCTCCGGAGCACCCCCTCTCGACGACGCCGGTCTAGCGGACCTGTGCGCGTCGTTCCAGGCGGCCGTGGTTTCCATGCTGGTCCGCGCGGTGGACCGTGCCCTGACCCGGGTGCCGGTACGGGCCATCGGGGTCGCCGGGGGCGTTTCGGCCAATTCCGGCCTGCGAACGGCACTGCGCGAACTGGCCGCGAAACGGAAGCTGGGGCTGTACATTCCGCGTCCTGCGTGGTGCACGGACAATGCCGCCATGATCGCCGTGGCCGGGTACCACCGGGCGGTCGCCGGCCACCTGTCCAAGCTCACGCTCACCGCCGAACCGGCCCTCGCGCTGTAGTCGCATGGCACGTCTCGACGAACTCCTGCGGCGCCTGTCCGAGAGCGAACCCGCGGCGCCGGCCGACGGGGCAACCGATGACATCGCCGCGTGGCGCGGACGCATCGACGCGATCGACCAGGTCCTGCTCGTGCTCCTGAACGAGCGCGCCCGGGCCGCCAACGTGATCGGCCACATCAAGAAACGACTGGGGCTACCGGTGTACGTGCCCAGCCGTGAAGTGCAGGTCCTCCAGCAGGTGCGGGATGCGAACGCCGGCCCGCTCGATGACCGGGCGGTTACCCACCTGTTCGAGCGCATCATCGACGAAACGCGCTCGCTCGAGCGACAGAAGTACCAGGACGACGAATCCGACGGCTCCTCCGGGCGTACCGGCGCCGTCTGACTCCCCTAACCATGTCCCGTCGGTCGGTCGTTCTCCTGATTTCCACCGCGATGGCGCTCGTCCTGGTCGCCGCGGCCGGCGCGTGGGTGGTCCTCGCGCCCAATACGCCCGATTTCGAGGGCTCCCGTTCCATCAAGGTGCGACGGGGCTCCCCGTTCGAGACCTTCGTGGACTCGCTCGGCTCAGCGCACCTGCTTCGCCGTCCGCGCACGTTCCGCTGGGTGGCCCGAGTTACCGGCTGGAACCGGCAGCTGAAATCCGGACACTATTCCTTCGAATCCGGCGCCTCCAATCTCGACATCCTGAATACGCTGCGCCGGGGCCTGCAGACACCCGTACGCGTCACGATCCAGCAGGGCACGAGACCCGATTTCATGGCGCGCGCGTTGGAAAAGGAGATGGCCTTCTCGGCCGCTGAATTCCTGGCCGCGCTCCGGGACCCGGCACTTGCGTCGGAGTTGGGCACCGATACGACCGGCCTGTTCGGGTACATGCTGCCGGACACGTACGAGTTCTACTGGGAGACACCCGCGCCGGCGTTCGTGCGAAAGGTCAAGCAATCGTTCGACGCCTTCTACGCACAGGCGGCCGCGGGGGCGTCCGGACCGTTCGTTCCGCTTTCACCCGCCGAGGTGGTCAACGTCGCGTCCATCGTGGAGTGGGAGACCTTCCATGAGCCCGAAATGCCCCGCATAGCGGGCGTCTACCTGAACCGGCTCCGGGACCGGTGGCTGCTCCAGGCCGATCCGACGATCCAATACGCCCTCATCCGGCTCGAAGGATCGAAGCGTCGGCTGCTGTTCCGCGACTACCGCCTCGATCACCCGTACAATACGTACGTGCACCCGGGGCTTCCGCCCGGTCCCGTAACGAATCCGTCCAAGGCCTCGATCCGGAGCGTGCTGGAACCCGAGCGGCACGGCTACTTCTTCTTCGTGGCGACCGGCGACGGCACGCACATCTTCTCGCGCACGCTGTCGGAGCATACCCGGAACGCCCAGGCGTATTACCGGGTCATGCGCGAACGACGAGCCGCGGCGGCCCGGGAAGCCGCCGCGGCGGGAGCGGCCGAAGGCTGACGCAGCCCGACGGTCAGAGTCCGAATCGCAGGCCGAACTGCACGAAGTGGCGGCTGACCCGCTCCGAGACCACCGGTGCGCCGTCCACCTCGGTATACGGGCCGAACGCGTCGTCGAAGCGCTCCATCGCCCACCCCAGGTCAAGGGCCAACTGCCGATTCAGCGCATAGGAGGCCCCCGCGCCGAACGTCGTGCGCGACCGGTCGATCGATCCCGCGAAGGATTCGCGTGGATCGGGGTCGAACGCCACGCCGCCGCGCACCGAAACGGACGGCAACCGGTACTCCAGCCCGAAGCGGGTAATCACGGTCGCCCTCATCCCCTGCCGGGTATCGAAATTCTCGTCGGCGAACGAGTACGTGTCCGAGTTCAGCTCGAGCGCCGACCAGTCGACCAGCGTAGCCTCCCCGGTCACGCTGACGGGGCCCGCATCGTACGAAAGGCCCGCGCCGACGCGCCAGGGCGAGGTCACCTCGTACTGGAACGTTCCGCGTCCGGCGTCCTCTTCGTAGTCGTCCCCGTATTCGAACCGGTCCCCGTTGTCGAACGCCGTGGACAGGCGCGTATCGTAATCCTCGTCCACCGAATAGACGGTCGGCGTTTCCACGCTGAGGCCAAGGCGGAAGCCGGGCACCAGGATCGCCGAAAGGCCGGCGCGGGCGCTCACGCCTACCAGGCTCGACGAGAAGGTCTCGATGAATCGCAGGTGGTTGAAGTCGGTGGTCCCGGCCGTGCCGTCGTTCTCGTCGTAGAGGTCGGCTTCCTCGTGCATGCGGTAGTAGTCGTACGAGCCGAACGGGATGTTCACCGACAGCCCGACCATCACGCCTTTCGAGGCTTCGAACGCGCCGCCGAACGAGAGTTCGGTCATGCCGCCCTCTTCGGTGACCGTGCCGTTCTGCAGCGTCGTTCCGGCGCGCACGGCCGGAGCGAACGGCACGGGATCACCGGAGGCGAGCTTGTCGTCGTCGAAGTCGATGGCGTAGGTTTCGAAGCCGATGAACGACAGGGTGCGCGAGAAATCCGGGTAGACCCCTTGGTTGTCCTCTCGCAGTTCAAACTCGCCCTGCACCGGCATGAGGAAATCGGTGAACGAGTTGAGCGGATTCTCGCCGATGTACGACAGCCGGCGGTCGAACGAATTCTGGCGCGCCAACCCCGCGGCAAACACCATGGATCCGCGTACCGTCGGCACCTTGTACGTCCACGCCAGGTGCGTCAACCGCGTGGCCATGATGTCGTCCGTGACCGGGTTGCCCGTCGAGCCCACCGAGTAGATCCCGTCGTCGGTGGCCGACAGCGTGCCGAGGCCTACGGAGAACGCCCCGCGGTCCATGAGGGCGAGCCCCGCGGGGTTCAGGAAGAGATCGGCGAACGTGCCCGTGCCGGACACTCCCGCACCGGCCGAGCCGGCGGTGACGGCCGAAAACAGCGGTTGACGTCGGGAGAAACGCAGGGCGTCGTCACCGGATTGGGCGTGCGCGACCGGCGTAAGCCCGAGAACGGTCAGCGCGAGGACAACAAACGGAGTCCGTTTCATGATCGTCAGTCGGAAGATCTGGATTCGAATGGACAGACCGATGGCAGGCCGCCACGCGGCAGGTGGGAGGAGAACCCGGCTTCGGCAGCGTCGGTGGCGTGACCGCCGGCGAACGGGATCAACTGCCGGAGCGGCCGCTCCGGCCTGACCGGCTGGATCCCGACGACGAGCCCGAACCCGAACTGCGGGTACCCGAACTGCCCGAAGACGAGCGCGGTGGGCTGCTTACGGTTCCGGAAGACCGGGGCTGCGGCGGCGGACTGGACGTCCTGGGCTGCGGCGACGGGGACGACGTCCTGGGCTGCGGGGTCGCGGAAGGCCGCGAGACCGTGCCGCCCGACGGAGCGTCTGCCCCGGACCTGCGCGAGACTCGCGACGAGGACCCGGAACGGGTCGTGGCGCCCGAGGAGCGACCGACCGAGCCCGAGCGGGTGGTGCCGACCGAGCCCGTCCGGGTCGATCCGCTTCGTGTGCTGGAGCCCACCGAGGAGCGGGTGGTACCCGTCGAACCGCTGAGCGGGCGCGTACGGGTGACGCCCGAACTGCCGCTGCGGCTCACGTCCCTCGTCGTCGATACCGAACCGGATCCCGTACGCGTTCCGGAGCCGTAGGACGGACGCGCCAGCGTTCCGGACGACCCGGTGCGCACGGTGCTCCGCGTCGAGCGAAGATCCTCGGACGACTTGCCGGCCGACGACGTCCCGGCGCGCACCACGTTACGGGTACCCGACAGCGCGTCGCCCGTCGAGCGGCCGCCTCGGTTCACATCCAGACCCGACCGACCGGACCGGACATCGGCGAGCGCCGAACGGCCCATGGTCTCGCCGCGCGGCCCGTAGTTGCGCGACGGTCCGAGCGCGTACACCGAGCCGCCCCCGTAGTACGGCCAGTATCCGCCGCCGTACCAGCCGCCGTAGCGACCCCCGTACCAGCCGCCGTAAAACGGGTCGTACACGGTGCCGTACCAGAACGGGTCGTACCAGCCGAAGCCGGTATTCCACGCGTTCCACCCCCAACCCATCGAGACGCTCCACCCACCGTACGGGCGGTACGCGAAATCGTAGAACGGATCGTACCAGCGGGAGAAATAGCCGCGATACGGATACGGGTCCCAGTACGGATCCGTGTCGTAATACTCGCGCTCGATCACCCGGTCGCCGTTCTCGTCGACGTACTCGGTCTCGGTCATCCTCGGTTCGTCGTAGTCGCTCTCGACCACCGCGAACTGGGTGTAGCATCCGGACGCCAGGAGGGCGGCAAGCGCCGGAAAGGCGAGCGCGAGCAGGCCCGATCGGCGGTCGATGCGGAGATTCGAGGAAAGCATGGCGGTCCTCCTGTCGTGTGGCATTCCCTGTTGCTACCCGTCACCTGCCAAAATGTTACCGAAAATCGTCGCCGCGCAGGGCATTACCGGGTACCCCGCCGAGACGCCGGTCCGGCCCCGCCCTCGGCGCGCGGAACCGCGCTTTCCGTGCGTGTTCCGCACGTTTTTGACATTCTTGAATATCCCATGAAGTGATCGTCCCGGGCGGTCCGCACCGGCGGGGGCGCGTATATAGGCGCCCCGCACGCCGGAGCGTCCTCTTTCCCGTTCACAGGCTGTCCACAATGGCTGACGCTATCACTCCCCGCGCCCAGGATTATTCGCAGTGGTATCTCGACATCGTGCAGGGCGCGCGCCTTGCCGACTACTCGCCGGTGCGCGGCTGCATGATCATCCGGCCGAACGGGTACGCCCTCTGGGAGAACATGCAGGCGGCGCTCGACGCCATGTTCAAGGCGACCGGCCACCGCAACGCGTATTTCCCGCTCTTCATTCCGCAGTCGTTCCTGGCGCGCGAAGCGGCCCACGTCGAGGGCTTCGCCAAGGAATGCGCGGTCGTGACGCATTCGCGGCTCAAGCTCGACGAGGACGGCGCGCTCGTCACGGACCCGGAGTCGAAGCTCGAGGAAAACCTCGTCGTGCGCCCGACCAGCGAGACGATCATCTGGGACACGTACTCGAAGTGGATCCAGTCGTGGCGGGATCTGCCGATCCTGCTCAACCAGTGGAACAACGTCGTGCGCTGGGAGATGCGCACCCGCCTGTTCCTCCGCACGATGGAGTTCCTCTGGCAGGAGGGGCACACGGCGCACGCGACCCGCGGGGAGGCGATCGAGGAGACCGAACGCATGCTCGAGATCTACGCCACGTTCGCCGAGGACTGGATGGCGATTCCGGTCGTGCGCGGCATCAAGACCGCCAGCGAGCGTTTTGCGGGCGCCGACGAGACGTATTGCATCGAGGCCCTGATGCAGGACGGAAAAGCGCTCCAGGCCGGCACGAGCCACTTCCTCGGCCAGAACTTCGCGAAAGCCTTCAACTGCCAGTTCCAGAACAGGGACAACGAGCTGGAATACGTCTGGGCAACCTCCTGGGGCGTTTCGACCCGGCTCATCGGCGCCCTCATCATGGTCCACTCCGACGACCAGGGGCTCGTGCTGCCGCCGAAGCTCGCGCCTACGCAGGCGGTCATCGTGCCGATCCACCGCACGGACGAGGAGCGGGAACGCGTCGTCGCCAGGGCCCGCGGAATCGCGGCCGACCTGCGTGCGGCCGGCGTCCGGGTCGAACTGGACGACCGCGAAGGCTTCCGCCCGGGCTGGAAGTTCAACGAGCACGAGGTGGCGGGCGTGCCGTTGCGCCTCGCGATAGGCCCGCGCGACGTGGAGAACGGCACGATCGAGATCGCACGCCGCGACGACCGCTCCAAGACTTCGGTCCCGCAGGACGGGCTCGCGCAGACCGTGCGCACGATGCTGGACACGGTGCAGCAGGCCCTCTTCGACCGCGCGCTGGCCTTCCGCGAGGCCAACACGACCGACGTGGACTCCTACGACGAGTTCAAGGAACTGCTGGACCGCAGGGGCGGCTTCTTCCGCATGCACTGGGACGGGTCGGCCGAGACCGAGGCCCGGGTGAAGGAGGAGACCAAGGCGACCATCCGGTGCATTCCGCTCGGCGCCGCCGAAGAGCCGGGCGTGGACCCGGTTTCGGGTGCGCCGTCGAAGCGGCGCGTGCTGTATGCCCGGGCCTACTGAGCCCGACCGGCGGCCTGCGGAACGATTCGCCCGCGCGGTCGCCTATACGATCAACCCGATCGTGCTCGCGCCGCTGTTCTTCGGATGGGTCGCGTCCGAGGCCGGCTGGCCATCGGCGGACGTCCTCCGCGCGGTCGTGCTGACGACGGCGAGCCTATCGCTCGTCCCGCTGGTCGTGTTGTGGTGGATGGTCCGGACCGGACGGGCCGAGAATCTCGAGGTCCGCTCGCGCGCGCGCCGCGGCATGCCGTTCCTCGCGGCATTGTCGGGCGCGACGGGTGCGCTCGCGGCGTCGTTCGCGCTCGATTGGCCGACACGTCCGCTGCTCGAGCCCCTCGTCGCGTGTTTCGTGGCGAACACCGTGGTATTGGGCGCCGTCACGACGCGGTTCAAGATCTCGCTGCACGCCGCTTCGGTCTCGGGATTCGTCTCGATGGCGGCCTGGCTCGGCGCGGCGCAGGGATCGCCCGACTGGGCCGTACTCGTTCCCGCGGCCGCGTGCATTCCGCTGGTCGCCTGGGCACGGGTGCGTGATCACGCCCATTCGACCGTCGAGGTGGCGGCCGGCACGGCCTTCGGACTCGTCGTTCCCCCGCTGGAACTGGAGATCCTGGCCCACCTCGGATGGCTGATCGCTTCCTGACAGGACGGAACGATCGGTTCCCGCCGCCGTTCTCTCGGCTCGAACCAGCCTACGACCCGTTCCGACGTTTCGCTACGATTTCCCGTCGATGCATGTCGCGTAGCGGTCTTCCGTCGGTCACCCTCCTCGCGTGGGCGCTCCTCGCTCCCCTCGCCGTCCGGGCCCAGGCCTGGGGCGACGCGGCGGGTACCGTGTTCGCCGCCGACACCGGGCTTCCCATTCCCTCGGCGACCGTCGTGGTGACGGGCACCAACTTCGGCACGGCGTCCGACGCAGACGGCCGCTGGACGCTGCGCCTGCCCGACGGACGGTACCGATTGCGTTTTTCGGCCATCGGATTCGTGGCCGCGGTCGATTCGGTCGTGGTGCGACACGGTCGCGAGACCCGGCTTGACGTACGTCTCGAGTCCTCGACCCTCGAACTCGACGAGGTGACGATCGAGGAAGAGCGCGAACGCGTCGAAGCCGGGGTCTTCGAGATCGCGCCCCGGGCCACCCGGGACCTTCCGATGCCCGTGCGGGACGTCGCCCGCCTGCTGAAGGTCCTCCCCGGGGTCGCCTCCAACAACGAGATGTCGAACCAGGTATCGGTCCGGGGCGGCGGCTTCAACGAGAACCTTTTCTTCCTGAACGGCTTCGAGATCTTCCTGCCGTTCCGCCCGCGGCAGGGCGAGCAGGAAGGCCTCAGCCTGCTCAACGCCGACCTGGCCGAACGCGTCACCTTCTACGCCGGCGGCTTTCCCGCGTGGTACGGCGGAAAGCTGTCGTCTGCCGTCGAAGTGGAATACCGGAGGCCCGAACTGGAACCGGGACCACCGTCCGGTACGGCGCACGTGTCGGTCCTCGACGCGGGCCTATCGGCCGGCGGCTCCGCCGCCCGGCGGCGCGTCGGGTGGTTGATCGGGGCACGCCGGGCCCGTCCCCGCAGCTTTTTCGGCACGCAGGAACTGAAGGGCGACTACGATCCGGATTTCTCGGACCTCCAGGGTGTCGTCCGGTGGCAGGCGCCCCGCGGCGTCACTCTCGAAGCGGTCGGCGCGTGGGCCCGGCACCGGTTCTCGTTGAGCCCCGACGCGCGCCGGACGTTCTTCGGAACCGTCAGCCAGGATCCCGATCTCGCGCCGTCGAACCTCCAGTCGATGTGGATCCGGTACGACGCCGACAACGAGGAGCGGGACGGGTACGACACGGGATTCGCCGGGCTCCGGTTCACCCATCCGCTCGGGGCGGGCATCACCGCTCGACACGACGCGGCCGTCTACTCGACCGTCGAGACCGAGCGGTACGACCTGTCCGGTACGGCCATCCTGTACCTCGTCGATCCCGGATCCACGAATCCGACGCCCGGATCGGGGCTGTTTCCGACCGGAAGCTCACGGCAGGAGGATTCGGCCGACAACCGGGTCGCGGTGCGCACGCTGACGGCGCGCGGCCGCTACACGCTCGCGAGGTCGGGACACCTGCTCGACGCCGGTTGGGAGGTGCGCTCGGAATCGTTCGAGGACCGGATCGACGAGCGGTCGGTGGTTTCGGGGCGCGCGACCGACGGCACCCCGGTGCGGATCGTGGCCGACAGCCTGCGGGACGCCGCATCCCTCGACGCCGTGCGCGCCTCCTTCTTCGTGCAGGACGCCTTTCCGGTCTGGCCGTCACGGCCCGACCGGATGTCGGTTACGGTCGGGCTCCGCGCCGACGGGTTCGATTTCACCGACGAATGGACGCTGTCGCCGCGCATCAGCATGCGCTATCGCCTGGACGGGCGCACCCATCTCATCGGTTCGTGGGGACTCTACCGGCAGGCGCCCACCTACCGCGAACTGCGCGGAAAACCGGCGCCGGGCGAGACGTCGCTCGGGGCGCTGAACGCGGACCTGCGGGCGCAGCGTTCCCACCAGGCCGTCGGAGGCGTCGAACTCTTCCTTCCGCGCCTTCGCTTCCTGCTCCGTGCCGAGGCCTGGTACCGCTCGCTCTCGAACCTCGTCTCGTACGACATCGACAACGTGCGGGTGCGCTACTCGGGAGTCAACGACGCCAAGGGATACGCGACCGGTCTTGATCTCCAGTTGCGGGGCGAATTCGTACCGGGCCTGGAAAGCTGGGTCAACTACAGCTTCCTCGTCGCCCGCGAGGAGTTCCTGCCGGCCCACCGGCCGGCCATCGGGGCCTGGCGCACCCCGAGACCTACCGACCAGCGGCACACGTTCTCGCTCTTCCTCCAGGATTACGTGCGCACCGATCCGACGTGGAAGCTCCATCTCGGCATGCTGTTCGGTTCGGGCCTCCCCTACACCCCACCCGTGCCCGGCACGAAGGTCGGCAGTCTCGTCTCGCAGGTCCCGGGCGACCGCTATTCGGCGCGCTATCCAAGGTATTTTCGGTTCGACATGGGCGTAACCAAGCAGGTGACCGCGGTGCGCGAAGGGTTGGGCCGACCGGTTTCGCTGTTCCTGACGTTCGAGGTCCTGAACGTCTTCGACATGATCAACACGGTGGCGTACTCGTGGATTCCGAACCAGTCCGGGATCTGGACGCGCGTACCCACCCGACTGACGCCGCGCACTTTCAACGTGCGCGCGAGGGTAGATTTCTGAACCGACTGCTCCCCCTCCTCCTGCTGGCCGTCCTTGCGGTTCCCTGCGGGGTACGCGCACAGGCCCCTGCCGAGCCGGTTCCGGCCTTCTCCGGGCCCGGCCACGTTCCAGCATCGGCGCGTTCCGCGTTCGCGCAATCCCTTCTCCTGCCGGGACTCGGGCACCGCGCGGTGGACGGCCGATGGGGCGCGACGGGAACGGTCCTCGTCATGGCCGACGCGGCACTGTGGACGAGTCTCTTCGGGGTCACGTGGCGGCGGTCGGGTCTCGTGGATTCGTACGAGGCCCTGGCGGTGAGCGCCGCGGGGGCCGACCTGACGGGAAAGGACCGGGCGTTCATCCTGCGCCTCGCGTCCTACCGGTCGTCTGACGAGTACTTCGAGACCGCTCTTCGACTTCGGGCGTGGGAGGAACTCGAGGCCATGGACGACGAAACGTACCGTTGGTCGTGGACCTCAGACGAGGACTACCTGCGTTTCCGGGACCTGCGGAACGACGCCGAATCGCTCGGCCGCCGCCGAACGCTGCTCGTGGCCAGCCTCGTGGCCAACCGGCTGCTCTCCGGCATCCTGTCGGCGCGGCGTGCCGGGCGACGGTCGGACCTGTCGGTCGCGCTTCGTCCCGCCCCTTCGGGCGCCGTTCCGACCCTCGACCTGGCCTTGCGGTTCTGATCCTACGGCAGCCGCACGGTATGCACCTCGTGCCCGTCGCGCGCCGTGGCCGGGACCTCGGCGGCGACGCCGAACCACACGAGCCCGACGACGTCATGGTCTGCCGCCTCGAGCCCCAATCGTTGCAGGAGGCGCGGATCGCGGGTCACGGGGCCTGACGACCACTTCGAGGCGATCCCCTCGCTCCAGAGGGAGAGCATGAAGTTCTGGATGGCGCACGCGCAGGCCGCCCAATCCTCCCGCCAGCGCACCGGGTCGTCGGATCGCCGGCAGGTGACCACCAGCCACCCGGGCATCCGGCTCCAGCTCTTCCGCTTGTGTTCGGCTGCCGACGGCCCCTTGGTCGCGAGCAGGAGGTCCGAATTCAGGTCGATGATGGCGGAAACGGTTTCCGGCCCCGGAAGAAAGAACTTCCACGGGGCCGTCAGCTTGTGGTTGGGCGCCCGCACCGCGCATTCGAGCGCCCGCTCGACGATGGACGGGTCGACGGGTCCGGGTTCGAACGTGTGGACCGTACGACGGCCCAGCAGGATTTCTTGCGCGCTCACCGGGTCACGGACTCAGGGATGGTGCCGGTTGAACCGCGTGGCCGCGACGAGGGTCCATCGCCGGGCGCCGGCGCGACGGGTATCGACCGCCGTGTCAGCCGGCGTTGCCGTAGGACACGAACACCGATTCCCCCGTCGTCCAGAGGGGGCGCAGATCCACCATGAGCAGGGCAGAAATGACCGTCTGACCGGGAAATGAGGGCATGGAGGTGCTGTAGACTTCCTGCACGCCGATCGTGGCCTCATACCCGGAGGCGCGAGCGAACCGGTACAGGTCGGTGCAGATGTCCTTCAGCGCCTTGCCTTCGGCGAACGACTGGCGCGCGACCGCGAGCAGTCGCGCTTCGGCGCCGGGGTCGACCGGCGTCAGCACCTGGACCACGGGCGCGAAGCGACGGGCCACGGGGATGGGGGTCGCGTGGCGGACGGACGTCGACGTCGCGCCGTCGCCGCCGGAACGACGACCGGTTACGGGACCCGCGAGATGGAGATCGGTTTTCATGGCGTCGAGGGGGGAGGGCGCAGATCGTCTTGCCAAACGCGGGCCAAATCCCGTGGCGCGTACCAACCCTCGAAGATGGCAAGAACGGCTTGACCGACACCGGACCGGCGGGCTATCTTTCGATTCTTGCGCCCGATCGCGCACGCCCGATCACGCAAACGGGTCCTTAGCTCAGTTGGTTAGAGCGCTACGTTGACATCGTAGAGGTCGGTGGTTCGAGTCCACTAGGACCCACGAAAGCCCCTGTAAGCCATTGTGCTGCAGGGGCTTTTGCTTTGCGGTCGGCCAGGTTGGGCCGCGCACTGGCGCTCCTGTTCCATCGAAAGCGCCGCCCGGCACTCCGGCCCCTTCCGAACACCGGTGCCGTCGCAGGATCGCAGCGAGGTGTGGAAGTGCGCGGAAGTGGCATTTCGGCCCAAATACCACGTATTTGCCCCCAAAAACCCGCAAATATGTCGATAGTCGGCCCTTTTTCGACATATTCACCCCGAAAACCTGGCAAATACATCGATTTTCTGGCTTTTTCCGACGTTTTGCTCCAACGCGGCCGGCTTTTCCGCGATGGCGCCCTGACAACCGGCCGACAGGGTGGGCTTGGGACCCGGGTTTTGCGGTCCCGCTCACGGAACCGCGCAGCGGGCGCATCCCCGCTTCCCAGACCGGGTTCATGCCCCGGAGGGATCGTCGCCCGGAGCGTGGACAAGCCCGAACCCTACGGCCGTGTCGCGCGTTTTCAGACGATGCGAAGCGACATCTGGCACCAGGTCCACCGGCTGCACGGCGAAGGGCTGTCGATCGACACGATCGCCCGCTCGGTCGGACGCGCAGCGTACCGGGTGCGGCGGCTTCTGATGGAATCCGGCGCGATCGCCCGCCAGTACCGGTACGGAATCCGCGACTACCGGCTGCTCGCCGCCTACCGGGAGGGGCTGACCCACCGGGAGATCTGCGAGCGGTTCCACGTGCCGACGAGCGTGCTGCTCACCGTGCTGCGCGTGCACGCGGAACCGCCTCGGCCCCGGCGACAGCCCATGGACCCCGAGATCGCGCAGGCCGTGCTCGCCGACTACCTCGATTCGGAACTGACCGTGCGCGAGATCTGCCGCATGCACGGAATCTCGGCCGCCGCGCTCGACCGCCTGCTCGACGAGCAGGACGTCCCCCGGCGGACACCGCCTACCTCCCCGTCCCGCTCGTCCCGGGCGTGGAAGGCGGCCTGAAGCGCGTCAGGGGCGAATCGTGCCACCGCGCCCCGTCCCAGAATTCGATGGCGTCGAGCAGTTCGCGGCGCTCCGCGGCCGAGAAACGCGACTCGAGCCATCCGTCCTCGATCAGCTCGGCCTCGATCCGGTCGTACTCGCTGCTGGACGCCACGCCCCGAGGCCGCAGGTCGTACGTGAAGTAGTAGA
The DNA here is from genome assembly GCA_024711125.1 of Rhodothermales bacterium. Taxonomy (GTDB): domain Bacteria; phylum Bacteroidota; class Rhodothermia; order Rhodothermales; family UBA10348; genus JANJTM01. The sequence continues at coordinate 145,563 of JANJTM010000029.1, forward strand.
TCAGCCTCGCGTGGTGCGACGGGCCGTCGCCACGGGACCGGTACACTCCTTCCTCGACCGAGACGAGGATCAACCGGTCGGATGCGTCGACGCTCAGCGCGACGGCTCCGGTACGGGGCTCGACCCGTGAAAGTCGGGACAACGGGCCCTTCTCGAACCGCACGTACGCCACCTCGCGACCGGGGAGCGGAGAGGCCGGCATCCGATCGGGATCGGTCGGAGAGGTTCCCTCCACGTTCCGCGCGTCCAGCACGAAGAGGACGGCGCGATCCATGGAGTTGTTGATCCCCGCGCCGATCAGCTCCGGGAAACCGTCTTCGTCGAGGTCGTGGGCGATGAGGTCGATTACCGCCCCCGTGTGAACGTACCGACCGCGTTCGTCTCCCGACATCGGGTCCATGACGAGCACGATCGCGGGGTACAACAGGCTGTGCGTGAGGCCGAGTACGAGTTCGTCCCTCCCGTCCCGATCGACGTCCACGAGGAGCAGTCGCCGGACGTTGTAACGATCCGAGGCGATCTGCGGATCGAACGGGAACAGCCCGGGAAAGACGAGCCTGCGATCGAAGATCGGCGTCTGCGCGTTCGGCTCCCGGCAGAGCACGTGCGTGTATCCGCCGGCTTCGCCTTGCGCCCCTTCCGACCAGCAGACCTCGTTGTTCCCGTCCCCGTCGGGATCGCCCAGCGCGACGAACTGCGATTCGTTGGATCCGTCCGGCGGATACGCCGCCCTCGTCGACGAGACGATCCGCCCGACGACGCTCCCCCTCGCATTCTCGAGTGCCATGCCGTCGGCCGTCGGAACGACCCTGACGGGGTCGGAATCGCGCGCCCTCCACGCGGGCAACGTCAGTGCGGCGACCAATGCGAGTACGGCCGCGATCCCGCCTGCGGACGCCCTGCGACGCCACAACCAGCGCGCCGCGTGGGCCGACCGGGGCGTCACGACCTCGCGCATCACGCGCCGGTCCTGGAATACCTCGTCGAGCGTATGCGCCCCGACCACGACCAGGTTCCGACCCGGATGGGCTGCGTTTAGCCTGTCGGCCACGGCCCGGGCTTCTACAAGGTGGTCGAACGGAACGACCAGCACGCGGTCCCACGAATGGAACGCCGCCTCGACCTTGAGGTCCAGCGAGTCGCCGGCGATCGGCAGCACGTTGCCGTCGGCGTCGACCGACCCGGTGAACACGATCAGCGGCCGGATCTCGAAACGACGGCGGGCCTCGAGATACTGCTGTGCCGCCGAGAAGAACAACGCCGCCACGGCCAGGTGCGCCGACTGCCCGGAATGCGGAATGGTCGGAGCCTCGAAGTGAATGCGGCCCGTCAGGTAGCGCCCCCGGGCGGCGGGCTGGATGCGTTCCAGCAGGCGGCGTGCCGCCGCCACCGGCGCGTCGAACGCCTTCATGGCGTCCTGCCGCGCGTCCGACGGAACCACGTCGGCTCGCAGGTCGTCGGTGGTTCCGCGCTCGGCGAGGATTTCGACGCGCAGGAGCCGGATTCCACCGACGCCGACGTCGCGGGGATCCGACGCGTACCCGGTCTCTACCACCGCCGTGCACGCGGCGTGGGGACCGTCGGATCGGGCCGACCGGGCTACCCGGACGACGTGGTCGAGTTCGGCCTTGACCGGATGCGAAAGCCGGTGCGCCTGCTCCGAAAGCCGCTCCACGCGGTCGTGCACGTCCAGGTCGGGAAGCCGCTGCACGTCGATCCACCAATCCGGCGGTTCCTCGGTCCGTCCGAGCGTGCGCCATGTGGATGCGAGATCGTTGACGCACGCGTACCGCCCGGCGGCGGCGCGAAGCAGATCGGTCATCGTCCGAGTCAGCAACGGTTCCCCCGCGAGCACCGGACTGCGTTCGACGGCCCGCCGGACGAGGAGCGCTGTCTCCTCGAGGAAGGCGCCCGACAAGCCCCCCACGTCCAGTTCGAGAACGACGCCCTGGAGGGTGTCTGCCGACTCCAGGAGGAACGCCTCCACGGCGGCGGGCGCGTTGCGCGACTCGACGAGGAAGGTGTTCAGGACCGTCAGCTTCCAACGCGGCGAGGCAGGCTGCACCAGGGCTTCGGACACCCTCTGAAACCGCTGGTCCAGCTCGCCGGCTCGGTTCATCTCACGGACAGATCCAGACCGAGACGGCCCTGGGGCGGTACGCCAGGTCGGCTCGCGCGGCCGTTCCGGCGAATCGCTCGACCCGAAGACCCGGCGCATCGGAAACCAGCGCGTACGACGCGGGCCCCTCGAACCGGACCGTCGCCCCGGCTCCCTCGTGCGAATACCGCACCTGTACGCCATCCATCACGGCATCGCCCGGCCCCTCGAACTCCCGGTGCTCCGCCGCCGGGTGAAGGAGCGCGGTCAGCTCCTCCCACTCCACGGCCTCGTGCGGGCGCTGCAGCTCGGCACGGCCATATTCATCGACCGCCACGGCCTGGCGTAGAGCGGGCACGCTCAGCACGGCGGGCAACCGTTCGAGACCGATGACGTAGGCGCGGATCGTTCCGACGTCCCGATCCTCGAGCAATCGCACGACGGGATCCCCGGGGCGTCCCGACAGCGCCACGAGCAGCCGGTGACGCGCCCGGAGAGGAAGTGGGGCGGTGTGGGCGGCCAGGACGGTCGGACCCGGCGGCATGGTGGCACGCGCACGGGACAGGGCGATCGGTCGAACCCGGAACAGGCGCTCGGCGAACTGGGCCACGCCTTCGGGAACCTCGCGCGATACGGATTCAAGCTCCCGGTGGAAGGCGACGAAAAAATCGCGCATCGCCCGGGCCGCCGGATCGTCGCGCAGCAGCCGCTCGACGAAAGCCGCCTGCTCGGCGGTCAGGCCCGGACGATTGCGGACGTAGGTCTCGATCAGGATCTCGGGTTCGACCTGCCTGGCCATGGAATACGGATTCGGATGGGGTCCTCGCGGCGGAAGCGGTCGATTTCCGGGGTGCCGGGACGCGATATACGTTTACTACTCCTTGCAATCGGAGCGGCTTGCCGAAAAACCCAGCTCGACCCGGACGTTTCTTGCCAGCGCCGAGCGCGCGCAACGCCAGACGTATTCGAGGCGGGCGCGATGGCGGGCCTCGTATTCGCCCCGCTCCAGCCCGGGGACCAGCAGGCGGAACCGCTCGTACAGCGAGGCCTCCACCGCCCCCGAATCGTCCACCTCGGCGGCCAGGTGGCGATCCACCACCGAGAGGTACGCCTCGAACAGTTCCGGCGAGAGCTTGCCCGTCCGGACATACGTCGAACCGAGTTCCGCGCGGACCCGTGACAGGGCGAGCAGGCGAAGCGGAGCCATGCCGTCACCGGAACCGGTATCCGGTTCCACGCGAAGGGAATCGACGAGGGCCTGCCGCTGCAGCCGGCTCCACGCGGACCGGATCACGCGTGCGGCCAGCACGACGGGTACGGCGTTCCGGTATCCGCCGCTCGCGGCGAGCGCACCGGCCATGGCAGCGAGTACGGCGTCGATCGCCATACCCTCCCGGACGTGCCCGGTGAGCATGGCCTCCAGGACCTCCGGCGCAACCAGGGGCCGGGGCGTCGTGTCGTCACCGAAGACGAGCCACCGCGCGCCGTGGACGACCTCGACGCGGAATCCGGCTCGCTGCGCCGCGGCCTTGAGGTTGCGCACGATGCGGGCGAACTCGGGGTCGCTGGCCCGGTGATGGTCGAAAATTCCTTCGGAAACACGGCCGAAAACGAGCCTGCGGAACCGGGAGAACGCGACGTCGGGGTCCTCGGGTACGTCTTCGAAAGCCTCCCGAAGCGCGGTGAACCGCCCCCGGGCGTCACGACAGAACAGGTCTCCGACCAGGTCGAGCGCCATGTCGTCGGTGGACTGCACACCCCCGGAGCCTTCCAGGGCGACGTGTCTCGAGCGCAGGTACGCGCCTGCGATCCGGGCTGCGAGTGCCACGAGTTCGTTCACGCTCGCGCGGTCCGGCCGTTCGGAACACGCCGAGCGCAGCAACTCGGGGAGACGACCGGGCGGGGGGATCATGGAGACGGCGCGAATCGGTAATGGCACGAAGAACGAAAACCGCGACGTCATACGCAATACGCGCGCCCGGGATGGTCGCCGCACGGGGCTTGGGCCGTCTCCCGTTCCCAGGAGGGCCGGAAATGCCGTATTTTGAATGTCTTCGTGCGCCGTACCCCCAAGCGATCACCCCTCCACCCGTTACCCTGCCGCCGGCGACACTGCCTTCGTACCGCAGGTCGCCCGTCCCGATGCCAGACTCCATCCGCCTCCGCTTTCCCGACGGTTCCGACCGCGTCTACCCTTCCGGGGTGACCGGCTACGAAGTCGCCCGTTCCCTGTCCGAGGGCCTCGCCCGCGTCGCGCTTTCCGTCGGCGTCGACGGCGAGACCCGCGATCTCGACCGACCGATCACGGCCGACGCTTCGATCCGGATCCATACGTGGGACGATCCGGAAGGCCGGGCGACCTATTGGCACTCTTCCGCCCACCTCATGGCCGAGGCGCTGGAGGCGCTTTACCCGGGAGTGAAATTCGGCATCGGTCCCGCGATCCAGAACGGCTTCTACTACGATGTCGATCTGGGCGACCGCACGCTGACCCAGGAGGATCTCTCGGCTATCGAGACGCGGATGGCCGAACTGTCGAAGCGGGACGTGCCGTACTCCCGCCGGGAGGTCTCGAAGGCCGACGCACGGTCCTTTTTCGGGGCGAAAGGCGACGAGTACAAGCTGGAGCTCATCGAGGAACTCGAGGACGGAACGATCACGTTTTACGAGCAGGGCGATTTCACGGACCTGTGCAGGGGCCCGCACGTGCGCTCGACGGGCGTGCTGAAGAACCCGAAGCTGCTCAACGTGGCCGGCGCCTACTGGCGCGGGGATTCCACGCGACGCCAGCTCACACGGCTCTACGGAATCACGTTTCCGAAAAGGAACCAGCTCGACGAGTATCTCGAGCGGCTCGAACTGGCGCGGCAACGGGACCACCGCAAGCTCGGAAAGGAGCTCGAACTGTTCACGTTCAGCCCGAAGGTGGGCTCCGGTCTTCCGCTCTGGTTGCCCAAGGGTACCATCCTGCGGGAGACGCTCGTGGATTTCCTCAAGGAGGAGCAGCTGCGTCGCGGGTACCTGCCCGTCATCACGCCGCACATCGGGCGCCTCGAGCTGTATCGGACGAGCGGGCACTACCCCTACTACAAGGATTCGCAGTTCCCCCCGATGATGGACGACGAGGAGGAAGGCTACCTCCTCAAGCCCATGAACTGCCCGCACCACACGCAGATCTACGCGGCCAAGCCCCGCTCCTACCGCGAGCTTCCGGTCCGGCTCGCCGAATTCGGAACGGTATACCGGTACGAGCAGTCCGGTGAGCTGGGCGGCCTGACGCGGGTGCGCGGATTCACGGTGGACGACGCCCACCTGTTCTGCATGCCCGAGCAGGTGAAGCAGGAGTTCAAGGACGTCATCGACCTCACGCTGATGGTCTTCCGCTCGCTGGGCTTCAGCGAGTTCACCGCCCAGGTGTCGCTGCGGGATCCCTCGAACAAGGAGAAGTACGTCGGAGACGACGAGCAGTGGGACCAGGCCGAGCAGGCGATCCGCGAGGCTGCGGCCGAAAAAGGGCTGCAGACCGTGGAGGAACTGGGGGAAGCCGCGTTCTACGGGCCCAAGCTGGACTTCATGGTGCGCGACGCCCTCGGCCGCTCCTGGCAGCTCGGCACCATCCAGATCGACTACAACCTGCCCCAGCGGTTCGACCTCTGGTACGTCGGCGAAGACAACCAGAAGCACCGCCCCGTCATGATCCACCGGGCGCCGTTCGGCTCGCTCGAGCGCTTCATCGGCGTGCTCATCGAACACTGCGGGGGCAACTTCCCGACGTGGCTCGCCCCGGTCCAGGCCGTCGTCCTGCCGGTGGGCCAGGATTTCGAGGCCCATGCGCTCGAGATCGCGGCCACGCTGCGGAACGCGGGCATCCGTGTCGAAACCGACCTGCGCAACGAGAAGATCGGGTACAAGATCAGGGCCGCCGAACTGGCCAAGGTCCCGTACATGCTCGTCGTGGGCCGCCGCGAGGTCGAATCGTCGACGGTGTCCGTCCGCCGCCACGGGTCCGGGGACTCGGGCTCGGTTACGGTGGACGCCTTCCTCGCCTCTGTCGGCGAAGAGATCGCGGCTGCGCACCGGGCCTCGTGACGACCCTCGAGCGCGAAACCCCGGCAACCCGTCGTCGGTTCAACAAGTTTTGCGGACGTGCGCGGTCCGCTTTTTCGCAGGGCCCATCCGCCGGGGGGCACGGTCCTGCCGCTCCATCAACAGAACGGTACCAGCCATCAGCACCACCAAAGTCCGCATAAACGAGCAGATCCGGGTCCCCACGGTCCGCGTGGTCGATCCCCAGGGTAAGCACGGTATCTACCCGATCGAGGAGGCCCTGCGCATGGCGCGGGAACAGGAACTCGACCTCGTGGAGATTTCTCCGGCGGCCGAGCCGCCGGTGTGCAAGATCATCGACTTCGGCAAGTACAAGTACGAGCTGCAGAAGCGGGAGAAGGAAGCGCGGAAGAATTCGCACCAGGTGGAAATGAAGGAGATTCGTTTCCGCCCGCACACCGATACCCACGATTTCGACTTCAAGGTCAAGCACGCGAAGGCGTTCCTGACCGAGGGGCACAAGGTGCGCGCGTACGTGCAGTTCCGCGGTCGCGACATCGTGTACAAGGACCACGGGATGGATGTGCTGGCACGGTTCATGGCCGAACTCGGGGAACTGGCGAAGATGGACCAGGAGCCCCGCATGGAAGGCCGCCGCATGGCGCTCATCCTGAGCCCGTCGAAGAAGAAGGGCTGACGGCCGCGGGTTTCTCCGCCCCGTCCGGCCGGGGGTCGGCATGACGGGAGGGCCGCATCGCCCCCCGCGGCACGTCCCTGCGGCAGGCCTTCACGGATTCTCCCGCCGCGACGCCCACGCGTCGTTGGCAATGCGGCTCTCCGTGCCGTACTTTTACGGGCTATCACCAGAAGGCACGCCGTTCTCCGGACCGTCGTCGCTTTTTCCCTGCCGGTCGGCCCCTGTTTCCCGCCTATCGGCCTATTCGCTACGGACCATGCCGAAGATGAAGTCGAACTCGGGCGCCAAGAAGCGGTTCAGCCGGACCGCTTCGGGTCGCCTGAAGCGCAAGAAGGCGTACCATCGCCACATCCTGACGAAGAAGAGCCCGAAGCGGAAGCGCGACCTGCGCGAATCGACGTTGGTACACCACGTCGACGAAGCCCGCGTCAACCGGATGCTCTCCCACTGAACCCTGGACCCGTAAGGACACATGCCACGCGCAACGAACAAGGTCGCCTCGCGGCGGCGCCGTAAGCAGGTCCTCCAGCTCGCCAAGGGCTACTGGGGACGTCGCAGCAAGGCCTACACGGTCGCGAAGAACGCGGTCGAGAAAGGCCTCAAGTACCAGTATCGTGACCGGCGGCAGCGCAAGCGCCAGTTCCGCCGTCTCTGGATCGCCCGCATCAACGCCGGCGCCCGCCTCAACGACCAGTCGTACTCCCGCGTCATCGGGGGACTGCGCAAGGTGAACATCCGCCTCAATCGGAAGTCGCTCGCCGACCTCGCGATGCACGATCCCGCGGCGTTCACGCAGGTCGTTTCGTCCATCCGCTGAATCCGGATTCCCATGAGCCCCACCCGTACGGCTCGATTTTTCGGCCCGCTGCCCCAGAGCCTGTAGACAGCGGCGCCGCCCCGGTTTCCGGAGAACGGTTTGAAATCCCGCCCCTGTCCTGCAGGTTTGGCGGGATTTCCTTTTCTACCCCATCCCATGCCCGACCCGATCGCCCCGAAAGACCAGCTGGACCTCCTGGCACAGGAGATCCAGAGCGACCCGCTCGAGACGGCCGCCGACCTGGACGCCTACCGCATTCGCTACCTGAGCCGTAAGCAGGGCCGGATCACCGAGCTGCTCAAGCAGATTCCGGCGGTGGATCCTTCCGACCGGAAGGCGTTCGGTGCCGCCGTGAACGGCCTGAAGTCGCTGGCCGAGGAGCGCATCGCCGAGGCCGAAGCCCGTATCGGCCCTGTCGACGACGCCGCCTCCGGCGCGCCCGATCTGACCCTTCCCGGTCGCCGGCCCGTGCGCGGATCCCTGCACCCGATCACGCAGGCGCGGCGGGAAATCGAGCGCGTCTTCGCGGGGTTCGGTTTCACGATCGCCGAGGGTCCCGAGATCGAGGACGACTGGCACAATTTCACGGCGCTGAATTTCCCGCCGGACCACCCTGCACGAGACATGCAGGACACGTTCTTCGTCGAGCCGCCGTCCGGCCCGGGAACGGGGATCTTCCTGCGCACGCACACGTCGCCCGTCCAGATCAGGGTGATGGAGGGCACCCCCCCTCCCATTCGCGTGATCATCCCCGGGCGCGTGTACCGAAACGAGGCCATCTCCTACAAGTCGTTCTGCCTGTTCCACCAGATGGAGGGCCTCGTCGTCGCCGAGGGCGTCAGCATGGCCGAACTGAAGCAGGTCCTGCATGCTTTCGCCGTCGAGATGTTCGGCACCGACGTGCGCATGCGCTTCCGACCCAGCTTCTTCCCGTTCACCGAACCGAGCGCCGAGGTCGACATCTGGTGGAAGGACGAGCGCCTGCCCGATGGCGGCCGGTGGCTCGAGATCCTGGGCTGCGGCATGGTCGACCCCGCGGTACTCGAGGCGGTCGGCATCGATTCGGAGCGCTACACCGGATACGCCTTCGGCATGGGCATCGAGCGCATCGCGATGCTCCGACACGGTATCACGGACATCCGGGTCCTGTACGAAAACGACGCTCGCTTCCTCGAGCAGTTCGCCTGACGCCATGAAAATCAGCATCCAGTGGCTGAGCGACTACGTCGATACGACCTGGTCGCCCGAGACGATCGCCGACCGGCTCACGATGTCGGGCCTGGAGGTCGAGTCGGTCGAATCGATCGGCCCGACGTTCGACGGCATCGTCGTCGGGCGCGTACTCGACGTCGCCCGGCACCCGCAGGCCGATCGTCTCACCGTCTGCTCGGTGGATCTCGGTTCCGAGTCCCCGGTGCAGATCGTCTGCGGCGCGCCCAACGTGGCGGCGGGGCAGCTCGTGCCGGTAGCCGTCGTGGGCACGACCCTACGCCTGCCCGATCGGACCTCGCCCGACGGGACCCGGGAGATCACGCTTTCGCGGGCGAAGATCCGTGGCGAGGAGTCGAACGGGATGATCTGCGCGGAAGACGAAATCGGCCTGTCGGACGACCATTCGGGCATCATGGTCCTCGCGACCGATGCGGTGCCGGGCGAACCGTTCGCCGAGTGGCTTGCGCGCAACGGGCGCGCATCCGGCGACGCGGTGCTCGACGTCTCCATCACGCCGAATCGGCCGGACGCGGTCTCGCACATAGGCATTGCCCGCGACATCGCGGCGCTGTCGGGCTCGACGCTTCGCCTGCCGCCGGTTTCCGTTCCGACGGCCGGCGGCGAAGCGGCCTCGGCGTTTTCGGTGGACGTCGAGGCTCCCGACGGGTGCGGCCGGTACGTCGGCCTGCTCGTGCGAGGCGTCACGGTAGGCGAGTCGCCCGATTGGCTGAAGGCCCGGCTCGAGGCCATCGGGCTCCGCCCCCGCAGCAACATCGTCGACATCACCAATTACGTGATGTTCGAGTGCGGCCAGCCGCTGCACGCGTTCGACTTCGATCGCCTGGCCGGACGTCGCATCGTCGTTCGGCGCACCCGCGGCGATTCCCGGTTCACCACGCTCGACGGCAAGGAGCGGACGCTGCCCGACGGAACCCTCATGATCGCCGACGGCGAGCGTGACGTGGCCGTCGCCGGAATCATGGGCGGAGCCAACACCGAGGTTTCGGAGGCCACCGTCAACGTGCTGATCGAAAGCGCGTGGTTCGAACCTTCGGGCATCCGGCGCACCGCGAAGGCCCTCGGGCTGCAGACCGACGCGTCGTACCGATTCGAGCGCGGAGTCGACCCGGAACTCCAGGCCTGGGCTGCGGCCCGCGCCGCGCAGCTCATGGTCGAGGAGGCCGGCGGCACGCTCGTTCCGGGATCGGTGGATGTACGTCCCGTGCGTCCCGAAACCCGGACTACCGTGCTGCGTGCGGCCCGCATCGAATCCGTTCTCGGGGCCCCGGTGCCCGCAGGCGACGTGGAGCGCCTCCTGGCGGCCATCGGCTTCGGTACGTCGGAGATCGCCGGTGGGTGGACGGTGACGATCCCGTCGTTCCGCCCGGACGTCTCGCGGGAAATCGACTGCATCGAGGAGGTGGCGCGGCTGCGGGGATTCGACGCGATACCGGAGCCCGCGGCCTCCCGCGTTCCGCACGAAAACTACCGCACGCCGGCCGAGCGGGAGATCTACCGGCGCGTGGCCGACCTGCTGGTCGGCTACGGCTATCGCGAGGTGTACACGAACAGCCTCATGCGCCGGGAAACGGCCGCCGAATTCGCCGACCCGGTGCTCCGCGCCGGAAGGCCGGTGGGTGCCCCTGTCGAGACGGTCAATCCGATCTCGCAGGAAATGGCCGTTCTGCGCCCGAGCCTGCTTCCGGGTGCGCTCCAGGTACTCTCGCATAACCTGAGCCATGGACAGCGGGGCATGCGCGTTTTCGAGATCGGCACGGTCATCGACCGGTTCGACGCACCGGACACGCCGATAGCCGGGTTCCGCGAACGCACACACCTCCTGATAGGGGCGAGCGGGGTGATCGAACCGGCAGGCTGGGACCGCAGCGAGCGCACGGCGGACGCGTTCGACGTCAAGGGCGTCGTCGAAGCCCTGTTCGCGGATCTCGACCTCCCGGTCCGATTCGTGCCGTCCGAAGGTGCCCATCCGCTCGTCGGCGCGCATTTGCGCATCGAATCGGGCGACGGACCGGTCGGCCTCGTCGGTCCCGTCAGCCGGGCGCTGGCCGTTCGCCATGACTTCAGGACCGGTGCCTTCTTCGCGGAGATCGACCTGCAGGCAGTGGCCGCGGCGGCGGCCGAAAGAGGCAACGCGCGGTACCGGGAGATCTCGCGGTTCCCCGTCGTCGAGCGTGACCTTGCGCTGGTCGTGTCTGCCGGTCAACCCGTCGGGCCGCTGGTGGACGCGATACGGCGCGCCGGCGGCGAACTGGTGCGGTCGGTTGCCGTGTTCGACGTGTTCCGCGACGAACGGTTGGGCGCCGACCGGAAGAGCGTCGCGTTCTCCCTCCGGTTGGGCGCCGACCGCACCCTGCGGGACGAGGAAATCGACCGCGTGGTCTCCCGGATCGTCACGGCGCTCGAACGGCAGGCCGGAGCGCGCCTCAGAAGCTGACGGAGGCGCCGCGGGCTGGCCGAGTAGCGCATCGGGATGACCTTCGTATATTCAAGTCCTACGCGAAGAGAGGCCTCTCGATGCCGGATCCGGAGAACGCCCGCGCCCCCCAGCAACCCGACATGTTCGCCGACCGCGAGCCGGATCCGGCTCCGGTCGACCCGCGTCCATTGTCCGGGGCGCGGGGGACCCGCGCGCTCGAACGGCTGCGGGACCGGATCCTCCTGGCGTCCCGGGAGCTGAAGCGGCTCCGGGAAGAAAACGCGGCGCTCCAGCAACAGGTCGAGGAGTTGCGTTCGCGCACGCTCGGACCCGCCGAAGGCACGTCGATCGTGTTCACGGAGACCCCGGCCGCCCTGCGTGCCAAGGTGGATACGTTCATCGACGCGATCGACCAGTATCTCGAGCGTGCCTCGTCGGGCGAGCGGGAGGCGGCGTCGTGACCGGACTGCAGAAGACCATCCGGGTCAGCCTCCTGGGTCGCGAGTACACGCTCCGGGTCAAGGAAGAGAACGAGGGGCTCACCCGGGAGCTTGCGCAGTACGTGGACGGAAAGCTGCGCGCGTTCCGGGAGGCGCACCCGGAGCAGTCCGAAACGACCGCCGCGATCATCACCGCCCTGGCCGTCGCCGAGGAACTCTTCCTGCAGCGTGCCTCGTCACCGGCCATCGCGGAGCGCAACGTGGATGCCGAAATCGACGAACTGGAACGCATCCTCGCCGACGCGCTGACGGCGCGATCCTGACGCCCGGTCGCCGCGAGCACACCGGATTCGTTTGACACGGGCCCGGTGCGGGTGTATCCTTCCGTCGGCACTGTCCCGCCGCGGGTCAAGGGAGAACCTGTTATTTGGATTGCCTCGGGAACCATCCTTCGGGTTTGGACACCAGGCCCCAGGCGCTCGTCGCCGCGGCGTTTCGCCGCACCGGGGAAGGCGGAAGCACCCGAGCGGTACCCATCATGGTATGAGGGGGTTCTTCATATCATCGCGGCGGGGTGGTGCTGCACTCATCGAGAGCGCCCCGGTGGCATCGGCCGCCGGGGCGCTCGTTCGTTTTGCCGGTCCTGCCGATCCGGGCGATACCGTTCGTATACTTCGAGGTCCGTCCGGCTCGACGCCGGACGCGGCGACCCCCGGGTCGTCGTGAACCACGCGAACCTCCACGACCATGGATCCCGTCGACGTCGGAATCGTGGTTGCGCTGGTCGCCGTGCTTGCGCTGGGAGTAGGCATTGCCGTCGATAGATTCCTCGTCAAACGGATCGGCCTGAGTACGCTGGCCGACGCCCGCGAGCAGGCCTCCCGGCTGCTGGCGGACGCCGAAAAGGAAATAGAAGCGCTGCGTGAGCAGCGGATAACCCGAGCCGAAAGCGATCTCGCCCGAAGGGAACAGGAGTTCCAGGAAGAAATCGAGGCCTCCCGACGCAGCTGGCGGCGCGCGCGCCAGAAGCTGGAATTCCGCCACGAGAAGCTGGCGCGGCATGCCCGTATGCTCGCCGAGCGGGACGACCTGTTGCAGGAAGGAGCCGACCTGATCGACCGGTTGCGCCGTGAGGCCGAAGAGCAGAAGCTCCAGGCAGAAACCCTTGCCCGCCGCTCTGCCGCGCTGCTTGACGACGCCGAAGAGCAGGGGCGCCGCGTCGGCGCGCAACGCGCCGAGATCGACGCATTGCAGGCTTCCGTCGCGGAGGATCGGCGAAGGACGGACAACCTTCTGGCCGAGCAGCTTCGACGGTTGGAAGAACTGGCGGGGTTGGACCGCGATGACGCCCGTCGCCAGCTCGTCGCGCAGATGGTCGACGAGGCACGGCTCGAGGCCGCCGCGCTCGTCAAGGAGATACGCGACGAGGCGCGAACCCAGGCGGGTCGCGAGGCGCGCAAGGTCGTCCTGTCGGCCATCCAGCGCACGGCCGCGGCCCACTCCATCGAAAACACGGTATCGGTGGTCAACCTGACCAGCGACGAGATGAAGGGCCGCATCATCGGTCGGGAGGGCAGGAATATCCGGGCCTTCGAGGCGGCAACCGGAATCGAGGTCATCGTGGACGACACCCCCGAGGCGGTGATCCTCTCCGGATTCAACCCGGTGCGGCGTGAAGTCGCACGCATCGCCCTCCAGCGCCTCATCCAGGACGGGCGCATACATCCGGCACGCATCGAGGAAGTGGTCGAAAAGGTGCGCACCGAGATCGACGAGGAGATCGTCGAGACCGGCGAACGCACCGTGATCGACCTGAACCTCCACGGCCTGCACGCCGAACTGGTGCGGCACGTCGGGCGCATGCGCTACCGAACGAGTTACGGGCAGAACCTGCTTGCCCACTCCATCGAGACCGCCCGCATCGCATCGCTGCTGGCCGCGGAACTCGGCCTTGACGCCGCCAGGGCACGACGGGCCGGACTCCTCCACGACATCGGAAAGGTGGTCGAGGACGACAACGAAAACCCCCATGCCATCGCAGGCATGGAGTTGTGCCAGCGCTACCGGGAGGACCCGGAGGTCTGCAACGCCGTAGGGGCCCACCACGACGAGATCGAGATGACGTCCCTGCTGTCCCCCATCGTCCAGGCGGCAGACGCCATCTCCGGAGCGCGGCCGGGGGCCCGACGGGAAGCGCTGGAGGCCTATATCCGCCGGCTGGAGAAGCTCGAGGAGTTGGCCGGCTCCTTCGAGGGCGTCGATCGCGTCTACGCCATCCAGGCCGGACGCGAGGTGCGGGTCCTCGTGCAGCACGACCGGGTCTCGGACGCGCAGGCCGAACAACTCGCCGTCGACATCTCCCGGCGCATCCAGACACAGATGCAGTACCCGGGCCAGATCAAGGTCACCGTCATCCGCGAGGTGCGGTCCGTCTCCTACGCCAAGTAGAGGGATTCCCCGTCATCCCGGTCGCTGACGGCGCCGGGACAATCGGCCATTTCCGTACGGAAATCGCCGAAACGCGGGGATTGGGGAGGCCCCGCGCAGGAGCGTACAAGAAGCGGTGAATACGGGGATCGGGAGCCGGTCCGGGTAATGCCTTCCCGTACGGACGGAGCCTATCTTCGTCCCTGACCCGGTGGCCCGACGCGCTCCTCCACGCCTGCGGCTGGCGCTCCGTGTCACCGACCCACCATCCAGGCATCGACATGATCGGAACGCTCGGAAAGCTGCTCATCCTCGTCGGTTTCGTCTCCACGGTCCTCTCCGGACTGGCGTACTATCGCGCCGCGAGCCTCGAGAACGCCCATCGCGACTGGCGGCGCATCGGCCGGGCCACCTGGGCCATCGCCTCGTTCGCCGCGTTCCTGGCGTACGCCGTCATGTTCTACCTGAGCCTGACGCACGCGTTCGAATACGCCTACGTGCACCAGCACACTTCGCGCGACCTTCCGCTGGAATATCTCCTCTCGGCCAACTGGGCCGGCCAGGAGGGCTCGTTCATGCTCTGGATCGTCATGAACGCCGTGGTCGGATTCATGCTGATCCTGTGGGGCAGGGACAACGAGTCCCCCGTCATGGCCGTCATCGCGGTCTGCCAGTTCTTCCTCTTCTCCATGGTGGCGGGACTGAAACTCGGCAGCGTGTCGATCGGGTCTTCGCCCTTCCTGCTGCTCGTCGAGAAGTTTCCCGACGCCCCGATGCTCCAGAACGGCATGGTTCCGGTCGACGGGCAGGGCCTGAACGACCTGCTGCAGAACTACTGGATGGTCATTCACCCGCCGACGCTCTTCATGGGCTTCGCCGCCATGATCATCCCGTTCGCCTTCGCGGTGACCGCGCTCTGGAAGAAGCAGTACACGCAGTGGGTGCGACCGGCCCTGCCGTGGGCGCTCTTCGCCAACATGATCCTCGGCGTGGGGATCGTGATGGGCGGGTATTGGGCGTACGTCACGCTCTCCTTCGGCGGGTACTGGGCATGGGACCCGGTGGAGAACTCGTCGCTCGTTCCGTGGCTGATCGGCATCGCGGCGATCCACACGATGATCGTCCAGAAGCGCAGCGGACGCAGCCACAAGGCCTCGCTGTTCCTGAACATCCTGGCCTACATGCTGGTCATCTACTCGACCTTCCTGACCCGGTCGGGCATCCTCGGAGATATTTCGGTCCACTCTTTCGTGGATCTCGGGCTGTATAACCAGCTCCTGCTCTGGATCCTCACCCTCGGCGTCATCGGCTTCGGCCTTTTCGCCAAGCGGTACCGCGAACTTCCGACCCCGAAGCAGGAGCCGGACCTGCTTTCGCGCGAGTTCATGATCTTCGCGGGCGCCATGCTGCTTTTCTGCATCGCGCTCGTCGTGACGCTCGGCACGTCGGCACCGATCATCGGCCGGATCTTCCGCGACAGCCCGTCGACCGTTCCGCTGGAGTTCTACAACAAGTGGACGCTGCCGATCTCGATAGCGCTGACGTTCCTCGCGGGGCTCGGGCAGCTGTTCTGGTGGAATAAGATGTCGGTCGAGAACGTCAACCGCGTGCTCACGCGCCCGGTCGTGTTCGCCGTCGTGGCGACGATTCTCGTCCTGCTGTTCACGCCGTTCGTGGAAGCATCGGCCATTCCGCCGGCCGTAACGGACGCGTCGGCTCCCGCCGGTGCCCTCGCGGCCGGACTGCTCGACGGCGTGCTCGGGTTCTGGGGCGTCTATGGGCAGGGCATCCTGTTGCTGCTGCTGCTCTTCGTTTCGTTCTTCGCCCTGTGGGGCAACGGGGAGGTCGCCTGGCGCATCGCCCGGGGCAACCCCAAGATGGCCGGCGGCGCGCTCACCCACGTCGGCTTCGCGATCATGGTGATCGGCATCATCGCGTCGAGCGGATTCAGCTACCCGCTCGGCCGCAATACCGGTGCCCAGATCGGGGACAGCCGCGACAACTTCATCCTCTCGCGCGGAGAGACGCGCGTGATCGACGACTACAGGGTTACCTACGCGGGCCAGTCGACCAATTCGGAAGGCCGGCCCACCTATCGGCTCGACTTCGTCGATCCCAAGGGGCGGTCCTTTTCCATGGCGCCCGTCGTGTACCGCAGCAACAAGGACCAGTGGATCCAGCACCCGGAGGTGAAGATGTTCTTCGAGAAGGACCTCTTCGTCGCGGTATCGCCGAACGTGATGTTCGAGTCGGGCGAGTCGGGCGAGTCGGGTGGCAGCGGCCAGATCAGCCTCGCAGAGGGTGATTCGGTCCTGGTCGGAAACGGGGCGTTCCAGGTCCGCTTCAACGGCTTCGAGTCCATGTCGCGTCACGATGTCGCGGTGGACTCCACCGTCGTCGTCGTCGTCGGATCCAACGTCACGGTCACGAACACGACCACCGGGGAGTCCCGGGACGTCCAGCCCGTCTACCAGGTGAACGCCGACCGTACCGTGCAGAACATGCCCGTTCCGATTCCGGAGTGGGACATCGCGCTCACTTTCGCCGGGATGAACGTGGACACGCGGGTCATCGGCCTCCAGGTCGACGGCGTGGACGTTCCCAAGGAAGACTGGCTCGTCGTGCAGGCGTACGAGAAGCCCATCATCAGCCTCGTCTGGATCGGCTTCATCCTGCTGTCGCTCGGCTTCATCGTCGCCATGTGGCGCCGCATCGAGGACGAGCGCTTCGAGATGGGTCGAGCGGCCTGATACGACGGTACCCCCGCCTTGCGACAGGCGCTTCCGGGCAACCGGGAGCGCCTGTCGTTTTTCGCACGGTCCGCTTCAGAAGCGGCGGAAGGACGCCGATACCCGACGAGGTCCCTCTCCCGCTTTCGAGATGCATTTCCTGATCGCCGACGACGATGCCGTTCATCGCACCATGCTGTGCCGCATGGTGGAGAGCCTCGGGCATACCGCGGACGTGGCCGAAGACGGCTCGGAGGCCGTCGCCAGCACGCGTCTGAAGGGGTATGACGTGGTGTTGATGGACATCCACATGCCAACCATGAACGGTTACGACGCTGCGCGCGCGATCAGCCGAAGTGCCACCGCCCCGTTCGTCGCGATGCTGACGGCCGACGCAGGCGGCGAGTCCCGGGCGCTCGGCCTCGCGTCCGGAGCCAGCATGGTGCTCACCAAACCGGTCCGCATCGCCACGCTTCGCGACCTCGCGGAGGCTGCAACCGCCCCCCGTCACGTGCCGGCCGGTCTCGGTGGCCACGGGTTCGCGTGGGAAAGCCACGCGGCCGCGGATGTGCACGAACCCCCGGTAATCGATCTCGAGACGCTCGGCCGGTTCCGCTCCGTGATGGGCGCCGACGACCTCGAGTTCCTGGAGGAGATCGAGTCGGATTTCCTGGCGGACGCCGACCACCTCATCGATTCGATCGAAGCCTACGGGGAGCGTCCCGACCACGTCGCCATGGCTCGCGCCGCCCACACGCTCAAGTCCAACGCGGCCATGTTCGGTGCGCTCCGCCTGTCGATGTATGCCCGGGCCATCGAGCGCCTGGCGGACGCCGGACTTCCCTATCCCTGGAAGCCCGGTGTGGCCCGACTTCGAGCCGAACTCGGCCTCGTGGTCAACGCGCTCTCGGCCGGCATCGCGTCCGACTGACGGGCGAAGTGCCTGCGCGTCAAACGAGACGGCCCGGCGGAACCAAGTTGCGACGGGGCGTCTCGCGTATTCCCGGGGCAGCGCCGCTTACGTCAGCAGGACCCACAGACCGGTGGGCGGCGCCCGCACCGGGCTGAGGCGGTAGATGTACGTTCCGCTCG
>JANJTM010000031.1 GCA_024711125.1 Rhodothermales bacterium
GCGTTCTCGGTTCCGACCGATCTCCGGGCGAGTTCGCTCCACCTGGAGCGGCCCTCCAACCGTCATTACCTGCGCCGATTCCTGCGCACCCTGCGCCGCAAGATCCGGCAGAAGGCCGCCCTGCACCCCGATGCCTTCGACACCGACGGCCTGGACACCGTCACGACGCTTCGCGCCTTCGACGACCGTTACACGGCCCCGCTGCACGGATTCCGGGACGCGGAAGACTACTGGGCGAGGGCATCGTGCGGGCCGTTCATCGCAGGCATAGCGGTACCGACGCTGATCGTGAACAGCCTCGACGACCCGTTCCTTCCGCCCGAATGCTACCCGGTCGCGGCTGCGTCGGCGAGTCGGCACGTCATGCTCGAGACGCCGCGGCACGGGGGTCACGTCGGATTCGTCCGGTTCGGGGACGACGGGCGGTACTGGTCCGAGCGCCGCGCGGCCGACTTCCTGTCGGTGCACGCCGGCTGACGTACGGTCAGTGCGTTCCCGGGTCGCCCACCTCGAACCCGAGCATCATGCCCGAATGCAGGTGCTCGGCGATGTGGCAGTGCGCCATCCACTTGCCGGGGTTCGACATGTCGACCAGGAAGTCGACCGTGGAGCCGACGGGCACGATCGCCGTGTCCTTCCACACGAGATTGGTGTTCCGCACCCCGTCCACGTCGAGGACGAGGAACCGCTGCCCATGGATGTGGAACGGGTGGTTCATGGGGTGGAACGACTTCGGATTGTTGAAGAGGCGGATCTTGACCACCTCGCCCTCGCCGAAGCGCCAGTCGATGTCCATGTTCTCCCGCCCGGTGTCGAGGTCCCGGAGGATCCATTCGACCTGCTTCGAGGTCGAGAGCCAGTTCATCTCGGGCATCGGGTCGTTGAACTCGGCGGGGGAGACGTAGAGCGTGTCCATCTCCATCATGGCCACCGTGATCTGCGGGAGGTCGCGGTGGCGCAGCGTCAGTTCGAGTCGGCGGTCGGGCGCCCGGTCGAAATGCGGGCGGAAGGCGTCGATGTCCTCCGAGACGTCGGTATTGACCCGCAGATCGGCGAACGAGGCCGCGAACGACGGCGACGCCTCGCGGCCCGACACGGTTACGGCGCCGAGGGTGTCGACGTGGGGGAAGAACTCCCCGCGAAAGTGATCGACCGCCTGGATCGTGTTGGTGATCGTGTACGTGCCCGGCCGGTCGAAGAGCACGTCCACCACGTACCGCTCGGCGGGGGCGATCACGACCGACCGCACGGCGACCTCGCGCTCGAACTTCGACACGTCCGAGGCCACGACCTTGATCGGGGCGCCTCCGAACACCACGTTGAAGGTGCGTGAGTTCGCTACGTTGGTCAGGAAGAAGCGTACCACCTCGCCCCGGTCGACCTCCAGCCGGTACGCGGTGTCGCCGTTGACCAGCATGACGTTGCCGAAGCGGCCCATGAGCGCGTGCGTCGGGCTGTCGTCGCCGTACGGAAGCAGGCCGTACTCGTCCACGAGGATGTCGTCCAGGATGACGACCTCCTCCCGGTTGGCGGGGGCATACCAGGCGTCCGATTCCGGGTCGACGAGCATGTTTCCGTACATGCCGAGGTCCTGCTGCACGTCCTCGCGGATGTGCGGATGGTACCAGAAAATGCCGGTGTCCGGGAAGCGCAGCTCGTAGGTGAACGACTCCTTGCGTTCGACGGGGGCCTGCCCGACGCCCGGCACCCCGTCGAAGCGCCAGTCGTGGCGCAGCCCGTGCCAGTGCACGGTCGTCGGCATCTCGATGTCGTTGGTGAACCGCACGATGACCTTCGAGCCCCGCTCGGCCCGGAGCAGCGGCCCGGGGATCTGCCGGTTGTAGCCGAACATCACGATGGGCTTCCCTGCGATCGTCTTGCGCACGATCGAGGCCGTGAGGTCCAGCGTGTCGCCGTCCTCGACGCGCACGACCTGGCGGGGTTCGGCCTCGGGGAACTGCATCGGATCGATGCCGAGCCCGGGCAGCCACGGCGCGGTAGGCGGCACGAGGCTCTCCATGCCGGGCATCATCGGCATGTTGGCCGGCATGGGCACCATGCGCCAGGCCACGCTGTCGGCGGGCGGCGGCGCGACGTGGTGGTGGTGTTCGTGCTGGGCCGCCGCCGGAAGGGCGAGCCCGAATGCGAGCGGCAAAACGGCGAAACGCATCGTCGTCAACGGTACCCGAACGTGGCGCAGGGTTCCGACTGGAACGGGCCGTGACCGGCCATCGTGTGCATTTTTCCGCTCCGGGACATGCCCCGGAGCACGATGGGGCCGGTCCAGCGCTCGCCGGGCGCCGCGCCGTCCGGCTCGAGGGAGATCACGACCAGGAACTTGTTCCACGCCGTGGAGCCCGTGATCCGGTGCTCGGCGTCGAGCGGACCCAGGCGGACGACCTCCGAAAGATCCGGCCGGGTCAGCCAGGCGACATACGTGCCGGTGCGGGCCGCGGCAAGGCGCTCGACCCCGATCGAGAGGTCGAGCGCATACGAACCGTCCTCGGCGAGCGAGATGCCGAACGGCGAGGCCGCGTACGACACCGACGCGGTCCCGGTCGCCATGTAGCTGCCCGGGACGCGCCTCGTGGTTACGAGTTCGATGGCGTAATACGCCGGCCCGACCGGGTCCACGGCCGTGCACTCGGCAACGGAGGAGCCGGGACCGATTCCGGCGGCAACGAGAAGCAGGGTGGCGAAGGTCATGGCCGCATCAATGCGTTCCGGTCGGCCCGTGATCCCAGTCCTGTACGCTGGAGATGTTCGCGACCCCGTACCAGGCCCCGTTCCACCCCTCGAAACCCTTCATGCGGAAGGTCCAGAACCCCGTCGACATGTCGCTGATGAGGATCAGCCCGTCGGCGTTGCGGATGTCCACGCCGAACGCACCGTTCGCGACCGCGCCCTCCATGAACCCGACGTTCCGGGGTCCCGTGAAGGTGTCGTACCAGGCCACGGTGCGCGGCTCATTCGGATCCTCGAGGCTGAAGACCTGCAGCCCGTCGTGGTACCCCGAAACGAAGACGTAGGGCCACCGCACTTCGTGGTTGTGCACCAGGCCGTCCCAGGCGGCGGTCCAGGCCGAAATCGGGCTCCGGACGTTCTTCACCGTGCCGTCGAGCGCCGCCTTCATGTCGAAGATGCGCAGCGGGGCATACTTGTACTCGACCTCGGTGACCGCGTAGCGGCCGTCGGGGCTGGGCGTGAACGTGTGTCCGTAATCCACGCCGCTGATGCCCGTCAGCGTGAAGAGCAGCGACGGCTTCGTGACGTCCGAGATGTCATAGACGAAGTATCCGCCGGTTCCGCCCCCGTAGAAACGGTCCTGCCCGGTTTCGGGGTGCCAGCCGGCATACAGGTCGTGGTAGGACTGGAAGGGTCCGAGCGCGCCGTCGACGCCGGGCACCTCGGAGACGAGCGCGTTCTCGACGTCGCCCTCGACCACCCTGCCCAGGTCATACACGTTCGCCTTGGGCCCGGCCACCGTCGTCAGCAGGTAGACGCCCCCGTTGGAGTGCCTGTAAATGAAGATGTTATGGAAGCCCGTCGGGTTCTGGGGAGCCCGGATGCGGGCCACTTCCTTCACCTTGGAGGCGTCCGGCAGGCCGGTGACGTCGAGCACCACGGCTCCCAGGTCGGCGTTCGGACCGCCCGGGAAGAATTGGAGCGACTGCACCACGTAGTAGCGCCCCTTCCACTTGAAGTGCTTGATGTCCATGCCGCCGAGGCCGACGTGCAGGTCGGGGTCCTCGATGCGCCAGCGGTAGATCACGCGGGGTTTCGCGGGGTCCGAAATGTCGATGACGTCGGTGCCGCGCTCGGTGCCCACGCCGACGGTTCCGCGCGAAACGTACGCGAACGGCCGGCCGAGCTCCTGCTCCACGTCCATGTCCATGGTGTTGAGCGGGGCGCCCAGGTTGACGTGGCCGAGCACGGTGATGTTGTCGGAACCCGGTCGGTCGGGCGTCCACGGCGTTTCGTACAACTGGGCCCGGACGGGCGTCGCGACGGCGAGCACCAGGGCGGCGGCGAGAAGGCGCATGGTCGGTTTGCGATGGATGTTCATCGGGAAGGTCCGTTTTCCCAGTCCTGGACGCTCGAGATGTTCGGCATGCCGTAGTCGGCGCCGTTCCAGCCCGAGAACCCTTCCATGCGGAAGGTCCAGAAGCCGGTCGTCATGTCGCTGATCACGATCAGCCCGTCGGCGTTGCGCACGTCGACGCCGAACGCGCCGTTGATGTACGGAATGAAATCGTCCGGCCTGGGACCGATGTAGGTATCGTAGTACCCGACCGTGACCGGATCGTGCGGATCCTCCATCGAGAAGACCTGCAGCCCGTCGAGGTACCCCGAAACGAAGACGTACGGCCAGCGCACCTCGTGATTGTGCACCAGGTTGCGGTAGTCGGGGGTCCAGGCCGAGATCGGGTCGTTGATGTTGCGGCGCTCGCCGTCGAGCGCGGGCTTGAGATCGAAGATGCGCAGCGGCGCGAATTCGTACTCCACCTCCGCGACCACGTACCGCCCGTCGGGGGTCGGGGTGAACGTGTGCCCCCAGTCCACCCCGCGAACGCCGGTCAGCGTGATCTCGAGCTTCGGATTGCGGATGTCGGAGATGTCGAAGATGTAGTATCCGCCGGTTCCGCCGCCGTAGAAGCGGTCCTGCCCGGTGTCCGGGTGGTATCCGGCGTACAGGTCGTGGTAGGACGTGGTCCGTTCGTCCACGCCGGCCTGCGCAGGGATCGGGATCCGGCTGACCAGCGCACCCGCCACGTCCCCCTCGACCACCTTTCCGAGATCGTACACGTGCGCGGCTCCGCCCCGGATCGTCGTCAGCAGGTAGACGCGACCGTCCGTGTGTCGGTAGATGAAGATGTTGTGGAAGCCCCCGGGCAGGTCGGGTTCGCGCAGGCGCGCGACCTCGCGCACCTTGGAGGCGTCCGGAAGCCCCGTCACGTCGAACACGATGCCCCCGAGGTCGGCGTCCGGGCCACCCTGGCTGAATTCGAACGATTGCACGATGTAGTAGCGGCCCTTCCACTTGAAGTGCTTGACGTCCATGCCGCCGCGGTTCGTGTGCAGGTCCTCGTCCTCGAGCCGCCAGCGCAGCAGCACTTTCGGCTGGGTCGGATCCGAGATGTCGATCATATCGACGCCCTTGGGGCCGCCGTCGACCAGCGAGGCGCGGCTCACGTAGGCGAACGGGCGCGAGAGCTCCTGCTCGATGTCCAGGTCGGTGACGGTGAGGCGCTTCCCGAGCGGGATGTGGCCGACTACCTCGATGTTGTCCGATCCCCGGTCGAGCGGGGACATCGTGGACTGGGCCGCGGCCTCGCCGCAGATCGTGACCAGGAGGGCAGCGCCGGTCAGCGCCGAAAAAAGTCGTCTCATCGGATCTCCGGTTGGCGGTTCATCGGACTTCATCCCACGGCTGGGCGCTCGACACGTCCGGCATGCCCCAGTCGGGACCGTACCAGCGATGGAAGCCCTGCATGCGGAATGCCCAGAATCCGGTGGTCATGTCGCTGACCACGATCAGCCCGTCGGCGTTGCGCACGTCCACGCCCCACGCGCCGTCGTAGACGTTCCACGTATACGGGCTTCCGGGCATGCGGGCCGACTCGCTGCGGTTGTCGTGCACGCCGTCGAAGGTGTCGTAGTAGGCGACGGTGAACGGACGCGCGGGGTCGGTCATGTCGAATACCGAGAGACCCGTCTGGTAGCCCGCCACGAAGACGAAGGGCCACCGCACCTCGTGGTTGTGCGCGACGCTTTTCCAGTCGGCGTGCCAGACGCCCACGGCTTCGTCGATGTTGTCCACGACGCCGTCGAGCGCCGGCTTCAGGTCGAAGATGCGAAGCGGCGCATACTGGAATTCGGTCTCGGCGACGGCGTAGCGGCCGTCCGGGGTCGGGGTGAACGTGTGGCCCCAGGGCACCCCGGGCACGTCGAGGATCGTCGCGAGCAGTTCGGGGCGGGCGAGATCAGAGATGTTGTAGACGTAGTATCCGCTTCCGCCCCCGCCGTAAAACCGGTCCTGGCCGGATTCCGGGTGGTAGGCCACGTAGAAATCGTGGTACCCGTTCGCCCACATGTTCTCGCTCTCGGCCACGGGCACCAGGCCGGACAGCGAACGATTCTCCGTCGCCAGCACGGCGTCCATCTCGGTGCCGCCGGACTTGAGGAAGAGGTCCATGTCGAACACCTTCGCGTACTGGCCGCTGGTCGCGAAGAGCAGCGGCTTTCCGTTCGAGTGCCGGTACATGAACATGTTGTGGAAGCCGCCGGGCGAATCGGGCTGCCGGATGCGTCCTACCTCGACGACCTTGCCGGGGAGATCGGTCATGTCGAAGACGATTGCGCCGACGTCCGAATTGGGGCCGCCCTGCGAGAACTGGACCGACTGGACGTAGTACGTGCGCCCCTCGTGCTTGAAGTAGCGGCCGTCCATCGCTCCACCCACGTGCAGGTCGGGATTCTCGATGCGCCAGCGATGGATCACCCGGGCGTGGTACGGGTCGCGTAGATCGATCACGTCGAAACCGATCTCGTGCACGCGACGGGCCACGTAGGCGTAGGGGCGTTCCGGATCCTGCTCGATCTCGATATCCGACACCGACCCGGCCATGCCGAGCGGGACATGGGCGACCACCTCGATGTTGGCGCTTCCGCGCGCTCCCGGCTCGGGCGGATGCTGCGGGTGTTCGAGACCCTGGCCCGCCACGGGCACGGCACAGGGCAGCAGGGCGATGACGGCCGCGGTCGCGGCCCGGCGTATCGTATGCATGGCAATCACCAGCGGTCGGCTTCGGTCGGAAGGCGGCTCCATCGCTGGGCCGGCCCCAGGTCAGGCACTCCCCAGCCGCGGCCGTCCCAACCGCGAAAGTCCTCGATGCGGAGCAGCCAGAGTCCCGTGGCGGCGTCACTGACGGCGACGAGGCCGTCATGGTCCCGGACATCGACCGAGACCGCCCCTTCCGCCTCGTCCGTGCCCTCCCAGGTTCGCCAGAACGCGGTCGTGTAGGCCTCCTGGGGGTTGCGCACGTTCACCACGTGGAAGCCGGCCGGGCCGGAGGCGACGAACAGGTAGGGCCAGCGCAACTGGAAGTCCCGGGCCACGCCCCGCCAGTCGGCGGTCCAGGCCCCGACGTCGGTCCGCACCGTCGAAACGCTGCCGTCGAGCGCGGGGCGCAGGTCGAAGATCCTCGTCGGAGCGGTCGCGTAGCCTGCGGTAGTCGCCAGCTGCAGGCCGTCCGGGGAGACCTGGGCCCTCGTGCCGACGTCGACGATGGCGGGCTGAACGAAAGTCACCAGGCGTGCGCCGGTCCAGCCCGTTACGTCGAAAACCGAGTATCCACCGGTTCCGGACGTGTAGACCCGGTCGGTACCCGTCGCGAGGTCGAAGAGGGCGAAGACGCCTTCCATCGTTCGATGGCGACCGCGGGCACCTTCGGGGATGCCGATCTCGAAGAGCGCGAGAGACGGCGCCGCGGCGTCGATCACGAACGCCCGGTCGCCCGCGGCGGCCAGCAGGATGCGTCGACCGTCTGACGCGTGGTACGCGAACAGGGCCTTGACGCCGGGGAGCACGGTCCGCGTTCCGCGGGACGGACGCCGCGGATCCGAGACGTCGATCCAGTCGATGCCCTCGTCGTGGCCCACGGCCAGAAGGTGCCGCCGGTCCCGGGTCTCGAGCAGGGCCAGGGCGCGTGGCGCGGGCTCCTGCCCGATGCGGCCGAGCACCCGGGGGTCTGCGGGAGCCTGCACGGAAACGACGGCCACTTCGGCATCGAGGGCCACGTACGCGTACGGCCGATCGGGGTGCTGATCCAGGAACAGGGCACCGGCAGTGCCGCCCAGCGGCAGCCGGGCTTCGAGCACGACGTTTCGTGAGCCGAGCGTGGACTGCGCGGTTGCCTGGGGAGAGGCAACGACGAGCCACGCGGCCACGAGGCCGAGGAGGCTTCGGGGCATCGTTGGTTCCGGGCAGGAAGGACTTCGGGGGTCCGAAACTGTACGACCCTTCCTCCGGAAATGCAAAAGGTGGGCCCGCCGGGATTTACTTCGGCGCTGCGCGCCTTCGTCAGTCGCTCGCTGCGCTCGCTCGTGTGAACCCGGTGGGTTCAACTCCCGGCGGCTAATCCGCCGAGGCTACCAAGAACAGTGGGCCCGCCGGGATTTGAACCCAGGACCAATCGATTATGAGTCGACTGCTCTAACCGCTGAGCTACGGGCCCGTCGCCCGCGGCCGAAGCCGCGGGCCGGGCCGAAGATACCGGAAATGCCCGCGCGGGTTCAAACCCGGGTCACTTCGTGAGGACCAGGCTGCGGGACAACACCCCGAGGGGCGTATGCAGCCGGTAGACGTAGATACCGGTCGTAAGCCCGGCGGCGTCGAATACGGCCGCGTGGCGACCGGACGGGATCGTCGCGTCCACGAGCCGAGCGACCGGACGGCCGAGTACGTCATACACGATCAGTCGCACGGAGACCGGTTCCGGTACGCTGAATTCGATCGCCGTGGTCGGATTGAACGGGTTCGGGTAGTTCTGGAAGAGTTCGTACCCGCCCGGCAGGTCGGTGTCACCGGGCTCCTCGAGCCCCGTCGTGACGGCTGCGACGCACTCCGAGAATTCGGATGTGTTGCCCTCCCGGTCCCGAAGGATCGCCGAAACGGGCGTCCCGATGTCCAACGCGGCCGCCAGCAGGATTTCGAACGAGCCGTCGGCCAGCGTGATGAACGAATCGACGAACGTTTCACCCTCGCCGTATCCCGAAGGATCGCACTCGGCATTCGAGTACAGTTCCACGGCACACGAGGCGCACGTCGTGGTGCCGACCACGCGTCCGTTCTCGGCCGTCACGAGCGAAAGGACCGGCGTGTTGAGCAGGTCGTTTGCCCCGGTGTCCCCGTCCGCCACGTCGTTGACGGTGACGCCGCTCACGGGGTCCGACGGCGCGGCGAGATTGATCCCAAGCCCGCCGTTGTCGGCATAGGTGTTGCCCGACAACACGTTGATTCGACCCGACTCGACGCGGATTCCGTCCCCTC
Organism: Rhodothermales bacterium; assembly: GCA_024711125.1. Classification (GTDB taxonomy): domain Bacteria; phylum Bacteroidota; class Rhodothermia; order Rhodothermales; family UBA10348; genus JANJTM01. Next base: position 9,053 of record JANJTM010000031.1, read on the forward strand.
CGTTCCCGGTCACGCGACTGTTCCGCACTTCGTTGTCCGAGCCGGCGATCACGATACCATGTCGCTCGAATCCCTGCACGGTGAGCGAGTGGACCGTGGCCCCGTCGGTCTCCAGAACGAGGCCCGACGCATCGCCGGCCAGCGAGCCGTCCAGGGTCGCCTGGCTACCCACGATCTCGACGGACGCCCGCACGACGGGCAGCGCCGACGTCGGCCGGAAAACGGCCGCCCCCGATTTGCCGGCCGCCCCGAGGTCGATGACATACACGCCGCCTCCGGCAGCGGCCTCCTCCAGCGCCGCCCTCAATGTGCACGCGCCCATGGCATCGGCGCAGACCCCATCCCCGGGAGCCGCGTCCGGCGTGTCGGCCGTGGACCCGACGGGCACGGGGGCGGTCACGAGCACGACGAAGTCCTCCACCTCCCCTCCGACCGCGGGTCCCGTCGCTTCGAGACTCGAGCCGGTATGGAACCGGAAGCGCGCATACGTGAACCCGGACGCCGCGGTACCCGGCACGGTCAGGAAGAGCGTGTCGGACGGGGATTCCACCTGCGCAGACCGGAATACCGTCTCGCCGTCGTCGGACCAGTCTCCGTCCCGATTCCAATCCACCCACCCTTCGATTCGCCCCCGTACACTGGGTCGAAAGACCATGCGTCCCATGCGGTTACGCGCAAGGACCGGGATCCGGACCGGATCCGGAGGACCCGGGTCGAACCGGATCGATGCAGAACCGAACGGGTCGATGAACCCGACACCGTCCTCGTCGTCCGGCATCGCGTTCGGGAACGCGTCGTCGCCCAGCGCCAGGAACTGGGGTCGTCCTTCCGCTTCGATGTCCAGGTAGTCTCCGAGCATTACACTCGGGACCGGGAGGTGGCGCGCACCGTTCGCGGCGGACGTCACCGGGTATCCCCACGGGAACTGTACGTGCGACGGATCGACCACCTGGAGCGCGTCTCCGAAATCGAGCGCACCCGGGGCATTGCCGAACAGGTAGATCGATCCGCTCGGAATGCCCGGCAACAGCGTGACAGTGTAGGATCCGGATGGCGGAACGGTGGGCGTGAACCCATCCGGCGCGACTTCGCGCAGGGTATACGTACCGGGTCCGAGGCCGGTGAAGACCGCATACCCCGGTTCGCCCGGAGCCCTGTCGGACGACACCGCCTCGGTTTGCCCGCCCGTGGGCCCGGTGAGGCGGAAGGTGACGCCGTTGAGTCCGGGGTCGAACGAATCCATGTCGCCGTCTCCGTCGAAGTCCACGAACTTGAAGGCCGTGATCGTTCCGTCGTTCGTGGGCTGCACGGGGGTCTGGGGATCGAACAGTCCTCCCGACTCCGCACGGTAGGATCCGGTTGAAGTCCCGTTGATCGTATACCCCGGGGGCGGCGTGATCGTGTACCGGACGGTCGTGCCCGGCGCGACGATCGTCGGCGGGAACGCCCCTCCGGCATCGGTGAACACGTCGAAGAACGAGGTGGTCGACGGATCCTCGTACAGTTGCAGGCGCGCGTCGGGCACGCCCGTGTCGCCGGTTCCGAAAGAGCCGTCCCCGTTCGTATCGACGAACACGCGGCCGGCCGTGGTGGAGTTCGTGCTCAACCAGAAGGCCTGGTTCTGGAGCCGCGTACCGCTGGGAAGGGAAAACGTCTCGGTACGGATCGTGTATCCGGGCATCGGCGTGGTCCCCACGTACTCGCCCGGCTTGAGGCCTTCGAGGTTGAGCGTTCCGCCCGAGAACTTGACGAGCGGCGGCGTGAAGTCGGCCGGCGGACAGTGGGTGCAGCCGGGGGCCGGGACGAGCGTGACGTCGAAGGGGAACGGCGTCGCGCAGAACGCACCGCCCGGTCCGGCGGGACAGGGTTCGCAGCCGGTTCCGTCGGGCGTGGACCACTGTCCGGGCGGACACTGCGGCCCGGGCGGCCACGTGTCGTAGCGGCTCATCCAGGGCTGGCCGGTGAGCGAGGAGTACCGGGTGTTCAGGAAGGTGTACGGGGCCGGATCGGGGCCGGGCACCGAGAGATCGAACGTCGTCTGTCCGCCGGGCGGATAGGTGGCGTAGCCCTCCGCACCCGACCACTGCTCCAGCAGGGCAACGGTGCCGGCCGCATGCGGGGATACCATTGCCGTGCCGAAACCGTCCGGGCCGGTCGAAAAGCGGGTGTCGGTCTGGCTGCAGCCCTGCAGTGGGTCGATCGCGATGCAGAAGTCGATCCCGGGCATCGGCGGGTCGCCCGGGTTGGCGACACCGTCTCCCCATAGGTCCTCCCGCTTTTCCACGGTGAAACTCCAGGGATATCCCACGGGGTACTGCAGCACGTGGGTAACGCCCGACTCGACCATGAACGTGGTCGAGTACGGATCGGACCACGATCCGGGCGGAGGATCGATGGTGACGGTAACCGTCGTTCCCGGCAGGGCGCCGGTCTGCTCCCAGACTCCGAATTCATTCGTTTGCACGGTCGAGGAAGACCCTCCCCACCAGTTCACCTCGACGGGCACGTCGGCGAGCGGAGGCTCCCCCGGATCCCATGCCGAGTTGCGGTTCAGATCCTGCCAGACGTTGGTCTGCACGGACCCATGGCGGTACCAGCTGTTGACGAGACTCTGGTTGTCGCCGCTGTAGAACGACCCCGTGGACGGGTCGAGGAGGCCGACCTGCGGGTCGTCGGGCTCGAAGAGGTAGGTTCCCCAGTAGATGTCGCCGGCCGTCCAGGAGCCCCCGTTGAGCGGCACCGAAAACGGCGTGAAGCTCGACGGAGCGGGGTAGGCGCCGTCGAGCACCGGGTTGACCAGGACCTGGTCGGGCGGATTGGCGCAGGGTGATCCGGCGGGGCACGGTTCGCACACGGTGCCCGCCGTGTTGGCCTGCTGTCCGAACGGACACGAAACCCCGGCAGAACCCCAACGCGCGTACTTCCAGTACCCTGAAACCTGTACGAGGAGAAAATTGGCGAACTGGTACGTCGCGTAAGGGGTCGAAGGATTGGACAGGTCGACGGAGTGGGTTCCGCCCGGCGGGTACGTGAGGACCGAGCCGGGCGACGTCCGGTTCTCGCCCAAGGGGTAGGTACCCGAGGTCGGGAGGTTCGGAATGGAGAAGCTTCCGTCCGACGCCGACGTGCCCGACTGCTCCGAGGGGCCGAGCAGGCCGTCCGAATCCTGGTCTACGAAGAGCACGGCCCCGGGATAGGGCGTGTCTTCCGGATCCCGAACGCCGTTTCCGTTGAAATCCTGCCACTTGGAGCCCATCACGGTCACGGTCGCCGGGGGCATCCACGTGATGCTTCCCACCGTCTGCCTCGTGCCGGTGTTGATGTTGGCGGTCCCGAGCATCGAGGTGCTCGAGCTGACGCCCGACAGTTGGACGCAGACGGTCAGCGTGCTGCCCGGACCTCCGCCCTGTGCGTAGCACCCCTTGGACCCGGCGGGGCCGCTGGTGTCGTTGTAGCAGTACCCGTTCGCCATGGTCAGCGACTGTCCGGCCGCACCGGTGCCCGAGATACCGGCGATCGTGGCCATGTGCGGCCAGACGACGAGATCCTGGAAGGCCGGAGCGGGCTGATTGACGTTCAGGACCAGGAAACACAGGTTGGGAGGGTTCCACGTGGTCGACAGGACGTACCCGCCGGCACCGACGAGCCAACCGGCCGGAAGCCGCGTGCTGTCGACGACCGCCGCAGGCCCCGGGTCGGGGGTGGCGGATCCGGTCGGGGCCGGCCCAGGCACACCACCCCCCGTTACGATGAGAACGACGAGCGCCCACGTCGAGCGCTGCAACCCTGCATGAGCCATCCCTCGGGATCTCATGGCGGTCTCCGGTTGGTTTCGCCGCAACCAGCTCCGACGAGACCTCTTTAGGTAAGGATCAGTCCGAAATCAAGCCTTGCGGCCAAAATCAGGCGGTTCCCTACAGGCCTCCGGGACTTCGACCGACAGCGACCGACCGCCTTCCTCCGCTCCGGGTTCGGCAGGCCGAGCTACTTCGGGGATGGCCGCAGGTCCGAGTCTGCCGGAGGCACGTCGGGTACCCGGACCGTGGTCCCGTTCGCGACGTCCCTCTCGCTCACGTGGACCACGATGCGATAGGGCTCCCCGCCGGAGGAAACGTGGAGCACGACCGGTTCCACGGGGTGCAGGTCGGTCCACGACGAGTCGGCACGGCTCGGGTACGGGATTCGGAGCCTGTATCCTCCAGAGGCATCGGCGGCCGTCCGGCGGTCCCACGTGACGGTGCGACCGGTCGATCCCGACCTCATCGATACGCGGGCTTCGACCAGGGCACCCGGTGAGGCTGTTCCGACGAGCAGGGCACCGCGGACTACCCGGAAAACCTTCACCGCCGGCGACACGAAATGATCGAACAGTACCCGGCTGCCCTGTGCGACGATCGGATCGCGGACCGGGACTTCCGTCCACGCGACCGGCGACTCGGCCGGCATGGGCCGCGAAGCGAACTCGAGGGTCCGGAGAGACCGATCGAACGCCAGGGCAGAGTACCACGCGGCGGCGCTCTCGCGCACGAGGCGATAGTGCTCGAGCCCGCTTCCGTCCTCGAAATACAGTCGGTAGGCCATGCTGCCGACGAGCGTGGAGTCGAACCGGTACAGCGTTCCGAACGGGGTGCCGGTTTCGAAGGCAACGGTGCGGGGTGGACGCCCTGTCAGTCCGAGCTTGGTGATCAGGCCCGGACCGGAGCGATCCGCATCGACGGCAGCGTAGACCGTCCCCTCGTTCCGACCGCATCCGGGGCAGAGCAGTCGCAGCGACGCAGACTCGTTTCGTTCGCCAAGCCAGAGCGCGTCGGCCGGAGTCGGGTAGCGACTGGCCACCGGCAGGCGTTCCGCGACCAGGGACACCGCATTGCCCGCGTCCCACGGTGACATCACTCCGTAGGTACCCGGCGCGTAGCCGAGCGAATCGCGGACGGGAGGATCGGCGAAGGGTGAGACGGTCGGAACGGGGCTGTGGTCGCGCAGCCACGTCATGGCGTCATACCAGGCGGCGTCGAGTGCCGTACCGTCACGCACGTCGACCGGACCCGGCCACGGCGGACGCACCCCGCTGCCCGGGAGGAAAGCGGGCGATACCACGGCGGCGGTCACGGCCAGCGCCAGGACGGTGCGTTTCACGCGATCGAGGGCGAAGAACCGGGACACCGGCGACTCCACGGCGCGGATGAACCGTGCAAGTCCCGGTCCGGCCAGCGCGAATACCAGCAGCGGGCCTGCATATTCGAAGTCATGGGCCGACAGCCAGGTCCCGGTGAGCGCGCCTGCAAACAGGGCGACGAACGTCACGGAGACCCTTTCGGGGCTGCGGGCGCAGGCCAGGAAGCCGAGCACGGCGAGCGGGTACACCGGACCGTAGAGCACCCACAGATCCCGCAATCCGGCCGCCTGCTGCTCGGCAACGTCGGCTCCCCGGGCGGCGGTGGCCCAGGACCAGTACGAGGCGCCCTGCTCCGTTCCGAATACGAGCCACGCGGATGCGGCGACGCACGAAACGCCGGCAAGGGCCGCAAGGAGCGTCCTTCGGGGTCCACGCGGGGGCAGCCGCCGGAAAGCGTGGACGGTGCCGACAAGCAGCACGGGTGCGGCGAACGTCGCGGCGAGTACGTGGCCGGCCACCCCAGGCAGGAATTCGACCGCGAGCTCGGGCCAGAAGGTCCGGACCAGCACCTGCCAGGCCCCGAAAGCGAGAAAAATCGTCGCGAGGCCCTTCGCCCATGCCCGTGCGTGGTCCTGGTCGGCCAGCGCCACGACGAATGCGCCTGCGGCGGCGGCGCCGAACAGCGCGACGTACAGCGGGGCTCCGAGCCAGGTGTAGAGCAGCACCGCGAGCGGAAGCCCGTACCCCAGGCCCCGTCGAGCCAGCACGAGGGCCGGAGCCGTCTGCGCACGGCGGGCAGCGGCCACTGCCGCCACGGCCGCCCACACGAGCAGCGTGAACTCGGCCACGTGCTGGTCCGCATACCCGAGGAGGGACCGCGTCCCTACCGCGCCCGGATACGCCAAGGCCAGCAGACCGGCCAGAAGGGCGGCACGGTGGCCGGCCAGCAGGGCCGTCAGCAGCATCATGCCGGCGAGCGAGACCGTGCTGATCGCGACCGGCGACCACGCCGCGACCGTTTCCACGAAGGCCGGATCCGGCCTTCCGCCCGACCCTGCGATCGCGGCGGCGGCGATGGCCACGTTATACAATCCGGCGGCATCGGCGAACTCCACCGACGGATAGTGCGATGCCGGATCCCTGCGAAGGACGTGCGGAAAGTTGTCGGCGGAGATCCGGGCATGCCGGGCATGAAAAAGCGGATCCACGCCGAGGAGGACCGGGCGGTCCGGGCGCGAGAACACCACGTCGGCGGTCGGGAGCGTACGGCTCACGGCCCAGGCGACCAGGACCAGGCATGCCAGCCAGGGACCGGCGCGGTACGATCTCTTCGTGTCACCCATCGCATCGCACGACGACGAACGTTCCCCCGACGAGGGCAATCACGGCCCAGGCTTCCCACACCCGAAGGCGGTGGTACCGCCGCCCCGATTCCTCGCTCCACGCGACGTACGGCACCGGATGCTGGGGCCGATTCCATCGCTGGAGCGGGTACCGACCCGTGTCGGCGTAATTGCCGATCCATCCGAATGAATACGACGTCGCCACGACCGCGAGAAGAACGGCGCCTGCCGAGGCGGCGGGGAACCGGTACCAGGCCCGTGCCTCCCCGGGTCGTCGCGAAGCCGCGCTCCACGCCGAGGCGGCCAGGATGCACCCCAGGAGATTGAGGACGACGTCGTTCCAATCCAGGTACGGTTGCCAGTCCCGGTGAAGCCAGGAGTACTGGTACGCCTCGTCGACCATTCCGACCAGAAATGCGACCAGGGCGGCCTCGGGTGTGCGTCCCACCACCGGAACCAGCAACCAGGTGAGCAGCCCGTACTGGACGAAATGCACGAACTCGATGGACTTGATCATCAGCAGACCGTGGCTCAGCAGCGCGAGGGCGCAACCGGCCGCCGCCCATGCCCAGGCGCGCGGCCTCGGGGGCACGGTCCACACCCGGCGCAGCCAGAACAGGGTGAACACCGAAGCCGAGAGCAGCGCGGCCACGATGCTCATCCGGTTCCACGCCGCGGTTCCGACCCGGGACTCGACCCGAAGCGCCGGCTCCTGCGCGAGGTCGTGTCCGGAGATCACGAGCCAGGCGTACAGGCCCGCGACCGCCGCCAGGAGAAGCCGGAGCGGAACGGCGGTCGGCGCAGGCGCGGGGATGAAGCCCCCGGTGCCGTGGGGATTCGAGCGGGCCATGCGGGAATATCGGTGCTGGAGACCGGAGGGCAAACCGCCGGCCACATGGCCCGAGGGGACGCGCTCGGCAGAGGTATTGTGAATAGTATCGACCGATGGGGATATCCGTCCTTTCTTTGTTAGGAATGTGGTATCTTGGCCTTAATTAATGATGCTCTTCATGGATCGAATCGACGATATCGACGTCCGCATCCTGGAACTCCTCCAGGAGGACGGCCGCATCAAGCGCAACCAGATCGCCGAGGCCGTCGGCCTGTCGCTTCCGTCGGTCAGCGACCGCATGCGGAAGCTCGAGGAGCGGGGCGTGATCATCGGATACCACGCCGTGGTCGATGCCAAGCGCCTTCACTACGACATCACGGCGTTCATCCGCGTGATGGTCGACCGCTCGGACAACTACGCCGCATTCGTCGATCGCGCCCGGTCGCTCGAGGAGATTCTCGAGGTTCACTCGATCACCGGCGAAGGATCGCACATCCTCAAGGTGCGCACCCTGAACACCACGTCGCTCGAGCGACTGCTCTCGACGATCCAGTCCTGGCCCGGCGTGCACGGCACGTCGACGAGCATCGTGCTCTCTTCCTTCAAGGAATCCCGAACCGTCCCCATCCGTCCGGTCCACCTCTCGCAGCCCGACGGCGAGTAACCCGGACCCGTTCCTGCCGCATTTTCCACCCGACAACGGACCATGACCCGCCACGTCACCGATTACAACCTGATCGCCGCCACGAAGTACGCGAACGGCGGCAGCCGAGCCGATTCGGCCCCGATGGACATCGAACGCATCTTCGGAGAGAACGCCTTCGGCCTCGAGGAGATGAAGAGCCGGCTTCCCAAGTCGGTTTACCAGTCGATCGTAGCGACCGTCGAGAAGGGACAGCCGATCGACCTGACGATCGCCGACACGGTCGCGCTCGCCATGAAGGAGTGGGCCGTCGAGCGGGGCGCAACGCACTACACGCACTGGTTCCAGCCGCTGACGGGCACGACCGCCGAGAAGCACGACTCGTTCATCACGCCGAACAAGGGCGGCGGCGCCATCGCGCACTTTTCGGGCAAGGACCTGATCCAGGGCGAACCCGATGCGTCGAGTTTCCCGAGCGGAGGCCTGCGCGCGACGTTCGAGGCGCGCGGATACACGGCGTGGGACCCGACCTCCCCGGCGTTCATCGTCGAGAACCGCGATGGTTCGTACCTGGCCATTCCGACCGTATTCGCGTCGTGGAACGGCGAGGCGCTCGACCACAAGACCCCGCTGCTGCGCTCCATGGATGCCGTGGACCGGCAGGCGCGGCGCGTTCTTCGGCTCTTCGACGTGAAGGACGTGCACAAGGTCACCGCGACGGTCGGTGCCGAGCAGGAGTACTTCCTCATCGACGAGGAGTACTACTATCGGCGCCCGGATCTCGTGACGTGCGGCCGCACCCTCTTCGGTGCCAAGCCACCGAAGGGCCAGGAGCTCGAGGATCATTACTTCGGAAGCATCCCCGACCGCGTGCTTTCGTGCATGCTCGAGGTCGAGAAGGAGCTCTACCGCCTCGGCATCCCGGTGAAGACCCGTCACAACGAGGTCGCGCCGAGCCAGTACGAGATCGCTCCGATCTTCGAGACCACCAACATCGCGGCCGACCACCAGCAGATCACGATGCTCACGCTGCAGCGCGTGGCGCGGAATCACGGCATGGTCTGCCTGCTGCACGAGAAGCCGTTCGCCGGCGTCAACGGCTCGGGCAAGCACAACAACTGGTCGATCGGGACCGACACGGGCATGAACCTGCTCGAGCCGGGCGACAATCCGCACGACAACATGCAGTTCCTGTTCTTCTGCGCCGCCGTCGTGCGCGCGGTGCACAGGCACCAGGACCTGCTCCGCATCTCGGTCGCGTCGGCCGACAACGACCATCGCCTCGGCGCGAACGAAGCGCCCCCGGCCATCATCTCGATCTTCCTCGGCGAGCAGCTCGAGGACGTGTTCCGCCAGCTGGAGAAGGGCCCGGCCAAGTCGTCGAAGCAGGGCGGACTGCTGGGCCTCGGCTCGGCGGTGCTTCCGCACCTGCCGCGCCACGCGGGCGACCGCAACCGCACGTCCCCGTTCGCCTTCACGGGCAACAAGTTCGAATTCCGGGCCGTGGGCTCGTCCCAGTCGATCTCCTTCCCGAACATCGTGCTCAACACGATCGTCGCCGAGTCGCTCGACGAGATGGCGACGATGCTCGAGGGCAAACTCAAGGGCCAGAAGAAGAATCGGAAAACCTTCGAAGCGGCCGTCGCCGATGTGCTGCAGGAGGTGATCCACGCGTCCAAGACGGTGATCTTCGGCGGCGACAACTACTCGGAGGCCTGGCACAAGGAGGCCGAGAAGCGCAAGCTGCTCAACCTGCGCACCACGATGGATGCGCTGCACCACCTCCTCGACGGGAAGAACCTCGCGCTGTTCTCCCGTTTCGCGGTCCTTTCCGAGAGCGAACTGCGCAGCCGGGAGGACATCTACGTCGACCAGTACTTCAAGAAGGTCAACATCGAGGGCGAGACGACCGAGGCCATCGCCCGCACCATGATCCTGCCCGCCGCGGTCCGCTACCTGAACGACCTTCAGGTTTCGGCCGGGGTGTCGAAGGGCGTGGCCGCGACCGCGAAGGACGTGGCGGCGAAGGTCGACGCGCTCTGCACGGGCATCGAGAGGCTCTCGAAGCAGAACCGTGAGCTGGGCGGAGACACGGTGCACGAGAAGGCCCACCACGTCTGGAAGAACGTCATCCCCGCGATGACCGAGGTCCGCGCGGCGGCCGACGCACTCGAGAAGGTGGTCGCGCACGACTACTGGCCGATGCCGACGTACCGGGACATCCTCTGGGTGAAGTAGTTCGGCCGTCGACCGATCCCTGAACGGCAAGCGCCCGCCCCGGCATCCGGGGCGGGCGCTTCGGCGTTCTAACGGCCAGTGAGCTCAGCGGACCAGCAGCATGCCGCGGGTCTGCGTCCGATCCGCCTGCGACAGCCGGAAGAAGTAGACACCGCTCGACAGGTCCCCGGCGTCCCACTGCACCGCATGCCGTCCGGCTCCCATGATTCCGTTCACCAGGGTCACCACGAGGCGTCCGACCGCATCGTAGACGACCAGTTGCGTGGGCGCGGTCTCGGGAAGCCGGAAGGCTACCGTGGTGGTTGGATTGAAGGGATTCGGGTAGTTCTGCTCCAACGCGAACCGGTATGGACCGTCCTCCGATTCGACCCCAGTTCCAACAACCGATACCGCCACCGATGCCGGTAGGGTGCCCTCCACGTTGCCCACGGCGTCGCGGGACAGGGCGTAGAATCGATATGAGTGCCCCGGTGTCACGCTGACGACCAACGAATCACCGTAGCTTGTGCCCACGGGCTCGAAGGCGCCTCCGTCGGCTGACGCGAACACGGTGGTCGAGGAGACTCCGGACTCCCCGGGTCCGTCCAACGCCGTCCACCGCAGCGTCAGAGGGCCGGAGGACACGGTTGCGGGCGGGGCATCCATCACGGTAGTGGGCGGTCCGAAGTCCAGGGTGTTCAGTACCGTGTTCGTCATTATGGGCCGGTTCAGGTCGAAAACGATCACGGCACGGTTGGCCAGGACCGTGCCCGACGGCAGGCCCGGAACCGCGTCGACCGAGAACTGGACATAGCCTTCGCCCTCGGGTGGAACCACGTTCGGCGGGAGTTCGATACCCTCGATCACCCACTGCAGCCGGTTGCCGTTGACCGTGAAGGTCCATCCCTGGTGGGACGAACCCTCGAATTCGACCGTGGACGGGTCGAAGACCGTCGAGAGCGTGTCATCGATAACGATGCGCCACGCAGGCGCCGTGGCCTCCTTCTTGTTCTCGAAGAGGATCTGGTAGGTCATGCGACCCACCGACGGAACGAAACCGAGGGCCCCCTGTCCGGCAGGCCCCACTTTCTCGTTCGGGTCCCATGACGTGACCTTCTGCAGGCCCTGGGCAACCTCGAGGTCCTCGAGTGTCAGCGGAATACCCTGGCAATCGACAATCGACTGCCCCCGAGCGACGGCTTGCTTGCCGAAGGCACGTTCGATGGTGCTCCAGTTGTTGCTGACCTCGCTCTCCGGGACACCCAGCCTGCGCGCAATCTCCTTCTTCACCTCGTCTGCGAACTTGGGCGCCGGTCTCTCCAGATACCCGAGAGAAATCTGTTCGTTCGTCCGGTACTGCGCCCGCCAGAACACCTCCCACATGTAGGAGGAGAACTCCTCGCAGTTTCGGATCCTCGTTGCGTCTCTCCACCACAGATCCGAAAGTGCGTTTCCAACCGTGATAGCGCTCCGGATCTTCCACAGCGTGACGGCCCAACCCCACGCTGCGACCAGCGTGACCCCTGCAGCGGCCTCCGCATCCGAAATCTCGTGGGCCTTCCCGGACGGATCCGGGACCGCGGTCAACACGATGTCGAACGAGCGCTCCTCGTAGGGAGCCATGCCCATGATGAAGATGTGCGCCACGCCCGGATCGGTGGCGAAGCGGTACTCCGAGGCCGGTATGGGTTCGATCGTGTGGCCGGGAAACGCGGACGGAATGACTGAATGCAAAGACACACCGCCGTCGGTCTCGATCATGATCTCGAAATCCCCAACCGGGATTGCGCTGTTGTTGACGTAGTGGATCGTGTACCGGTTCGGCGGTCCCACGCGGATCTGCGAGCGTCCGATGAGAGAGACGATCACGGTCGGCAGTACCGAAACCGGGTCGGGACTCGAGGAAAGCACGTAGTCCCCGGTCGGGGGCGCTCCGTTCAGCCGGATCCAGTTGGCCTGCGTATCCCGGGTGACGATCGCGGACGTGGAGACCTGCCTCCACGATGCCCCTCCGTCTTCCGAGTGATACACCTCGAGCAGCGATTCGGAATTGGCTCCGAGCTGCGTTTCGTCGTACTGGAACTGGATCCAGGGGACGTTCTCGCTCGTGGCCGGGTCGTGCCGGAACCGCCACCAACTGCGCGCTGCATTGGCGAACGTGCCCGGAACCTGGTCGCCGTAATGCTCGACCCGCAGCGCCGCCGGGGTGGTCGTGCCGAGGTCGAGCGATGTTCGGAACCCGGTCAGCGTTTGGGACGGTGACTGCCACGAAGTAACGACGAGGCCGTGGCTCTCGACGGTGCCCGGAACTACACCGGACCCGAGTTCGAGGCGCCCCCCGGCACCGAGGACGAGACGGCCACCCGTATGGTGAAGGTTGGAGAGCAGGTTCTCCCCGACGAGGACGACCTCCTCGCCAGTCGATTCGATGCGTGAGGCAACGGCCGGGGCCCAGATGTTGCGAAGGCCGGAACCGGCGAGGCGCAGCGGATCGGTCGACCATGTGCCGTCCGAGAACACGTTCCCGGTGACGGCGACGACCAATGGCCAACCACCCGCCCCGGAGCGGACGGTGCCATGATTCGTGACGCTTCCTTCGACGTCAAGTTGGCGATAGTAGGCGCTCGCGTGCAGTTCGGCACCCGTAGGGATGGTCAGCGATCCCGTGACCCGGACACCCTCCTGTACGCCGACCGAGCCCGCGAACGTGATCGACCCGAGGAAGTGGATGTTCCGGAACGTGAACTCGTTGCCGTCCACGCCCTGCACCGTGCCGCTTCCGAGGATCGTGCCGTTCTCGACGTAGGCGCTTCCCGGGACACTCAGCGTATGGCTGCCCATGTCGAGCGTGCCGCCGAGAAGGTTACACAGCACGGAGAAGGTCAGGTCCGTCGTGGCCGTCGCCCGGACCGCGCCGTTCTCCAGGTAAAAGCGCGTGCTCCACGAACGCCCTGCCCCGAGTGCTATCTCATGCGGCCCCGCCCCGGTCAGGACCGTATCCCAGGCATTCCAGTTGCCGAGATTCGTCACGTGTCCACTGACGTTGAGCGTGAGGTACCAACCGCCCGCCGGGTCGTTGCGGATCGTACCGTTGTTGACGAGATCTCCGGTGACGATCACGGTCCGGTAGTAGGCCTGGGCCTCCAGCGTCCCATCGACGGTCAGCGTACCCTCGAAAACCACTCCGCTGCGAACGGGGAGCGTTCCGACGATCGTGGGACTGCCGGAAACCGTGATGGATTCCAGCCCGAACACCGCACCGGTTCCCTGGAGGATTCCCTGCGACGTCGCCCGTCCGTTGAGGAACCGCCCGTCACCGAGCAGTGATATCGTGTAGGCTCCGAGGTCGATCGTGGATCCCGCGAGGTCGAAGGGCCGGGCAAAGTCCAGGTCCGATCCCGCGACGGGAGCGACGGTACTGCTTCCCGACAGGAAACTGCTCTCGAATACGGCCCCGGTGGTCTGGGTGATCGTCTGCGGCGCGGTGCCGTTGAGGAGGGTTCCGCCGGCGAATGTCCACGTTCCGGCGTTGTGAAGGTCACCCGCAATGGCCACGCCGAGAAACCACCCCCCGTTCGGGTCGTCGCGCAGCGTGCCGTTGTTGAAGAGGTCGCCCGTAATCGTGATGGACTGGTAGTATCCCGCGGGATGCAGAGTGCCGTTGACCGTCAAGTCTCCGTCTATGACGACGCCGCTTCCGATCGTGACCAGGCCGCCGAACGTCGGCCGACGCAGGACGGTAACCGCTTGCAGCGTGGTCCCGCGGTCGCCTTCATGACGTATTTCGCCGACGGTATCGATCGTGCCGGAATGGATCCGTGCCGACGGTCCCACCAGGACCAGGGGCGCGCCACCCATCTCCAGAAGCCCCCCGTTGAGGTTGAAATCCTGGTTGGTGCGGATCCACGATGCACCGCTGATCCGCTCGGCGGGACCGGCAAGAACGAACCGGCTTTCAAAGATCGAGGTCGAGCCCAGCCGGATGCTCTGCAATGAGCCGCCGCCGTCGAGGGTGGTGGTCTGATGTTGCCACAGCCCGTGGTTGTTGATATCGCCCGACACGGAGATGTTGAGGTGCCATCCCCCGTTGGGATCGTTCCGGACCACGCCGTCATTGGAAAACGTACCGTTGACATCCAGGTCGCGGTAGTAGCCGGAGGCCTGGAGTATTCCGGTACCGAGCACGGCCAGGCTCCCGTCCACCACCACGCCCGATCCGAGCCCGATGGTACCGTCAAGCTGCGGAGCACCGGCGATCCGGACGTTCTCGAGGGCAAGAAGGTTGTTCTCGATGCCTTCCAGCTTGTTCAGGACCTGGAGGGATCCATTCCGGATGACGGCCCCCCCGGCGATCTGCACGGTGGCGAAGCCCGTGTCGAACATCCCGCCTCCCAGGTCCACGGAACGGGCGAACGTTTGATCGTCATATGCGTCAATGATCACGGCGGCGGATTCGAGGGCAAACGCCGACTCCCAGCGTCGCCCGACCTGCTGCACCAGCGTGTGGCGCCCGGCACCGGTCACCGTGGTAGTCTCGCATTGCCAGGTGCCCCAGTTCTCCAGGTTGCCCCCGACCCTCAGGTTCAGATGCCATCCCCCGTTGGGATCGTTCCGGATCGTTCCGTGATTCACGACCTTCCCGGTCACGACGAGGGTACGATAGTACCCGGACGCAGCAAGGGTCCCGCCGGAATTCACGTCGATCGATCCTACGGTGACGCCGTCCACGTTGAGCGCCACGGGCCCGTTGATCACGACGCCGGACCCGGCCGTGGGCACGGTCCCGCCGATCCAGGTCGTGGGTTCGCTCCAGGCTCCTCCCGCGTTCGTGGACGCTTGGCGGGCAGCGGCCGGGAGAACCACTAACACCAGCACAAAGGCAAACGATGATGCGCGCATGGTGGCTCCAGTCTGTGAAAAGACAAAGTGGAGCGTATGCGATTCGCCGCATCCGCGGTAACGGAGTACGTAGGAAACGGCTGTAGGATGGTTTCCTACGGAGAACGCGCCGCCGCGCATGCCTGGAAACGGCAGAGGCCCGCCCGGAAAACCGGAGCGGGCCTCTGACGAAGGGGTAACCACGAGGCAGGCTCAGCGCACCGCGATCACATCCGGGTTCCCGTCCGGGTCGCCGCTGACCGTGCCGCCATTGCGCGGCGAGCCGAGAAGGAGCAGTCCCGCCACGTGCGGAGTCGCCATGGACGTGCCGCTGATCGTGTTGTAGCCGCCGTCCTTCCACGTGGACTTGATGGAGACGCCCGGCCCTGCCCAGTCGATCGGCGGATTTCCGTAGTTGGAGAAGGAAGCCCAGGTGTCGCCGTTCGCGAAGGCAGAAACCGTCACGATGTTGGTCCCGTTCGCCGACGCGGGTGACTTGGTCGTCGCGCTCGTGCTCTCGTTGCCCGCGGCCAGAGCGAACTTCACCCGGGCCGAAGCGGCCACGACCGCGTCGTTCAGGGCCTGCGAGAACGAGCCGCCGAGGCTCATGTTGGCGACGTCGCCTGCGGCGCCATTGGCCCCGACGTAGTCGATGCCCGCGATGACTCCCGAGTACGAGCCGCTGCCGCGCCGGTCCAGTACGCGAACGGAGACGACGGTCGCCCCCGGGGCGACGCCCACGACACCGATGGTATTGTCGACGGCGGCCACCGTGCCCGCCACGTGCGTGCCGTGCCCGTTCTGGTCATCCGGGGTACTGCTTCCGCCGAGGAACGTGCGGCTCCTGGCCACGTCCACGTTCAGGTCGGGGTGGTCGAGGTCGATACCGGAGTCGATGATCCAGGCCGTGCCGCCCGAGGCCTGGCCGCTGCCGCCACCGACGCGGGTGATGCCCCACGGGATTTCCTGGACGGTTGATCCGCCTCCGCCTCCGGGCTTCCGTGCTTCGGCCTCGACGTCCCCGCCGCCGAACGCGGAAATCGGGGGCAACGAGATCATCCGGTCCGGCTCGATGTACGCGACACGCGGGTCGTTGCGCAGGCTCTTGAGGGTCGTTCCGTCCAACGCGCCGGCAAATCCGGCAATCGTGGATCCGTAGCGGAGGTCCGGGGTCGCGGCGTGTTCGGTCACGACCTGGTCCACGACCTGCAGGGCAGACTTTCCGGCGACGGCGGCCGGATCCAGCACGACGATGTAGCGGCCCGGGATGATCGTGCCGGACTCGACCGCGCGCGCGCCGGGCGTGTCATCGGGGGTGACGGCGGCCTGGTCGCAGGCCGAGAGGAAGAGCGCTGCCGAGACGGCAAGGAGCGCTCCGCGAACGAGGTGCTTCATGGTGCGGAAGTTCGGGGTGAGACGAGCGAGGGGCGATGCGGGATGTAAGGGAAATCCCGGCAGAGATGCAACAGGTCAGCCGGCCGGGCGGTCTGCGAACGACCACCCGGCGCAGAAGCCCCCCGGCGCCCGATCAATGCACCACGATCGGATCCGGCATGCCGTCCGGATCTCCGGTCACGTAGCCGTCCAGGTTGAGGCCGCCGATCAGGATCAGACCGGCAACGTGCGGCGCCGCCATCGACGTACCGTTGAGAATCGCGTACCGGCCTCCCTTGTACGTGGACCGGATACGTACGCCCGGGGCGGACACGTCGACCGGCGGATTCCCGAAATTCGAGAACCACGCCAGTACGTCGCCCTCGGCGAACGCAGAGACCGTATAGATGCCCTCGCCGTTTGCGCTGGCCGGCGAGTACTTCGCGGCATCCCGGGCACTGTTGCCCGCCGCGAGGGTGAATCGCACGAGGTTGGACGCCGCGGCCTTCACGGCCTGGTTGACCGCCCGGCTCCTCCCGCCCCCGAGACTCATGTTGGCGACGTCTCCCGGCGCTGCGTTGGCGGCTACGTAATTGACGCCGGCGATCACTCCCGAATTCGTGCCCCACCCACTCTTGTCCAACACCCGCACCGACACCACGGGAGCGCCGGCGGCGACTCCGATGACCCCGCCCTTGTCGTCGATGGCCGCGATCGTGCCGGCGACGTGGGTGCCGTGGCCGTTCTGGTCGTCCGGGTTGGATGCCTGGCGTCCGGTGAGGAAGGAACGACTCCGCGCGACGTCGACGTTGAGGTCCGGATGATCCAGGTCGATGCCGGAGTCCAGGACCCACGCGCGGTTCGATCCGGTATACACGACACCGCCGCCGACCCTTTCGACACCCCAGGGAGTCTTCTGGATCGCCGCCGCCGCCGGATCCTCGACGCCGTACGGCCCGCCTTCGCCCGTGCCGATGGTGTCGGCGCGGATCGGTTCGAGGCCGACGATTCCGTCGGGTTCGACGTAATCGACGCGGGGATCGGCCTCGAGATCGGCCACTGCGGCCGCCGTCAGTCGTGCTGCAAAACCCGCGAGCGCCGCGTCGTAACGGAAGATCGGGGTGACCCCATGTTCGTCGATGACCGTTTCGACGACCTCCAGCCGGGTCTTTCCGGCCAGTTCGGATTCGTCCAGGACGACGATGAAACGGTCCCGGACGTCGGGCGGCGCGTACGCTTCGTCGGCGGCGTCGTAGGCCGACGGGGCCGGCGTCGTGTCACAGGCGGAAACCAGGAGCGCCGAGACGAGCAGGGCGAAGGGGAAGCGGAGCGTCGTCATCCCGAGCATATGCGTTCGTTGGGTTCGGAAAAGGGATTATGGGGGTCGTTCCGTAGCATCTGCGGGCGAGGGACCGCCCCGATCCCGCATCATGACATGGTACGACGCGGACGGTAGCGGCGCGAGGGCCGGCAGGCAGACTCCCTTCGGTTTCGACCGTGTGCCGTCCCTGTGGAGCATTCCCGCGCCCACGTGAGAATTCAATATCTTAACGGGTCTCTGCACCGCCGCAAGGCATGTCCCGACCCGACGATACCGCACCCTCCGCCTCCAGCGAGCAGGACCGCCTGCTCGTCGAGGCGGCGCTGGCGGGTCGCCAGTCGGCGTACCAGGAGATCGTGGACAAGTACCGGGGGGCATTGACCCGGCACATCCAGCGCATGGTGCGTGCCACGGACGAAATCGACGACCTCGTCCAGGAGTGTTTCATCAAGGCGTTCTCGGCCCTCGACTCCTACTCGACCGACTACGCCTTCTCCACGTGGCTGTACAAGATCGCCACGAACCACACGATCGATTTCCTGCGGCGCAAGCGGCTGGCAACGTTTTCGATCGACCGTCCGATCCAGACGAAGGACGGTGAGGTCGATTACGAACTTCCGGACACCACCTATCGCCCCGATCGTCACATCGTCGAGGACCAGCGCAAGGAGCTGATCCAGGCCGCGATCGACTCCCTGCCCGAGAAGTACCACCGCGTGATCGTCATGCGGCACCAGCAGGAGAAGTCCTACGAGGAGATCGCGGCCGAACTCGACCTGCCGCTGGGTACGGTGAAGGCGCACATCTTCCGCGCGCGCGCGCTCCTCTACAAGTACCTGAAGGACAAGCGCGAGACGCTCTGACCCGGTCAAGACCATGATCGATCGCTATACCCGGCCCGAAATGGCGGCGCTCTGGAGCGAGGAGGGCCAGTTCCGGGCCTGGCTCGAGGTGGAACTGGCAGCCTGCGCCGCCTGGAGCGAGCTGGGTGTGATTCCGAAGGAAGACGTCGACACGTTGTACGAGCGCGCGTCGTTCGACGTGCGCCGCATCCACGAGATCGAGGAGAGCACCCGGCACGACGTCGTGGCCTTCACCCGCGCGGTCTCGGAGACGCTGGGGGAGGAGCGCAAGTGGGTACACTACGGACTGACGTCGTCCGACGTCGTGGATACCGCCTGGTCGCTCCGGCTCGCAAGGGCCAACGCCCTCATCCGCGAGCGGATGGAGGCGCTGATGGCCGTGCTGGAGCGCCGGGCCCGCGAACACCGCATGACGCTCATGATGGGCCGGACCCACGGAGTGCACGCGGAACCCACGACGTTCGGGCTCAAGCTCGCCCTGTACCACGCCGAGATGGCTCGCAACGTGGCGCGTTTCGACGCGGCCGCCGAGGGTGTGCGGGTCGGAAAGATCTCGGGGGCGGTCGGAACGTTTGCCCATCTTCCGACCGACGTCGAGCGCATCGCGTGCGAGCGGCTCGGCCTCGTTCCGGCGCCCATCTCCACGCAGGTCCTCCAGCGCGACCGGCACGCGCACTACGTCGGCGTGCTCGCCCTCGTCGGCGCGACGCTCGAGAAGATCGCGGTCGAGATCCGCGGGCTCCAGAAGAGCGAAGTGCGCGAGGTGGAGGAGGCCTTCGGCAAGGGGCAGAAAGGCTCCTCGGCGATGCCCCACAAGCGCAACCCGGTGTCGAGCGAGAATGTCACCGGATGCGCGCGCCTCCTGCGCGGCTACATGGTGGCGGCCTACGAGAACGTGGCGCTCTGGCACGAGCGCGACATCTCGCATTCCTCGGTCGAGCGGGTCATCCTGCCCGACGCGACCACCGTGCTGCACTACGCGCTCGACCGGATGACCCGCATCCTGGACCAGCTCGTCGTCTACCCGGAGACCATGCGGCGCAACATGCAGCGCACGTACGGGCTCTACAACAGCCAGCGCCTGCTCAACAAGCTGATCGCCAAGGGACTGGCGCGGGAAGACGCGTACGACCGGGTCCAGCCGCGCGCCATGCAGGCGTGGGAAGAGCAACGTTCGTTCCGCGACATCGTGGCTTCGGCGCCCGAACTTCGCGAATATCTCTCGGAGGAGGATATCGACGACGCGTTCGACGACGCATTCCACGTACGCCGCGTCGACGAGATCTTCCGCCGCGTAGGGCTCGACTGAGGCGGTCAGACGCCCGTGCGCCGGACGTACGTGTTGAACCGGAAGCCCCGGCGCACGTCTTCGACCGCGAGTTCGTACACCGTGCCCACCAGGTGCTCCCATGGCGGGAAGAACACGTCCCCTTCGGGGGCGCCGTCCACGAGGGTAAGTTCCAGGCGGTCCACGATCGGCAGGAAATGTGCGTAAATCGATGCGCCTCCGCCGATGAAGACCCGTTCCGCGTCCCCGACCGCCGCAAGCGCCTCTTCGATCGACAGGTAGACCTCGGCGAGATGGGCCCCCGGGAAATCACGGTGCGTGGAGACGACGACGTTCCGACGACCCGCCAGCGGCCCCCCGAACTGGTGCACAAGGGACTCGAACGTCCGTCGCCCCATGACCAGGGGATGACCGAGCGTCAGGGACTTGAACCGCCGAAGGTCTTCCGGAAGACGCCAGGGCAGGTCGAGACCCTTCCCGATGACGCGGTTTTCGGCGCCGACGGCGGCAATGAGGACCAGTTCATGCATGGGATCGGTCTCGTCAGACCGCGACCGGCGCCTTGATGGCCGGGTGCGCGACGTAATCGACGAGTTCGAAATCCTCGTACTCGTACTCGAAGATCGAGGGCGGACGGCGCTTCAGCACGAGCCGGGGCAGCGGGAACGGCTCGCGGGCGAGCTGCTCGTCCACCTGGTCGAGGTGGTTGAGGTACAGGTGCGCGTCCCCGATCGTGTAGACCAGTTCGCCGACCTCGAGATCGCACTGCTGCGCGACCATGTGGGTCAGGAGCGCATACTCGGCGATGTTGAACGGCGCGCCCAGGAAAAGGTCGTTCGAGCGCACGTACAGCTGGCACGACAGCCGGCCCGCCCCCACGTAGAACTGGAAGAACATGTGGCAGGGCGGAAGGGCCATGCGGTCGACCTCGCCCGGGTTCCACGCCATCACGAGATGCCGGCGCGAGTCGGGTTTCGTGCGGATCTGGTCGACGAGCTGGGCGACCTGGTTCACCTGCCGCCCGTCCGGGGCGTCCCAGGCCACCCACTGCTTGCCGTAGACGGGTCCAAGGTTTCCGTCGGCGTCGGCCCAGGCGTCCCAGATGCGCACGCCGCGCTCCTGGAGCCAGCGCACGTTCGTGCCGCCCCGGAGGAACCACAGCATCTCGACCGCGAGCCCCTTGAAGAACACCTTCTTGGTGGTCACGAGCGGAAACCCCTCGGCCAGGTCGAACCGCAACTGGTACCCGAACACGCTGAGCGTGCCGGTGCCCGTGCGGTCCTCCTTGCGCAGCCCGTTCTCGCGGACGTGGCGGAGCAGGTCGAGGTAAGCGCGCATGGCCGGATCTTCTGCGGGGTCGTGGGGTTGCCGACGGCTCGAGGCGCCCGTCCGGGCGCACGGCAGAAAGATAGTCCGTTCGCCATGCTCCAGTCAGGCAGCGGCTCCAGGAAGATGGAGCCGAACCTCCACCAGGCCCAGGGGATCAACCACATGAACCGCGTGCTCGCCTACGCGCGCTTCGTCACCGAGAACGGCAGGGCCACCGTGCACCTGACCGGCGAGGACTGGAGCGTGGTGGCCGATACGCTCTTCCACATGGAGACGCCCCGCGAACTCGTGCCCGAGGCAATCACCGCATGGCGCCTGGTGCCGGGCGAACGGGCGATGGAGCTGACCACGGCCGACGCGGTGATCCGCGTCGAGCCTTTCTGAAGCCCGGCGATCAGTTCGCCGCCGCCCGCAGGTCGAACCGCGGGATGGTCACCTTGAACCGGCTGCCGGCGCTCCGCTCCATGAGGTAGGTGCCCTCCATGCTGCCTTCGAACGTCTCGATGATGCAGAAGGAGTTGTACTCGTGGAAGGCCCCCGGAGAGATCACCGGAGTCTGGCCGACGACGCCCTCGCCCTCCACCTCCTGCACGTGTCCGCGCGCGTCGCGGATATGCCAGTGGCGTCGCAGCAGCTGGACGTCGTCGCCGCCCCGGTTCTCGATGCGCACGAAATAGCCGAACACGAACCGGCGCGCAAGCACGTCCGACTGCCCGTCCAGGTAGACGGGCCTCACGGTTACGGCGATGTCCTCGGTGACGGCTACGTAGGGGACCATGGGTCGTTCGTTCGGAACGGGCGGCATACGCGGCGAGGGCTCTCCGGATCCGCCGGCGGCACCCGCCGGCCGGTCCGGCTCAGCCGCCGCTCCGCACCCGCGCGGCCGCCGCGACCACCCGTTCGACCCGTGATTCGCTGACCGGGGCATCCCAACGCCCGTTCTCCTTCATCGCGCTGCCGACGATGAACCCGTCGGCGAGCGGGGCGAGTTCGGCGAGGTTGTCCACGGTGATGCCGCTGCCGACGAGGACCGGCAATTCGGTCGCCCGGCGCACGGCCTCGAGATCGGCCGGCATCGGCGCAAGGCCCGTGTGCACGCCCGTCACGATGACGGCATCCGACCGGTTGAGCGCCATGCCGAGCGCGATGTCTCCGGCATCCAGGTCGCTCGTCCACGCGTGCGCTGCGTGTTTCTTGCGGATATCGGTGAAGACAGGGATGTGGTTCGCGCCGATCAGGTGGCGGTAGCGGATCACCTCGCCCGCCGAGGCCTCGGCGATGCCCTTGTCCGAGACGTGGGCATACGTCCAGCCTTCGGCCCGGACGAAATCGCAGTCGGCGGCGAGGGCCGCGGCAAGCGCCGTGCGGTTGCCCTGGAACAGGACATGAACCCCGACCGGGATGCGCCCCGCCTTGCGCTTGACGGCACGCGCCACGCGGGTCATGAACGCGGCGACCTCCGGTCCCATCTGCCGCTCGTGCACGCACGGGAAATCGTGCATGTTCTCCACGATGATGCCATCCACGCCCGCCTGGACGTAGACGTCGGCTTCGGCGATCGCGCGATCGACCGGGCTGTCGACACAGAGGAAACCCGGAACACCCGGGCTCGGACCCGTGTGGATCACGCCGATGACCGGCCGGGGCCTGGGGAAGAGGTCGCCGAACGAACGCTGCATGGAACTCCGGGCTTCGGGACGAGGGCGCTTAGTCCGATGCCCCGTGCATGTTCCGGACCGCCGTTCGCACCGGCTTCCGGAATCCGCTATCATCCGGCCGCGTTCACAGGGACGCTCCCGTGACGGTATTTTGCCCTGCGGATGCAGGCAATTCCCCGCGGTACCCCTGCCAAGAGAAGCAGAGATCCCCTTTCCCATGGCCGAAAAGACCATAGAACGGCTGTCCGAAGCGACCATCCTCTTCGCCGGGGATTCGGGCGACGGCATGCAGCTGACCGGCTCGCAGTTCACGCTCGCGACCGCGTTCGCGATGAACGACCTGGCCACGCTGCCCGATTTCCCCGCCGAAATCCGTGCGCCCGCCGGTACGACGTACGGCGTGTCCGGCTTCCAGCTGCACTTCGGATCGGTGGACATCCGCACGCCGGGCGACGAGGTTGACCTGCTCGTCGCCATGAACCCGGCGGCGCTGAAGGTGAACCTGTCCCGCGTGCGCAAGGGCGGAACGGTCGTCGTCAACGTGAACGCCTTCGAGCGGCGCGACCTCGACCTGGCCGGCCTGAAGGTCAGCCCGCTCGAGGACGGTACGCTCGAGGGATACCACGTCATCCCGGTCGAACTCACGCGGCTCACCCGGGAGGCCCTCGCACACACCGAGCTGAACCAGAAGGAGATCGACCGCTCCAAGAACATGTTCGCGCTCGGGCTTTCGCTCTGGCTGTATTCGCGGCCGATCGAGCCGGCCGAGCGCTGGATCAACAAGAAGTTCGCGCGGAAGGACTCGATCCGCGAAGCCAATCTCCAGCTCCTGCGAAAGGGCTACCACTTCGGCGAGACGACCGAGCAGTTCGCGGTTCGCTACGAGGTGTCACCGGCGAAGCTGCCCCCGGGAAAGTACCGCGCGATCCAGGGCGCGACCGCCCTTGCCCTCGGGTTCGTGGCGGCCTCCGAGAGGAGCGGGCTGCCGTTGTTCTACGGGTCGTATCCGATCACGCCGGCCTCGGACCTGCTGCACTCGCTCAGCCGCTACAAGCAGTTCGGCGTCATGACCTTCCAGGCCGAGGACGAGATCGCGGCGATCGGATCGACGATCGGCGCGGCGTTCGGAGGGAGCCTGGCCGTGACGGGCACGAGCGGCCCCGGTGTGGCGCTGAAGACCGAGGCGATCGGCCTGGCGCTCATCATGGAGCTTCCGCTCGTCATCGTGAACCTGCAGCGCGGAGGGCCTTCGACCGGACTTCCGACCAAGACCGAGCAGAGTGACCTGCTCCAGGCGATGTACGGTCGCAACGGCGACGCACCGATCCCGGTGGTCGCGGCATCAACCCCGGGCGACTGTTTCGAGGCGGCCTACGAAGCGAGCCGTCTGGCCGTCAAGTACATGACCCCCGTCATGCTGCTGGTCGACGGATACCTCGCCAACGGTTCGGAACCGTGGCCCATCCCCGACACGGCGACCCTTCCCGACTTCCCGGTGTCGTTCACCACGAAGCCGAACCACGAGCAGGACGGGGCGCAGGTCTTCCTGCCCTACCTGCGGGACCCCGAGACGCTCGCCCGCCCCTGGGCGACGCCCGGAACCGCCGGTCTCGAGCACCGCATCGGCGGCATCGAGAAGCAGGAGGGCACGGGCAACGTCTCCTACGATCCGGTCAACCACGAGCGCATGACCCGACTGCGCGCCGAGAAGGTCGACCGCATCGCGCGGGAGCTTCCGCCCCTCCCGGTGTACGGGGAGGAGTCGGGAGACATCCTGCTGGTCGGCTGGGGCTCCACACGCGGGTCCATCGAAGCCGCGGTGGACCGGCTGCGTGCCCGCGGCCGCAGGGTGGGGGCCGTGCATCTGCGTCACCTCAACCCGCTTCCGGCCGATCTGGGCGACGTGCTTTCACGTTTCGGCGCGGTGGTGGTGCCGGAGCTCAACAACGGGCAGCTCGTGCGCATCCTGCGGGACCGCTTCGTGCTGCCGATCCGCCCGTTCAATCTCGTGCAGGGCCGGCCCTTCCGCGCCGGCGAGCTGGTCGAGCACGTCGAGGGCATCCTCGACGGAAAGGCCGGCTGAACCCCTTCGACCGACGACCATGGATTCCTCCTCCGAATCGCCCCGCAAGCCGACCCTGCCGCCCGGTGCCAAGGCTCCCACGATGCCGCCGGGAGCCAAGGCGCCCACCCTCCCTCCGGGGGCCCGTCCGCCGGCCGGTCCTCCGAAGCCCGGGGCCTCCGGCGATGGTGCCGGTGCCGTATCCCGGCAGGACTTCGCCAGTGACCAGGACGTGCGCTGGTGCCCGGGTTGCGGCGATTACGCCATCCTCGCCACCGTGCAGCGCCTGATGCCCGAACTGGGCATTCCGCGCGAGAACATCGTGTTCATCAGCGGGATCGGCTGTTCGAGCCGGTTCCCCTACTACATGAACACGTACGGGATGCACACCATCCACGGGCGCGCCCCCACGATCGCGACCGGGCTCAAGGCCAGCCGGCCCGAGCTCGACATCTGGGTGGTCACGGGCGACGGCGACGGCCTGTCGATCGGCGGAAACCACATGATCCACCTGATGCGGCGCAACGTGAACCTGCAGGTGCTGCTCTTCAACAACCAGATCTACGGGTTGACGAAGGGGCAGTACAGCCCGACCTCCGAGGCCGGCAAGATCACGAAGAGTTCGCCGTACGGCGCGATCGACCACCCGTTCAATCCGATCGCGCTCGTGCTGGGCGCCGACGCGTCGTTCGTCGGACGGTCGATGGACCGCGACCCCAAGCACATGAAGGAGATGCTCAAGCGCGCGCACGGCCACCGGGGCGCGTCGTTCCTCG
Organism: Rhodothermales bacterium; assembly: GCA_024711125.1. GTDB lineage: Bacteria > Bacteroidota > Rhodothermia > Rhodothermales > UBA10348 > JANJTM01. Next base: position 34,753 of record JANJTM010000031.1, read on the forward strand.
AAATCTACCAGAACTGCAACATCTTCAACGACGGGGCCTTCTTCCAGTACACCGAGAAGGACACCAAGCCCGAGCGCGCGATCTTCATCGAGCATGGCAAGCCGCTCGTCTACTCGGGCGGAACGAAGGGTCTGCGCCTCGAGGGATTCCACCTCGAAACGGTCGACCTGGATGGCGGGGCGTGGTCCGCGTCGGACTGCCTGGTCTACGACGAAACCAGCTACGAGCTGGCCTCGATCGTCGGCCGCCTGTTCCGACGTGACGACATGCCGCAGCCCTTCGGCGTGTTCTACGCGAAGGAGCGCACGACGTACGAGGACGCACTGCACGCGCAGATCGCCGAGATCCGCGGCAAGGCGGGCAAGGGCCGGCTGGAGGACCTGCTGCACGCCGGGGACACCTGGGAGGTGGCCTGACGGGCGTATTGCGACCACGGGCTCGTTTCCGTATCTTTCCCGGCTCTGAATCCTCGCACGACCGGCTCTCTCGGCCGACTCCCATGAAGAAGGACATCCATCCCAACTATCACTTCGTGACGGTTCGGCTGGCCGACGGCACCACCGCCACCATGCGCTCCACCATGGACGGCAAGGAGTACTCGTCGGAAGTCGACTCGACGAACCATCCGTTCTACACGGGCCGTCGCCAGTACGTCGATACGGCGGGCCGCGTGGAGAAGTTCATGCGCCGCTACGGCAAGCAGTGATCCGGTTCGCGCACGCGACGGGAAGGGCGGTCCGCGCTGCGGGTCGCCCTTCGTCATTTACGGGGGTATGAATCCGTTGAACGTCGTAGAGACCATCATCGCCAAGCGGGACGGGCGAACGCTTGCCCCCGGCACGATCACGCGGCTCGTCGAGCGCTTCACGGCAGGCGAGGTCCCGGACTACCAGGTCAGCGCATTCCTGATGGCCGCGTTCCTTCGGGGTCTCGACGCGGAGGAAACGGCCGAACTCGTCCGCGCGATGCTGCACTCGGGTACGGTGCTCGATCTTTCGGACCTGCCGGGCGGCAAGGTCGACAAGCACTCCACGGGAGGAGTCGGGGACGGGACGTCCCTGGTGATCGGGCCGCTCGCTGCCGCCTGCGGCGTGGTCGTCCCGATGATATCGGGCCGCGGCCTCGGGCATACCGGGGGCACGCTCGACAAGCTCGAGTCGATTCCCGGGTTCCGCACCGACCTCGACCTGGGGCGTTTCCGGTCCCAGCTAGAGCGCCTCGGGGTCGCCATGATCGGACAGACGGCCGAACTGGCTCCGGCCGACCGCCGGCTCTACGCCCTGCGCGACGTGACCGGGACGGTCGAGAGCATCCCGCTGATCGCGGCCTCGATCATGAGCAAGAAGCTCGCCGAGGGCCTCGACGGGCTGGTCCTCGACGTCAAGTTCGGGGGCGGGGCCTTCATGCGCGACGTGGAGGACGCGCGCCGACTTGCCGAGACCCTGGTGGAGGTGGGTGAGGACAACGGATGCCGCAGCGTGGCGCTCCTCACGTCGATGGAGGCGCCACTCGGTCTCGCGGCGGGAAACTGGTGCGAGGTGGCTCAGGCGGTCGACTGTCTGCGTGGCGGGGGGCCGGACGACTTCCGCGAACTTACCCTGGCGCTGACCACCGAGATGATCGTGATGGCCGGGGTGGAACCGGACACGGACCGTGCCCGGACACGGGCAGCGCGCGCCCTTGCCGACGGCAGTGCTTTCGAGCGCTTCCTCCAGGTCGTCGAAGCCCAGGGCGGCGACCCCCGATCCCTCGAGTCCCCGTGGGAGCGCACCGGATTCGCTCCGGTCATCGAGGTTCGCAGCGAGACCGAAGGAGTCGTCACAGCCGTCGATGCCCGCGCCGTGGGGCGTATCTGTGTCGACCTGGGAGCCGGCCGTACGCGCCTGGACGACAGGATCGACGAGTTGGCGGGCGTGGTGCTCAACAAAAAGCCGGGTGATCTCGTAGCATGGGACGAGGTGCTCGCCCGGATCCACGCATCCCGGCCCGAGCGCGCCGCCGAGGTCGCCCGGTCCCTCCGGGATGCCATCGCGATCGGCGACGCCGCACGGGCCGAACCGCTGATCGCCGGCCGCTACGCCGCGGGCCGCTGGTCGGCCTGAGGTGTCCGGATCCGCGGGCGATCCCCTCGATGTCCCGTTAGTATATTCACTCGCTACCGGCGGAAGCCTTCCCCACCAAAGCGCGACGGTTATGTCACTCTGGGCACGATTCAAGCGGCTCATGCGCTCGATCTTCGGCGGTGCCATCTCGGCACTCGAGGATCCGAAGCTGATTCTCGAGCAGAACATCCGGGAACTGAACGACCAGGTCCCGAAGATGAACGAGAACATCGCGACGGTGAAGGCCAACGTGATGCTCCTCCAGAAGGAGGTACGCAAGTACGAGACCGAAATCGCCGACCTCACGTCGAAGATCAAGGCGGGTATCCAGGCCGGTCGGGACGACATCGCCGAGACCTACGCGCTCCGGCTGGACACGGCGCGCGAGTCGTTGGAGCGCACGCGGGAGCAGCTCAAGTACGCCACGGCCGCCTACGACAAGGCGCTCCAGGTGAAGAAGGCCTTCATGCGCGAGAAGGAGCGCAAGATCGCCGAGGCCAAGGAAGCCCTGCGCGCGCACGAGCGTGCCAAGTGGCAGGCGAAGGTCGCGGATACGCTGGAGAGCTTCGAGGTGGCCGGCATGGACGCCACCCACGACGAGATGCTGAACCGGTTGCAGGAGCAGACGGCCCGCAACGAGGCGCGAATGGAGATGGCGCTCGACTCGATCGATACGCAGGCCATGCGCATCGAGGAAGACGCGCAGAAGATCCGCGCTTCGGAACTCGTCAAGCAGTTCAAGCTCGAGATGGGCGTCGGCGACACCGGCCCGGCCCAGGCCGAACCGGCTATCGACCTGTCCGAGTCGGAGCAGGAAGGAAAGACCATCGGTCGCCAGCGTTCGAAGAACGAATAGCCTGCCATGACCCCCGAGGAATACCAGCGCCTCAAGGAGGCTGAAAAGGAGCACCTGCGCAAGCTGAAGGAGCTCAAGAGCGCCGTGCGGCAGCTGGAGCGACAGAAGAAGGTCACTCGGGCCATCACGGACATCACCGACACGCCGCGCACGCTGCTGGACCAGAATGCCGAACTCGTCGAGCAACTGGCGATGGAAGCGGCACGGTCCGAGGCCAAGCTCGACATCGCCCTCGAGACGGCCGCGGAGCGGGAGGCGGCACCGTCTTCGTCACCCCAGCCTCCGATCGGCGAGGCTGAAGCCGAGGAGGAAATGCGCAGGCTGCGAGCGCAACAGCTCCTTCGGCAGCTGCGCGAAGAAACGGCGCCGACGTCGGTCCCCGCTCCCCCCGCCGCCTCTCCGCCCGCGAAGTCGGGGTCCGACGAGGGCCGGCGCGACCTCCCGGAGAAGACGATCGGAAGGATGAAACCCTGATCGGCACCAGGCCGACCCCGCGCCACGGCGAACCCCGTCCACGATGTCCGACCCGGAAATCAACTACAACAAGGAAGCGTTCCTGCACCCCTGGAACCTGACCTTCCTGATCGTCGCGATGCTGTCGGCTTTCGCGGTGGGGCTTCTCGGCGTTCCGGGCACCTTCGAGACGGTGTTGTTGTTCGCCGCCGCGCTGGAACTGTTGTACCTCGGGTACCTGCCACGGCAGGAGCGTTTCCGCAAGGCCGTGCGGGCCCGCAGGGCGGCGGAGCATTCGAAGCCGCCGTCGCAGAAGGAGCTGTTCCAGCTGCTCACCAAGTACAGCCAGCGACGCTATGCCCGGCTCAAGAAATTCGAGAAGGAGATCCGGTCCAACTACCGGAAGTTGAGCTACGCTTCTCAGGGCATGCTTGACAGCCACCTGACGAAGATCAACGGATTGCTCGAATCCTACCTCAGCCTGCTGTACCAGAAGGAACGGTACGAGTACACGACCAGCTCCACGGTGGAGGCCGACGTGATCCGCGCGATGCAGGGGCTTCGGGAGGACATGGCCGACGATACGCCGAGGGTGCGCGCGATCAAGGCGCGCCGCCTGCGCATCCTCGAGCAGCGGCTGGAACGCTCGAAGAAGGCCGCCGAGAACATGGAAATCATCGAGGCGCAGCTGGCCACGGTCGAGGATGTCGTGATGTACATCCACGAGCAGTCGCTCACACTGCGCAATCCCGAAGAGATCACGTTCCAACTGGACACGCTGCTCTCGGAACTCGAAGAGACCCAGGCCTCGGTCGAGGCGGTCGAGGAGGTCTTCGCCCGACAGGGAGACCTGCTCGAGGACATGGACGCCTTCGATCTCGGCGGGACCGAGGAAGAAAAGACCAAGACCAGGGATCGCGCCTGATCCCGCCGCGCCCATGACGTTCGAAACGCTGCTGGTTGACGTGGCGACCGACGGGGTCGCCGTCGTCACCGTCAATCGCCCCGACAAGCTCAACGCGCTCGATCGCCGGACGCTCGACGAGCTCGACACGTGTTTTTCGGCCCTGGCCGAGGATACGCGCGTGCGCGGGGTGATCCTGACCGGGGCCGGGGAGAAGAGCTTCGTTGCCGGGGCCGACATCTCGCAGTTCACCCGCCTCGATGCCCGTACGGCAACCGCGTTCGCGCGGCATGGCCAGTCGGTATTCGACCGGATCGAGCGCCTCGGCAAGCCCGTCATCGCCGCGGTCAACGGATTCGCGCTGGGCGGCGGCTGTGAACTCGCCCTCGCGTGCCACCTGCGTGTCGCCTCGGAGAATGCGCGCTTCGGACAACCGGAGGTGGGCCTGGGTCTGCTTCCGGGGTACGGCGGCACGCAGCGCCTGCCCCGAATCGTCGGTCGGGGCATCGCGCTCGAATTGATCCTTACCGGGAGCCATATCCCGGCCTCCCGGGCCTACGAAATCGGGCTCGTCAACCGGGTCGTCGCCGCCGATCGCCTCATGGACGAGACCCGCTCACTGCTCCAGTCGATCCTGAAGCAGGCGCCGATCGCCGTCGAACTTTCGATCGACGCCGTCATGAACGCCGATCTGCCGCTCGAGCAGGGTCTGGCGGTCGAAGCGCTCGCTTTCGGACAGGCGTTCGCAACCGAAGACCTGAGAGAAGGCGTGACGGCGTTCCTCGAGCGGCGGAAGCCGGTCTTCCGCGGTTGCTGATCGACGCGCAGGCTCCTTGCGGCCCGCGATCAGGTACCGGGCTGCGAGGCGAACTGGCGTACGAGGCGCACGTGGAGTACGAGACGGGCAACGAGGCCGAGGCGGGCAAGCCGTGCATCCGGCATTTCGGAGAGCCCGGGCGGGCTCACACGGCCCATCCATAACGCCATCTTGTCGGCCAGCATCCGTTCTCCGGGGAGCTGGCCGGGGGCGAGGTGGGCGGTGTAGAAGGCCATCTTGCGCCCGAGCCGCTCGTAGACGGCCTCGGCCTCATCCGGTGGAGCCGTCGCGCCGCGATCCAGCATCTCGCCGGCGACGTGGTAGTCCCGCCAGGTGAACGGCAGGTCGAGCAGCAGCCTCTCGCCTTCGGTCCCCAGTTCCGCGCGGTCCCCGAGTCCGAAGGCGGCGGCCCGCGCCGCGGCGGTGGCGACCAGGCATAACGTCTCTTCGGCCACGAGGTCGGCGCGGGCGTCGGGTACCCCGTCGAGGACGGCCGCCGCAAGATCCTGGGCCGTCGTGATCGTTCCGATCGAGGCGAAAGCGACCAGTGAGGCGAGGTGGCGCCGGTCGGCCGCCACAACCGGATCCGAGCTTTCCGGAGTCACTCGGCCCGCTTGGTTTCCTGCCCACCGATCGCGTCCCGCATGCGGGTATCGGCCTGGACGTTCTTCAGGTTGTAGTAGTCCATGACACCGAGGTTGCCGCTGCGGAAGGCTTCGGCGATGGCGAGCGGCACCTGGGCCTCGGCCTCGACGACCTTTGCACGCTGCTCCTCGACCGCGGCCCGCATCTCCTGTTCGCGCGCGACGGCCGACGCGCGGCGTTCCTCGGCCTTGGCCCGCGCGATCTTGAGATCGGCTTCGGCCTGGTCGGTCTGGAGCTTGGCCCCGATGTTCTCGCCCACGTCCACGTCGGCGATGTCGATCGAGAGGATTTCGAACGCGGTGCCCGAATCGAGCCCCTTGGCGAGCACGACCTTCGAGATCGAGTCCGGGTTCTCGAGCACGGCCTTGTGGGTCTCGCTCGAGCCGATGGTCGAAACGATGCCCTCTCCGACGCGGGCGATGATGGTCTCTTCGCCCGCGCCGCCGACCAGGCGCTCGATGTTGGCCCGCACCGTGACCCGGGCGATGGCGCGCACCTGGATGCCGTCCTTCGCCACCGCGGAAACGGCGGGCGTCTCGATGACCTTCGGGTTGACCGACACCTGGACGGCTTCGAAAACGTCACGGCCGGCGAGGTCGATGGCGGTCGCGCGCTCGAACGACAGGTCGATGTTCGCCTTGTCTGCCGAAATCAGCGCGTTGACCACCTTCTGCACGGCGCCGCCGGCGAGGTAGTGGGCCTCGAGCTGGGGGGCCTCCAGGTAGATGCCCGCCTTGTGCGCCGTGATGAGCGGCTTGACGATGATCGCGGGCGAGACCTTTCGCAGGCGCATTCCGACGAGGTCGCGCACGAGCTTGACGCGCACCCCGGAGAAGAATGCCGTGATCCAGAGACCCACGGGGATGAAGTACAGGAATACGATCAGGCCCAGGAGTACGAGGCCGATCACGAGCAAGCCGGTCGCGGTAAGCAGGGGTTCCATCGGTGGGGTCCGGTTCAGAGGTCTCCCTTGCGGTAGTCGCCGCTGCGTCCGCCGGTCTTGGCGACCAGGTGGATGTCGTCGATGCGGATCGACTTGGAGACCGATTTGCACATGTCGTAAATGGTGAGAGCCGCGATGGAAACGGCCGTGAGCGCCTCCATCTCGACCCCGGTCGGGCCCTGGCTCTTGGCGAAGGCCCGGATTTCGACGGACGTCGATGCGTCGTCGAGCATGAGTTCGACGTCCACGCCGCGCAGGCTCACGTCGTGGCAGAGCGGAATCAGGCGACTGGTCTGCTTGGCGCCCTGGATCCCCGCGATCTGTGCCGTCAACAGGACGTCGCCCTTCTTGACCCGGTTTTCGCGGATCAGGCGGGCAGCCTCCTCCCCGACGACGACCCGTCCGGTCGCTACCGCCGTTCGCAGCGTCTCGGCTTTTTCCGAGATGTCGACCATGCGCACGCCCCCCCTCGGGTCCAGGTGCGTAAGCTCGGGAAGGTCAACCATGGGGTTCGGGTTCTTGGGTCGGGCGGTATACGCCCGATCGGCGGCAACGTTCTTGGGCGTGTTCACACTCCGGGTCCTCGTTCTTTTGCGACGCGCGTGATGCGATACGGCGAGCCGAAGAAGGACCTCGGCCGGCGCGCGATCGAGGGTCTGCGTCCGTACGGCCTCGAGTTGACAGCCGAATTCGGGGTCGGGGAGGAGGGGCTTCGGGGAGCGTCGGCCTGGTGGGGCGCCATTTCCTGCTCTCGGCGCGACGAAGTGGAAAATCGCCGCAGATTCCACTTCCGCGCCCGAAGAATGGCCTCGGAAGTGGAATTTCGCCTCCTGTTCCACTTCCCTGACGAGGTCGTTCGCAACAGCACCACGAAAAGTCCGGCAGGCCCCGGGACGGGCAGCGTGGTGTAGCAGGCGTGCGCCGCGTGACTCCGGGGCCCGCCCATGGCCGGGAAGGGCTCCGCGCGGGTTCGAGTCCGCCCCCAGATGGAACTTGGGGACGATTCCGCTTCGATCGGACCCCTGCAAGCAGGACGTGCCGGACCGGACGTCAACCGAGAGTGTGAACACGCCCCAGGAAACGACCGGGGCTCATCCACCGATGAGAATCATCGGACGCTCCGTATTCCGCGCGATCAGGTCCATGCCGTCATGGGAGGCCTTCTTTCGGGCGAGACCCTCGCGGATGCGGTCCAGGACGGCCTCGTCATCCGAACCTTCGCGCAGCGCATCACGAAGCGAGACACCCGCCGACGCGAAGAGGCACGTCATCAGGCGGCCGTCGGCCGTCACGCGGAGCCTGTTGCAGCCCGAGCAGAAAGCGTCGGTCATCGACGAAATGAAACCCACCGTACCGGGGGCACCGGGTACGCGCCACTCGTGGCTCGTCGAGTGGGGCCCGTCGTCGAGTTTCTCGAGGTCCGGGAACGCGGAGCGGACCCGCTCGAGCAGTTCGGCCTGGGGAACCAGCGCGTCGCGATTCCAGCCGTTGCCCTCGAACGGCATGTACTCGATGAACCGGACGGACACGGGTTCGCGGGTCGACCACCGCACGAAATCGAGGATCTCGTCGTCGTTCACCCCGCGCATCACGACGGCGTTGACCTTCAGCGGACGGTAGCCGGCAGTGATGGAGGCCCGGATGGCAGACAGCACCGTGTCGAGTCCGGGGCGGCGGGTCATGTCACGGAAGCGATCGGCCCGTAGCGTGTCCAGGCTGACGTTGATCTCGGTCAACATGCCCGCTTTGAGGCGCGGGAGCAGGGGTTCGAGCAGCAACCCGTTCGTCGTAAGCGCCAGGCGCCGGAGGCCGGGCAGGGCGCCGAGCGCTTCGACCAGTTCCTCGACGTCCTTGCGTACCAGCGGTTCGCCGCCCGTGAGGCGGATCTTGCGCACGCCGGCAGAGACGAAAAGCCCGGCCAGCCGCACGATCTCCTCGTAGGTCAGCAGTTCGGCCCTGGGCCTCAGGGCGACGCCCTCGGCGGGCATGCAGTAGACGCACCGCAGGTTGCATCGCTCCGTGAGGGAGACCCGCAGGTAGTCGTGCACGCGCCCGAACGCATCGACGAGCGGCGGTCGTCGCGGATGAGGATCGGGTGGAGCGGCGGGCATGGCGCGCGGGGATCGTCGGACCGTGGATCCGGGAAGCGGGTCTCACTCGACCCGGTAGACCGGAACTCCTCCCAACCACGTCGACAGCACCCGGGTTTCGAGGATCGCCGGCGGGGCGACCGTCATCACGTCGCTCGACAGCACCACGAAGTCAGCCCACTTGCCGGGAGAGAGGGAACCGAGGTCGTTCTCCTGGAAAGCGGCCCACGCCGCGTCGATCGTGAAACCGCGCAGGGCCTCCTCCCGGGTCAGGACCTGGTCCGCGTACCAGCCGCCCTCGGGCCAGTGCCGGGAATCCTGCCGGGTCACGGCCGAGTGGAGCCCCAGCAGCGGATCCACCCTTTCCACCGGGAAGTCGCTCCCGAGGGCCAGGCGCACGCCCGAGTCGAGCAGGGTTCGCCAGGCATACGCCCCGCGTACGCGTCCCCGTCCCAGCCGGTCTTCCGCCCAGTACATGTCGCTCGTGGCGTGCGTAGGCTGGACCGAGGCCACGATGCCCAGTGCGGCCATCCGGGCGAAATCGGAGGCATCGAGCACCTGGGTATGTTCGTTGCGGTGGCGACCGTCGGGCCGGACGCCCACGGCCTCGTAGACGTCGATCAGCACCCGGTTCGCACTGTCTCCGATGGCGTGCGTATTGACCTGGTAGCCGCAGTCCACGGCGCGGCGCACGAGATCCTCGAACTCGGGAGGACCCGTGCGCAGCAACCCCCGGTTGCCCGGGTCGTCGCTGTAGTCCCGGAGCAGGGCTGCGCCCCGGCTGCCGAGCGCGCCATCAAGGTAGAGTTTGACCGAGCGCACGGTCAGGACGTCCCGGTAGCCCAGGAGCGGAGCCCCGCAGTAGGCGTCGAACGAAGGTCCCGGCTCGGTCATCGCATAGAGTCGCAGGGAAAGCCGTCCCTCGTCGGCGAACCGGCGAAAGCGGTCGATGTCCTCGAGCGAGGACCCGGCCTCATGCACGCCCGTCAGGCCGAACCTCGCGGCTTCGGCCAGCGCAGACGCGAAGGCCTGGTCGGCGAGTTCGGCGGGAACGGGTGGGACGTGCGCCGATACGAGGGCTTCGGCGTCGTCGATGAAGACGCCGGTGGGCTCACCCGACGCGTCGCGGAGGATCTTTCCGCCCGGAGGGTCGGTCGCCTCCCGGATCGCTTCCTCGCCTGCCGCCCGGATCGCCGCCGAATTTGCCCACATGGCGTGCCCGTCGATGCGCTCGAGCCAGACCGGGGTGTCCGGGAACGCGGCGTCCAGGTCTGCGCGGGTCGGGAATTCCCGGTCGGGCCAGTCGTTCTGGTCCCATCCGCGCCCGAGGATCCATGCGCCGTCGGGCAGCGTCGCGGCGTGCCGACGTAGGCGTTCGATGATCTCGGCAACCGAGCCCGTACCGACGAGATCGGCCGAGAGGTGCATCTGCGCAAGGTTGCGCAGGTGGGCGTGCGCGTCGATGAGACCGGGAATCACGGCGTGTCCGCCGAGGTCCTCGCGGCGGGCGGCCGGGTAGGCGGCCAGGATCGAATCGACGTCCCCGACGGCGAGGATCCGTCCGGCGCTCACCGCCATGGCTTCGACCGTCGGACGGGACGGGTCCACCGTGTGGATCGTCGCGTTGTGGAATACCACGGTTTCGACGACCGGGTCGGCCGGTCGTCCGCATGCCGCGGACACGAGGAGAAGGAGTGAGGTGAGCTTCTTCATGAGGCAGTGTCGTTTCGGCGTTCGACCCAGAGCGTCACCGGGCCGTCGTTGACGAGGGAGACGTCCATCATCGCTCCGAAGACCCCGTTGCCGACGGGACGTCCCAAGAGCGTCGAGAGCACAGACGAAAAGCGTTCGTACAGCGGCTCGGCCAGCTCCGGGCGGGCCGAGTCCACGAAGGAGGGCCTGTTGCCCTTTCGCGAATCCCCGTACAGCGTGAACTGGGAGACGACCAGCGCTTCGCCCCCGCATTCCTGGAGCGACCGGTTCATCAGGCCTTCGTCGTCCCGGAAGATGCGGAGCTGGGACACCTTTCGCGCCAGCCCGTCGGCTTCGGCCGCCGTGTCGGTGCGGTGCACGCCCAGCAGGATCAGAAGGCCGGGCCCGATTTCGGACACGGTGCGGCCGTTCACCGAGACCGAGGCGCGGGAGACCCGCTGCACCAGGGCTACCATGCGCTCGGTCCCTCCGGCGGGAACAACCACGCGGCGAACGCCGCGAGCGCCCGGCCCCGGTGGCTGATGGCGTTCTTCTCGCGGGCATCCAGCTCGGCGAAAGAACGTTCGAACCCGAGCGGGCGGAAGAGCGCGTCGTAGCCGAACCCGCCGCTTCCGCGCTCCGATTCGAGGATCACGCCTTCGCAGGCCCCCTCGAACGTGCGGCGCCGGGTGCCGTCCACGAAGGCGATGACGCAGCGGAAGCGGGCGGTCCGCTCGGTGCGGCCCGCCAACTCCTCGAGCAGGAGCCGCCGGTTGGCGACCGGATCGGCGGCCTCGCCGGCGTACCGGGCCGAGCGCACGCCCGGTCTTCCGCCCAGCGCGTCGACCTCGAGGCCCGTGTCGTCGGCGATCGTGGCCAGCCCGGTAAGCGCGTGAAGGGCGTCGGCCTTGAGCAGGGCGTTGCCCTCGAGCGTCGGCTCGTGCTCCTCCACGTCCGGCGCCCCGGGCACGTCGTCCACCGACAGCACGGTCACGGGATGCCCGGCCAGGATCTGGCGGATCTCGGCCAGCTTGCCGGCGTTGCGCGTGGCGACGAGCAGGCGGAAGGGGGCTGGGTGCGGGTCCATGGACCCGAAGCTATCGAATCCGGGGTTCGCGGACAACGCTCGTTCTCGAGATGGTTGCCATCGCGAACGTGGCGCCGTATATTTCAGGGCTTGACTATAACCAGTCCTTCAGGAACAGCCCGTGCCCGTAGGTATCAAGGTCCGCGACAACGAGTCGATCGACCGCGCGCTTCGCCGCTTCAAGCGCGCCGTCAACAGAAGCCGCGTGCTTCGCATCTTCCGCGCGAACATGGCTTTCACGAAGCCGAGCGAAGAGCGCCGTCTTGCCCGCGAGAAGGCCGCCCGCAACGCCCGGAAGCGTAGCCGGTACTATTGAGAGCGGATCGACCGGTAGCCATCCGGTCGCCACGAATGGAAAGGGGTGACGCCGCCGGCGCCACCCCTTTGTCGTTTGGTGCGGAAGCATCCCTGCGGTGGGCGGGGCGCGAAGCCCCGCCCACCGTGTCCGCTCACACCACGGCCGCCGCGATGAGGGTCTCCTGCTCCGCCTGGTGTACGTGCTGGCTGCCGGAAGCGGGACTGGCCGAGGCGGGACGCCCGGCGTAGCGGGCCCGGTGACGGCAATCGCCGCGCAGGTCCTCGAGCACATCGTCGAGCCGCTGGCGCACGTAGGACCAGGCACCCATGTTGGCCGGCTCCTCCTGCATCCAGACCACCTCGACCGACGCGGGCATGCGGGCGATCTCGGCGCGAACCGCGTCGGCCGGGAACGGATACAGCTGCTCGATCCGCGTGAGGGCCACCTTTCCGGTGCGGCCGGGAAGCGCGTTCCTGGCGTGCAACGCCTCGTAGTAGACCTTTCCGCTGCAGAAGACCAGGCGTTCGACCCCCGCCGGGTCCACCGTGGCGTCGGGCAGGATCTCCCGGAAGGAACCCTCGGTGAAGTCCTCGGGCGCCGACACGGCATCCGGATGCCGGAGCAGGGACTTCGGTGCCATCACGACGAGCGGCTTGCGCAACGCGCCGTGCACCTGGCGCCGCAGCGCGTGGAAGTAGTTCGCCGGCGTCGACAGGTTCGCCACGATCATGTTGTTCTCGGCACAGAGCTGGAGGAAGCGCTCCAGGCGTGCCGACGAGTGCTCGGGGCCCTGGCCCTCGAAGCCGTGCGGGAGCAGCAGGACAAGGTTGGAGGTCTGTCCCCACTTCTCCTCGGCCGCCGACAGGAACTGGTCGTAGACGATCTGGGCACCGTTCGAGAAGTCGCCGAACTGGGCCTCCCAGATGACCAGCGCGTTGTCGACGGCGACCGAGTACCCGTACTCGAAACCGCAGGCCGCGTACTCCGACAGGAAACTGTCGTAGATCCAGAGGTGAGCCTGGCCGTCACCGATGTGATTCAGGGGCGTATAGCCGGCCCCGGTCTCCTGGTCGTAGACGACGGCGTGCCGGTGGCTGAACGTGCCGCGGCGGGAGTCCTGGCCGGATATGCGCACGCGTTTGCCTTCCTGCAGCAGCGTGCCGAAAGCGAGGGCCTCGGCGAATCCCCAGTCGATGCGCCGGTCCTCGTGCCAGGTCCGCGTGCGACGCTCGAACTGGCGGAGGAGCTTCCGGTGCACGGCGAAATCGGACGGGAAGGTCGACAGGGCGCGCAGCACGGGTTCCACGGCCTCGGGGCTGACGCGCGTCTCGACTGCAGGGATGCCCTCGGGCTTCGGCCGGCGGGTCGGAATGCTGCCGGCGGGCGCCGCCTCGCCGGACAGCTCGCGCGTCCGGTCGAAGGCCTCCTGCAGCCGTCCGCGGAAATCCTCGAGGATGGTCTCGGCCTCCTCCGGAGTGACATCTCCGCGCCGGAGGAGCAGTTCGGTGTACAGCTTGCGCACCGAACGCTTGGCTTCGATCCGCTTGTAGAGCAGCGGCTGGGTATAGGTCGGCTCGTCCCCCTCGTTGTGCCCGCGCACCCGGTAACAGAGGAGGTCGATGACCACGTCCTTGTTGAACTCCTGCCGGTAGGCGAACGCGAGGCGCGCCACGCGCACGCAGGCGTCCGGGTCGTCTCCGTTGACGTGGAAGATCGGCGCCTGGATCATGCGCGCCACGTCGGTGGCGTACTGCGACGACCGGGCTTCGTCGGGGCTGGTCGTGAAGCCGATCTGGTTGTTCACGATCAGGTGGATCGTTCCGCCTACCCGGTAGCCCGGCAGCTGGCTGAGGTTCAGGGTCTCGGCCACGACACCCTGGCCGGCGAACGCCGCGTCACCGTGCACCAGGATCGGGACCACCGTGTCGTGCCAGTCTCCGTCCGGCGCGACCAGGCCCTGTTCGCGCAGCGACTCCTGGCGTGCCCGCACCATGCCCTCGACGACCGGGTTGACGGCTTCGAGATGGCTCGGGTTGGAGGCCATCATGAGTCGGACCCGCCTGCCGTCCGGCGAGACATGCTCTCCCTTCGCGCCGAGGTGGTACTTGACGTCGCCCGAGCCCTGGTAGGACGTCGGGTCGATGTTTCCCTCGAACTCCGAAAAGATGACCTCGTAGGGCTTGTTCAGGATGTTCGCGAGCACGTTGAGTCGCCCGCGGTGCGCCATTCCGATCACGACCTCGTCCACGCCGCGCTCGGCCGCGTCGGTCAGGATCATGTCGAGCACCGGGATCATGGTCTCGGCGCCCTCGAGCGAGAATCGCTTGTGCCCGATATACTTGGTATGGAGGAAGTTCTCGAACGCCTCGGCCGCGTTCAGCTTCTCGAGCATGCGTCGGCGCGCCGCCTCGGACAGGCCCTCCGCGCCCGCGTTCGGCTCGATGTGGGAGACGATCCACTCCTTCTCGCCCGGATCCGAGATGTGCATGAACTCCACGCCCACCTTGCGGGTGTAGGTTCTGCGCAGGATCTCCAGGATCTCGCGGAGCGGAAGCAGGCCGTGCGGCCCGAAGTCCCCGGTGACGAACTTGCGGTCGAGGTCCCAGATCGTCAGGCCGTACTTCGCCGGATCCAGTTCGGGGTGGTAGCTCCAGTCGTAGCCGAGCGGGTTGACGTCGGCCTGGAGGTGTCCCCGCACGCGGAAGGCACGGATGAGCTGCAGCACCTGGGCCTGCTTCTCGATCATCTCGAGACCGCTCTCGCCAGAGACGCCCGACGGGGTCGAGTCGGACTGCAGCACGTACGGCGGGTACGGGATGCCGAGATCGGCGAACACCTCCTCGTAGAAGCCGTGTCGACCGAGGAGCAGTTCCTCCACGTGCTGGAGGAACGCGCCGCTCTCGGCGCCCTGGATCACGCGGTGATCGTACGTCGACGTGATCGTCATGACCTGCGAGATGCCGGTCCGGGCGATCATTTCGGGCGGAAACGCGAAGTACTCGGTCGGGTAGCCGATCGAACCGACCCCCACGATCACACCCTGTCCCGGCATCAGTCGGGGGACCGAGAGGTCGGTCCCGATCATGCCGGGGTTGGTGATCGAGGCGTTCGTGCCCTCGAAGTCCGAAACCTCCAGCCGGTTCTCTCGGGCGCGGCGCACGATGTCGTTGTAGATGCCGAGGAACTGCACGAACCGCATGCGGTCGGCGTGCTTGACGTTCGGCACCAGCAGCGTGCGTTTGCCCTTGCGCTCCACGTCGATGGCCAGGCCGAGGTTGACCCCGTCCGGGATCACGTGCTGGGGCGTGGTGCCCTCGACGCGGTAGGTCGTGATCATGTTCGGGAACGCCTTGAGGCCCCGAACGATGGCCCACGCCACGAGATGGGTGAAGGAAACCTTGTCTCCGCCCGTGTCCTTCTGGAAGTCGTTGATGAGGAGGCGGTTCTCGGCCATGAGCTTGACCGGGACCGTGCGTACCGACGTGGCGGTCGGCACGGCGAGGCTCGCCTCCATGTTCTCGACGATGCGCGCTGCGGGACCGCGGATCGGGCGGACCTCGGCGCCGGCCGGAATCGGCGGCTGCGGCCGGTCGACCGGTGGCGGCGGGGCGCCGTCGCCCTCGGTCCCCGGCGCGACCACGGCGGGCGGGGGAGCGGCCGGGTGGACCGCGGTCGGAACGGGACGCGCCTCGGCCGCCGCGAGGAATGCGGCGTCTGGCTTGAAGTCGGCGAAGAACTCGCGCCAGGTCGCGCTGACGCTATCCGGGTTCTCGAGGTACTGCCGGTAAAGCTCCTCGATGAACCCGGTATTGAAACCGGGGTGGTTCACGGGTGACGGGTCCGGATGGACGTAGAAAGGCGGATGTGAACGTAAGGCAGTGCGCCCTGGTTCTTCGTCGGTCGGATCCGAAGGGCGTTACGCGGCCTTTCGGCGCGGGCCGATCAGATCCAGCCGCGGGAGCGGTACCACGCGATAGTGTCTGCCACCCCCTGCTCCAGGGGCGTCGAGGGGCGATAAGCGAGGTCGCGCCCTGCCGCGGCCGATGAACACATGGTGCAGGTGAACCGGATTTCCCGGGCCTTCTCGCGATTGAGCGGAGGATACCGGCCGAAGAGGCCCCCCGCGAATTCCGTCACGGCCCCGAGGGGTTGGACCAGCGCCGGCGGAATCGGCAGGGTCAGAACCCGCCGGCCGAGGGCGGCCGCCGCCGCGTCCCGGATCTCGTGCCACGTATACTGCCGCTCCCCGCCGAGGAAGTACGTGCGCGAAACCGCATTCGGGTTCACGGCGGCGTCTGCCATGCCTTCGACCAGGTCACTCACGTGCACCAGGCTCAGGGCGGGCACGTCGCCCCTTCCCACGACCGGGCATACCCCACGGGCGACCGAGCGGAAAAACGTCAGGATGTCGGTCTCGCGGGGTCCGTAGACCGCAGGCGGGCGCACCACGGTGAGCGGAAGGCGATCGAACCACGGAACGAGCGCGCGCTCCATCTCGGCCTTCGACCGGCCGTACAGGGAAATCGGGCGCAGGGGAGTCGATTCGTCGGCGACCGGCGTGTCGCTGCGCCCCACCGCGGCCAGGCTGGACGTAACGACCATGCGCGGGGGCGTCGTCCGTGCCGCGGCCGCTTCCACCAGCCGGACCGTCGCGTCCACATTGGCCGCCCGGTACTCGTCCCACGATCGCGACTTCGTGAGACCCGCAACGTGATGGATTTCGTCGGCCCGGGCGACGGATGCGGCCACGCTCGAAGGGTCGTCCAGCGACCCTCGCACGAAGGTCACGGGGAGGCCTTCCAGCCATTTCGCCTCGCTGCGCACCAGGCAGGTCACCTCGTAACCCCTCGACAGCAGCCTCTCGACGAGATGGCTCCCGACGAAACCGGTTCCACCCGTGACGAACGCGTTCGGCATGATCGCAGGAGAGCGTCAGGCCCGGGCCGTGAGGCGAGCCACGTTCTCGATGTGGAAGGTGTGCGGAAACAGATCGACCGGCTGCATCTCGTCGATCGTGTAGGCTTCGACGAGCGCCTCGAGATCCCTGGCCTGGGTCAGCGGGTTGCAGCTGACGTATACGAGGCGTTCGGGTCGGAGGGCGGCGATCTGCGCGACGACCTTCGGGTGCATTCCGGCCCGGGGCGGGTCGACGATGAGCACGTCGGGGCGACCGTGCCGCTCGACGAACGAGCGGTTGAACAGGCGCAGCATGTCGCCCGTCTCGAACGTCACGTTCTCGACGCCGTTCGCGGCCGCGTTGGCGCGTGCATTCTCGACGGCCTGTTCGATGAGTTCGACGCCCACCACGTGGCGAACGGCATCGGCGACGTAGAGCGAAATCGTGCCGGCCCCGCAGTAGAGGTCATACACGAGATCCGTGGGCCGGAACCGGGCAAACTCGCGTGCCACGGAATAGAGACGCTCGGCCTGCGTCGTATTGGTCTGGAAGAAGGCGTTGGGTCCGATCTCGAAGAGGTGCCGTCCGATGCGGTCCCTGATGACCCCCGGGCCGAAGATCGTGTGCAGGCTCTCTCCGAAAGCGGTCTGCGACATTCCCGAGTGTACGCCGTTGATCAGCGTGGTGACCTCGGGAAAGCGCTCCCGCAGGAACGCCGCGAGCGCGGCCATGCGTTCCTCGTCGAGATAGCTCGTCACGAGGTTCACCATGAGCTCACCCGTATGGCGTGCCTGGCGGATCACGAGGTGGCGCAGGTAGCCCGAGTGGGTCTTGAGGTTCCAGGCGGGCCAGGATGACCCGCGGGCGAAGTCGCGCACTCCGTTCACGATGCGGGCCGACAGCTCGCTCTGGAGGTGGCACTCGGCGAGGTCGATCACCTTGTTGAAATGTCCCGGCGCGTGAAGTCCGAGGGCGAAAGAGAGGTCGAACCGTTCTCCCGAGGCGATCTCCGCCTGCGTCAGCCACCGGTCGGCGCTGAAGGAGAACTCCATCTTGTTGCGGTAGAAGTAGGTTTCCTCGGTTCCCAGGGTAGGGTGCACCGGGATGTCGGCTATGCCGGGAAACGCGCGGAACGCGTCGCTGACGGTCTGCCGTTTCGCGTCGAGCTGTGCCGAGTATTCGACATGTTGCCACTTGCAGCCTCCGCACGCGCCGAAGTAGGCGCAGCGCGGCTCGGTGCGCAGCGGGCTGGGTTCCAGGAGGGCGTCCACCCGGCTTTCGCCGAAATTCTTTCGGGCGCGCACGAGGGTGACCCGCATGCGGTCGCCCGGAACGCCCCCGGGGACGAATACGATATACCCGTCGGCGCGCGCAATCGACATGCCGCGGTCGGCGAATTTCTCTACGGTGACCTCGAGGGTCGTTCCCTTGTTCATGCCGAGTGGGGTCCTGGGACCCGTCAGAAGGTGTGGCCGATGCCGAAATGGACTACCGGGTCCTTGAAGCCGTCGGGAAGGATAACCCCCTGCCGCAGCGGATCGTGCACCTTGTACGCGAAATCAAGCCGAAGGATCAGGTAGTCCCAGGCCAGGCGCAAGCCGACGCCCGTACCCGCACCCAGCTCCTTCCAGAAGCGGTCGGCACGGAATCGACCGTCGGCAAGTCCCGGGTTGCGTGGCCCCGACCAGACGTTCCCCGCGTCTGCGAAGAGTGCGAGTTCCCAGTTGGCCGCCATGAGGTTGCGTATGACGGTCCTGCGGAATTCGACCGAGGCTTCGAGCTTGACTTCCCCGCCCAGCAGGTTGGTCGTCCCGGTCGTCACCGAATCGGCAAGAAAGCTCGCCGAGCCCGGGCCGAGTTCGCGAAGGCCCCAGGCTCTCACGCTCGCCGCGCCGCCCGAGTAGAACCGGCGGTCGAACGGCACGACGTCGGCGTCGCCCGTGGGATGGGCGACGCCCACGAACGCTTTCCATGCCAGCACCGATCCGGCATCCAGCCGGCGGAACTGTCGCACGTCGGCGACGAACCGCACGTATTGCCTGTAGATCAGGCGGGATCCGTCGTCGCCCGCGCCGAAGAACGGCAGCCCCGGCAGGCTTCCCTCGATCGTGCCCGGGGTGAAGACCCAGCGGTCCGCGGCGTAGGGCAGGTTGCCCCCGATTTCGAGGGACGCCTCGCGCGCATGCCCTTCGTCCCGCTTGAAAGGGTCGAGGCGTGCCGAACGCATCGTATAGCGGAGGGCATTGTTCACCTGCGGCTCGGTGTAGTCCTCGACGATCTGGCCTCGCTGGACCGGGTCGTCCACGGATCGCAGGATGTCATCCAGGAAGGTCCCGCTGAAGCCGGCCAGGGTGTCCGGGTTCGAGACGCTCACGTCGACGAGGTCGACGAGCGAAACGAGTGTCGGCGAGTGACCCATCTCGAGACGGTACCGGGCCGAGCCTCGACCGCGAAGCACGAGTTTCAACGCGTCACGCCGGGCCGCGAGCAGCGTGACCGATGCCTCGGTGCGGGCATCGTACAGGTCGAGGCGGCGCTCCAGGCCGGTGAACGGGAATACGAGGTACGGAAACGCCAGCGTTCCCGATACGTCCCACTGGGCCGATGTGAAGCCTCCTGAACCGGTCAGATCGGCGGCGACCGTTCCGGTGGAGGACAGGCGGAAGGCCTCTCCCTCACCGAAGACGTTCAGGTTGGAGTAGGTGACCCCGAGCCCGGTGCCGATCTCGTTGTCCGAATCGGCGAGCGCACCCGATCGCTGCAGCATGAAGGACTGGAACCGGATCCGGTGGCGGGGCCTGGTCTGGAGTTCGAACCGGTGAGGGACCCGGAGCGCACCCTCCACCCTCGCAGAATCCCCGAGAAGAGAGACGAAGTCGGTGAAAGCGAAGACGCCGGTGTTGTCCAGGCGTCGTTTCGTCGTCGAAAGCAGGTCCTGGTCGAATCGATCACCGGGGCGGAATGCGAGGGCGCGACGGAACAAGCCGGCCCCGACCCTGCGCTCTCCCTCGAAGCGCACGGTCAACAGGCCACCGGCGGCGCCGTCGTTCCGGGTTTCGATGCGGAAGGAGTCGACGCGGGCCGGGACCCCGGGCTCGGGTCCCCGGACGACGGTCTCCACGTCCCCGAACCGGAAAGTCGGGCCGGGGCGCACGTTGAACACGATGTCGAAGGAATCGGGCCGGGCCGGCACCACCACGGCGAGGATCGAGTCCCGCGTCACGGCCGCGAACCCGGCATGACGCAGGAACGACAGGATCCTGCGCCCTTCCTCGAGGAGGAGAGGCTCGGAGTACCGTCGGCCCGATGGGCGGAAGGACAGCGAAGCGGGATCTGAAACGCGTACCGATCCGGGAGCGCCGACCCCGGTCGGTCCCGGATCCGAAGGCACGTCGGTCAGCAGCGTGCCCCCGAGGAAGGCACGGCGATCCCCCTCCGGAAGCACGGCCAACCCGTCATAGCGAACCGAACGGATGTACGTCGGGCGCCCGGGGTCCAGTACGAACCGCACGGCGAGCCTGCCTTTCGTCGACAGCGTATCGACTCGGGCATCCACGCGGGCGCCACGGAATCCTTCCTGGAGGAAGAAGAGGCGCAGCCGTTCCACGTCGGCGGCCAGGACGGCCGGATCCAGGTGGGCTGGCGGTTCCCCGGTCGTGCGGAGACCGCGGCCGAGGGACCCGGGCACGGACTCGCCCAGCCGGTGCAGCCAGAGCCACCAGGTGACGCCGGGGATGCCCAGCAGCCTGCGGTTCGGACGCGTGCGCACGTTGACGCGCAATTGGGCGTCCGCGAAGACACGGGGACCCTCGAACGTCACCTCCACTACCCGGTCGCGCGGGGTACCCGACTGGCCCGACGCGACGCCCGGCACCAGGATCAGGAGGCAGACGACCGCGATCCGAAGCGCGCGCAACGCGTCCGGACTATTCGTCCTCGTAGTAGAAGTCGTCGTCGCCCGTGGGATAATCGGGCCACACCTCTTCGATGCTCTCGTACGGTTCGCCGTCGTCCTCCATCTGGCGGAGATTCTCGACGACTTCGAACGGTGCACCCGTCCTCTCGGCATAGTCGATCAGCTCGAGACGGGTAGCCGGCCAGGGCGCGTCTTCGAGATAGGAGGCCAGTTCCAGGGTCCAGTACATATCAGCTTCGCGCGGGTCGGGTTGCGCTGCCGGGACGATAGACCAAGACGCGGGAAAAAGCAAGCCACGAAAATCCGCCGAAATGCGCGAAAAAAAGCGCTTTGATGCGGACCAGCTCTTGCGAAACCCGTCAGTCGAACGAAGTGGTGGAGGCTTCGCTTTCGGCCAGGAGCTTCTGGTACTCGGCCGGGGTCATGCTCGGAGCGAAGAAATGGATCGGGTTGAGCGACCTCCCCTGGCCGTCGAGCACCTCGTAATGCAGGTGCGGAGCCTTGCTGAGGCCGGAATTGCCGCTGTAGGCGATGAGCTGACCGCGCTTGACCCGCTGACCCTGTTTGAGTCCGTCTGCCGCCTTGGTGAGGTGCGCGTACAGGGTCACGTAGCCTGAAGCCGGGTGCTGGATCTTCACGTAATTGCCGAAGCCGTTCCCGCGGTTGATCTCGAGCACGATGCCGTCGGCCGACGAGACCACGGGGGTTCCGCGCGGCACGTGGATGTCGATGCCTTCGTGCATGCGACGGATGCCGAGGATCGGGTGGTTCCGCATGCCGAACCCGGAAACCACCCTGCCGTCGGCCGGGAGGATGGCGGGAAGCTGGTCCAACCGCTCGGCGTGCTCACCGGCGAGCCGGGTCAGTTCGCGGTAGCTGTCGCGCTGGAGCCCGAGCTGCCGCTCGAGCCGGTCGAGCTGGCGCGAGGACGACCGGAGCAGCGACGCGGCCGAAGCGCTGAAACGGTCGAATTCGGCGTAGGGGTCGGTACCGCCCACGCCCGCCTGGCGGATGTCGGACGGAATCGGATCGGTCTCGAGCAGCGTGCGGTACAGGTCCTGATCGGTCTCCGAGAGCTGCGCAAGCTCGGCAGACACGGTCTCCATCCGGCGGCTCACCTGCGCCAGCTGTCGTTGAAGCGCCTGGTTCTCCGACCGGAGCGCGAGTTCCTCCGGCGTCTGGACCATGCGGTCCATGCCCCACGTGAGCAGGCTTCCGACCAGAACGCCGACGGCGACGATCGCGGCCACGTGGAGGCGGAGGCGGCGCTTGCGCCCCTTCAGCTCAACGAAGGAGCAGCTCTCGTGGTCGTAATAGTAGAAGCGGTTGCTCGCCATTCCGGGCGTCTGGTCGGGGCGCCGCGGCGCGGCGGCAACGTTCAGTCGGATATCGGTCGGTAGCGGAAGAGGCTAAAACCGTCGAGGAGCCGTCGGGCGGAGACCGGTTGCCCGGGACCGGTCGCCCGAAGGGCAAAGAAAACGCCGGGGCGGGAGAAAAGGATTCCCTGAATTAAAAAAAATTCAGAAGAAGCGAAGAAGAACCGTAAGCTCAACGGGCGCAATGACCTGGGTCAGCCGGGGCCGATGCCGAGGTTGCGGGTGTCGCCGTCATCGTCGGGTATGATGGCCTCGGCTTCGATCTCGACCAGCATGGCCGGATCGATCAAGCGGCTGACCTGGACCATGGTCGTCGCGGGCCGGATGGTCCCGAACACCTCGCCGTGGGCGTGCGCGACGTCGGGCCACCGGTCGATGTCGATTACGTAGATGCGCGTACGCACGACATGCGCCATCGACGCGCCCGCCGCCGACAAGGCGCGCTCGATGTTGCGCAGGACCTGGAGGGTCTGCATGTACGGGTTGCCGATGCCGACCAGGTTTCCTTCGACGTCGGTCGCGGTCGTGCCCGAGACGTGGACGTGCCTTCCGACGCGGACCGCACGGGAGTAGCCGACCAGGGGCTCCCATCGGGTGCCGGTGCTGATATTCGTTCTCGTCACTGCGGTACGGGTCATCCTCCGGACAAAGGTACGGCGTCCGGACCGGGGCCGCGTCGTCTGCCGTCTCAGGCAGGCAGCAGAGGTGCGGGAGCCCGCCGCAGGACCACGATCGAGAGGTCGTCGCTGGCCGGGGCGTCTCCGACGAAGTCAGCGACGGCGGCGAGGATGCGGACGCCTACGTCGCGGGACGAGCGGCCGTGGGCTCCGGCAAGGGCCAGGCGCACCCTGTCGTCGCCGAAGAACCGACCCTCCTCGTCCCGGGCCTCGGTGACGCCGTCCGAGACGACGACCACCGCGTCGCCGGGCTCCAGCGCCAGTTCGGTCTCCGAGAAACGGGCCGAGGCCGAGAGTCCGATCGCCGGAGAACCCTTGGAGAGCGGTGAGGGGCCGTCGGCACGGATCACCCACGGCGGCAGGTGTCCGGCATTCATCACCCTGACGATCGCGGCGTTGCGCTCGGTTTCCATGAGCACCAGCGACGCGAACTTTCCGGGCAGGCCGTCGCGGTGGAAGATCTCGTTCACGCGGGCGCCCACTTCGGCCAGCGAGCGGCAGGAAGGGGCGATCGCCCGGACGGTGGCCTGCAGGCGCGCCATGAACAGCGCGGCGGGAAGCCCCTTTCCGGCCACGTCGCCCAACGCGACCGAGAATCGCCGCGCGTCGAGGTCCTGGAAATCGACGAGGTCGCCGCCCACGTCGTTCGCCGGCTCGGTGTGCAGCCAAAGGTCCCAGCCCTCGAAAGACGGGCTCTTCTGCGGCATCAGCGCGATCTGCACCGCCCGGCCGGCAGCGAGCTCGTCGTGCGCCAGCAGCTTGTCCTTCAGTTCGAGACCGAGGACGAACAGCGAAAGGAAGAAGCCCAGGAGCAGGTTTCCCGTGCTCGCGTCGTTGAAGAATCCCGCGCCGTCCAGGGCGAGGAATGCCCCGAATCCGAGGATCATCCGTCGGACGGGCGTCAGTTTCAGGAAGAGGCTCTTCACGAGAAGCCACGACGACGTGAACCACCGCTGCAGCGGGCCCATGGCCGCGAGTCGCTTCCGCTCCTCCTCGTCCAGGTAGAAATCCCACGTCTCCCGCAGGTCCTTCCGGATCGTCTGGGGCAGGTCGCCATCCTTCAGGTCGCGAAACACCGATTCGGCCATGCGGGCCGATCGTTCGTAGACCTCGTCAATTCGGGACTGTTTTCCGGTCATGGCTCCAACGGCTTCCTCACATCGTACGATGGTGGGGGCCTTCGGGGTTCATCGTCCGTCTTTACCTTGCGCCGCGCGTGCCCGGGGTCCCGGGGAATCCCGCTCCCCGCGTCCGACCCCGGATTCCGGCCGCCGCAACCAACCCGCGACCCCGAACCGCATGGACTGGATCGTTCTGCTCCCGCCCGTCGTGGCCATCGTCCTGGCCCTGTGGACCAAGGAGGTGTACCTCTCGCTGTTCACCGGACTGCTGCTCGGCACGACCATCCTGGCCGGAGGTAACCCCGTGCTGGGGCTGCGGGAGCTGGTCGAGCAGCTGGTGACGGTCTTCCAGGACCGCGGCAATACGCGCATCGTGTTCTTCTGCCTGCTCGTCGGCGGGCTCATGGCGCTCGTACAGGCGTCGGGCGGAGTGCAGGGGTTCATCGCGTGGGCCCAGCGCCGGGGCTGGGGGACGTCGCGTCGGGGAGCCGAGGTGCTGGCGTGGGTGGTCGGCGTGCTCGTGTTCGTCGAATCGTCCATCACCTGTCTCGTGGTGGGCGCGGTCAGCCGCCCGTTTTTCGACCGGCTTCGGATTCCGCGCGAAAAGCTTGCCTGGTACTGCGACTCCACGAGCGCGCCCGTCTGCATGACCATCCCGCTCAACGGGTGGGGGGCGTACATCCTGGGGTTGCTCGCCGCGCAGGGGATCACCGAGGGAGCCGTCGGCCTGCTCGTCGGCGGGCTCGCCTACAATTTCTACAGCTGGCTGGTCATTCTCTTCAGCCTCTTCCTCGCCGTGACCGGTTGGTCGTTCGGAAGCATGGGGGCGGCCGAGCGGAGGGCCCGGGAGCGGGGCGAACTGCTGCGGCCCGGCGCCGTGCCCATGATGGCCGAAGACGTGGTGGAACTGAAGCCCGTTTCCGGCGCGCCCGGGCACGCGCGCGACCTCATCGTCCCGATCCTCGTGATGGTCGGCATGATCTTCGTCGGACTCTGGATCACGGGCGAAGGCGACCTCATGAAGGGTTCGGGCTCCACCGCGGTCCTGTGGGCGGTCGGAACGGCCATTTTCGCCGCGGTGGCGCTCTACGCGGTGCCGCGCAACGGACGCCGCGTGATGTCGCCGGTCGAGGCCACGGGCATCGTGCTCAAGGGCTCGTCGGGGCTCGTCGGCGTGACGATCCTCATCATTTTCGCGTTCGCGCTCGGACAGGTCTCGCGCGACCTCGGCATGGGTCCGTACGTCGTTGGTCTCATCGGGGACGACGCGCCCACCTGGTTCATACCGGGCCTGGTCTTCCTCGTGACGTGCTTCGTCTCGTTCACGCTCGGCTCGTCATGGACGGCATTCGCCGTCGTGCTGCCGATCGCGCTTCCCCTCGCCGAGGGGCTCGGAATCCCGTCGGCATTGGCCCTCGGGGCCGTGCTGTCCGGCGGAGTGTTCGGTGACCACGCCTCTCCCCTGTCCGATACGACGATCATCTCCTCGATGTCGGCGGCCAGCGACCACATGGACCACACGAGAACCCAGCTCCCGTACGCGCTGCTGATGGCCGGAGTGGCCCTGGTCGGATATCTCCTGGCGGGCGCCCTCGCCTGAGCCGGCCGGACGCGGAACCCGGTCGCCCCGATGCCGTTCCGAAAGCGCTTCCAGCGAAATTTCGCCGGCGCCGACGGTCCGGCGCCCGGTCCGTTGCGCTGCCCCCACGGAACGCCCCAGCCCGCATGATCGCCGACCCCGAACCTGCCTCGGCCTACGACAAGGCCGCTGCCCATGACATCGACCCGAGGTGCGTCCCGCAGCGGCTCGACCACGAGCCGCCGGTGGGGGACGCCATCCCGTACCCGGACTATCCCGCGCAGGACCACGCGAACTGGCGGTTCCTGTTCGAGCGCCAGATGGCGCTACTGCCGGGCCGGGCGGGGGACGCGTTCACGAGCGGCGTCGATCGGCTGGGCATGACCCCGGACCGCATTCCCTCGCTCGCATCGATGAGCAGGCGCATGCAGGACGCGTCGGACTGGCGCATCGCGCGCATCCCGGGGCTGGTTCACGAGCAGGATTTCTTCGCGCTGCTCGCCCGTCGGCTCTTTCCGTCGACCGACTACATCCGGGGAGCCGATGAACTCGACTACACGCCCGCCCCCGACTGTTTCCACGACATGTTCGGGCACATGCCGATGCTTACCGAGCGCGCGTTCGCCGATTTCTACGCACTGTTCGGCCGGGCCGCGCTCGGGGCGACGGGGAAGGATCGCACGAGCCTCGAGCGCCTGCACTGGTTCACGGTCGAGTTCGGTCTCGTACGACAGGGAGACGGCCTCCGCATCTTCGGAGCGGGCATCCTCTCCTCGAAGAACGAGGTGACGCACGCCCTGTCAGATGCGGTGGACGTCCTTCCGTTCGACCCGGACAGGGTCGTGGAACAGGATTACGACGTCTGGCACCTGCAGCCGACGCTCTTCGCCCTCGATTCGTTCGAGCAGCTCGTCGACGGCTTCTCCTCGTGGGCAAAGCGCCGCCGTCTGCTCTAGCGCGTGTTCACGCCCTACCCGCGACTCCATTCGGCAGCGGTGTGGCCTTCGACACGCAGGCTGCCGGATCTGCGCGGTGCGGGAGGCGGGCCGGGCGCCGGCCGGGTCAACTCTCGCTTCCGAACAGGCCCGAAGGGTGGACTTGTGCACTATCGGGGCCAGATAGTGCACAATTGCACCCGCCGGCGACCGTCGCGGTCGATTACCGGGCCGGCTTCCCCTGCAGTCTTCCGACCGGACTGCTGGGTTCCGATCCGGGCCCGGCGTGAACACGCCCCGGGGCATCGGGGCCGCATCGCTCAGGACACCTGGTCCTGTCCCGACGGCGGGGCGTACACGGTCTCTATGTAGTCCACGATCATCCGGTAGGCGCTGAACCGGTACGAGAGGCCCTTCATGGCGCTTCGCATCCGCGCCACCCAGGCTGTCGGAATGCCGCGATCGTCCCGGTCGTAGAACATCGGGATGACCTCGTCCCGGAGGGTACGGTACAGGAACGCGGCGTCCTCTGGGTCTTGGACCGCGGGGTCCTTGTACTCGTGCGAGGCCTCGTGGCCGATCGCCCAGCCGTTGGTCCCGTCGAAGCCCTCGGGCCACCATCCGTCGAGGATGGACAGGTTGAGCCCGGCATGGATGGCCACCTTCTGGCCGGACGTACCGCTGGCCTCGTAGGGACGACGCGGGGTGTTGAGCCACACGTCGCAGCCCGAGACCAGCATGCGGCCGACCTCCATGTTGTAGTTCTCCAGGAACACGAGACGCCCCTCGAACCGCGGGTCCCTGGTCATCTCGAAGATGGTGTGGATGAACTTCTGGCCCTCGACGTCGGCCGGATGCGCCTTGCCTGCGTACACGATCTGGACCGGACGCCCGGGCTGGCGGAAAAGATCGATCGTGCGCTGCAGGTCATGGAAAAGCAGCGGAGCCCGCTTGTAGGTCGCGAATCGCCGGGCGAATCCGATGGTGAGGGCGTTCGGATCGAGGCGTGGCGATTGCGGCAGCGTCTGGTAGCGCACATGCTCGACCACGTATTCGACGAGCGCCGCGCGAAGGCGGGTGCGGTACTCCCAGAGCGCCTGGTCGGGAATGGCGTCGATGCGGTCCCAGACGCGGCCCTCGGAGCGCTTTCCGACCCAGTCGGCGCCGAGGTGCTCCCGCAGGAAGGCCCGTGCGTGGGGTGCCGCCCAGGTGGGCAGGTGCACGCCGTTGGTGACGTGGCCGATCGGGACCTCTTCGACGTTCCGGTGCGGGAAGAGATGGTGCCACTGGCGGCGCGACACCTCTCCGTTGAGCCTGGAGACGCCGTTCGCCGAACGGGCGAGCTTCAGGCCGAGCACGGTCATGGTGAACGCCTCGGTCATGTCGTGGGGATTGACGCGCCCCCAGGCCAGGAGGTCGTGTTCCGAAAGCCCGATCTGCTCGCGGAAACGGGCCATCTGCTCGAGGAACAGGGCCGGCTCGAACCGGTCGTGCCCGGCCGGCACCGGGGTATGGGTCGTGAAGACCGACCGGGAGCGCACCCAATCCTCCGGAGGGATGGACCAGTCTCCGGACTGGCGCCGCTCGGCCAGCAGTTCGAGCGTGACGAACGCGCAGTGCCCTTCGTTCATATGGTACACGTCGACCGGAAGGCCCAACGCGCGCAACAGGCGGACCCCGCCGATGCCGAGTGCGATCTCCTGCTGGATGCGGGTGCGGCGATCGCCCTGGTAGAGGCGCCGCGTCAGGAACCGCACCTCGTACGGGTTGGCGTCGAAGTCGGCGTCGAGCAGCAGCAGTTCGCAGCGGCCGACCCGAAGTCGCCAGGCGCGCAGGTGGAGCGGCGTCCAGCCGAGGTGTACGGTGACGACCACCGGCTCCCCGTCCTTGCCCAGCACCGGCTCGACCGGGTGCCGCGTGGCGTCGATCGACGGGTACTCGTCCTGCTGCCAGCCGTTGGCGTCGAAATACTGCTTGAAGTAGCCGTCGCGGAGGAAGAGGCCGATCGCCGTGAGCGGCAGACCGGCGTCGCTGGCGGCCTTGACGTGGTCGCCCGCCAGGATGCCGAGTCCTCCGGAGTAGAGCGGAAGGCTCTCGTGCAGGCCGAACTCCATGCAGAAATAGGCCGTGCGCGGGGATCGGGCGAAGGGTCCGGGTTCGTCCATGTACGCGCGGAAGGCCGCGTGGACGGAATCGACCTCTGCCCGGAACGAGGCGTCCTCGAGAAGGGCGGGGTCGGCGAGGCGCAACGCCGCCACCGGGCTGTTGGCGGCGCCCGTGAACGCGCCGGGATTCAGCCGACGGAATAGATCGACGGCCTCGGGGTGCCAGCTCCACCACAGGTTGGAGGCGACGGCCTCCAATTGCTCCCGCACGTCCATGAAATCGATATCGCGAAAGTGAACGGTCCTACCGGTCCGGGGCCTGGGCCGGCTCCTGGAACCGGAACCGCCGGCGCGTACCGGGATACAGCCTCTCAATATACAATGGGCTCGACCCTCTGCTGTCGACCGCCGCCTTGCACCGCACCCGCCCGCCCTCCACTCCCGGTACCGAACCCGGGGATCCGGCCGCGTCGCCGGAAGCCCCGTGCCGGGTTTCGTCCGGTTCCACCGTGGGCGACCTGGTGGAAGAGGCGGGTCGGCTGCTGCGCGAGGCCGGCATAGATACCTTCCGCCTCGAATCGGCGTGGCTCGTGGAACACGTCACCGGACGGTCCCGGGCCGCCCAGTTGGCCCGACCCGAATCGGGCGTTCCGGACGAGGCGGTCCTCGCGCTTCGTGCCCTCGCGGCCCGACGCGCCGGACGTGAGCCCCTGCAGTACGTGCTCGGCGCCGCGGTATTCCGCGGCCGGACGTTCACGGTGTCCCCGGCGGTCCTGATCCCGAGACCCGAGACCGAGACGCTCGTCGAGGTCGCCCTGGAGGGCCTCGGGGACCGTCGGCGCGTACTGGACGTGGGAACGGGAAGCGGATGCATCGCGGTGACGATCGCGCTGGAACGACCGGACTGCGAGGTATCGGCCTGCGACCTGAGCGACGCGGCGCTCGACGTCGCGCGGACCAACGCCGATCGCATGGGCGCGCGCGTCCGTTTCTTCGGAAGCGACGCCTTGAGCAGCGGTTTCGCGCTGGAGGCCGGGGGCCCGTACGACCTGGTCGTATCCAATCCGCCCTACATTCCGCACCCGGACGCCCCCGGACTGCAGCCCGAGGTGGTGGGTCACGAGCCGCACCTGGCCCTGTTCTCCGGGTCGGATCCCCTGCGATTCCACCGGGCGCTCGCCCGTGCGGCGGTCGACGGTCTGGTGTCGCCCGGCGGGTGCCTGGTGTGCGAGCTGCACGACGGAACCGGGCCCGAGGCCGCACGGGACTGGAAGGCCGCGGGTCTGGCCGGAATCCGCGTGCTGCCCGACGTTTCGGGACGGGAGCGTTTCGTCTGCGGACGGGTACCCCTTAAGGAGTGAAGGACCCGGACGATGCTGCGGAGGTATGACCCGACCGAACGACTCCGTGCGCCCCGCTCCATGGTTTTGCGGAACCTGATCATAGCGTGCCTGGCACTGGCCGGGACCGGCTGCGCCGGCACCCGCGAGGTCGCCGCTCCCGTCGACTCGGGCAGCGAGACCGTGACGTTCCTGTCTTCGGCGACGAAGGAGGAGGTCATGGACGACGCGACGGCGGCCCTCGTCTCGAGCGATTTCACGATCACGCTCGCGAACGAGCGGCTCGGGCTGCTGCAGACCGACTACGCGTCGGTGGCGGCGGTCGAGCGGGCGTACGGCGATTCCACGAGTTCCCACCCCGCGCTGCGGGACCTGTACGTTCGGCTCACGGTGAACACCGAATCCCGGGGCGAGGACCAGGTGGTCCAGTTCAAGGGCAGCTTCCAGCGGATCGGGCCCGGTTCGGCGCCCGACCGGCTCATCGGCCTGTACTGGATGGAGCGCCTGGCCGAGGATGTGGCACGGAGGGGCGGCGGCGAGTACGCGCCGCGGGTTTCCGGCGAGATCTACGCCCGGGCGCTCGAGAATACGGTGGTACCGGACGCGCGCCGGAACACCTCGCGGGTCGGTCAGTCGATGCGGGCCGTGGGCATCGTCGCAGCCGTCCTCTTCGCGGCGACGCTCCTTGCCGGGGTCTTCACCCCGGGCGTCTGAAGCCCGGGCCTATCGACCCGGTTTGGTCGCCTTCGGAGCCTGCGCGGCCGAGTACTCCTCGTAGGTCTGCGTCATGTACGCGTCGCTGCCGATGAAGCGCAGCACTCCGAGGAAGGTCTCCAGGTCGTGGAATCCGGGCAGCCTCGTGATGTACGTGCCGTCGGACTGCAGGAAAACCGTGGTCGGAGTGCCCGTGGCTCCGAAACCGACCGAAAGATCGGCCGACGACAGGGTATAGCCGGCGTACGAGATCGTATCGGTCTTGAGGTCGATGTCGAGGCGTACCGTCTCGAAGTGCTTTTCGAGGTAGGCCATCAACTCGGGCTGCGGGTACACCTCCCGCTGCATGCGCGCGCACCATCCGCAACGCCCGGACCAGATGTCGACGAGGACCTTCTTCTTGCTCGCCCGGGCACGCTCCAGCCCGTCCGGAAGCCGGATCCACTCGGGACCGGGGCCCGTCGGGGCGTCGAGGGTCTGCGCCGAGGCGGGGGCCGACAGCAGCAACGCGAAGGCGAGGATCGTGAACCGGATGGAGCGCTTCATGGAATGACGTGGAGCGGGTCGAAGGCTGCCGCGGACTACGGCAGCGCGGGCTTTCCGGCCAGGGCCGACATGCGCCGCGAGAACACGTGAGATGCGTTCGACCAGTCGAAAGTTTCGGAGGCGGCGAGAGCGTTCCTTCGCCAGGCGGCGTGACGGCCGTCCACCCGGGCCATGGATTCCAGGGCCCCGGCGAGGGCCGACTCGTCCCGGGGATCGACCAGCGCGCCCACCGAATGAAGCGTCACGATGCGCGAGATCTCCGGAAGAGGGCTGGCGAGTACCGGGAGCCCGGCGGCCAGGTAGTCGAAGAGCTTGTTCGGAAGAGCGTACCGGTGGTTCAGACAGGAATCCTCGAGCAGCGTGACGCCGGCCCCGGCCGCCGCGATCACGGCGCGGATGCGCTCGGGCGGTACCGGATCGACGAAATGGACGGGAGCGCCGAGCGAGCGGGCCAGGTTTTCCAGGGCGCCGCGTCCCGGTCCGTACCCCAGGAATACCACGGCGGCACCCTCGAGCCCGCGCGCCGCGCGGACCAGGGATTCGCCCCCGCGACCCGCCCGCATCTGCCCGAGGTGTACGAAGAGAAACGTGGCGGGGGACAGGCCGGTCGCGCGGAACAGGTGATCGTCCGGCTCGACGGGTCCGGCGACCGGAGCGTTCCACTGCACGACGGGCCGCTCGATGGAGTAGCGGTCCCGCAGCGTGTCGGCAATCGCGTCGCTGACGGTGAAGACGGCGTCGGCGCGGCGGATGGGTCCGGCTTCGAAAGCCCGCCAAAACGCGCGCGCCCACGGACGTCCCTCGGTCGCGGCCACGTGGGTATAGAGTTCCCTCGCGTCGTAGCTGAGTCGGGCCTTGGCGCGTCGCGACGCCGCCGCGAGAGCCCGGAGCACGTAGAGATCCGAGGCGTGGTACACGCTCGCCGGCCTGGCCGACGCGGCGGCGGCGAAGGCGCGGTGCACGTCGCGGAAGAAACGCGGCCCCCCGGACTCCTGCACGGGCACCTCGACGAGTTCGACCCCGGGCGGCAGCCGGCTTCGCAGCGAGCCCGCGGGAAGCGCGAGCAGGGTCGTCGTCAGGCCCGCCTCGGAAAGCGCATGCAGTTGGCGCAGGGCCCTGACGTTGCGATGCACGTCGCCCGTCATCGCGAAGAGCACGTCGGAGGCTGCGGACATGGTCGGGGATCTGACGATCGTGCAAACCCCGTGAAGCCCTCTTGGATTCCGACGGGATCCATTTTGGCGCTTGACCGGAATATCGGCCGATTGTACCATTCCGACCCCGTGTAAGCGCTTACATGCGAGGTGCAGGCGCTTTCGGGGCGCTTTCGCAATCCGCTCCTGGGCGTCACCATCTACGATATCGCGAGCGCGGCCGGTGTCTCCATCGCCACCGTGTCCCGGGTTTTCAACGGGCATCCGCGCGTTTCGTGCGCCGCGCGCGACCAGGTCATGGAAGTGGCCGACCGGTTGGGGTATCAACCGCACGTCTCGGCGCGCAGCCTGGCGCGCCGGCGCGCGAACGTGGTCGCGGCCGTGATCCCGATGCTCACCAACCTGTTCTTCGTGGACGTGCTGCGCGGATTGCAGGACCGCATGGCCGAGAGCGAGTTCGACCTCCTGGTCTTCTCGGCTCGAACGCTCGACGAAGTGGACGTGCAGCTCGACCGCGCGCTCGCGCGCGGCCGCGCCGCCGGTGTGCTGGTCTTTTCCACGCCGTTGGCCGACGCCCGCGCCCGGAGGCTCGGGCACACGTCCCAACCGGTCGTGCTCGTGGATTCGGTGCATCCCGACTTCGATTCGGTTTCGACCGACAACGTGGAGGGCGGCCGTCTCGCGGCGCGCCACCTGCTGGAAACC
Source organism: Rhodothermales bacterium (assembly GCA_024711125.1). Taxonomy (GTDB): domain Bacteria; phylum Bacteroidota; class Rhodothermia; order Rhodothermales; family UBA10348; genus JANJTM01. The sequence continues at coordinate 67,705 of JANJTM010000031.1, forward strand.
GGGGCGCGTCGGCTTGCGCTCCTCATGGCGCATCCGGATTCTATCCCCGCTTCCGATCGGAAACAGGGGTTCACCGAGGTGCTCGACACGGCCGGGCTCGACGCGGACTCCCTGCGTATCGTGCACGCGAGCGATCCGCTGCACCACGGCTACAGCGAAGCGGCGGGGTACGACGCGATGAAGAGGCTGCTCCACGCGGGGGATCGTCCCGACGCGGTCTTCGCGACCAGCGACGTGCAGGCTCTCGGGGCGCTCGAAGCCCTGGCCACTGCCGGCCTCGGGGTGCCCGATGACATGCGGCTCATGGGGTTCGACGACATCATGCTCAGTCGCCACGTCGGGCTCACGACCGTCAGGCAGCCCATGTACGAACTCGGTCGACTGGCCGCCGAGCGCCTCGTCACTCGCATCGACGACCCCGACCGCGAACCGGCGCACACCGTGCTGTCGCCCCGCCTGGTCGTGCGCGGCACGACGGTCGATACGACGGTCGCGCGGTCGCTGCGCAGGATCCAACCCGTAGCCGTGTCGTGAGGCTGCGCCGCTCCATACCGCCCGTGTTCGCCATGCTGGCGTTCCTGGCCTGCGGCAGCGGCGACGATCCGGTGCTCGTGACCGTCGAAGGGCAGCCGATCCGATGGAGCGAATACCGGGACGCCTACATAGACTACCTCGCCGGGACCGGCCTCGAGGACGAACCGTCCCGCCGGCGCGGATTCCTGGAGCGCCTGGTCTCGATGCGCCTCGTCGTGCTCGAGGGCCGGGACGCCGGCCTCGCCTCCACCCCGGAATTCGCGTCATTCGAGGAGAAGGCGGCCCGCAGGCTGCTTGTCGACGCGTTCCTCGCCGACGCGGCGTTCGATACCCTCACCGCATCCCGCGAGGAGCTCGAGGCCATGTTCGTACGGGTGAACACCCGCATCACGGCCCGGCACCTGTATGCGAACTCGGCCGAGGAAGCGGCGGCGCTCAAACGGCGGCTGGATTCCGGCGAGACGTTCGAATCGTTGGCGCGAGAGGTCTTCGTCGATTCGACGCTGGCAGCGGGCGGCGGGTCGGTCGGGACGTTCGGCTTCGACGAGATGGACCCGTCCTTCGAGGACGCGGCGTACGCGCTGCCCGTAGGCGCGGTGTCCGATCCGGTGCGCACGGCACAGGGTTGGTCCGTGATCCGCGTCGACGACCGGTCGGTGAACCCGTTGCTGACGGCTCAGGAATTCGCCGAACGGCTTCCGGAACTCAGCCGCTACGTCGTCGAGCGCCGTCGGAGCACGGTGCGCAGGGAGTGGTCTGACCGCCTGGTCGCCGAACTCGCTCCGCGGCTGGAACCGGCGACCGCGGCCGGGCTGCTCGACCGCATTGCGGGCGTCGGACCTTCCGAAGCCGGGCCCGGGGACGAAGCCGTGCTGGTGCGCTTCCGCGCAGGGGGAGCCGATCGCACGTGGAACGTGGCCGAATTCCGGCGGCAGGCCGAGTTGGCGTCGGATCGCCAACGGGCCTCGGTGACGGACGCGCGCAGCCTCGAGGCGTTCGTCGTCGGCCTGCTCGTGCGCGAGGAAATGGCCCGCAGGGCCCTGGACCGCGATCTCGACGAGACGCCCCGGTACCGGCGCGCGCTGGCCACGGCGATCGAGGAATGGCTCTACGAGCGTTCCTTTGCCCGGTTGGCGGCCAGGGTCCCGGTGCCCGAGGACAGCGTGACGGCCTATTTCGACCGGCATCGCGACGAATTCACGCTTCCGCGGGCCGTGCGGGTTCGCGAGATCGCAAGCGCCACGAAGCGCACGGCCGATTCGCTGCGAGCTGCACTGGGCGCCGCCGAATTCGGCGAACTGGCCCGCCGCCATTCCGTCCGGGCCACGGCCGGCGTCGGGGGCGACCTGGGCTGGCTCACGGACGACGACCTGGGCCCGTGGGCCCGAGCGGCGTTCTCGGCGGATCCGGGCGAAGTCCTCGGACCGCTGGAGATGCGCGGGCAGTACCTTCTGCTGGAAATCGGCGAGCGGCGCGATGCGCGGCCGGCCGATTTCGACGACGTCAAGAATGCCATCAACGAGCAGCTCGCCCGGGAGTCGCAGCGCGACTTCCTGCGGGAGCACGTGACCCTGCTGCGCGAGCGGTACGAGGTCCGGTATGCCGAGAAGGGACCGGAGTCCTACCCGCTCGTCGCGGAAACCCATCGAACATCCTGATTCTTCCATGCGAAAGCTCTCGTCCGCATTGTTCCTCGTCGCGGCCCTGACGGCCGGGGGATCCTATGCCCAGACGGGCAAGATCGCCGGCCGCGTCACCGATGCGGCGACCGGCGAATCGCTGCCGGGCGTCAACGTCGTGATCGAGGGGACCCTCCAGGGCACCTCCACCAACCTGGACGGCGAGTACGTCATCATCGGCGTGCGTCCCGGCGTGTACACCGTCCAGGCGTCGTTCATCGGCTACCAGACCAAGCGGGTCGAGGGCGTGCAGGTGAACCTCGACCTTACCGCGACGATCGATATCTCGCTCGGTGAGGAAGTCATCATGGGCGAGGAGATCGTGGTCACGGCCGAGGCGGTAACCGTACGCAGGGACGTCACGAGTTCCGAAGCCCGCGTGACGGCAGAGACGCTCGAGCGTCTGCCCGTCACCGAACTCGGCCAGGTGCTCGAGGTCCAGGCCGGCATCACGACGCGGGGGGGGCTGCACATCCGCGGCGGACGATCGAGCGAAGTCGTGTTCATGGTGGACGGCGTGCCCGTGACGGACTCGTACGACGGTTCGACGGCCGTGCAGCTCGAGAACGACGGCATCGAGGAGTTGCAGGTGATCTCGGGCACCTTCAACGCCGAGTACGGCAACGCGATGTCGGGCATCATCAACGTCGTGACCAAGGAAGGACGCGGCGACCGGTATGCCGGTTCGGTGCAGCTGTACACGGGTGCCTACGCGGTGGGTTCGGGCGGCGGGGAGGACTTCCTGCGGGGCCTGAACGCGGCCGAGCAGACGAAGGCGGGCATCCAGTACCGCGACGTCGATCCCTACTCGTACCTCCCGGTGCGTCCCAACCACTTCTACAATGCCCAGATGGCCCTCGAGGGCCCGATCGCCGGCGACAAGCTGACCTTCTTCGCGCTGGGGCGCTACTTCCGCAACGACGGATGGCTGTACGGCGCGCGCATCTACGACGCGCTCGGCCGCGCCGCGGACTCGAGCCTCGTCCCGATGAACAATTTCGAGCGCCTGTCCTGGCAGGCGAACGTGCGGTACCGGCTCAACCGGAGCATGATCCTGAACCTGATCACCCTCGGGCAGTCCGGCGAGTCGCGCGACTACAGCCTGTTCCGGCGGTGGGCGCCCGACGGGCGTGGCTACAATTTCAACCGCGGGCGCGACGTCAAGCTCAAGCTGACCCACCTGCTGAGCGCCACGACGTTCTACACGATCGACCTGGCGTCCTTCCGTGCGAACTACGAATCGTACCTGTACGAGGACCCCTTCGACAGCCGCTACAACGACTTCAACATCGTGACGCCCGACTCGGTCGAGGTACGTCCGGGCGAATGGGAGACCGTGGTCACCGGCGGCGGGCGGTACGGGCGGGGTGGCACCGACACCGGGCGTTTCGATCGCCAGACGACGTCGTACCTGCTCAAGGGGGACGTCTCGAGCCAGATCGGCCGGAGCCACCTGGTCAAGGCCGGCTTCCAGCTCAAGATCGACGACATGAACCTGACCGGGTACGGGCTGCAGCAGGCGATCGACCCGGAGACCGGGGCGGTGGCCGTGCCCTTCCGCCCCGCGATCCCCGATTCGACCACCTCGAACTTCACGCACTTCTCGGGCTTCAGCCCGATCACGCTCAGCGCGTATGCGCAGGACAAGATCGAGTTCGAGAACTTCATCGTGAACGCCGGGCTGCGCTTCGACTGGTTCGACTCGCGCGCGCAGATGCCGGCCGATCCGAGCGATCCCAACATCTACAACCCGTTCAAGCTGCTCAACCGGTACCGCGACACCAACGGCAACGGCACGATCGACGAGTCGGAGGAAGTCGATTCGAACCGCAAGACGGTGGCCGAACGGGAGGCCTACTGGTGGGACAAGCCGACGGCCAAGTCGCAGATCTCGCCGCGCCTCGGCGTCGCCTACCCGATCACCGAGCAGGGTGTCGTGCACTTCTCGTACGGCATCTTCTTCCAGATTCCGACCATCAACCAGATGTCGGACAACTTCGGGTACAAGATCGCCGCGCAGTCGGGTTCGTACGGGCCGTTCGGAAATCCCGACCTGGACGCCCAGAAGACGACGATGTACGAGATCGGCTTCAAGCAGGGCTTCGGCGACTTCGTGCTCGACGTGACGGGTTACTACCGCGACGTGCGCTCGTGGGTATCGACGTCGACGCCGATCGTGACCGAGCTTCCGGGCATCACGTACGTGGTGTACACGAACCGCGACTACGCGAACACCCGGGGCATCACGGCCAGCTTCAAGCGCAACTACCGGGACGGCTGGGGCTTCGACCTGAGCTACACCTACCAGGTGGTCGAGGGCTCGAATTCGAACCCGGCCGACGAGTTCTTCTCGCTGCTCGCCAACAACCAGCCCACGCTCGCGCTGCTTCCGCTCAACTGGGACCAGCGTCACAAGCTGGCGGGTGCGATGTACTTCGGTAGCGACGATTGGGGCGGATCGGTCCGTTTCCGCGTAGCCAGCGGGTTCCCGTATACGCCGACCTTCACCCAGGCCGCGCTCACGGGCAACGACGTTCAGCCCGAGTTTCCGAGCAATTCGCGCCGTATCCCCGGCACGTACGAATTCGACCTGAACCTGTACAGGCAGTTCGATTTCGGATTCCTGAAGCCGCGCCTCTTCGTCGAGGTGTTCAACCTGCTCGACACGCGCAACGTCACGGGCGTATTCGCCGACACCGGCGAGCCGGACGTCACGCTCGAACAGCGCCGGCTCGGGCTCTTCGACGCCGGGTTCTACGTGCGTCCGGAGCACTACGTGGAACCCCGCCGCATCCAGGCGGGCATCGACTTCCGCTTCTGACCCGATCCACCCCGAACCCCGACCGGGTTAGCGAACCAACGGTATGAACCAGCGATTCTCCCCCCGTATCGCCGTCCAGGTGGCCCTTTTCGGCCTTTTCCTGGCGAGCGCCGGCACGGTGAGCGCCCAGGGCGTCATCGACCGGAACCACGTTCCGAGCAAGGAGCGCATCGACCCGTTCGAGCGCCGCAAGGACAACGTCGACGCCAACAACGTGCGCGCGACGATCACCAACTACGCGCAGACGGCCGAGTCCGGAACCCCGGGCGACTACCTCTACGAGTGGCCCAAGAACACGAACCGGACCTACATCGCGCTCACGCAGCTCTGGGTCGGCGCGCGGGCCGTCGATACGCGGGGCGACACGCTGTGGGTCGTCGACGTGGCGGATTTCCGCAACAATCCCGTCAACGAGAACGTGTCGTGGAAATTCGACCCGATCAAGGGGTACGTGAATCCGGCGGGTTCGGCGTTCGGCATCGCGCAGTCGGACGAACCGACCTCCTGGCCCCAGTCGTGGCCCGACAAGGCGACCGACGTCGTGGATCCCGGGTGGGCGGGTTCGTGGAACGGGTTCTTCGGGAAGAACAACTTCAACGCCGATCAGGAATTCTTCTACAAGGTCGGTGACGACCAGTACGACCGCTATCCGACGTTTTTCCCCGACTCGACGGATCTCACCCGCAAGGGCATGGGCCTGATCGCCGAGGTCCGGACCCTGGCGTGGAGCCAGATCCTGATCGACGACGTCGTATTCCATATCCACGGCATCAAGAACGACGGCACGGCGGCGCTTCCGCAGGTCGGGTTCTCGATGTGGCTGGCCGACCTGGTCGGCGGCGATTCGCAGGACGACATCCCGTTCTTCGACCTGCTCGAGGACGTGGCGTTCATGACCGACGCCGACGGGATCGGCGACGAGACGTTCGGTGCGGACCGCGTCGGGCAGGCGGTGTTCGCGTTCCTCGAGACCCCGGGGAACGCCGTCGACCGCATCGACAACGACGCCGACGGATCGACCGCGCCCGAGTGCGTTCCGTCGATCGGCGAGTGCAACAGCCCGATCGTGCCCGAGGGCTTCCTGATCGGCGAGAACCCGACGAACGGCGTGGACGACAACGGGAACGGGCTCATCGACGAGAACCAGACGCACACGGCGTTCGTGGGCGAGCAGGCCGTCAACATCGGCGTGGGTTACGCGGACTACATCGACAACGACCGGGACGGCGAGCAGGGAGGCCCCGTCGTGACGGCCGACATGCTGGCCGCGGCCTCGTCGGACGCGTTCTTCCGCTGGCCCCCGAACCCGGGATCGGACAATATCTCGAAACGGGCCAACGGCCGGCCGATCGTTCACCTGATCGGCGTCGAACAGGACGACCTCGGTCTTCCGTTCCGCGACAACATCGACAACGACGACTCGTGCGTCGCGCCGACGGCGGCGTATCCCTACCTGTCGGAATCCCGGTCGCCGACCGTGACGCAGGAGATCGTCAACGCGGCCGCCGCCGACCCCTACCGGCGCTACCGCGTGCCCGGTACCAACGTCGTACTGTACGACGTCGGCCCCGAGGACCTGGGCAAGTGCTACGCCGACGGGCGCGACAACGACGGCGACGGCGCGGTCGACGAAGGCATCGACGAGGGCTTCGACGAGATGATCGACGAAAGCCGGGCCGACGGAATCGACAACGACGGCGACTGGAATCCGCTCCAGAGCGACACGGGCCTCGACGGCGTTCCGTTCACGGGCGACCCGGGCGACGGCGACGGCGTGCCGACCACGGGCGCGGGCACGGGCTTCCCGGGCGAACGCAACATCGACGTGACCGACATCTCGGAATCGGACCAGATCGGCATCACGAACGTGCAGATCTTCCCGGCCTTCTCGCTCAACTTCAATACGCAGTCTGACCGGTACCTCTTCAACACGTTCATGCGGCCGGGTGACTTCGACGCCGACATCCCGGCGCCGGGCGAGAACGACATCACCGTGTCGTCGGCCCTCTTTCCGCTCGAACCGGGCCAGACCGAGCGCATCTCGCTCGCCATCGGCCTGGGCGGAAGCCGCGACGAGGTGCTGCAGTCGCGCCAGTACGCGCTGCAGGCGTACCTGGAGGACTACCAGTTCGCGCAGGCTCCGATCACGCCGGAGCTTTCGGCGGTGGCCGGCGACGGCCGGGTGACGCTCTACTGGGATTCGGACGCCGAGGAATCGTACGACCAGTTCCTCGCGGGACTCGGTCGCGACCCGAACGACTTCGAGGGCTACCGCGTCTACCGCGCGACCGACCCGGCATTCCTCGACGCGCTCACGATCACCGACGGGTTCGGCAATACGCTGCTCCGCAGTCCTATCGCCCAGTTCGACAAGATCAACGCGCACTCGGGTTTCCACCCGGTCGACATCAACGGCGTCAAGTTCTTCCTCGGAACGAACCGGCGCGACACGGCGCTCGGCGAGGACGCGTACGGACTCGTGCACTCGTTCGTCGATACCACGGTGACCAACGGCATCACGTATTACTACGCGGTCACCGCGTACGACTACGGATCGGTGATCGACAACATCCCGCCGACAGAAACGCCGATCCGCATCCAGCGGCAACCCGACGGATCCATCGTCCCCGGGCGCAACGTCGCCGTGGTGACGCCGACCCCGGCCACGGCCGGCATGGTGGCGGCCGACATTCCCGAGGGAATCCAGCGTACGAAGGGGGCGACATCCAGCCGCATCGGCTACCGCATCATCGACCCGACGGTCATCGACGACGGCCGGCGCTATCGCATCACGTTCGAGGACACGCTCAAGCCGTCGGGCAACCGGAACGTTCCCGACACCCTGACCACGAAGAACTTCTCGCTGCACGACGTGGCAAGCGGCGAAACCCTCATCGAACGCTCCACGGCGTTCGGCACGAACGAGGAGTTCCCGGTGTTCGACCGGTTCGGGGACCCGCTCGGGTTCAACCTCTCGTTCTTCCTCGAGCCGTTCATCCTGCTCAACCGCACGGCCTCGGTGTGGAACGGCGACGCGGCGTCGAACATCTACCCGGTGACCCTCGAGCCGTACCTCTCGGCGGGCTTCCTGACGGGCCTTCGCAATCCGACCGACTATCGCGTCAAGGTCGTAGGCCCGGGCCAGGGACAGTCGGTCCAGATCCAGGTGGCGCGCCGCCTGACCCTGCCGGCCCGCCCGACCAACGTCCAGGTGTTCAGGGTGCACCCGGACGGCACCGAGGAGCCGGTCGAATACGCGTTCTGGGACCTCACCGGCCCCGATTTCACGTCGCCGACCGCGACCACGCCGGCTTCGTGGTCGGCGTCGCCGACCCTCGGCGAGAGCGACCTGCTGGTGCTCTACGAAGTCCCGGTGGGTGCGACCGACAACGTCAAGAAGGTCACGTGGCGCATCGGGCTCAACTTCGTGTTCCGTGACAACCGGGATCCGCAGGAGGGAGACGTGATCGACATCGTCACGCGCAAGCCGTTCCTGTCCACCGACGAGTTCGAGTTCACGGTGCGCGCGCCGTATACCGACGCGGCGCTGGCCGACTCGCTGATGGAACGCATACGGGTCGTTCCGAACCCGTACGTGGCCACGAACAGCTTCGAGCCGCTGAATCCCTTCACCACGGGACGCGGGCCTCGGGTCATCAAGTTCATCAACCTTCCGCCCGACGCCACGGTGCGCATCTTCACGGTCGCCGGCCGGCTCGTGCGGACCCTGCGGAGGGACTACGGGGCCAACGACATCCCCGAGGATCCCTACGCCGCCCTCAACCTGATGAACGGTACCCTGGACTGGAACCTCGAGAGCGAGGAGGGGCTGACCGTTTCGTACGGGGTCTACCTGTACCACGTCGACGCGCCCGGAATCGGCGAGAAGACCGGCACCTTCGCGATCATCAAGTAGCCCGGACAGGTAGAGCTGCCATGAAGACATCAACCATCACGCTCTCGGCCCTGGCCCTGCTCGTCGCGACCGCGACGCCGGCCGCGGCCCAGTTCGAGGCTGCGACCCGTACGGTGACGAAACGGGGCACGACGGCGGCCGAGTTCCTCTCGATCCCGGTCGGCGCGCGCGCCACCGCCATGGGCAACGCGGTCACGGCGGTGATCGACGATCCCTCGGCCGTGTACTGGAATCCGGCGGGCCTGACCCACGTCCAGGGAGGGGCCCTGACGGTCGACTACGCGCAGTGGCTGGCCGGCATCGACATGAACTTCATCTCGGTGGTGATGCCGATGTCGGGCGGAAAGCTGGCGCTCGGCATCACGTCCATGCGTACGCCCGAGATGGAGGTGACGACGGTGGAACAGCAGAACGGCACGGGCGAGACCTTCGACGCCGCGTCGTATGCTTTCTCCCTCACGTACGCGCGGGCGCTCACCGACCGGTTCTCGATCGGCGGATCGGTCAAGCGAGTGCAGGAGCGCATCTGGAACTCGTCGGCCTCGGGGACCGGTTTCGACGTCGGAACGCAGTTCGTGACGCCGTTCTACGGCATCCGTCTCGGCGCCGCGATCACCAATTTCGGATCCAAGCTGCGCATGACCGGGGACGACCTGCTCGTGCGCGTGGACGTGGATCCGGTCAATCGCGGCAACAACGAATCGAACCGCGCGTTGCTTCGAACGGACGCTTTCGACCTCCCGTTGACCATGCGCATCGGATTGGCCGGCGAGGTGTTCCAGGGACCGCAGTCGCGCCTGACGGTCGCGGTCGAGGCCCTGAACCCCAACAACAGCGAGCAGTACCTGAACGTGGGCGCCGAGCTGGGCCTGCTGGGCGATCTCGTCCAGTTGCGCGGCGGGTACAGCGAACTGCTGCTGGACGATTCGGTCCGGGGCTTGACGTTGGGCGCGGGCCTGCGTTACCGTTTCGCCCCGCTCGCTTTCTCGTTCGACTACGCGTTCGAACAGCAGGAGTATTTTGCGGATGTCAACCGCCTAACCCTTTCGGTCAGTTTCTGACGGAAAACCAGGCCCGGCGAACAGGCGTATGCCCGCCAGCCGGACTCAACCCATCCACCACCACCACCACCACACACACCAAGAGGAGCTGATCCATGCATACCTCTACGAAACTGGCGCGCTGGGCCATGGTGGCGTTCGTCGTGCTGGGAGTGACCTCGACTGCCAGTGCGCAGCGCACGGTCACCCTCAAGCTCAACACCGCCACCCTGCCCGACACGCTCGACGCGCTGGACGAGATCCAGATCCGCGGCGCGATCGGCGGCGCCGCCCCGGGCGCCCTGCCCGGCGGCAACGTCATCGACTGGGGCTCCGGGACGACCCTCCGGGCCACCAACCAGGGCGGCGACTACTGGGAGGCCGTCTTCCAGATCCCCGATGCCCAGGAGCTGAAGTACAAGTTCTACTCCCAGCGTGCCGAGTCTGACGGCGTAGGCGGATGGGAGGACGGAAGCGACCATACGATCGCCGCCGGCACCGGCAACTTCGACGGCGGCCTGCACTACTTCGAGAAGGGCGCCGACAAGGCGTACAACTGGTCGCCGTTCGACAGCGCGACCCGGCCGGCCAACACGGTGGGCGTGCACTTCCGCGTCTACATGTGCTCGGTCGACGGCAAGGGCAACGGCTACGATCCCAACGACACGACGCAGATCATCGGCGTTCGCGGCGCTCCGGAGCCGGGCGTGCTCGACTGGGGGCAGACGAAGGTCGAACTGAAGCAGGAGTCCTCGGAGAAGGGCAAGCCGGGCTACGACATGTGGTCGGGCGTTGCCTACTACCCGGCGGCTTCGGCCGGCCAGCGCCAGATGTACAAGTTCGTCATCCATGACGGCGGCAACGTGGGCTGGGAAAACGGCAACCTGCCGGGCGACCGCTCCTTCGTCGTTCCGGCGCAGGACACGACGCTGCACTGGCAGTACTTCGGCAATACGGCGGCCCGCACCTGCGGCCTGCCCCCGCAGCTCGCGACGGTGATCTTCTCGGTCGACCTCGCGCCGCTGCAGGACGTCGGCCTCTTCGACAAGTCGCGCGGCGACACCCTCCAGGTGCGCGGCGGCTTCAACGGCTGGGGCTGCTCGAACCCCGACCGCTGCCTCCTCCTGCCCTTCCCGGGCACGTCGATCTACGAGGCGGCCGTGGCACTCGAGGCGTTCCCCGAGTCGATATACGCCTACAAGTACTACATCGAGTTCAACGACGAGAACTTCCGAGCCGCGTTCGGGGCCGCTCCTCCGAACGGGTGGGAAGAGCCGGTGACGACGACGGGCGCCGACCGCACGTTCGTTTTCGAAGGCAACCCGGCCCGCGAGCAGTTCCTCGGCGATACGCGCTTCAACGACGTGTACGAGGGCAACATCATGCTGGGCGGAGAATCCACCCAGGTGACGTTCACCGTCGACATGACGCCCGCGCTGACCGCCGCCGAGCCGTTCGTTCCGGGTACGCACAGCGTGTTCATCGACTTCACGGGTGACGGCACCTGGGCGTTCCTCGCGGGCATTCCGCGTACGAACGACGGTGTCGGCTTCCGCATCGACGATACGTTCACGCTGACGCGCCAGGGCACGACGAACATCTACAAGGGCACCTTCAACCTGCAGGGCCCGAACTACGCCGTGCTCCAGTACAAGTACTCGTACGGCGCTGCGGGCTCGGGCGTGTTCAACACCGAGGTCGGCGGTACCACGGCGCAGATCGGCCGTCGCCGCACGCGCTACGTGCAGCCGAACGCCGACGGTTCGTGGCCGGCGACGTTCTCGATCGTGCCGGAGACGTTCCAGCCCACCGGGCGCCTTCCGTATGACGCGTGCAACCCGGGCTTCGATTCGAACTGCTTCGTGAACGTGGCAAGCGAGCGCGGCGGCGAAGTGCCGACCTCGGTCACGCTGGCGCAGAACTTCCCGAACCCGTTCAACCCGACGACCTCCCTCGAGTACACCGTCGATCGCACGACCGACGTCAAGCTCCAGGTCGTCGACCTGCTCGGCCGCGTCGTGGCGACCCTCGTCGACGCCAAGCAGCAGGCGAACACCTACCGCGTGACCTTCGACGCGTCGAAGCTCGCGAGCGGCACGTACCTGTACCGCCTCGAGACGCCGCACCAGACGATCACGAAGACGATGGTGCTCATCAAGTAAGCGCCTTCGTCCCCATCGCCTGACGAAATGCGCCGGGGCCGGTGCGCGCCGCAGGGCGCGTGCCGGCCCCGGTCGCTTTTCGGGGCAATCCGCTTCTCCTTCGCATGGCCCGGTTCTACACCCTCCCGCTGATCCTCCTGCTGTCGGCGCTGCCTGCGCAGGCGCAGACGCTGAACGTCACCTTCCGCTACCTTCCGACCGGCGTGGTGGAGCGGGCGTTCGTGCCCGGACAGATCGTGGGCCAGTCCGGCTCCTTCACGAACTGGGGGCAGCCGTACAACGCGTCGAACTGTATCGCCGCGGGCAACGTGTCGGAGATGCAGTTCGTGCGCTTCCAGAATTACTGGGCAAAGACGTTCGCCCTGCCGCTCGGGGCCCGTCTCGAGTACAAGATCCAGGTCCACCGCAACACGTCGGGCACGCAGTGCACCTGGCTGTCGGACCCGCTCAATCCGCTGACCAACCCGTCGAACAACTCCAATTCGGTCCTCGACGTCGTCGACCCGATGGTATTCCAGCCGGCGGAAGAACCCGGCGCCTCGGTGGGCCTCGTCGGTCACTTCTCGGCCGGGCTCTTCTCGACGCAGCCGATCACCGCGATCACCTACACCGTGAACGGCGTCGTGCGCACCGACGGGCTCACGCACTTCGACGCGGCGACCGGCGTCTTCCGCTACCGACTCGACCGGGAGGTGCGCAGCGGCGCGCAGTTCATCGTGGAGGCCACGGATGCGGGGGGGCGCACGATGCGGGCCGAGATCGGAACGCTCCAGCCTCCCATCGCGTGGCTGACCGGGCCGTTCACCGCGTTCACCGAAACGGCGACGCTGCGGGCGAGCGTCACCCGGCTGGACGGTTCGGTCGATCCGTCCGTCACCGAAGCGACCGTCTACGCGTTCGGGAATGCGATCGGCACCGCGCCGGTCACGAACGGGGCCATCACGGCCGAAGTGCCGCTCGTCGTGGGGCCCAACGTGTTCGCGCTCGAAGCGACCGTCGAGGGCGCGACCTACCGGACGGCCGATCTCCAGGTCGTACGGCGCACGCATCCGCTCCAGGCCTTCCTCGTCGACCCGGCGGTGTCGGGCACCGGGTTCGCCTTCACGATCGACCTCGTGCCGACGGGCGCCGGGCCGTCCCCGGACGCGACCTTCACCGTGGACGAGCGGCTGTCGACCACCACCGTATCCGGATTCGCGGCCGCCGGCCTGCAAGCCACCGGAACTGCCGCCGGACCGGGCGAGATCTTCGTCGACGTCGCGATCACCGCGGGAGCCCTGACCGACCGCCAGCGCGTCGCGGTCCTCGTGGGGGACGACGGCACGGCGCGCACGATGGCATGGGCTGAAAACGCGGCTTGGACGAAGAAGGCCGTCGTCTACGAGGTGTTTCCGCTCACCTTCGGACCGCGGGCTGCGGGCACGCCGGCGAGCCCCGGACCTCGGCTCGACCAGATCACCGCCGAGCTGGATTACATCGCGGCGATGGGCTTCAACACGATCTGGTTCATGCCCATCATGCACAACCAGTCGATGGACCCGGTCTCGGGCGGGTACAACATCAAGGATTTCTACACGGTCGACCCCACGATCGGGACGAACGACGACTTCCGGGCGCTCGTCGACCGAGCCCACGAGCTGGGCCTCCGCGTGATCCTCGACTGGACGCCCAACCACGTCTCCCCGGTGCACCCGTGGGTGCAGAGCCTGCGCGAGGGCGGGCCGTTCGCCTCCTACCTCCAGACGACGCCATCCAGCCACGCCCGCGGACTCGACGGCCGCGGGGCCAACCTGCCCGAGATCTGGCAGACCGAGGGCGGCGCCAATTTCTACCGCAAGTACGACGGGTTCGGCGACCTCGCCAACCTCGACTGGGACGACGACGGGCTGCAGGCCGAGATGCTGGACGTGGTCGCGTACTGGATGAACGAGTTCGCGATCGACGGCTGGCGGTTCGACGTGTACTGGGGCCCGTGGCGGCGGTACGGTCCCGAGCGGTTCGGACGTCCGATCCGCGAGCTCGTCAAGCGCATCCGGCCCGACGCGTGGCTGCTCGGCGAGATCGAGGGCACCGGCGGCGGCACCGAGGTCTACTATGCCGACGACGATTTCGGAACCCCGGTCGAAGGCGGTCTCGACGCGGCGTACGACTGGACCTTCTATTTCAGCGGCATCCGCGGGTCGTACGCCGACCTCTCCGGGTATCATTCGCGCATCGCGAACGGCAACTTCTGGCCGGGTCCGAACGCCCGCTTCTTCCGGTTCCTCGAGAACCACGACGAGCCGCGTATCGCGTGGGTGCACCAGACGAACCTCGATCGCACCAAACCGCTCGCCGGCATGCTGCTCACCACGACCGGCGTGCCGATGGTCTACGCCGGCCAGGAAGTCGCGTTCGGAACGGGCAGCGACTACGACCAACGGGCGGTGGTGGACTGGAATACGCCCCGCAACGGGGAGTTCGCGGCGATGTACCAGCGGCTTGCCCACGTGCGCACGCGCTTTCCGGCGTTCTGGACGCAGCGCGTGACGTCGATCTACCAGGGCGTGGCCGTGCGCCAGGACCGCGTCTACGCCTACGTCCGGCCGTATCCGGAAGAGAATGCCGTCGTGGCCGTCAACTTCGAGAACAGGCCGGTCACGGTCACCATCAACCCGAAGGCCGCCCTCGACTGGTCGACGGACGGCCCCATCCCGTACTACGACGTCTTCGCCGACACCGTGCGGGCGTACGTAGGAGCCTTCACGATCACGGTGCCGGCGTACGAAACCGTGGTCTACATCACGTCCTCGGCACCCGGGTACACGGCACCCACGTTGCCCGCATTGCCGTACGGCGCCGTCTACACCGGCGTCGAAGAGGGCGGGGAGCCCGGCGAACTGCCCCGGTCGGTGGATTTGGGAGCGGCCTGGCCCAATCCGTTCAACCCGGTGACACGCCTGGCCTTCGAACTTCCGGCGTCCGGTCCCGTCCGCCTGGACGTGTTCGACGCCGTCGGGCGCCGGGTAGCCACCCTGGCCGACGGCCTCCATCCGGCCGGCCGTCACGAGGCCGTGTTCGATGCGTCGAGCCTGCCGTCCGGGGTCTATTTCGCGCGCCTGCAGGCCGGGGCCGAGGTGCGCACCCGTAGCCTGGTCCTCGTCAAATGAGCCTCCTGACACGCTTGCGGGCCGCGGCCGCCTCGATCGCGCTCGGCCTGGTCCTCGTTTCGTGCTCCTCGGGACAGCCGCAGCCCGTGCAACCGGACTCGACCGTGCCGTCCTGGGCAGCCGACATGATCTGGTACCAGGTCTTCCCGGAGCGATTCCGCAACGGGGACCCGACCAACGACCCCGTGCGGGAGAGCCTTCCGAACGCCGACCGGGTGCCCGCGTCGTGGGCGCCGACGCCCTGGGGCGGCGACTGGTACGATCGCGCCGACTGGGAGCGGGAGCTGAACCCGGATTTCTACCGCGCGGTACGGCAGCGTCGGTACGGGGGCGACCTGCAGGGCGTGATCGACCGGCTGCCCTACCTGGAGACGTTGGGCATCACCGGGATCTACTTCAATCCCATTTTCCAGGCGCGATCCGAACACAAGTACGACGGAAACCTCTTCCACCACGTCGACCCGTATTTCGGACCGGACCCGGAGGGCGACTTCGCGAAGATCGCGGCCGAGGACTTCGCGTCGGGCGAATGGGCCTGGACCGCGGCCGATTCGCTGCTGCTCGAGGTCGTGCGGCAGGCTCACGCCCGCGGCATGCGCGTCATCCTGGACGGCGTGTTCAATCACGTGGGCCGCGACTTCCCGCCGTTCGCCGACCTGAGGGCAAAGGGACGCGATTCGAAGTACGTCGACTGGTTCAAGGTGCTGCGTTGGGACGACCCCGCGACCCCGGAGAACGAGTTCGACTGGGAGGGCTGGTGGGGCGCCAAGTCCCTGCCCGAGTTCGCGGACACGGCCGATTCGCTCGACCTCGCTCCCGGTCCGAAAGCGTACGTTTTCGCCGCGACCGCCCGGTGGATGGATCCGAACGGCGACGGCGACCCTTCAGACGGCATCGACGGGTGGCGCCTGGACGTGGCGGCCGACGTGCCCATCGGGTTCTGGGCCGACTGGAACGACCACGTGCGCCGCCTGAACCCCGACGCGTATACCGTGACCGAGATCTGGCACGAAGCCGCCGATTTCGTGGCGCAGGGCCGTTTTTCGGCCTCGATGAACTACCACGGATTCGCGTTCCCCGTGAAGGGGTTCCTGGTGGACGACCGGATGCCGCCCACGGAGTTCGCGCGGGCGCTCGACGAGCGGCGCGCGGCGCATCCGCCCGCCGTGGCGTTCGCCATGCAGAACCTCGTCGACTCGCACGACACCGAGCGCGTCGCGTCGATGATCGTGAACGCGTCCCGGCGCCTGCCCTACCAGCGCAAGGACTCGACCGTCTGGTTCGACTACGACTGGGGTCCGCATTCGACGCCGGCCCAGGACCCGGGGTACCTGCTGCGGCCGCCGACGGCCGACGAACGGGCCGTGCAGCGCCTCGTGGCCCTCTTCCAGATGACGTGGGTCGGGTCGCCGATGGTGTACTACGGGACGGAAGCCGGCATGTGGGGCGCCGACGATCCGGACGACCGTTCGCCCATGGTGTGGCCGGACACCCCCTTCGAGGATCGTGCTTCGGACCCCCTGGGAAGACCGTCAAGCGCCGCACCCGTCCGGTTCGACCCCGAACTCCACGAATACTACCGCTCGGTCATTGCCCTTCGGCGCTCCCACCCGGCCTTGCGAACCGGATCGGCCGACTTCCTGCTGGCCGAGGATGCCACGCACACGGTGGTTTTCGCGCGGACACTCGAGGAGGAGCGGCTCGTCGTGGCACTGAACCGCTCGAACGAGCCCGTCGACGTCACGCTCACCGTGGGGCTGCTCGGCCTCGGCGACGGCGAAGGCCTGTACCCGATCTTCTCGACCGCCGGAGGGCCGGGCGAAACCCCGTCCGCCGAACCCGGCTCGGTGGTCGCTTTCACGCTGGCGCCCCGCGAGGGGCGCGTCTTCCTGCGCACCGGGGTCGAGTGAACCGCCCGCCCCGCCATCCCTCCAACCGACGCCTCCATGCTCGCCATCCAGCAACGGCTCACGAAGTCCTTCTTCGTCCTGCTGAGCCTTCCGGCCACCGCGATGGGATTCGCCCTCTCGGTGCAGATTTCGGCACTCAGCTGGATCCTGACGACGAAATACGGGCTCGACATCCACGACGTGGGCCTTGTCTGGGCGGCCGGTCCGATCGCCGGCATCCTCGGGCAGGTCGTGATCGGCGTCATCTCTGACGGCGTCTGGTTCTGGGGCGGAAGGCGCCGACCCTTCATCCTGGTCGGCGGCGTTCTGGCCGCCCTCATGCTGCTCGCGCTTCCGAGCATCGACGTGATCTCGGCGGCGATGGGGGCCGAAGGCATCCTGGGCGTCGCGATCGCCGTCGCGCTGACGCTCGATCTCGCGATCAACGTCAGCTTCAACCCGACGCGGTCGGTGATCGCCGACGTGACCCCCGAAGGTGTCGCTCGCACCAAGGGGTACACGTGGATGCAGACGATCTCGGGCACGTTCGGCGTGCTCGCCTACGCCATCGGCGCGATCTGGGGCAACGTTGCGCTGATCTACCTGGGCGCGGGCCTCGTGCTGCTGTTCTCGATCATACCCCCGTTCTTTATCGAGGAGCCTAAGGAGCTCGCAGGGAACGGGGGCGGAACGGCCGAGCGCAAGGCGTCGGCGGGCGAAATGCTGCGCGCGATCCGTCCGCTGTGGGGATTCCTGGCCTACGCGGTCTACGGCATGACCGTGCGCCTGTCGGGCATCGAGGTCGGCGGGTACTGGGTCGAGGGACTGTGCCTGGCGGCGACCGTCGCGCTGATGGCCGAGGCGCTGTTCGCCTCGGACGCCGGGCTGTCGAAGGAGGCCGCGGGGGCGCTCGGTTTCCGCAAGGTGCTCGCCGCGCACTCGTTCACGTGGGTCGGCGTACAGACGATGTTCATCTACATGTTCGCGTTCGTGCAATTCCGCATGCCGGGCGTCGGGGACGACGAAATGGGTCGCGTGGTATCGATCTCGTTCCTCGTGCTGAATGCCGTCGGAGCCTTGGTGCCGGTTCTCCTGCTCGAACCGATCACCGAGCGCATCGGGCGCGTACGTACGCACTGGGGCAGCCTCGCCCTGATGGCGGCGGCCTACGTGGGCATCCTCTTCTTCGGCTCGAGCCCGATGGCGATCTACGTGCTGATGGCGGTCGCCGGCATCGGGTGGGGAGCGATCGTGTCGCTTCCGTTCGCCATCATGTCCCAGAAGATCGACCAGGGGCGGATGGGCATGTACATGGGCCTCTTCAACCTCTCGGTCGTGCTGCCCCAGCTCGTCGCGAGCCTCGGCGTGGGCGAAGCCGTCAGCCGGACGGCCGACAAGGGCCTCATCTTCATCATCTGCGCCGCGACGCTGGCGGTCTCGGCCCTGGCCTGGACCTTCGTCAAGGACGAGGCGGGCGGCGCGACGTCGCAGGCCGCGGGCGGCGCGCATTGATCCCGATCCCCATGAAACGCTTCCTGGTTCTCGTCGCGGCCCTCTCGGCCTGCTCCCCGAAGCCCGCGCCGCAACCCCCCGCGATTCCGCCCGTGGATCCGGAGGCGGTATCGCCGCGCAACGACGCGGCGGGCACGATCGTGCACCTCTTCGAGTGGACCTGGCCCGACGTCGCCGAGGAATGCGAGGCGTTTCTCGGGCCCGCCGGCTACACCGCCGTGCAGGTGTCGCCGGTCGTCGAGAACCACGTCGTGGTGGGAAGACCCTGGTGGGAGCGGTATCAGCCCGTCTCGTACCGGCTCGACACCCGCTCCGGGGATCGGGCGGCCTTCGCCGACATGGTGTCCCGCTGCCGGGCCGCCGGGGTCGAGGTCATGGTCGACGTCATCCTCAACCACATGGCCGACGCCGACCTTCGCCACGATTCCGAGACGTTCACCGGGCGCGGCACGGCGGGCACGACCTTCGGATCCTACGACTATCCCGGGCTCTTCACGCCGGACGATTTCCACCGGTGCGGCCTCACGCCCGACGACAACATCGCCGACTGGGACGACCCCGCGCAGGTCTGGAACTGCGAGCTGGTCGACCTCTCGGACCTCGATACGTCGCAACCCGACGTCCGGGAGAAGGTGGGCGCCTACCTGGCCGACCTCGTGTCGCTCGGCGTGACGGAATTCCGCGTCGACACCGCCCGTCACCTGTCGCCCGAGGACCTCGAGGCGATCCTGGCGTACGCCCGCGTCCGGTACGCCGCCCTGGAGGTCACCCACGGCGGCTGGATCGGGTACTACCTGCCCATCGCGCCCGTCATCAACTTCACGTACGGCCCCATGGTATCGCGGGTGTTCCGCGGCGAATCCCTGGCCACGCTGGGGAGCCCGGAATTCTGGGCTTCGGATCCCCACCCGACGCATTCGGCGGTGGTCTTCCTGTCGAACCACGACAACCAGCGTGGGCACGGCGTGGGAGAAGGCGTTCTGACCTTCAAGGACGGGGCGCTCTACGATCTCGCATCGGCCTACACGCTCGCGTCCGGGCGCGGCCGTCCCCGCGTGATGTCGAGCTACGCGTTCGAATCGGGCTCGCAGGGGCCTCCGACGGGCGAAGGCGAATCGATCGCGCGCGTTCACGGCGACGACGGGATCGGGTGCCGAACCGAGTGGATCTGCGAGCACCGCCGTCCGATCATCGCCGGGTTCGTCGGATTCGAGGCGGCCGTGCGGGGCGCAGCCGTGGAGCGATTTGCGGCCGAGGGCCCGGATCGGTTCGCGTTCGCGCGCGGCGCGAGCGGGTTCGCCGCCTTCAACCGTTCGGCCGAGGCGTGGCAGGTGACCCTGGACACGGGCCTGGAAGCCGGCACCTGGTGCGACGCCGCGCAGGGGCCGGCCGCGCCCGACGGATCGTGCCCGGGCGCCGAGGTCGCGGTCGACGAGGCGGGTCGCGCATCGGTCACGGTGCCGGCCCTTGGGGCCGTCGGGCTTTTCCGTCCGCGACCGGGCGCGTAGGCGGGTCGGGGCCCGCCGGCGCTGCGTGAAGTCCGCGTCGCGACGGGCGCGCGTAGTATCTTGCGGGACGATCTCCCCGCGATGCCCGACGAGCACCCCATACCGATCCGTTCGAGCCTCGGCAAGTTCTGGACGCTGGCGAACGTGCTGAGCATGTTCCGCCTGGTCATCGTGCTGCCGGCGGTCTGGCTGCTCTTCGTGGACGGACCCCTGTTCTGGGTCATGGCCCTCGTCCTGCTGGCGATAGCGACCGACTACTTCGACGGCCGGGTCGCTCGCTGGTCCGACACGGTTTCGGCCTGGGGCAAGGTCCTGGATCCCCTCGCCGACAAGGTGGCCGGAGGGCTCGTGGTGCTGGCGCTTACCCTTCGAGGCTCGTTGCCGGCGTGGTTCCTCGCGCTCATCCTGGTGCGGGACGTGGTCATTTTCCTGGGCGGAATGGTGATTCTCCGCATGACGACGCAGGTCCCGTCGAGCCTCTGGTCGGGTAAGGTGGCCGTCACCGCCATCGCGATCACGGTGCTCGCGGCGATCCTGAAGGCCGACCCGGAGGTGATGCGGTTCTGTCTGTACGCGACCACGGGCCTGCTCGGGTACTCCTTCCTCCGGTACGTCGTGCGATTCATCGCCCTCGCTTCACGCAGAATGGGCGGAACGGCAGGCCTGCCCCCGGCGTCGGAGGGCGGCTGAACCACGCCGTCTCCCCATGGGCATTTTCGACCGTTTCAAGAAGGAAGAGCGCCGAGAGGCCGAACAGGCCAGCCTGGAAGCAGGCCTGGAAAAGACTCGGACGAGCCTCTTCGGCAAGCTGAATCGATTGGTCCGCGGCAAGGACCAGGTCGATGCCGAAGTGCTGGACGAGCTCGAGGAAGCGCTC
Source organism: Rhodothermales bacterium (assembly GCA_024711125.1). Taxonomy (GTDB): domain Bacteria; phylum Bacteroidota; class Rhodothermia; order Rhodothermales; family UBA10348; genus JANJTM01. The sequence goes on from JANJTM010000031.1 coordinate 88,792, forward strand.
GTGACGAGCGACGTGGGGGTCAAGACCACGGTCGAGATCATCCGCCGCGTGGAGGAGCGCGTGGCCAGGGACCGTTTCGTTTCGGCGGCCGAACTGCAGGGTCTCATCCGCGACGAAATAACCGGCCTGCTCCAGGCGCACGACCGCGGCCTTCCGGCCGATTTCGACGCTCCGCTCCCGAACCGGCCGCACGTGATCATGGTCGTCGGCGTCAACGGAGTAGGCAAGACCACCTCGATCGGAAAGATCGCGTGGCACTACCGCGAGGCCGGCAAAAGCGTGCTGCTCGGCGCCGCCGACACCTTCCGCGCCGCCGCCACGGAGCAGTTGGACATCTGGGCCGACCGGGCCGGCGTCGAGATCGTCAAGCAGGGCCACGGGGCCGATCCTGCCGCGGTCGCCTTCGATACGCTCGCCGCGGCGAAGGCCCGCGATACGGAGGTCGTGATCATCGATACGGCCGGCCGCCTCCATACGAAGGGCGGCCTGATGGACGAGCTGTCGAAGGTCAAGCGGGTCATGGAACGGCAGATCCCTGACGCTCCCCACGAGGTGCTGCTCGTTCTCGATGCTTCGACCGGGCAGAACGCGATCCGGCAGGCCGAGGAGTTCACGAAGAGCGTCGAGGTTACCGGCCTCGTGCTCACGAAGCTCGACGGCACGGCCAAGGGCGGAATCGCGATCGGGATCTCGAACGAATTCCGCATCCCGGTGAAGTACATCGGGGTCGGGGAGCGCATCGAGGATCTCCAGGTCTTCGACCGGAGGAGGTTCGTCGACGCGCTCTTTCACGGCTGACGGGCCGGACCGGGCCGATCGGGTACGCACGGTCCCGGTTCGAACGGCGGGCTCGACCGTTCAACGACGGCAATCGACCGTCCGATTCCGGGGGCTCCCCAACGGTCCGCCGGGAGTGCGATATTGGGCCGGTTGCCGGTTGGGACCATCCGCCGGGGCGTTTCGCAGCAGGAGGCCATGACGCATCGCCATCGATCCATCCGAAGGACGTCTTTCCGCCCGTTGTCGCGGCGGTGGGCATTCGTTCTCATGGGCCTGGTCTGGATGCTTTCGCCGCCGCCCTCGGTCCGTTCGCAGCCCGCGGCCGCCGTCGTACCCGAGTTCGAAGTGGATGCCGTGGCGCGACGGGGACCCGGCGAATCGCTCGCCACCCGGGTCGACGTGTACGTTCGCATCCCGTACGAGCGGTTGCGGTTCGTCAATTCGATATCGGGGTTCACGGCCGACTACCAGGTCACCGTGGAGGCTTTGGCCCGTGAAGGGGACCGGCTGACGAGCGTTCCGGTCGAGACCCGGGTCTGGGACGGCAGCGCGCGCGTGGTGGCGTTCCGGGATACCCGGGAGGCGAAAGCCTCTGCGTTCACGACCCAGTCGCTGGCCCTGCGCCCCGGGGTATACCAGTTGTCGGTGCAGGTCGAGGACCGGAACGCGGCGCAGACCTACGTGCGGGACCTCACGATCCGGGTGCGGGATTTCAACCGGCCCACCGCCATCAGCGACCTGACCCTGGTCGACGATTACGACCGGCAGACGCTCAATTTCGTGCCCCGGACAGACGGTGTCGTATCGACCGACGAAGAACGCTTCGAGGTGTTTTTCGAGGCCTATACGGGCAGGGCCGGCAGGTACCTGCTGCGGCACACCGTCAGCCGCCTGCAGCGCGACAACGGTCCGGAAACAGCCGGACTGTCCCGTGCGATCGTCTCGTCGGCGGGGGCCGAGGTGGTGGCCACCGGGACCGACGACGTCTCGCTCGGGTCGGGACTCAGCCAGCACGTCAGCCCCATCACGCTCGACGATCCGCGGGTCGGCTCGTACGTGCTCACGATGAGCATCGAGGACGGGACCGGAGCGGTGCTCGACGAGGCGTCGGTGGCGTTCTCGGTCCGCTGGTCGGGGCTCGAAGCCGCCACCCAGAACCTGGAGCTGGCGATCAGCCAGCTCGAGTACATCGCCAAGAAGAAGGACATCGCGTACATCCTCGAGGCGCCCACCGAGTCGGAGCGATCGGCCCGGTTCCGCGCGTTCTGGGACCGCAGGGATCCCTCGCCCGGAACGCGGCGCAACGAGATGATGGAGGAGTACTACTACCGCGTCAACTATGCGAACCGCCGGTACGGCACCTCGGAGGACGGGTGGAAGACCGACCGGGGTTTCGTGATGGTGCGGTTCGGCGAGCCCGACTACATCGAGCGCAAGCCGCACTCCTTCGATTACGAGCCGTACGAGATCTGGGTCTACCAGCGGCTCGGCCGGCAGTTCGTTTTCGTCGACAAGACCGGTTTCGGGGACTACCAGTTGCTGGTACCCGTCTGGGACGAGCGCACGCGCCTGTACTGATCGGAACGCGCGGCCGCCGGCCGCGTCAGAACGGGCTGTCTCTCCCGTCGTCGCATGCGCATCGTCTACATGGGCACGCCGGACTTCGCGGTCCCGTCGCTCGAAGCCCTGTCCGAAGCCGGCTATGCCCCGGTCGCGGTCGTGACCGGTCCCGACAAGCCCCGGGGGCGTGGGCTTCAGGTCACGCCGACTCCGGTCAAGGAGGCCGCCCTTCGTCTCGGCGTACCGACGATTCTCCAACCGGAATCGGTGAGGGACCCCGGCTTCGCGGCCGACGTCCGGGCCCTGGATGCCGACCTGATCGTGGTCGTGGCGTTCCGCATCCTTCCGCCGGAGGTGTTCTCCGAGGCGCGCTTCGGCGCGTTCAACCTCCACGGATCCCTGCTTCCCCGGTGGCGGGGCGCCGCGCCGATTCACCGTGCGGTCATGGCGGGGGACGTCGAAACCGGTGTGACGACGTTCTTCCTCAAGGAGCGCGTGGACACGGGCGACATGATCCTGCAGCGACGCCTTCCCATCGGACCGGACGATACCACCGGCGAGGTCTACGAACGGTTGATGCATCTCGGAGCGGACGTCGTGGTCGAGACGGTGCGCCTCGTCGAGTCGGGTACGGTGCGCGAGATACCGCAGGACGAACGACTGGCCTGTCCGGCACCGAAGGTCTTCCGCGAGGAGGCGGGCATCGACTGGACCCGTCCTGCGGGGAGCGTGCACGACTTCGTTCGCGGCCTTTCGCCCGTACCGTGCGCCTGGACGCGGTGGGCGCAGGGCGAACTCAAGATCTATCGGACGGCGCGTGTGACCTCACCGCCGGCCGCACCACCGGGAACGGTCGTTTCGGTATCCGACGCCGTGATCGTGGCGTGCGGAGAGGGGGCCGTTCGCCTCGTCGAAGTCCAGCCCGAGGGCCGGCGCCGCATGGATGCCGATGCCTTCGTGCGCGGCTACCGGGTACGCCCCGGGGACCGTCTCGGGGCATGAAGATTTCCCAAATCGATCCCCTCCGGTTGGGCGCAGTTGCATTGCTGGGCATAAGCCCATAGCCTGCAAGGTTGATTCCGCGTTTTTCCGCTTTTCGCCAGCTTTTGTGCCCATCCGGTTCCCGACCGATTCCACGGCCACGCCGTCGTCTTTCGTCCAGCCGTTCCTGCACGCGCTGAACCGGATGCGTGCGCAGGAAAGGCTCAGGCCGGACCAGCTGACCGACCGGGCCCACGCGTTGCTCTACGAGCGCCTCGGACCCGCGCGCGAGCCGGCTGAAGCGGCTTTCGCGCACGGTGCGATCGGCCTCATGGCCGACCACACGCACTATTTCGACGGCTTCGCGCTGCTGCTTTCGCTTCCGCACGGGGCCGCGGTAGCCCTGCGCGCCTCGTCGTCAGGCGAGACCCGCATCGTCAGCGACCAGGTGCCGGGCATGGTCACGATCACCGCCGCGAGCGACCTGTCACGGTTGGCCGACCCGTGCGTGAGAGTCGCCGCCGAGTGCCTGAGACGGGTCATGGACGACAACCTGCCGGTCGAGGCAGCCGTCGTGACGAACCTGCCCCCCGTCATCGGACCCGGCAGGGACGCAGCCGTCGCGGTCGCGACCACGCGCGCGGTGCTCGCGTTGCGGGCGCTCGCCATTTCGGCGGACGACCTCGTGACGAGCGAGGTGGACGCGCTCGAGGCGGCCACCGGCGCGGCATTCAGCAACGCCTACGTCCAGGCGGCGAGCATCATCGGAGACCACGCGTTCGTGCTCGTGGACACGGCAACCCTCGAGCGCATCACGATGGACGTGCCTCCCGCGGAACGTCCGGCCTGGGCCGTGCTCGGGACCTCGCCGGTTCGCGGACTGCGCGCGTACAGCGACCACACCCGCAAGGCTCGTGCGGAAGAGGCGCTGGCCGCCCTGCTAAACGGCGGATTCGACGAACTCACGTCGTTCCGCGACCTGCAGCACAAGGACCTCGAGCGCGCGCTGACCGCCGCTCCCAGGCGCCTGCGCCCGGTGGTCCAATACCTCGTCACCGAAAACGCACGGGTGCAGCGAATGGTCACCGCCGTGCGCAAGCAGGATTGGCAGATGCTCGGCGCGCTGCTGCTGATGTCCCATTCGGCCAGGCGCAGCGAGTGGCGGGCGACCGTCGATCGGACCGATTTCCTCGTCGCCGAGGCGGAACAGATGGGCCTCGAAGGGATCTACGGGGCGTGCCAGCTCGGCGAACAGCCGCACGGTGTGCTCCTGATGGGCCTGCCGATCTCGGTCGTTCCGTTCCTCGATCGCCTCCGCGAGGGTTTCGCGGCCCGATTCCGCGAAGAACTCGACGTGTTCCTACCCTAAGCCCCGTACCCCATCCATGGCCGATTTCGATATCGCCGCCGTCAATGAACGCATCGCGCGCGAGAGCGCCTTCGTGGACCAGCTGCTCGGCGAGATCGGCCGCGTGGTCGTCGGACAGAAGTACATGGTCGAGCGACTGCTCATCGGGCTGCTCGGTGACGGTCACGTGCTGCTCGAGGGCGTGCCGGGTCTCGCGAAGACCCTGACGGTCAGTTCGCTCGCCAAGGCGATCGGCACCCACTTCCAGCGCATCCAGTTCACGCCCGACCTGCTGCCGGCCGACCTGATCGGAACGCTCGTCTACAACCAGAAGGAGTCGAGCTTCTTCATCAAGAAGGGGCCGATTTTCGCCAACATCATCCTCGCAGACGAGATCAACCGCTCGCCCGCGAAGGTGCAGAGCGCGCTGCTCGAGGCGATGCAGGAGCGCCAGGTCACGATCGGGGAAAAGACCTTTCCGCTCGAGCCCCCCTTCCTGGTACTCGCCACGCAGAACCCGATCGAGCAGGAGGGCACGTACCCGCTGCCCGAGGCCCAGGTCGACCGCTTCATGATGAAGATCAAGGTCGGCTACCCGACGCGAGACGAGGAACTGGAAATCATGCGCCGCATGGCTCGCACCGGCACGAAGGACGAAGCGAAGGCGGTCGTGACGCCCGCGCAGATCCTGTCGGCGCGCGCGGTGCTCAACGACCTCTACGTCGACGAGCGCGTCGAGAAGTACATCGTCGACCTGGTCATCGCCACCCGCGAGCCGGACAAGTTCAAGCTCGGCGCACTCAAGCCGCTGATCGAATACGGAGCGTCGCCCCGCGCGACCATCAACCTGAACCTCGCGGCGCGCGCCCACGCCTTCCTCAAGCACCGGGCCTACGTGACCCCCGAGGACGTGCGCTCCATCGCGATGGACGTCATGCGCCACCGCATCGCGGTGACGTACGAGGCCGAAGCCGAAGAAATCACCCCCGAGGACGTGGTCCAGCGGGTCCTCGACCAGATCGAGGTGCCCTGATCCGATGGCCCGGAAACCCAGCCTCTTCAAGAAGGAGTCGATCCCGGTCTCGTTCATGGTGGACCAGCTCCGGGGCACGGTCGGCGTCGACCTTCGCTCGGTGAACGACGTCGATGCCTCGACCCGGCTGGTGACCGAGAGCAACCTGCACCGGCCCGGGCTCGCGCTGGCCGGCTACCTCGAGCTCTTCACGTTCCAGCGCGTCCAGATCCTGGGCAACACCGAGTGCCGCTTCCTGCGGCACCTCGACAAACAGGCTCGTCGCGAGGCATTCGCCAAGCTCGTCGCCTTCGCGATTCCGTGCATCGTGATGACCGAGTCGAACCAGCTCGGTGCGGAACAGGTGGCGCAGGCGACCGAAGCGGGTGTGCCCGTCTACGTCACGAAGATGCCCTCGACCGACTTCATGTCGGTCCTGCAGGACTTCCTGAACGACCAGTTCGCGGTTCAGCAGTCGATCCATGGGGCGCTGATCGACGTGTACGGCATCGGCCTGCTCATCATGGGCAAACCGGGAATCGGCAAGTCGGAAGTCGCCCTCGACCTCGTCGAGCGCGGCCACCGGCTGGTCGCCGACGACGTCGTCATCGTGACCAAGAAGCAGGAATCGGTGCTCATGGGCTCGGGCACCGACCTCGTGCAGCACTTCATGGAAATCCGCGGCCTCGGCCTCGTCGATGTGCGCGCCATGTTCGGCGTGCGGGCGATCCGCTTCCAGAAGCGCGTCGAGATGGTCATCAACCTGCACCCGTGGGACGGCCACACCGAGTACACCCGGCTCGGCATGGTCGACGAGACCTACGACATCCTCGGCGTGCAGCTTCCGCTCGTCAAGCTGCCCATCACCCCGGGCAAGAACGTCACGGTGCTCTGCGAGGTGATCGCGATGAACCACCTGCTGCGCCACTACGGGTACGACCCGGCCGAGGTGTTCGCCAAGCGTCTGTCCGAGCGCATCGCGGCCAAGAAGGGGTCGCGTGACCCGGGGCGCGGGATCGAGTATTTCGAGCACGATTACGAGTAGGGGTTTCGAGGGGCCTACGCGTGGCGCTGACCAATCCGGGCGTTCTCCGCTTCGCGCCGCGTTGTGGATCCGGTCAGATCGGGCGATCGCGCGGCTCAGGGTCTCTTGGGGCCGGTCCGCGCCGCATCCTCGCCTCTTTGCAGCCTCTCGCCACTTCCACGCGGTAGTTCGATTCCTACCCTAAATGGAAGTTCGGCGCCGATTTGGAGGGTGTTCTGCTTCGATATTGGCCCCAAATGGAAGTTCGGCGCCGGTTTGGAGGGTGTTCAACTTCGATTTTGGCCCCAAATGGAAGTTCGGCGCCCTTCTGAAGGACGATTCAGCTCCGATCCGGCTCCGGCGATCAGGACGTGCCGGCCCGGGCGGCACCCGCAAGCGTGAACACGCCCTGACCCCTTCGCTTGCGTCACCCCAGCCTCCCCTCCGCGACCACCACCGCCCGCAGCGCCACCGGGCCCATCAGCCCCGACGGAAGCAGCTCCATCTCGGCGCGGAAGCGGTTCTTGATGTTCGTGCGGGCAAACTCGCCCGCGTCGGGATAGCGAAGGTCGCCGACGATGCGGTTGTGCCACACGTTCGTGACCCGGATTTCGAGTCGGTTCGTGCCGGCGTGGACCCTGTCGGTCACGTCCATCGTGTAGGGCGGGCACCAGAGAAGGCCCGTGGGCACGCCGTTGATGGCGACCTCGGCGACTTCCGCCACCCTTCCCAGGTCCAGCAATAGCACGCGGTTCGGGCCCACGTGGTCGGCCGGCACGTCGATCGTGGTCTCGTAGACCGCCGTGCCCGAAAAGACGCGCGCGCCCTCGGGCTCCAGTTCGGTCCACGACCCCAGTGCGTCCAGGTCGATGCGATCGGGCGCTCCGCGTCCGGCCGGGAAGCGCAGGGTCCACGGACCCAAGATCGGAAGGTCGGGCGGAGGGGCCGGGGCGTCGAGCGTGGCCGAGCGTCCCCTGTTCGTCCGGACCGTGACGGAGCCACCCGTGCGGGCCTCGATGCGAACGCGCCCGGCCGAGCAGTCGAGGACTTCCAGGTCCGGGACGACGAGGGCGGCTGCGCCGGTGTCGGAGCGCTCGATCCCGACCACGTGCTCCGTTTCGCTGTCGCGGGCAAACACCACGAAGATCGACGAGGCGGGCGCGAGGCGGATGGGAACGCGGGTCCGGCCGTCCTCGCGGCGGTAGACCGGGCAGGGCGTGACGCTTCCGTCCACCGGATTCCAGAAGGACGGCGCGGCGGCCTCGTCCACGCGGAACGAGCACTCGGCGTCCACGGGCTCGTCGGCGCTGTTGGTGACGAAGTAGACGTCCTCGTTTTCGGTGCGGCGGTGGATGTAGTCGATCGCCGGCGAATCCGGGGATTCCACGGTGAAATCGGGCCGCACCACGAGGCTCCCCAGGATGCCGCGCAGGGGGACGTCCCCGTAGACACGGCCTTTTCCGACCGCACGCGGGATAGCCGGGTCTCCCGTCGGCCACATCCCGGATACGAGTTTCTGCACCTCGGCATCGCACTCCGGGTAGCCCTCGAGGCTGTTGGCGCGCTGCGGCGGGCGTCCGACGAGTGTCGCGCCCGCGCGCACCAGTTCGTCGAGGCGGCGCAGCACGGGCAGCGCGATGTCGTCCCGGTCGGGCATGACCAGGAAACGGTACTCCATGCCGCTCGACAGCGTGAGGAGCCCGTCCCGTACCCGCAGGTCGTTCAGGACGATGTCCCGGTTCACGTAGTCGTAGTCGTAGCCCGGCCCGAGGCTTTCGACGCGGTTGGGCATGGGGCGGCCGCAGTGCTGGCAGGTGCCCTCGGGGTGCCGCGGAACGACCTTCGGGTCGATCCGGCGCGACGGGACGAGGCCCGGGGCGTCGTCTCCGTAGTAGAAGCACGCCTCCGCGACGAAGCGGCCCTGCCGAAGCAGGTGGCTGCACCGCGCGAGGTACTCGACCATCGGACCGGCCTGGTCCCACCAGGTCGAGTTCACGTTGAAGTGCTCGCCCGCGTGGTAGGCGAACCCTAGCTTGCCGGCCTCGGGAGGGTTGTGGGCGAACGTGTGGAAGACCCCCATCGTGAGGCCGGCGCAGAACGCGATGTCGTACAATCTCCGGTACTCGGCCGGGCCGTCCTTCCAGTGGCGCCAGCCCGTCAGGGCCTCGGCCGCGACGTCGGTGCGTCCGTAAATGTGCGCCGCGCTCGCGGCCTCCTTCGTGACCCAGAACTGGCTTCCATTCCAGAACTCGCCCATCGGGATATGCGCGGAGCCGAGGGCCTGGAGCGGATCGACGCGCGGGTACCCCCCGTGTCCCGCCTCAGACAGCACCTTCATGCCCTGCCCCTCGAGCAGCGCACCCGACCGCGCGAAGTGGTTTCCGATCATCATGCGCGAGACGAGCACGCGGTAGTCGTGCAAGAACCGTTCGCGGACCTCCGGGGCGTGGATCGTCTTCCCGGCTATCTCGGGGAGGTACGGAACGGGGTCGTAGCCGAATTCCTTGCGGAAGAGCTCCTCGAACCCCGGAGTCCAGTCGGGGCGCTCCCACACCTCGAAGCTGTCGAGCATCATGAGCCGCATCGGCTTCAGGCGGTCGCCGAGCGGGGCGAGGCGGTCGAAGATCGTTCCGAAGTGTCGATCGGTCGCGTGCTCGCTCAGGTGGTCGGCCATCAGGCCGTTGGAGGCCGGGCTCGGGATCTCGAGCGGCTGGCCCGTGCCGGCGCACACGAACCGCAGGATCGTCCATTCGCCCGGCGGGACCTCCCAGGCGATGCGCCCTTCCGCGTTTACGTGCCCGGAGAGGTTCGCCGTTTCGCCCCGGGAGGCGTCGGCGGGCACGGCGAGGAGGGCCACTTCGGTGAGAGGGCCCACGACGCCCTCCGGTTCGGGCAGTGCTCCCTCGAAGCGCCCGGGGCCTTGCACGGTGTGTTCCGCCCATGCCAGCTGCTTGCTGGCGAGCTTGGGCTCGATCCACGGACCGCCGGCGTTCCAGCTGCTCGACGAGAAAAGGCCCACTTCGAGCCCGAGCCGGGAGGCGACGTCCAGCGCATGCCCGATCGCCTCCACCGATTCCTCCCCCAGGAACGCCGGACCGGTCGGAATCATGCCCTCGGGGTCGATGATCGCGCCCACGTCCCAGATGATCGGACCGCGAATTCCCTTCGCCGCCATTTCCTCCAGTTCGCGCGTGAGCTGGGCATGGTCGACGTAGCCGTTCAGCCACGACCACAGGACCATGGGCCGCGCCGCGAGCGGGGGTGTGGCGAACTCGGCGATCGAGAGGCCGTGCGCGGCGCCTGGCCTGATACAGCCGGCCAGGGGTGCGAGCGCGGCAGCACCCCATGCGGCGGCCCCGGTCTTTATGAAGTCGCGGCGGGAGACCATGTCGTGCGCTCGTTGTGCGGGGCCATGATAGGATCGGCGGTGCGACGGAAACAGGCGGGGAGCTGCTTCCGGTTCGGGATGTCCGGGGCTCGCGATCAATTACCCTGACCATCGTCGAGTGGCGTGTACCCTGCAAGTCACCACTGGCGGGAGCACCCCCGAAGTGGAAAATGAGGCGGTATTCCACTTCCGCGGGGGAATTTTGGGCTCGGAAGTGGAAAGAGGGCCGATATTCCACTTCCGCGTCGGTTTTTCGGGCCCGGAAGTGGAATCGGGGCCGATTTTCCACTTCCGCGTCGGTTTTTTGGGCTGGGAAGTGTAAGAGGGGGCATTTTTCCACTTCGCCGCCCCCAAAACGGAGGCCGGTCGGCCTGGTGGATCATGCATGGGCCGGGCCCGGACAGAACGGCATACCTCCGTTCCACCGCGTCGGAATCGAAGTGCGCCTCCAGGCCACCTGCTTTGTCCGCACCCCGCCGTGCCGGATCTTGGCCGCGCTGAAGAGCCGCCGCCCCCATGCCCCCCGCCTACCGGACCGTCCGCGGTTTCATCGACCGTCTCCTGCGCCTGTTCTTCCTCGAGATCGCCGTCGAGGGGTTGGAGCGGCTGCCGAAGGACCGGGGCGGACTGTTCATCGCGGGCCACCCCAACGGGCTGATCGATCCCGCGCTGATCCTGGTGTCGTTCCCGGGGCAGGTGATCTTCGGGGCGCGCCACGGGCTGTTTTCGTGGCCCCTGGTAGGCACGCTGATGCGGAAGCTGGGCGTGGTTCCGATCTACCGCGCCTCGGACGTCGCCGGGATGCCGGCGGCCGAGAAGAAGGCGGCCAACGAGCGCAGCCTCGATGCGCTCGCGCACGAACTCGCGAGGGGCTCGTTCTCGGCGCTCTTTCCCGAGGGCGTCAGCCATGACGACCCGTACCTCGCCGAGGTCAAGACGGGCGCGGCGCGCCTGTACTACCGGGCGCGCGAACTGCGTCCCGAGGGCTCGCCGCCGCCCGCGATCGTCCCGGTGGGGCTCCACTACGACCGCAAGAACGTCTTCCGCTCGCGGGTGCTCGTGACGTTCCACCCGCCGGAGCCGCTGCCGCCTGCGCTCGACATCGACCCCGGGGCGGACGAGACGGCGCACCGCGCGGCCGTCAAGGGGCTGACCGCGCTGATCGAGGCCCGGCTCACGCAGGTGACGGGGGCGACCGAGGATTGGGAGACGCACCACCTGATCCACCGCGCCGGTCGACTGATCCGGGCGGAAATGGAGGCGAGGGCGGGCGGACAGCACCGCGATCCGGATCTCGTCGAGGCCCGCCTGGCGTACGAGCGCATCTGGACGGGTTTCCAGGCGCGGCGGGTCTCGGCGCCGGACCGGGTGCGCGACCTGGTCGGCCGTACGGCGCGCTACGACCGTTGCCTGCGCAGCCTCGCGATGGAGGACCACGAGCTGGGCGCCGCGCCGAAGGTCGTCTCCCCGTGGCTGGTCGCGCTCTTCCTGCTGCAGGTGGTGGCCGTGTACCTGCTGTTTCCGCCCATCCTGGTCGTGGGCTTCCTCGTCAACGCGGGGCCGTACTGGCTGCTGAAGGCCATCACGCGGGCAGTCTCCGGCGCTCGAAAGGACGAGGCGACGGTCAAGATGCTGGGCGGAGCAATCCTGTTTCCGCTCACGTGGGCGTTCGCGGCCGTGGGCGCGCTCTTCGTGCACCACCGGGTTCGGGAGTGGTTTCCGTCGATTCCCGATCTGCCGGTGCTCGTCGTGCTGACGACGCTGGCGCTCTCGATCGTGGGCGGATGGCTCGCGCTCGTCTACTCGGAGCTCGCGGGCGAGACGATGCGGGCGCTGCGCGTGCGTTTCCTGCGGCGCCGG